>DATJFV010000001.1:0-18650 GCA_035495435.1 Pseudolysinimonas sp.
GTGCGCGAGGGCCGGATCACGGCCGAGTTCCCCCGTGAGAAAGCCACCCCCGAAAACGTCATGTACGCCGCGACCCACGCCCAGGAGGTGTCCGCGTGACCACCACCGCGCCCGGCCTCGACGCCGGCCGATCTCTGGTCGGCCGCCTCGTCCGCGCCCGCGAGCTCGCGCTGATCATCCTGATCCTCGCGCTCGTCACCGCAACCACGATCAACCAGCCCGGGTTCGTCTTCAGCGATGGCGGATGGCGCGAGCTGTTGCGGCAGCCGACCATCCTGATCCTCATCGCCCTCGGCGAGGCGATCGTGATCATCACGCGCAACATCGACCTGTCGATCGGGTCGATCCTGTGCCTGTCGACCTACCTGTGCGGGTTCCTCTTCTACAACGTGCCGGGTATCCCGATCCCGGTGGTCGTGGCGGTCGGCATCCTGTTGGGGGCGTTCCTGGGCCTGATCAACGGTCTGCTCGTCGCCTTCCTCAAGGTGCCGTCGCTCGTGATCACGCTCGGCACCCTGTACGCGTACCGCGGTATCGCGATCCTCTGGATCGGCCCGCACTTCATCCGCTCGAGCTGGATCCCCCCGGAGTACCGGCAGTTCGGCACCGCGAACATCTTCGGCGTGCCGTACCTGCTGATCCTCGCCGTGATCGTCGTGCTGATCGTCGGCTGGTTCATGACGAGCCGACGCGCGGGCCGCAACCTCTACGCGCTCGGCTCCAACCCCGAGGCGGCGACGCTGTTCGGTCTCGGCGAGCGCCGGCTGATCCTCAACGCGTTCATCACCAGCGGCGCACTCGCCGGGCTCGGCGGGCTCGTGTACCTGTCGATCTTCGCGACCGGTGACGCGCAGGTGGGCACCGGGTATGAGCTGGAGGCGGTGGCTGCCGCTGTCGTCGGCGGCGTCGCGATCGTGGGCGGCTCCGGCACCATCTGGGGCGTCGCGCTCGGCGCGTTCTTCCTCGCCACCATCAGCAACGCGCTCCCGGTGCTCGGCGTTCCGAGCCTGTGGCAGCAGGCCATCGTCGGCATCTTCATCGTCGGTGCCATCTCGCTCGACCGGATCCTGTTCATCACCCGAACGCGTCGCGCCACGAGGAAGGGGGTCGCGGCATGAGCACCGTCGAGGCCACCGCCGCCACCGAAGCCGCCGCGGCGAACTACCGTACGCACGGCCGCCCGCTGTGGCGCCGGATGCTGCTGCGCACCGAGTCCGCGATCGTCGCGGCGATCGTGCTGCTGTTCATCGTCGCGTACACGACCGTTCCCTACTTCGCGCAGCCCTACACGTTCATGACGATGTTCCTGAACTCGGCGCCGATCCTGCTGATGCTGCTGCCGATGACGTTGATCATCATGACCGGAGACATCGATCTCTCGGTGGGCAGCATCCTCGGGTTCTCGGGCACGATCTTCGGGCTGATGTTCCAAGCCGGCGGGCCCCTGCCGGTCGCCGCGGTGGTGGCGGTGATCGGCGGGGGCCTCGTCGGAGTCCTCAACGGCGTGCTCGTCACCCAGGTCGGACTCCCCAGCCTCGCGGTCACGATCGGCACGCTGGCGCTGTTCCGCGGGATCTCCGTCGGGCTGCTCGGCACCGCGGCGATCACGGACTTCCCCTCCGAGGTGACCTCGTTCGTGTCGTCGCCCCTGATCCCGGGCGGACCGTTCCCGGTCGTGGTCGTCGCGATCCTGGTGCTCGCCATCGCGTTCGCGGTGCTGCTGCACTTCACGCCGTTCGGGCGCGGGGTCTACGCGATCGGGCTGAGCGCCGAGGCCGCCGCGTTCTCGGGCGTCCGCGTGAACCGCACCCGCCTCATCCTGTTCGTCCTCAGCGGGCTGGTCGCCTCGGCCGTCGGCGTCTACTTCACGCTGCAGTACAGCAACGCGATCGGAACCAACGGCTCCGGCTTCGAACTGCAGGTCATCACCGCCGTCGTGCTCGGCGGCGTGTCGATCTGGGGCGGTCGCGGAACACTGCTCGGCGCTCTCGCCGGCGGTCTGCTCATCGCGATGCTGAACAAGACCCTGCAGCTCGCCGGAGTCGGCTCCGACTCCATCAGCATCGTCACCGGTGCTGCCCTCATCTTCTCCGTCGTCGTCGCGAGCATTGCCGGCTTCATCTCGCGTCGACGACGGACGAAGGCCTCCGCCACCGCGGCGGGTGCATAGCTCCATCCATTCATCCATCTGCAATCAACATCGAACCCATAGGAAGGCAGAACAATGAGGTTCACATTCAGCAAGACGTCGCGTCGCCTCGCGACGGCCGTCGCCGCCATCGGCGTCGCCGGCGTGATGCTCGCGGGTTGTGCCGCGGCCACCCCCGGCGACGGCGGCGGCGACAGCACGGCCGGCAGCATCACCGTCATCCCCAAGAGCCTCGGCAACAAGTACTTCGAGGCATCCGACAAGGGCGCCAAGGCAGCCGCCGACGAGATCGGCTACACCTTCACCGAGGCCGGCCCGACCGCGACCGGTTCGGCCGACCAGGTGCCGTTCATCCAGACCGCCATTCAGACCGGCCAGAAGGCGATCGCCATCGCGGCGAACGACCCGGCCGCGGTCTGCAACGACCTGAAGGCGGCTCAGTCCGCCGGCGTCAAGGTCGTCGCGTTCGACACCGACACCGACTGCCGCGACGTGTTCGTCAACCAGGCGACGGTGGACGGCATCGCCCAGGGTCTGGTCGACCTCGTGTCGAAGCACCTCGGCCCGGACGGCGGCAAGATCGCCTTCCTGTCGGGTGGCGCCAACGCGGCCAACCTGAACGCCTGGCTCGACGCGATGACCGCGCTCATCCAGAAGGACCACCCGGAGATCACCATCGTGAAGACCGCGTACGGTGACGACCAGGATGAGAAGGCGTACCAGGAGGCCCAGGGCCTCATGCAGTCGATCCCCGACCTCGACGCGATCGTCGCCCCCGACACCGTGTCGGTGAAGGAGGCCGCGCACTACCTCTCCGACACCCCGGAGTACCAGGGCAAGGTGTGGGTCACCGGCCTCGGCCTGCCGTCGGAGATGGCGGAGTACGTCAACTCGGGCGTCGTCGAGCAGTTCGGTCTGTGGAACCCGGAAGACCTCGGCTACCTCGCGTCCTACGCCGCGAAGGCCCTGGTCGACGGCACCATCACCGGCAAGGAGGGTGACAAGTTCACCGCCGGGAAGCTCGGTGACTACACCGTCGGCGCGAACGGCGAGATCGTCCTCGGCCCGATGTTCGTGTTCGACAAGAGCAACGTCGGCGACTTCTCCTTCTAAGGGGACCCGCCACATCTAAGGTGGGGCCCGCGGCGTGCTGCGCCGCGGGCCCCGTTCTACCCGAGGAAGGGGGAGACGATGGCGACGATCCACGACGTCGCACGCCAGGCCGGCGTGTCCGCGGGCACCGTCAGCAACGTGCTGAACCGCCCCGGCTATGTCGCCGCCCCCACCCGGGAACGCGTGCTGGCGGCCATCGCCGACCTCGGGTTCACCCCCACCTCGCACGCCCGCAAGTTTCCGGCCGGTCGCCAGCGCATCCTCGGGCTGGCGCTGGCCGACCTGGCCAACCCGTTCTTCGTCGACGTCGCGCTCGGCGCTGAGGCGGAGGCCAAGGCGCTGGGTGTCGGCGTGGTGATGATCCACAACGGCGAGGACTCCGGCCGTCAACAGGGCAACATCGACATGCTCGTCCAGCAGCGGGTGCACGGGATCATGATCGCGCCGGTGCTCGCCGACGAGGCCAGCCTCGACCGGCTCGACGCCCGCGGCATCCCCCTGGTGTACGTCGACCGCGCCGCCGAGCGCTCCGTGCGCTGCTGGGTGAAGACCGACGACACCGCCGGCGGCCGCCTGGCCGCCGAGCACCTGCTCGCCCTCGGCCACACCGACATCGCCTTCGTCGGCAACCTGGGCACCAGCATCCAGGTCGACCGACGCTACGAGGGGTTCGCCGAGACCCTCGCCGCCGCCGGGGTCACCCCGCGCACCATCGTGACCGAGTCATGGAGCATCGCCGACGGCCGTGCCGCCGGCGCGCAGCTCGCCGCGCTCACCGACCGGCCCACCGCGGTCATGTGCGGCAACGACCTCATCGCCCTCGGTCTGCTGCTCGAGCTGGCCCGCCACGGCATCCGCGTGCCCGGTGACATCAGCATCGTCGGCTTCGACGACCTGTCGTGGTCGGAGGCGGCGACCGTGCCCCTCACCACGGTGCGCCAACCCCGCGAAGAGCTCGGCCGCCGGGCCGTGCGCATGCTGCTCGACGAGATCGACCGCGGCGAGGCGCACGAGCACCGGCACGAGCTGCTCGAGCCCGAACTCGTGGTGCGTGAGTCGACCTCCGCGCCGCACCCCCGCTCCCGCGGGTAGAAAGGAATCCCGATGGCAACCACCTGGAGCCCCGCACAGGTGAGCGACGACCTGGTCGCCCTCACCCGCAGCCTCGGCGACCCGGCAAAAGACCTGGTGATCCTCGCCGAGGGCAACACCTCGCAGCGGCTCGCCGACGGCCGCATCGTCGTCAAGGCGTCGGGCGTGTACATGTCGGCGGCGACGCGCGACGACTTCGTGGTCACCGACGTCGACCCGCTCGTCGCGCTGATCGAGGACCCGTCCGCGACGCAGGAGCACCTGACCGCCGCCCTCGACGCCGGCGAGCACGACGGCGCCCGCCGCCGCGGTTCCATCGAGACGCTCGTGCACGTGGCGGTCCAGGCCGTGCAGCCGGTGCCGTACGTGGCGCACGCCCACCCGACCGCGGTGCTGGGCCTGCTGGCGAGCATCCACGCCGAGACCGCGTTCGCCCAGTGGGTCTACTCCGATGAGGCCGTCGTCATCGGTGTGCCGCTCTTCGTGCCGTACGCCGAGCCGGGGATCGCGCTCGGGCGGCTCTTCCTCGAGCGTCTGCGGGCGTACCACGCCGAGCGGGGCGAGCTGCCCTCGGTGGTGCTGCTGGCCAACCACGGCATCGTCGCGATCGGCGGCAGCCCCGAGGCGGTCGAGGCGATCACGCTGATGACGGTGAAGGGTGCGCGCACCCGCGTGCAGGCTCTCTCGATCGGCGGCGTCACCGGCCTTGGAGCGGACTCCGTCGCGCACTACTTCGACCGCACCGACATGGCGGAGCGGCGCAAGAACCTCGCGGGCACGGCGTGACCGTTAAAGCGGTGTTCTGCGACGTCGGCGGCCCGATCTACGACGACGAGAACTACGTCGCCGCGGTGCTGACCGCACTCGACGACCTGCGGGCGGATGCCGGGGCAGGCCCGGTCGAGCGCGCCCGGTTCCGGCAGATCTACGACGCGACCCGTGCCGCGCAGTCCGGCTCGCTGCGCACCGCGCTCGCCACCGAGTTCGGCGTCGACCGGGCCGCGCTGCACGAGCGCACACGGGAGCACTGGATCCACCCGGCCGGCACCATGTACGCCGACGTGCTCCCGTTCCTGCGGTCGCTGCACGGTCAGGTCGCCCTTGGGGTGCTCGCCAACCAGGAGGAGGGGGTGATCCGCGCCCTCGAACGCGACGGAGCGGCCCCGTTCATCGACATCTGGGGAGTCTCGGCCGTCGTCGGGTACGAGAAGCCGTCGCCCGAGTTCTTCCGCTGGGCACTCGACCGGGCGGGCGTCGAGCCCGGCGACGCGGTGCACATCGGCAACCGACTCGACACCGACGTGCGGCCCGCGAAGGCGCTCGGTCTGCGCACCGTGTGGGTTCTGCGCGGCGAGGCACCCGACCACCCCACCCAAGAACAGCTCGCCGAGCCCGACATCGCTGTGCACACCCTCGACGGGCTCGGGCCGCGGCTGCTGGCACTGTGATCGTCCTCGGCATCGACCTCGCCACCGCCGGCGCGCGGGTGCAGGCGCTGGAGGTCGAGAGCGGGGCGACCCTGGCCGAGTTGCGTGCGCCGCTGCCGGTGACCGGCTCCGCGGGGGAGCGGACCCAGCCGCCGCGGTACGCCGAGGTGGTGCGCGACCTGATCACCGGGGTCACCGGGCTGCTCGGTGCACGCGCGGCCGAGGTGCGGGCCCTCAGCATCACCGGCACCTCGGGAACCGTGGTGCCGGCCGACGAGCACGGCGTACCCGTGGGCGACGCTCTGCTCTACGACGACCCGCGGGGGGTACCGCTCTCGACCGACCGCCCGTCGGCGGCGCTGGCACGCGCGGGGTGGCTGCAGGCGCACGCCCCCGCGCCGCGGTACCTGTTCACGCCCGACGTGGTCGCCGCGTCGCTGGCCGGTCGGCTGCTGCCCTCCGACACCTCCCACGCGCTGAAGAGCGCCATCGACCCGGTCGCCGCCGCCTGGGATCCCGCCGCGCTCGCCGAGGCGGGCGTTCCCCCCGAGTCGATGCCCGAACTCGTCCCCCCCGGCCGCATCATCGGCACCGTCATGCGCCCCGGAGCGCTCGGCCTCAGCCCCGGCGTCGCCATCGTGTCGGGTATGACCGACGGGTCGACCGGGCAGATCGCCACGGGCGCAGTCTCCGAGGGCGACACCGTCGCGGTGCTCGGCACCACCCTGGTTCTCAAGGCGGTTGCCGCGCGCGACATCGTCGACCGGGTGGCGGGGGTGTACTCCCATGTCGCGCCGGACGGGCGGTTCTGGGCGGGCGGGGCCTCCAATACCGGGGCGGGCGTGCTGGGGGCGGAGTTCGACCCGGCACGGCACACGGCCGCGATCGAGGCCGTCGGCCCGTCGCCGGTGGTGGTGTACCCGCTGGCGCGGCCGGGCGAGCGCTTCCCGGTCGCCGACCCGGCGTTCGCGGGCTTCTCGGTGGGTCTCGACGGGCGCCCGCGGGATGCCGTGGGCGAGATCGCGCGGTACCGCGCGGTGTTCGAGGGGGTCGCCTTCGTCGAACGCCTCGCGCTGGAGCGCCTCGGCGAACTCGGGGTGGAATCGCGGCGGCACCACGTCGCCGGCGGTGCCGCGGCGAGCGAGCTGTGGAACCGGATCCGGGCCAGCGTGCTGCAGCGACCCGTCGTGGTGTCACCGGGAGCGGGGAGTGCGCGCGGGGCTGCGGCGCTCGCGGCCGCGGCGGTCACCGGTGAGACGCTCGCGGTGGTCGCCGAGAGGTTCGCGGGGGAGCGTCGGGTGGTGGACCCGGATGAGGCGTTCGTCGAGGTGCTGGAGGAGCGGTACCGCGTGTTCCTGCGTGCTGTGGGGGGTTTCGATACGCGGCCTGCGGCCGCTACTCAACCGGCGGTGGAGTAAGGCCCAGTCGCTCAAGGTGGCGGCTGCGGAAGACTCCCTCGGGGTCGACCCGCTCGAAGAGGTTCCGCGCATCCGCGGCGCGGGGGAACACCGCGTCGATCCGCTCCGCATCGAACCGGTGCCACTTGCCCCAGTGCGGGCGTGCGGCGAACGGGGCGAGCGCCCGCTCGATGTCGGGCAGCAGGCCGGCCACGGCATCCGGATGCGGTTTCCAGGTGAAGTGGATCGCGAGCGTCTCGCGCCCCTCCGCCCCGCTCAACCAGAGGTCGTCGGCGGCCATGGAGCGCAGTTCGCTGAGGATCAGGTGCGGGTCGATGCGCGCCCCGAGCTCGCGGACGGCGCGCAGCGCGTCAGCCCCTTGGCGCCGGTCGACGAAGTACTCGCTCTGGATCTCGTCACCCGCCGACGGCGTGCGGTCGAGCCGGAAGTGCGGCAGGCGCAGCAGCCACGGCCCGGCGACACCCCCGGCATCCGTCCACCCGTCGGTGTCGATGATGGTGAGCCGCTCGGCCGCCTCGGCCCCGCGCCAGCGCGCCGGCAGGTCGGGATCGGTGCCGAGACCGAGCCGGGTCTTGCGCAGCACCGTCTCGACCACGGGTGTCGTCCAGTGGGTGAACACGCCCACGCTGTAACCCGAGCTCATGACGCCCTCGAGGTCGCCGAGAAGCTCCTCCCAGGGAAGGCCCGCGTAGATGTCCTGGCGCACCTGATAGCTCGGTTCGATCGCGAGGGTGAGCCGTGTCACGATCCCGATCGCGCCGAGGTGCACCACGTATCCGGCGAAGTCGGGGTCGGCGGCGGTGACCGTCCGCAGCTCGCCGTCGGCGGCCACGAACTCCAGTGCCCGCACCGCGGTCGACAGGTTGCCGAGCGTGACGCCCGAGCCGTGCGTGCCGGTGGCCGTCGCGCCGGCGACCGAGATGTGCGGCAGCGACCCCATGTTGTGCAGGGCCCAGCCGCGCTCCTCAAGCCAGGCGGCCAGCACGCCGTAGCGGGTGCCGCCGCCCACGGTCACCGTGCGGGCGGACTCGTCGAGCACCGGTCGCGGGTCGATCGCGGTGACGCTGATCAGGGTTCCGTCGGTGTCGGCCAGGTCGTTGAACGAATGTCGCGTGCCCAGCGCCCGCACCCGACCGGAACGGGTGCGCACCGCATCCTGAACCTGCTCGACCGAGGTCGCCTCGATCAGCCGGGGCGCGGTGAAGGTGTGCGTGCCCGCCCAGGTGGCGAGCGGTGGCGCGGATGCGGTCATGAGCCCCAGGGTAAGCCGCGCCAGGTGGGCGGTCGGCCCAGTCCTCACCGACCCGACCCGAGGCAGAACGATCGGTCTACCACGCTCTCGTCGTGGGTAGATAACGATCAGGTAACGACTTGATGGGCAGGTTCCGGGTGGGTAGCTGGCGGTTGCACGAATTGGCCATCGATGGGTTGGGCGACCCCTGACGGGCTCCGTTTCGTTGCACAAATTGACCACTGAGGGCGCGCAGCGCCGCGCCCGGGCGGGGATTGCCGCCCCAGGTATGGCAACCGAGTATGGCCGGACGGCGGTTCCCTACCCGCCTCTGGAGTCACTCATGCCCAACCCGACCTCGCGCGCCCACCGCGCCATCCGCCCGCGCCTTGCAGCCCTTGCGCTCGTCGCTCTTGCCGCATCCGCGCTCACCGTTCTGGTGCCCGCCGCGCCCGCTGAGGCCGCCGGCCCGACCATCTCCTGCACGTCCGATCCGTCGGTTCTGAACACGGGCTACGACGGCAACGGCGGGCGGCTCACCTCGGGTTCCGATCTCGGGTGGGAGTTCGCCGGCGCCTATGCCGGACCGTACGGACCGGCCCCCATCGTCACGGCACCCCCCGCCCAGTGGGTGGCGTCGCCGTTCGGCAACGCGTCCTGGATCTCGCACAGCGCCAACACCGTGCACGTGGGACGCCTGTTCGTCTGGTACCGCTACCGGTTCATGCTGGACCCGGCCGTCGACCCCGCGGGGTTCTCGGTCGCCCTCGACTTCTTCGCCGACAACAGCGTGCGCGACGTGGATGTGAACGGCGTCTCGCAGACCGGCAAAGTGGCGGGACTGCCGCAGGCTCCGTCGAACCCCCAGCTCTACCTCGGCTACGCGCCCGGATATCAGGCGCGCCTCACCCTCGACAACGACTGGGTGACCGGCCAGAACGAGATCATCGTCTGGGTCGACTCGTCGCAGTACTCGCAGGGGTTCCTGGCCCAGACCACGAGCCAGGGATACTGCTCCGACTTCGGCGACGCCCCCGACAGCTACGGCACCACGACGGCGTCGAACGGCGCATCGCACGTGCTGACCGACTTCACGGGGTCGACCGCGCCGCTCATGCTCGGCAGCACCGTCGACGAAGAGCCCGACGCGGCCGGCCTCACCGGCATCGACGACGACAGCACCGGCACCGACGACGAGGACGCCGCGACGCTGGCGCCTCTGACGGCGCTGGCGACCACGTACTCGGCCACTCTGGATGTGACGAACACCTCGGGCACCGACGCCACCCTCGCCGGCTGGATCGACACCGACCGCGACGGGGTGTTTCAGGCGGACGAGCGCGCCACGGCGCAGGTTGCCGCCGGTGCCACGCAGGCGACGCTGACCTGGAGCGGACTCGCCGCCACGCCCGGCGACTCGTTCGCGAGGTTCCGGCTCTACCCCGGCACCGTCGCCGACCCGTCCCCCACCGGCGCCGTCTCCGGCGGCGAGGTCGAGGACTACCCCCTGACGATCACACCGGGCGGGCTCGAGATCACCAAGACCGCGGATGCCGTGCAGGTGGAGGACGGCGACCCGGTCACCTACACGATCACCATTCGCAACCCCGGCACCACCGAGGCCGACAACGTGAGCATCTCGGACGACCTGTCCGACGTGCTCGATGAAGCCGACTTCGACAGCTCCTCCGCGAGCACCGGAACGCTCGCCCTGACCGGCCAGGTGCTCACCTGGAACGGCGACGTCGCCGCCAACTCGACCGTCACCATCCGGTACACCGTCATCGCGCGCGCCAAAGCCGACGGCAACGGCACCCTGCACAACACGGTGGTCGACACCTCCCGCACGGGCATCGTCACGAGTGACTGCCCACTCGGATCCCCCGACGGCGACTGCGTGGTCGACACCGTGTTGTCTGCCGGGGTGGACTTCGGCGATGCGCCGACGAGCTACGACACCGCGAAGGCCGACGGCGGGCCGCAGCACGCGCTCTACCGGTACGACAGCGCCACGCACACGACAGCGCTCGGCATCGGTGCGCTCGTCGATGCTGAGGCCGACGCCACTGCCGACGACGACGCCTCGGGCATCGCCGACGAGGACGGGGTGACGCTCGGAACGCTGCACGCCGACGAGACGACCTTCACCAGCGACCTGGCCGTCGTGAACACCACGGGCGGCACCGCCACCCTCGCCGGCTGGATCGACGCCAACGCCGACGGGGTGTTCGACCCGGCCGAGCGCGCGGTGGTCACCGTGCCGGCCGGCGCCACCAGCGCTCAGCTGACGTGGACGGGGCTCGCTCCCGTGGCGGGGTCGACCTGGACCCGGTTCCGCATCTTCCTCGGCGACGTCGCCGACCCGCAGCCCACCGGACTCGTCGCCGGCGGCGAGGTCGAGGACCTGCCGCTGACCATCGCGGCGGCGCCGGGCGGGGCGGTGCTCGGGCTGGCGTTCACCGGCGGGCCGGGCTTCGGGCTGGCCGGGGTGGGGGGTCTGCTCGTGCTGCTCGGGTTCGCCCTGGTGCTGCTGCGGGTGCGGCGGCGGCGGGCCTGAGGCGAGGGTTTCGATACGCGGCGCCTGCGGCGCCGCTACTCAACCACTGCTAGGCGGCGGGCGACGGGGGCGGGGTGCCGAGGGCGCGGAAGGCATCCCAGAACGCGTCGGGGATGTCTGCCGAGATGAGGCCGGGCAGCGACTCCAGGCGGGCGATCGACGACATCCCGACCACCGTCGAGTGGATGCGGGGGTCGGCCAGCGAGAACTGAACCGCCGCCGCCGCGAGCTCGATCTCGTACTCCGTGGCCAGCGCCTCGAGACGGGCGATGAAGTCGAGCAGATCCTGCGACGCCTCCGAGTAGGCGTACTTCGGGCCACGCGTCGTCGAGCCGGCCAGGATCCCGCCGCCGAACGGTGCCGCATTGAATACGGCCATCCGGCGCTCCGTCGCCAGGTTCCACAGGGTGTCGGCGCTGCGGTCGACGAGCGTCCACCGGTTGTGGTTCAGCACCGCGTCGAACACGTCCGTCTGCACGTACTCCTCCATGAGCGCGCGCTTGCCGGCGGCGATGCCGATCGCATCCACCGCACCCTCGTCGCGCAATGCGACCAGCGCCGAGACGGGACCTCCGGGCGCCATCGCGTCGCTGAGGTCGAGCATGTAGGGGTCGTGGAAGTGCAGCAGCGGCAGCCGGTCGAGACCGAGCCGCTTCAGCGACTCCTCGAACGAACGCCGCACCCGGTCGGCGTCGAACCGCCCGGTGATCGGGTCGGCATCGACCTTCGAGAAGATCACCTTGTCGGCAGGCAGCCCCCCGCGGCGGCGGATCGCGTCACCCAGCAGCCGTTCGCTCTCGCCGTTGGCGTAGTTGTTCGAGGTGTCGAGCTGGCGGTAGGGCGAGGCGAGCATCGCGTCGGCGAGCAGCTCGCCGCGCTCGGGGCGCTTGCCCAGCGGAGAGGTGCCGACGGTGACCTTCTCGAGCGAGGCCGCCAGCGCCTCACCGCGCGTCATCTGCATACTGCCCAGCGTAGAGAAACATCCAGGCAACATCCCGTGGCTAGGCTCTGCACATGGCGGACCTGTTCGAGGGCTACGGGGCCCAGACGCGGGCCCGCCGGGGCGCACCCGCGTTCGATGAGATGTTCGCCGACCCATCGCATCCGGATGCCGCGCACGCCCGCGACCCGTACCGCGAGATCCACTCGGCCCTCGCCCGCATGAGCAAGGACGAGCTGCGCGGCCGCACCGAGGCGCTGGCCTCCAGCTACCTGGCGCAGGGCGTCACGTTCGACTTCGCGGGCGAAGAGCGGCCGTTCCCTCTCGACGCGGTGCCGCGGGTGATCCCGCAGTCGGAATGGGCGACCGTCGAGTCGGGTGTGAAGCAGCGGGTGCGGGCACTGGAGAAGTTCCTCGCCGACGTGTACGGCGAGCAGCGGGCCGTGATCGACGGCGTCATCCCGGCCCGGTTGATCAGCTCGTCGAGCCACTTCCACCGCCAGGCGGCCGGCATCCGCACCGCCAACGGGGTGCGCATCCACGTGTCGGGCATCGACCTGATCCGCGACGAACGCGGCGACTGGCGCGTGCTCGAAGACAACGTGCGGGTTCCCTCGGGGGTCAGCTACGTCATCTCGAACCGGCGCGTGATGGCGCAGACCCTGCCCGAACTGTTCGTCTCGATGCGGGTACGGCCGGTGGGCGACTACCCGCAACGCCTGCTGCAGTCGCTGCGCGCGTCCGCACCCGACGGGATCGATGATCCGACGATCGTCGTGCTCACCCCCGGTGTGTACAACTCGGCGTACTTCGAGCACACCCTGCTGGCGCGCCTGATGGGGGTCGAGCTGGTCGAGGGGCGTGATCTGTTCTGCTCAGGCGGGCGCGTGTTCATGCGCACCACCGCAGGCCCGACCCGGGTCGACGTGATTTACCGCCGCGTCGACGACGAGTTCCTCGACCCGCTGCAGTTCCGCGCCGACTCGATGCTCGGCTCGCCCGGGCTGATGCTCGCGGCCCGGCTGGGCAACGTGACCATCGCGAACGCGGTCGGCAACGGGGTCGCCGACGACAAGCTGGTCTACACCTACCTGCCCGACCTCATCCGGTACTACCTGGCCGAAGAGCCGATCATCGCCAACGTCGACACCTGGCGCCTCGAAGATCCGGGCGCGCTCGAGGAGGTGCTCGACCGCCTCGACGAACTGGTGGTCAAGCCGGTCGACGGCTCGGGCGGCAAAGGTCTCGTCGTCGGACCGGACGCCTCGAAGCAGCAGCTCGACGATCTGGCAGCCCGGCTGCGCGCCGATCCGCGCGGGTGGATCGCCCAGCCGGTCGTGCAGCTGTCGACCATCCCCACCCTGGTCGAGGACGGCATGCGCCCGCGGCACGCCGACCTGCGCCCGTTCGCGGTGAACGACGGCACGGATGTCTGGGTGCTGCCGGGTGGGCTGACCCGCGTCGCGCTCCCGGCCGGCCAGCTGGTGGTCAACTCCTCGCAGGGCGGCGGCTCGAAAGATACCTGGGTGGTCGGCCACGAGCCGCTGATGACCCGCGACCACGACGTGCAGGCGCTCGTCGCCGATCAGGCGGCGGTGACGCAGTCGATCCCGATCATCAGCGCCGAAAGCCACCTGCAAGACCACAACCCGCAGGACGCCCCCCGCCGCGACCAACAGCAGCAACAGCAGCAGAGCGGCGCTCAACCGACGACAGGTGAGGAGGCGTCATGCTGAGCCGCATCGCCGAGAGCCTGTTCTGGATCGGACGCTACATCGAGCGCTCCGACGGCACCGCCCGCATCCTCGACGTGCACCTGCAGCTGCTGCTCGAGGACCCGTGGATCGAAGAGAACCTGGCCTGTCGCGCCCTGCTCAGCGTCATGGGTACTGATGTCGCCGCCGACACCGACGTCACCCGCGCCGACGTGCTCGCGATCCTCGCCGTCGACCGCAACCAGCCGGCCAGCATCGCCTACTCGCTGAACGCCGCCCGCGAGAACGCGCGCCGCGCCCGCGAGGTGGTGAGCACCGAACTGTGGGAGGTGCTGAACACCACCCGCGCCCGGATGCCGCGCAAGGTCGCCAGCGACAAGGTGCACGAGTTCTTCGCCTGGGTGCGTGAGCGCTCGGCGCTCGCCGTCGGCATCCTCGAGTCGGCGTCGAGCCGCGACGAGGCGTGGGCGTTCTTCACCCTGGGGCGCAGCATCGAGCGAGCCGACATGACGGCGCGTCTGTTGGCCACCCGCTCGCTGACGGAAGCATCCGGGCCGAGCTGGACCACCATTTTGCGTTCGGTCGGCGCGTATGAGGCCTACCTGCGCACCTACCGCGGGGTGCCGAGCGCGCGCAACGCGGCCGAGTTCCTGCTGCTGGATCGTCTGTTTCCGCGCAGCATCATCTTCTCGGTGACGCGCGCCGAGCAGATGATGCGCGAGATCGCTCCCGCCAACGACCGGGTCGGCATCGGCGACAGCGCGCTGCGGTTGCTGGGTCAGATCCGCAGCGAGCTGGAGTACCGGCCGATCGCCGACATCATCGACGACCTCCCCGCCCACATGGACAACGTGCAGGCGGCCACCAGCGCCGCGAGTGAGGCGATCCGCCAGCGCTACTTCCCGACGAACGACGTCGCCGCCTGGGTCGGGGACAGCTCATGAACCGGCTGCGCATCCGGCACGTGACCGGGTTCCACTACGACGGCGAGGTGACGGCGTCGTACAACGAGGCGCGGATGCTGCCCGCCAGCTCGGACGGGCAGCTGGTGCTGTACGCCAACCTCGAGATCCTGCCGATCTCGTCGACGCACAACTACGTCGACTACTGGGGCACCCGGGTGTCGTCGTTCGAGATCCTCACCCCGCACTCCGAACTGTCCCTCACGGCGACGAGCCTGGTCGAGGTGCGGCCGCGTGAGCACCCCGCGCACCGGCTCGGCTGGGATGCGCTCGCCGACCGGGTCGAGTCGGCGATCGAGTACGTCGAGCAGCTGGAGCAGACTCCGCGCACCGCACCGCCGGCCGAGGTGGTGCAGATCGCGCGCGACATCGTCGCGACCGCCGACACCCCGTGCGACGCGGCGCTGCAGATCTGCCGGGCCATCGGTGACCGCATCGAGTACATGCCGGGTGTCACGGGGGTGCACACCACCGCGGCCGAGGCGTGGGAGCACCGGCGCGGCGTCTGCCAGGACATCACGCACCTCGCGATCGGGGCGCTGCGGTCGGTGGGCATCCCGGCGCGGTACGTGAGCGGGTACCTGCATCCGAAACCGGATGCTGCGGTCGGCGAGACGGTGGCGGGCGAGTCCCACGCGTGGGTGGAATGGTTCTGCGGCGACTGGCGCGGGTTCGATCCGACGAACCTGATCGACATCGGCGACCGGCATGTCACCGTCGGGCGGGGGCGCGACTACAACGACGTGGCGCCGCTGCGCGGGGTGTACGCGGGCCCGTTCGGCTCGAAGCTCTTCGTCACGGTCGAGATCACCCGAGAGGCGTAACCCCCCTCGCCGGTTGAGTAGCGGCCGCAGGCCCCTCGCCGGTTGAGTAGCGGCCGCAGGCCGCGTATCGAAACCCCGCTCACCGCGGGATTTCGATACGCGCTGCGCGCTACTCAATCGCCGCTACCGCGACGACTCGGTCTCGATGACTGCGATCTCGGTGGTCGCCAGTTCCCGTGCGCGCGGCCCGGTGCCGAGCCGCAGCGGCCAGCGCCGGCTCGGTTCCCAGCGCAGACGGATGTGGCGGGTGCGCACGAAGTACACCCCCGCGACCGCGGCGGCGACGAGGCCCGCAGCACCGCCGGCTGCCATCGCCCAGCGCGGCCCGACGGCGTTCGCGATCCAGCCGATCAGCGGAGCGCCGACCACCGACCCGCCCATGAAGATCGCCATGTACAGCGACATCACCCGCCCGCGCACGGTCGGAGTCGTCGTGGTCTGCACGTAGGCGTTGGCGGAGTTCATGGTGGTGATCGCGAACAGCCCCGACACCGCGATGAACACCCCGTACACCCACAAGTTCGGCGAGATCGCGGCGGCGCCGACGGCGAGGCCGAACGATGCGGCCGCGATGGTGATGGTGCGCAGCCGCGGGCGGTCGCGCCGCGCGGCCAGCAGCGCCCCGATCACCGACCCGATCGCCATGACGCTCGACAGCACCCCGAACTCGCCGGCGCCGCTGCCGAACAGCACGCTCATGGTCGAGTTGTAGATCGCGAAGTTCATGCCGAACGTGCCGAACAGGGCCACCATGCCGAACACCAGCATCAGGTCGGGCCGGCCGCGCACGTAGCGCAACCCCTCGCTCATCTGCCCGCGTGATCTGGCCGGGATGACCTGCGGGTTCAGCCGGTCGCGGTGCAGCGCCATGAGTCCGCCGATCGTCGCGGCGAACGTGACGGCGTTGAGCAGGAACACCCAGCCCGCCCCGATCAGCGCCGTCAGCACACCCGCCACCGCCGGCCCGATGAGCCGGGCGGTGTTGAACGAGGTCGCGTTCAGCCCGACCGCGTTGGAGAGGTAGTCCGTGGGCACCAGGGTGCTGACAAAGGTCTGCCGCACCGGCCCGTCGAAGGCGCTGGCGATGCCGAGCCCGAGCGCGAACCCGTAGACCATCCACAGTTCGACCGCGCCGGTGACGGTCAGCACGCCGAGCCCGAGCGCCAGCACCCCCATCACCGCCTGGGTGATCATCAGCACCTTGCGGCGGTCGAACAGGTCGCTCACCAGCCCGGTCAGCGGGGTGAGCACGAGCGCGGGCCCGAACTGCAGCGCCATCGTCACCCCGACGGCGGCGGCGTCGTTGTCGGTGAGCTCGGTGAGCACGATCCAGTCCTGGGCGGTGCGCTGCATCCAGGTGCCGACGTTCGACACCGTCGCCACCGCGAACCAGAGCCGGTAGTTCGCGATCGCGAACGACTTGAACATCGCGCTCATGACTCGGCCGTCACGATTGGGCGAGGCGGCGCAGGACGGGGATCACCGCCTCGAGGGCGCGTCGCTCGTCCGGGGTGAGGTCGGCCAGCTGCTGCGAGAACCAGGCGGTGCGCAGCTTGCGGGTCTCGGCGATCTGGGTGAGCCCGGCATCCGTGATGGCCACCCGCACGCGCCGCGCATCGTCGGCGGCCGGTGTGCGCGCGATCAGCCCGGCCTGCTCGAGGCCGTTGAGGGTGCGATTCATCGAGGGCGGGGTCACCCGCTCGTGCGCGGCCAGTTCGCTCGGCGACCGGTCGCCCGACTCCAGCTGGAACAGCACACCCAACTGCGAGTCGCTGAGCGCGTCGTCGGCGCGGTTGTTGCGGATGCGACGGGCCACCTTCTGGATGAGCAGGCGGAGGTCGTCGTCTGGCATGTCGTTAGCTTAGCTTATTAGGTCGGCTAATGCTGGTGGGTTTCGATACGCGTCGCCTTCGGCGGCGCTACTCAACCGGCGATGGGGCCTCCATAATGAGCGCATGGCCGGGAGTGCGACCCAGAGCGTGGAGAAGACCTTCGTCGACGCCGAGGGGGTGACGATCCACTACCACGTGTGGGGTGCCACCACACCGAAGGCGGCCGTCCTCCTGGTGCACGGCATCGGCGAGTACGCCACCCGGTACGAGGCGCTCGGGCAGACGCTCCGTAACGCCGGCTACAGCGTCTACGGCATCGACTACCGCGGCCACGGCACCACCGGTGTGGAGCAGTACGCCGGCGACCTCACCAAGCTCGGGCGGCTGGGGCCGGGCGGGGTGCGCGCGACGGTGCGCGGCATCCGCCAGTTGCGCGACCGGATCGCCGCCGACCTGCCCGGCACCCCGATCGTGCTGTTCGGGCACAGCATGGGGTCGCTGTTCGGGCAGCGGCTGCTCAACGAAGCCGGCGGCGCCGACCTGTTCGACGGGGTGGTGTTCAGCGGCACGGCGTTCCGCACGCTGCGGCACATGAACTCGGGCGACCTGGCCAAGCGCCACCGGGTGCCCGGCGGCAACGGTCACGAGTGGCTCAGCCGTGACCCGGCGGTGGCGGCGGCGTTCGCCGACGACCCGTGGACGTTCGACGCCAAGGTGGCCAAGCTGTTCGGGATCGCCGACGGGTTGCGCCTGCTCGGGCGTCCGCGGCGGCTCAGCCGTGACATCCCGATGCTGATCTTCATCGGCAGCGACGACCCGCTGGGCGGCCCCCGCAGCGTCGAGCTGCTGGCCCAGGCGTACCGAGACCGCGGCGGCCTCAGCGACGTGACGCTGACCGTGTACGCCGAGGGGCGTCACGAGATGCTGAACGAACTGAACCAGCAGGACGTGCGGGCGGATGTGGTGGCCTGGCTCGACCAGCATCTGGCGGCCGCCCGCCCGTAGGCTGGGCAGATGCACGGCGAGTTCAAGGTTCCCGGCGGCAAGCTGGTCGTCGTCGACCTGGATGTGGTGGAGGGCCGGATCGCGGACTTCCGGCTCGCAGGCGACTTCTTCCTCGAGCCCGACGAGGCGCTCGACGCGATCAACGCGGCGGTCACCGGGATGCCGGTCGAGTCCGACGCGCGCGCCCTCGCCGCCGCGGTGCAGGCCGCGCTGCCGGAGGGGGCCCAGCTGCTCGGATTCACTCCCGAGTCGGTGGCCACCGCCACCCGCCGGGCGCTGCAGAAGGCGACCTCCTGGTCGGACTACGAGTGGGAGCTGGTGCACCCCGGCCCGCTCTCGCCGCTCATGCATCTGGCACTCGACGAGGTGCTGACGCAGGGGGTCG
>DATJFV010000002.1:0-50576 GCA_035495435.1 Pseudolysinimonas sp.
AGGCCACCGGAGCCAAGGGCTCGCAGATCCTCGGGATCGGGGCCGCACGCGGCGACCTCGTGGTACCCAACTCCGAGCTGGTCGAGGCGATCGACTCCAGTGACGAGTGGATCCGTCAGCGCACCGGCATCATCACCCGCAAGCGCGCCAGCAAGGGCGTGAACGCGATCGATCTGGCCGAGACCGCATCGCTCGAGGCCCTGAAGAACGCGGGGGTGGCTGCGTCCGACATCGACGCCGTCATCGTGTCGACCATCAGCAACGTCGCCGTGACCCCGTCGATGTCGGCCCTTCTCGCCGAGCGCATCGGCGCCGCCCCGGCTCCGGCGTACGACGTGGGCGCAGCCTGCGCCGGCTACACGTACGGCATCGCCCAGGCGGACGCCCTCATCCGCAGCGGCACAGCGAAGTACGTGCTGGTGGTCGGCGCCGAGAAGCTGTCGCAGTACGTGCACCCGAACGACCGTTCGATCTCGTTCCTGCTGGGCGACGGTGCAGGAGCCGCCGTCCTCGGCCCCACCGATGATCCCGGCGTCTCCGCCACGGTCTGGGGTTCGGACGGCTCGAAATGGGATGCCGTCGGCATGAACGCCACCTTCGAGGAGTACCTCGACAAGGTGAAGCCGTGGCCCACGATGCGCCAGGACGGGCAGACCGTCTTCCGCTGGGCGGTGTGGGAGATGGCGAAGGTCGCCAAGCAGGCGATCGAGGCCGCCGGCATCACCGTCGACGACCTCGACGCCTTCATCCCCCACCAGGCCAACATGCGCATCATCGATGAGCTCGCCAAGCAGCTGAAGCTGCCGGAGCACGTGAAGATCGGGCGCGACATCGAGACCACCGGCAACACCTCGGCGGCCTCGATCCCGCTGGCCACCCACCGCCTGCTGGAGGAGAACCCCGAGATGCACGGCGGTCTCGCCCTGCAGATCGGCTTCGGCGCCGGGCTCGTCTACGGGGCCCAGGTGGTGCGCCTCCCCTAGGATTGACTCCGGTCAATCGACAACCGAAGGCTCAGCGTCCATACGCGACAAGGCCACACCGCAAGGAGAAATCAATGGCACACACTCAGGACGAGGTCCTCGCCGGCCTGGCCGAGCTCATCAACGACGAGACCGGCATCGCGACCGACTCGGTGGCGCTGGACAAGTCGTTCACCGACGACCTCGACATCGACTCCATCTCGATGATGACCATCGTCGTCAACGCGGAAGAGAAGTTCGACGTCAAGATCCCCGACGAAGAGGTCAAGAACCTCAACACCGTCGGCGACGCCGTGAACTTCATCGTCAACGCGCAGAGCTAGTACGTCCGGGCGGGGGCACAGTCCCCCGCCCGCTTTCTGTTGACCAGGAGATCGTCGATATGACCAAGAAGATCGTCGTCACCGGAATCGGCGCCTCGACGCCGCTCGGTGGCACTGCGCCCGAGAGCTGGGCGGCGCTGCTCGCCGGCGACTCCGGCACGCACAAGCTGACGCACGAGTGGGTGGAGCAGTACGAGCTCCCCGTCGGGATCGCGGCCGAGGCCAAGGTCCGCCCCGATCAGGTGCTGGAGCGCCAGGAGATCAAGCGTCTCGACCCGTCGGCCCAGTTCGCGCTGATCTCGGCGCGGGAGGCATGGGCGGATGCCGGAGCCCCCGAGCTCGACCCGGGCCGGCTGGGCGTCGATTACGCCACCGGCATCGGCGGGCTGTGGACCCTGCTCGACGCCTGGGACACGCTGCGCGAGAAGGGTCCGCGCCGGGTTCTTCCGATGACCGTCCCGATGCTCATGCCGAACGCGGCGGCCGCGGCGATCAGCATGAACCTCAGCGACACGATGGACGCGCGTGCGTTCGCCCGCACCGTGGTGTCGGCGTGCGCCTCGAGCACCGAGTCGATCGCCAACGCCTACGAACACCTGCAGCTCGGGCTCGCCGACGTGATCCTCGCCGGCGGCGCCGAGTCCTGCGTGCACCCGATCACCCTCGCCTCGTTCAACTCGATGCAGGCCCTCTCCAAGCGCAACGACGACCCGGCCACCGCATCCCGCCCCTACGACGTCGACCGCGACGGTTTCGTGATGGGCGAGGGCGCGGCGACGATCGTCATGGAGACCGAGGAGCACGCCAAGGCGCGTGGCGCCAAGATCTACGCCGAGATCGCCGGCACCGGGGTCACGAGCGACTCGTACCACATCACGGCTCCCGACCCCGAGGGGCGCGGTGCGGCGCGAGCCGTCTTCGCGGCGCTGCAGCAGGCGGGGGCGTCGGTCGACGACGTCACTCACATCAACGCGCACGCGACGAGCACCCCCGTGGGCGACATCGCCGAGTACAAGGCGCTGCAGGCCGTGTTCGGCGACCGTGTCCACGGGATCCCGCTGTCGGCGACCAAGGCGGCCCACGGCCACCTGCTGGGCGGTACGGGGGCGCTGGAGGCGATCTTCGCCATCCTGGCGGTCAAGGAGCGCACCGCTCCGCCCACCATCAACATCGCCAACCTCGATCCCGAGATCGACCTCAGTGTGCGCGGGGAGGCGCAGGCGCTCGGCGATCAGCCGCAGCTGGCGATCTCGAACTCGTTCGGGTTCGGCGGCCACAACGCGGTGGTGGCGATAAGGTCGGTTTAGCTCAACGCGCCGGTTGAGTAGCGCCAAAGGCGCGTATCGAAACCCAGCGGTTCATCGCGGCTGGTTTCGATACGCCGCTTCGCGGCTACTCAACCGACGAGCTCAGCGGTATTGGCCCAGCTCTGCGATGCGCTGAGCGCGCTGCTCGAACCACGGATGCGTGCGCTGCTCGATGCGGTACGCCGCCAGGCGGTGGCGCGGGTGCCGGCTTCGGGGCAGCCTCAGCACGAGGGTGATCACCTTGACCATGGCTCAGCCGACCTTGTGCAGCCAGATCACGGGGCTGTCTTCGCTGGCGCGGCGGAACGGCTCGAGTTCGTCGTCCCACGCCTGACCGAGCGCGAGCCGCAGTTCGCGGTGCAGCTCGAAGGCGTCCGATCCGGCGGACTCCATGGCGAACCGGATCCGGTCCTCAGGGATCACCAGGTTGCCCGCGGTGTCGGTCTGCGCGAAGAACACACCCAGATCGGGCGTGTGCATCCAGCGGCCGCCGTCGGTGCCGAGACCGGCGTCTTCGGTCACCTCGTAGCGCAGGTGCTCCCACCCGCGCAGGGCGGACGCCAGTGCGGCCCCTGTGCCTCGTTCGCCCTCCCAGTAGAACTCGGTACGGGAGGCGCCCTTCAGCACCGGCTGCTCGCGCCAGTCGAAGTTCACGGCACGCCCGAGGGCGCGACCGGCTGCCCACTCGACGTGGGGGCAGAGCGCACGCGGTGCGGAGTGCACGTAGATCACTCCGCGCGCGAGCGCAGCGTTATTGGTAAGCGCCACTTCTCTCTCCATTCGTAGGTGCGACTTCCCCATCGACCTGACGAACGGATGCTGTGGTGCTGTGCCTTGATTATGCCCGACCGGTACGGGAAATGACAAGAATGTGATTCTCTTCAGTCCGCGTCGCTGTACCGGGTCACGACCGACACGGTGAGGGCGAACTCGACCGGGATCGCGCCGAACAGCAGCCGCCCGGCATCGGCGGCCGCGCCGCGGAGCGCCTCGGCGACCGCCGGAGCGTGCTCGGCCGGCGTGTGGACGATGAGCTCATCGTGCAGGAAGAAGACCAGGTGCGGCCGTTGCACGAGCGGTTCGCCGCTGTCGCCGCCAAGATCCCAGAGCCGACGGCGCAGCGCCCCGATCCAGCACAGCGCCCATTCGGCGGCGGTTCCCTGCACCACGAAGTTGCGCGTGAACCGGCCCCAGGCAGCGGCCTGGGTGCGCGCACGACGCGCCTCGGCATCCGTCGCCGTCTCGTTGTACGCCGGATTCGCGCCGTGCGGCGAACTGCGCCCGAGCCAGGTGCTGACGACCTGCCCCTGCTCCCCCGCCCGGGCAGCCGCCTCGACGTAGGCGAACGCGGTGGGGAACGCGCGCTCGATCCGGGGCCGCATCCGACCGCTCTCGCCGGTGGTGCCCCCGTAGATGGCGCCGAGCATGCCGTACTTGGCCTGGGGACGGGTCTCGACGGCGCCGCTGTCGACCATGCCCTGGTACATGTCGGTCGCGCGACCGGCACGCGCCATGGCGGTGTCGCCGCTCATCGCGGCCAGAACGCGTGGTTCGAGCTGCGCGGCATCGGCGACGACGAACACCCACCCGGGGTCGGCGACGACGGCACCGCGCACCGCCTGAGGAAGCTGCAGCGCTCCTCCACCGTCCGATGCCCAGCGCCCGGTGACCACGCCGCCGGGCACATAGGTCGGTCGGAATCGCCCCTCGTTCACCCACTGATCCAGCCAGTTCCAACCGTTCGCGCTGAGCAGTCGCGCGAGCTTCTTGTACTCCAAGAGCGGAGCGATCGCGGGGTGCTCGATCTCTTTGAGCTCCCAGGAGCGGGTGGAGGTGACCTGCAGGCCGGCGCGCTGCAGGCCCTTCAGGAGCTCGACCGGCGAATCGGGATTGAGGGCGGGGTCGTCCAGCGCAGCGCGGACCCGCGCCAGCGCCGACTCCATGAGCACAGGCCGGGCACCCGGGACCGGACGAGGCCCGAGCACCCGGGTCAGAATCCGTTCGTGCTCCGCGGCATCCCACGGAAGCCCCGCGCACTGCATCTCGACGGCCGCGAGAGCTCCGACGCTCTCTGCCGCGAGCAGCAGATTGATCTTCCCCGGCACGGGTGCGGCCTCGACCGCCATCCGCTGCCTGCGCAACTCGGCGACGGGATCAGGATCAGCGGTGGCCGGCTCGAGGTCGAAGAGGGCGTCGGAGGCGTCCCGTCGGGCCGAGGCCGGCTGATCCCACTCGTCCGGGGGCGCCGCAGCGAGTTCGGTACCGGCGGTGGCGGTCGACGCTCGCAGGATGCGGCGGCAGAGTCGCAGGTCGAGGGCGCGCTCCACGCGGGTGCCGGCCCGCAGCAGCGGTGGGTACCACTGCGTGGTGTCGCTCCACACCCATCGCGGTTTCAGCGGTTCACGTTCCGCCACCCAGGCCGGGAGTTCGGCCGGGTGGACGACACTCATCCGCGGATGCTGGGCGGCCGCGTCGAGCTCGGTCGCGACGACGCCGTCGGCGACGGAGCGAAGCGCGATGAACACTCCCCCATCTTCACCCCGGCAGGGTCAGCAGCATCTCCACCTCGCCGACGCCGGGCTGCTGAGGGACCGCGACGACGACGCCCGTCTCCTGGAAGCCCTTCTTCGCGTAGAACCGCCGTGCCCGCAGGTTGGCCTCGCCCACATGCAGATACAGCCGGTCGAGGTCCTGCTCACGTACCCAGGTGCTGACCGAAACCAGCAGAGCGTCGGCGACCCCGGCATCCCCTCGCCAGACCGGATCGACGAAGACGCCGACGAGGTTCGCGCGTGTCGGACCCGGTTGGGGATCCACGACGTAGGGCGGCTCGCCGTCGGACAGGAAGGCCGACATGCAGCCGACCCAGCGGCCGTCCGGCGCTACCGCGATGTAGCGAGTGCTGCCGGGGGCGAGCGAACGGGTCACGCGCGACCGCCATTCCTCCTCGGTCGCCTCGCGCACCTGGTCGGCGGTCTCAAGGAACGCGATGGGGGTGTCGAGCACCATGCGCAGCCGCAGTTCGCGCACCAGTTCCCAATCGTCCTCGACGGGTTGGATGAGAGAGAAGGTGCGCGTCATCAGCCGTGCAGCAGCGAGCCGTCCTTCGCCAGCGCGTTCTTCTCGCCCGCCTCGACCCGGAACGGGAACCGGTTCTGCTTGGGCGGCAACGGGCAGTTGAAGGCGTAGCTGAAGGCGCACGGTGGGATCACCGCACGATTGAAGTCCAGCGTGATGGTGCCATCGGCGTTCGGGGCCACATAGAGGAACCGGCCCACGCTGTAGGTGTCGTCGCCGTTCGTGGCGTCGGCGAAGACCAGCTGCAGCGCCCGACCCGACTTGAACGCAGCGAGGTCGTAGTCGACCCCGTCGTGGCTGAAGCGGATGCTGCCGGGAATCACCTCCTCCTTCGTGGCGCCCTCGTCCTTCATGTGCTCGAAGCCCATGGTGGTGCCCTCTGGGTTCACCGACCACTCCGCGGTGATCACCCAGTCGGGGTCGTAGGGGAAGGCGTCGATACCGCCGAAGTTCTGGATGCCCTCGGAGTTCGCATCCCACACCCGCAGCGCGTACCCGCCCTGGTTCTGCGCGATCACGAAGCCACGCACCGTGTCGCTGAACACGATATCGCCGGGGTGCGGGTCGTCCTTGCCGCGCACGATCGCCTCGCCGTCGACCAGTTCGTCATCGACGCGGATGCCGTCGGCGGCCGTCGCGATCACCTTCAGTCCCGACTCACCCTCCGGCAGCGGAGCCCAGCGCCCCGGCACGCCCCACACCGGCTGCTCGGAGTCGATGATCTGCGTGTTGACCAGGGCCAGGCTGCCGAGCGGTTGCACCACCGCCAGCTCGCGGCGCTCATGGTAGGTCTTCCAGGCTTCGGCTTCGGCGGTGAGGGTGTCGGTCACGCTGGTATTCAACCATCCGCCCCTGGCGGGCATTCCGCGGCGCGGCGTAGCGTGAGCCACGTGACCAACGATCCGAACTGGAAACTGCGCGACGTGCCCGCCTTCACCCTCGAGAGCCCCGATGTGGCTCCCGGCGAGCCGCTGCCGCAGTGGGCACGTGCCACCGGCGCGGGCGGCGCGGACCGTTCGCCCGCCCTCACCTGGTCGGGCGCGCCCGCCGAGACGCAGAGCTACGTGGTGACCGTCTACGACCCCGACGCGCCGACCTCCAGCGGTTGGTGGCACTGGGCGGTCGCGAACCTGCCCGCATCGACCACATCGCTGCCGCAGAACGCGGGCGACCCGGATGCGGGGCTGCTGCCCGCGGGCGCGCTCACCCTTCCGAATGAGGCGCGTCAGCCGCGCTTCGGGGGTGCGTGGCCCCCGCCCGGCCACGGACCGCACCGCTACTTCTTCACCGTGACGGCGCTCGACATCCCGCGGGTGGAGATCGCCCCGGATGCCACCCCGGGACTGCTGGGGTTCATGATCTTCGATCACGCCATCGCACGCGCCCAGTTCTGGGCGACATCCGAGACCCCGGCCTGACCCGGCCAGCCCAACGATCCGCGACCGTCGGGCGTCTAGGAAGGTAAGGAGGCACCATGACCGAGCCCACCACCTACGCCCGCACGGACGCCGGCCAGGTGATTCCGCGCTGGCTGATGCTGGCGCTGTCGAGCCTGGCGACGGCGATCGCCATCGGCGCACTCTGGAGCCTGACCCCGAGCGCCGTCGCGTGCGGCGACGTCGCTCCGGTGCCGGGGATCCTGCCGGGACCGCAGCCATGCGGGCCCGACGGGACCGTGCCCGCACTGGTCACGGCCGGCATCCTGCTCGCCCTGCTCGCGGCGGTGTTCGTGGTCGCGTTCACCGTGGGCCGTCACCGGCGCCTGGTGCTGCTGATCCTGGGCGGCGCGATGCTGCTCGTGCTCGTCCTCGGACTGCTGGTGACCGTCATCGTGGCGAACACCGCACCGCCGGTCATCTACTACTGACGCGTTACGACGGCACCGGACCGGTCGAGTCGCGCACCAGCAACGTGGTGTGCAGGCGCTGCATGTGCGGGCGAGACGAGCTGCCGGCGATCGATTCCACCAGGAACTCGGCGGCGAGCCTGCCCTTGCTCTCGATCGGCTGACGGACCGTCGTAAGGGACGGGCGTGACCACTGCGCTTCGGCGAGGTCATCGAAACCCGACACCGAGAGCTCACCCGGCACCGAGACGCCGGCGTCGCGTGCGGCATCCAGCACGCCGAGGGCGATGATGTCGCTGAACGCCACGATCGCCGTCGGCCTGTTCTCCAGCGCCCACAACTGCTCGAAACCTCGCACGCCGCCGGCACGCGTGCACGGCACCTCGAGCACCGACATCCCGGGAGAGTCGAGGGTCAGCCCCTTCGAGGCGAGCGCGGACATCGCGCCCTGGATGCGCCGCAGCACGGGGCCGCGCCAGTTGGCGTAGCCGCCCTCGACTCCTGTCTCGAGCGCCAGAAAGGCGATCCGCCGGTGCCCGAGGGCTAGCAGGTGGCGCACCAGGGAATCCATCCCCTCACTGTCGTCGATCTCGACCGACGGCACGCCCTCATGGTGCTCGCTGTCGACCAGCACGAAGGGGATGCTGCGCTGACGCAGCGCGCTCACCTCGCCGCGGTCGTACTCGAGCCCGCTCACGATGAAGCCGTCGACCGCCGCGTAGGGGATGCTCTTGAGCATCGACCCGCGCAGCGGCGGCGCCAACAGCAGCGTGAAACCCTCCTGGTTGCAGGTGACGCCGATACCCTGCAGGAACTGGGTGTAGTAGGGGTTCTCGAGCACCTTGTCGAGCTGCTGCGGAAGCAGCAGACCGAGGCTGTTGGTGCGACGCGTGCGCAGCATTCGCGCCGCCGGATCCTGGGAGTAGCCGAGCTGATTGGCGGTCTCGAGGATGTGGGTGAGTGTGGCTTCCGAGAGGCGCGAGGGGTCGTTGAAGGCCAGCGACACCGCGGTCTTCGACACCTGTGCCTGATCGGCGACATGCTGCATCGTGACCCGACGGGTTTTCATGCCGAGCCTCCTCTCGCCCATACGACCGTAGCCCGTGCGGGCACCGTGCGATTCTCCAGCTCGACGGGCGCGTCGCCGCGATTGACGACCGTCACCACCGTCTCGTCGGGATGCTCGCGCACGACCGCCACCGCATCCGGCCCGATGGCGAGCACCTGCTGCGCCCCGCGTCGCAGCGCCACATGCTCGGCGCGGCGCGATGTCCACTCGCGGATGCCCTCGAGCAGTCCCGCGTCCCAGACCGATGCGTCCCACGGCATCGTGCCCCGGCATCCGGGGTCGTTCTCGCCGCGCATGCCGACCTCGTCGCCGTAGTAGAGCATCGGCGCGCCCTCGCTCGCGAAGAGGAGTGCGTACGCCCGCAGCGCGGCCGCGACATCGTCGTGGTGACGTGTCAGCACACGTTCGGTGTCGTGACTGCCCAGCAGGTTGAGCATCGCGGGCCGAGCGGGTGCCGGGATGCGATGGCTCAGACGGTTCATGCCCTCGGCGAACTCGGGGGCCGAGACCGTGCCGTCGGCCGTGAACCCGAGCACCAGGTCGCGGAGCGTGTAGTTCATGGTGCCGTCGGCGAGGTCGCCCTGCAGCCACTGCTCGGGCTCGCGCCACTCCTCGGCGACGATGTAGAGGTCCTCCCCCATGCCCTTGACGACCTGACGGAACTCACGCCAGAAGGTGTGGTTGATGAAGTAGGGCACGTCGAGCCGCCAGCCGTCGATCCCCTGCTCGATCCAGTGGCGGGCAACGGCGAAATGGTGTTCTCGCACCTCGGGGTTGTAGGCGTTCCACTTGGGCAGGTAGTAGCAGCCCGAGCAGGTGCGGTAGTTGGGCTCGGGATGCGCGACCACGGGAAAACCCTCGACCGAGAACCAGTTCACGTAGCGCGAGTCCTGCTCGTGCTCGACCACGTCGCGGAAATACGGGTGCCCGTCGCCGCAGTGGTTCAGCACCGCGTCCAGCACCACCCGGATACCGCGCCCGTGAGCCTCGTCGAGGAACCGCCGGAACACCGTCAGGTCGCCCAGCCGGGAGTCGATCGCGAAGTAGTCCGTCGCGTCGTAGCGGTGGTTGGTGTCGGCCTGGAAGATCGGCGTGAGATAGAGGGCGTTGGCACCCACCTCGACGATGTGATCGAGATGGGCGATGATGCCGGCCAGATCGCCGCCGAAGAAATTCTCGCGTGTCGGCTCTGCGCCCCAGGGCTCGACGCCGGGCGGATCGATCGTGGGATCCCCGTTCGCGAAGCGCTCCGGGAAGATCTGGTAGAACACCGCATCGGCGAGCCAGTCGGGGGTGGTCAGCTCGGGCATCAATCCTTCAATCCACTCGCCGCGACACCGCGCACGAGGGCGCGTTGGAAGAACATGAACACGATGATGCTCGGGACCGTCGCGGTGAGGGTCCCGGCCATCAGGTAGTTCCACGAGGTGCCATAGCGCCCCTGGAACGCCGACAGCCCGATCTGGATGGTGCGGAACTGGTCCGTGTTCGTGACCAGAAGAGGCCAGAGGAAGTCGTTCCAGGCGAAGAGGAAGCTGAAGATCGCCAGCGTCGCGAAGGCCGGCTTCGACAACGGCACGATGATCCGGAAGAACGTGCCCGCCCGGCTGCAGCCGTCGATCCGGGCGGCGTCCTCCAGCTCCAGCGGTATCGAGGAGAAATACTGCCGCAGCAGCACGATGCCGAACACGTCGGCCAGCCGCGGCACGATCAGTGCGGCGTAGCTGTCGATCCAGCGGAAGGATGCAACGAGCGAATAGGCCGGGATCACCGTCACGAACGTCGGCACCAGCAGCGCCGCCAGCAGCACCACGAAGATCACGTTCCGCAGCGGGAAGCGCAACCGGGCGAAGGCGTAGGCGGCCAGCCCGTCGAGCACGAGGTGCCCGGCGACGATTCCCGCCGCCATCACGATGCTGTTGAGGTAGTACTGGCCGAACGGTGCGGCATCCCATGCCTTGGCGTAGTTCTCCCAGTGCCACGAGGTCGGCAGCAACGACGTGCTGGTGTAGGTCTCGGCGCGGGACTGCAGGGATGTCGTGAACATCCAGAGGAAGGGCAGAACGACCAGCAGCGATCCTGCGATCAGCACGATGTGCCGCCAGCTCTGTGCGAATCGTGCCGGTCTCATCGCAGTGCCGATCGTCCGGAGCCCGAGACCCGCCACTGCACCAGGGTGACGCCGAGGACCAGCGCCAGGGTGACGAAGGCGATCGCGGTGCCGTAGCCGAAGTCGCCGAGGCGGAACGCCTCACGGTAGGTGAGCATCCCGAGAACCTCGGTGCCGCCACGCGGGCCGCCCTCGGTGAGGACGTAGACGAGGTCGAACGACTGGAAGCTCGTGATCAGGGCCTCGACGACGACGAAGAAGGTCATCGGGGCAAGGAGAGGGATGGTGAGGAACCGCAGCCGGGTGGGTGCACCGGCGCCGTCCAGCTGAGCCGCCTCATAGATGCTCTGCGGTAGAGCCTGAAGCGCCGTGAGGTAGAGCACCGCATTGAAGCCGACGTTCTTCCAGACGGTCAGCAGAGTGAGCGCGCCGAGCGCGAGCCAGCGGTCCTGCAGCCAGTCCGGGCCCGCGATCCCCAGCTGGGCGAGAACCGCGTTCACGAAGCCGGCGGGGTCGAGCAGGTACTTCCACACGATCGCCGCGGCGACCGACGAGGTCACCGCCGGAAGGAAGTAGATGCTGCGGTAGATGCCTCGGCCACGGATCGGCGCGTCGAGCAGGAGCGCGACAGCGAGACCGGATGCGACGCTGAGCACGCAGACACCGACGGCGTACACGGCGGTGACGAGGAGCGAGTTCCAGAACTCCGGATCCTGGGCGAGCCGGACGTAGTTGTCGATCCCGATGAACTCCTTCACCGGGTCGAAGCCGTTCCACGAGGTGAGGCTGATCTGACCCGCGGCGACGATCGGGTACATCACGAACAGCCCGATGACTACCAGTGCGGGCAGCAGGAAGATCGCCGCGGTGACGACTTCCTCCCGCGAGTATCGAGCGCGCGTGGGTTCGCCCCGGCCGCGGGTGCGGCCGGGGCGAACCCCTGAAGAGAGTGACGTCACGTCAGCCTTGCGCGATGACGTCGTTCACGGCCTTCTCGGCCGCATCCAGGGCGTCCTGCGCGCTGGACTCGCCCGCCAGAGCCTTCTCGATCGCCTGTGCGAAGGCGAAGGAGATCTTCGGATACAGCGGCGTGTTCGGACGAGCGTGGACGTCGGCCATCTGCTCCACGTACGGGCGCAGGCGCGGCTGGTTCTCATCCACCCAGTTCAGGTAGTCCGCACCACTCGCCACCGAGTTCGTCACCGGCAGCATGCCGGTCGTCTCGCTCCAGCTCGTGACCTGCTCGGGCTCCAGGAACCACGACAGGAAGTCGGCCGCGGCCGTCACCTTGGCGTCGTCGTTGGAGAACACCATCGCCTGCTCGCCACCGAGGTTCGTCGCCGCGACGCCATCGGCGGGGTGCGGCACCTTCGCGACATCGAACTCGAACGGCGGGTCGGGAGCCCAGATTCCAACCATCCAGGAGCCCTCCTGCGCAGACCCGCCCTGACCCTTCTCGAACTCGCCCCACTTGGCGTACGGGCTGACACCAGAGTTGATGAGCTCGAGCCAGAAGTCCAGCGCCTTCTTGCCCTCGGGGGTGTTGAACGCAGCGGCCGAGTTGTCCGGGGTGAGGAACTCACCGCCGGCCTGCCAGAGGTTCACCTGAAAGTTCCAGGTCAGGCCCTCGCCGTTGTCGCCCGCCTGGGTGAACAGGTCGTAGCCCGGCTTCCCGGTCTTGGCGAGGATGGTCTTGCCATCGGCGAGGAGCTCATCCCACGTGGTGGGCGGCGAGTCGGGATCGAGTCCCGCATCCTCGAAGACTGTCCGGTTGTACATGTAGGCCAGGTTGTTCGCCGAGACCGGCACCGACACCTGCTTGCCGTCGATGGTTCCGTAGGAGGTCAGAGCCGGGTTGATGTCCGAGAGGACGTCATCCGAGATCTTCCCCTTCAGGTCGGCCAGCGTGCCGATCTCGTTGATCTGCGGCACCCAGATCAGGTCGCCGATCGCGATGTCGGGCAGTGTGTCGGAGGTGGCCGAGGCCCGCAGCTTCGTGAGGAAGTCCGCATTGGGCACGTTCGAAACGTTGATCTTCACGTCCGTGTGGTCAGCGTTGTACTGATCCGCCATCGCATCGAAGGTGTCGGCGTTGGTGCCGTCCCAGTAGTGCCAGACGGTGACCTCGACCGGTCCGCCGCTGTCGCCTCCGCCACCGGAGGCGGCGCAGCCCGTCAGGGCGATAGCTGCCGCGACGCCGACGACGGCGAGGCGGATGGGTGTACGTAGCATCGTTGCTCCTTGTTGTGATTGTGGCCTCAGACGACCGTGGATTCCAGTTGCGGGGTAGGCGAGTCCGTGGGGAGCTCGTGTACCGATCCGGCCTCGACCGCGAGGACGCGATCGAGCACCAGCCAGACGGCACTGTCACCGTCGACGACCCGCGAGGCGTCGGCGGAGGGCTGGGTGGAGACGACGAGATCGCCGCTCCACAGTTCGGGGATCGGGAACGGCTCGGTCCCGAAGTTCACGATGCAGACTCCGGATCCGCGCTGCAGCGCGAGCACATCGTCGCGTCCCGTGGGCAGCCAAGTCACCAGCGAGTCGCCGCCGAAGACGGTGCGTCGGGCCGCGGTCAGCCTGCGGTAGAGCGCGAGTACGGAATCCGCCGATCGGTCCTGGAGATCGACCGCCCAGGAGCCGAAATCGGCGGGCTGGGGCAGCCAGGGCGCGGCGCTGACCGGCTCCGTGCTGAAGCCGAAGGTCGGCGCATTCGAGGTCCATGGCAACGGGATGCGACAGCCGTCGCGACCGAGTTCCGCGCCTGCGGAGCGCACCCAGATCGGGTCCTGTCGCGCCGCATCCGGCAGATCGAACACCTCGGGAAGCCCGAGCTCCTCTCCCTGGTAGAGGAATACGGCGCCCGGCAAGGAGAGCTGCAGCGCCGCGGCCGCACGCGCCCGCCGCACGCCTGTCGCCATGTCGACCTCGCCGCGTCGGCGCGCTGCCGCGATCATGTCGCTCGGGTCGGGGCGCTCGAGCAGCTGGTCCTGGCCGTAGCGCGTCACGGTGCGGTGAACATCGTGGTTGGAGAGGGTCCATGCCGGCGCATCGTCCGCCTGCCGCAGCGCCTGGATGATCGCCGCCTGCATCCGCTCGGCGTTCCACGGCTGGACCAGGAGGTCGAAAGTGAACGCCTGGTGCAGTTCGCCCGGAGCGACGTAACGGCGCAGGGATTCGTTGTCTGCGACCCAGATCTCCCCGACGAAATATCGCGGGGGGTCGTAGTCATCTCCGATCGCGCGCCACCTGCGGTAGATGTCGTGCACCTCGGGCTGGTCCCACATGGCGGCGTTATGACCGCCCGTGCCGTCGTCGGCCCCGGGCCAGTCCGCCAGCTCCGCGCTCTTGAACAGACCGTGCGCGACATCGATCCGGAAGCCGTCGATTCCCAGATCGAACCAGTGCCGCAGGACGCTGTCGAACATCTCGGCGACCTCGGGGTTGCGCCAGTCGAAGTCGGGTTGGGCCGAATCGAACGCGTGGAAATACCACTGTTCCGGCACTCCCCGATCGTCGGTGACCCGCGTCCACGCAGGCCCCCCGAAGACGCTCTGCCAGTTGTTGGGGGGCAGGTAACCGTGGGTCCCGCGTCCGTCGCGGAAGATGAATCGCGCGCGCTCTGGGCTGCCGGGCTCGGCGCGCAGCGCCTCCTGGAACCAGCTGTGCTCACTCGAGCAGTGGTTGGCGACCATGTCCATCAGCACCCGCAGCCCCGACGCGTGCGCCTCATCGACGAACGCCGTCAACTCCTCCAGGGTGCCGTAGCTCGGATCGGGCCGGAAGTAGTCGGCGATGTCGTACCTGTGATCGCGCTGCGGCGAGAGGTAGCAGGGGTTCAGCCAGATCGCGTCGACGCCCAGTGCACGGAGGTAGCCCAGTCGCGAGCGCAGCCCGGCGATATCGCCGATGCCGTCACCGTCGCCGTCTGCGAAAGACCGCAGATACAGCTGGTAGACGGTTGCGTCATGCCACCAGGAGTCGTGCACCGATCGTCCTCTCTGTGCCGAAGCACGCCTCGTTTACGCGGATAGTGTATCGATACACTAACCAGAGCTTCCGGTCGAATGCAAGAGGTGCCCGGCCCCCTCAGAGGCCGGGCACCCGGATCCGGCGACACCACGGGAGTGCGTGCGGCCGTGCCGCCGGAGCCCTGCGCTAGAACGACGGATAGATATCGATCACGTCGCCCCCGGTACCGGTGTAGTTCGACCCCGTCGACCACGTCGAGTCGTTGATCAGCGGTTTGAACTCGAATGTCGTGCCGTCCGGAATCCGCTCGAGCTCGAACTCCCACACGTCGCTGCCGACGTTTCGGGCACCCCGCCCCGCCGACCAGCTGAACGGATAGGTGTCACCCCGGAGGGTGATCGAGTTCCCGAATCCGACGTTGTAGTGCACGCGGATCTTGGTGATATTGCGAGCCGGCGGGGTGTAGCTCGAAACCGGGCTCCCCGGCGCGTAGATCGCGGTGTCGTGCTCGCCGAGAGTCACCGTGATCTGCTTCCCCGTCACACCGCCCGATGCCACAGTCACGGTCTGGGAGGTGTTCATCAGGTTGGTGAGCACCGTGCCCACGCTGATGCTGCTCTCCGACCGCAGCGGGATCGTGCGGGTCTGGTTCGACCAGGAGTTGCTCGAGAGCGTGATGGTCTCTGCCCCGGTGCTGTCGACGCGGCGCGAGAAGCCGTACACGTTGGTGTCGGACCACATCTCGCGCTGGGTTCCGATCTGCAGCGCCGGGTAGGCGGCACGCAGTGCCGTCAGACGCTGGATGTGCTTGTAGATCGTCGCCGTCTCATCGAACGAGGTCATGTCCTTGCGGTTGTCCTTGTTCGCGATCGGCACCTCGGATGCGTTGCCGTTGCCATTGTCGGCCTGTTCCGTGCCGTAGTAGATCACCGGGATGCCCCGCGTCGACATCATGAACGACAGCGCCGAGCGCAGACGCTGATAGTTGTCATCGGCCCAGGTCAGGAAGCGCGCGCGGTCGTGGTTGTCGATGAAGGTCTCGAGCCGGTTCGCGTTCGCGTACTTGTAGTCCTGATCGAACAGGTCGCCCAGGGCGTTCATGTCGGTGTCGGCCGAGAACGCCTGCCGGACCGTGAAGAAGTACGGGAAGTCGAGCTCACCCCACTGGTAGTCCTGGTATTCCGAGACGTAGTCGACATCGCCGACGAAGACCTCCCCGAACGTGGGCACCCCCATGGCGTCCTCGAAATCGCCCAGCCAGCTCTTCGGAATCGACCGGGCCGCGTCGACGCGGATGCCGTCGAAGCCCATGTCCACCCAGTCCTTGTAGGTATCGATCAGGTAGTTCGAGACCGTCGAGTTCGACTGGTTGAGGTCATCGAGCCCACCCAGATCGCACTGCTCGATCTGGGTCTGCGTCTCCGATCCGTTGAAGAGGCAGTCGCCGTTGTGGTGGAAGTACGACGAGGAGCCGTCGAGCGGGCTGGCCGGCTTGTAGGTCGACGGCGAATACGTCGTGGCCGTGCCGTTGAGGTAGTCGGCGGTGTGATTCGGGACCACATCCAGGATCATCTTCAGACCCAGGCCGTGGGCGGTGTCGATGAGCGTCTGCAGTTCCGTGCTGTCGCCGAAGTGCTCATTGGGTGTGGCGAAGTCGTTCGTGAAGTAGCCGTGGTAGCTGGCCTCGTTGCCGTCACGCGACAGGGGCTCCTGGTGCGAGACCGGCGAGATCCAGACGGCGGTGACGCCGAGGTCGGCGATGTAGTCGAGCTTCTCGGTCAGGCCGGCCCAGTCGCCGCCGTGATAGAAGCCGAGGTCGCTCGGATCGTATTCGCCGTGGCCGGAGTCGTTGTTGGTGTCGTCGCCGTCGTAGAAGCGGTCGACGAGCACCTGGTAGATGACGTCACCCTCAGCGAGGGGGCCGGGCGACACCGGCGGATCGGCTTGCGCCGCTCCTACCCCGGTGAGAGCGGTTCCGGCGAGGGCCAGTGCCGCGCCTGCGCCCAGAAGCAGGCGACGGCGTCGATAGGTGTGATTGTTGTGTGTGCGGGTAGGCATGGAGAGACCTTCGGACTTTCCGTGTCGTGGTGCACCGGCCGCATCTGTGCACCGTTTAGTGTCTCGATTCAACACCGGGCTCTCGTACCCCTTCAAGGCGGCTTTTTAGGGGACACACAGCCCCGACATACGACGGATGCCGCCCCACCGAAGCGGGACGGCATCCGTCGTGTACTGCGAAAGGCGCTGGGCCTACTCGGTCGCTGACCCCTCGGACTCGGCGCCGTCGGCTGCACCCTCGGCCTCGTCGACCACCGGAGCGAGCGACAGCTTGCCGCGGTCGTCCATCTTGGTGATCTCGACCATGATCTTCTGGCCGACCGCGAGCACGTCCTCGACGTTCTCGACCCGCTTGCCGCCGGCGAGCTTGCGCACCTCGCTGATGTGCAGCAGGCCGTCCTTGCCGGGCATCAGCGACACGAAGGCACCGAACGTGGCCAGCTTGACCACGGTGCCGAGGAACCGCTCGCCCACCTCCGGGTTGATCGGGTTGCCGATCGCCAGCACCTGGGCACGGGCGGCCTCGGCCGACGGGCCGTCGGTTGCGCCGATGTAGACGGTGCCGTCCTCCTCGATGGAGATCTCGGCGCCCGTCTCGTCCTGGATGGCGTTGATCGTCTTGCCCTTCGGGCCGATCAGCTCACCGATCTTGTCGGTCGGGATGTTGACCGAGATCACGCGCGGCGCGGTCGGGGCCATCTCGTCGGGTCCGTCGATCGCCTGGTTGATCACCGCGAGGATCGCCGTACGGGCCTCCTTGGCCTGCTTCAGCGCACCGTCGAGCACCGACGAAGGCAGTCCGGCCAGCTTGGTGTCGAGCTGAATCGCGGTGACGAAGTCGGACGTGCCGGCGACCTTGAAGTCCATGTCGCCCAGCGCGTCCTCGGCACCCAGGATGTCGGTCAGCGCCGCGTACTTGGTCTCGCCATCGACCTCATCCGAGATGAGACCCATCGCGATGCCGGCGACCGGGGCGCGCAGCGGCACACCGGCGTTCAGCAGCGACAGGGTCGAGGCGCACACCGAACCCATCGAGGTGGAGCCGTTGGACCCCAGGGCCTCGGACACCTGGCGGATCGCGTACGGGAACTCCTCGCGCGTGGGCAGCACCGGCACGAGCGCGCGCTCGGCGAGGAAGCCGTGCCCGATCTCGCGACGCTTCGGCGACCCGACGCGACCGGTCTCACCGGTCGAGTACGGCGGGAAGTTGTAGTGGTGCAGGTAGCGCTTCTTGGTGACCGGGTTCAGCGAGTCGATCTGCTGCTCCATCTTGAGCATGTTCAGCGTCGTGACACCCAGGATCTGGGTCTCGCCGCGCTGGAAGATCGCCGACCCGTGCACGCGCGGAATGACCTGCACCTCGGCGTCGAGCGCACGGATGTCGGTCAGCCCGCGCCCGTCGATGCGGATGCCCTCGCTCAGCACGCGGCCGCGCATCACCTTCTTCGACACGGACTTGTACGCCGCGCTCACCATGCCGGTGACCTCGGCGTCGAGCTCGCCCGCGTCGACCTTGGCCTGCACCGCGGCCTTGACCCGGTCCTTCAGTGCGTCGTCGGCGTTCTGGCGCTCGAGCTTGTCGGCGATCTGGTACACGCCCTTCAGCTCGTCGTAGGCGAGCTCGGCGACCGCGTTGTAGGCGGCGTCGCTGTACGGCGGGAAGACCGGGTACTCCTGGATCTCCTTCGCCGACTGCTTCGCCAGCTCCTCCTGAGCCTTCACCAGCTGCGCGAGGAACGGCTTGGCCGCCTCGAGGCCCTGCGCCACGACCGCCTCATCGGGCTTGGTCGCACCGGCGCGGATCAGCTCCCACGAGCCCTCCGTGGCCTCGGCCTCGACCATCATGATCGCGACGTCCTCGTTGCCGTTCTTGTCGGTGACGATGCGCCCCGCGACGGTGAGGTCGAACACGGCCTCAGCCAGCTGGCTGTGCTTCGGGAACGCCACCCACTGATCCGGGCCGTTGCCGTTGCCCGGCATGAGTGCCAGACGCACGCCCGCGACCGGGCCGTAGAACGGCAGACCCGAGATCTGCGTGGAGGCGCTGGCGGCGTTGATCGCCAGCGCGTCGTAGAACTCATCCGGCGCGATGCTCAGCACCGTGATGACGATCTGGACCTCGTTGCGCAGGCCCTCGACGAAGGTGGGGCGCAGCGGACGGTCGATCAGGCGGCAGACCAGGATCGCCTCGGTCGAGGGACGACCCTCGCGCCGGAAGAACGAGCCGGGGATCTTGCCGGCCGCGTACGAGCGCTCCTCGACGTCCACCGTCAGGGGGAAGAAGTCGAAGCCGTCGCGCGGCTGCTTGCTCGCCGACGTGGCGCTGAGGATCATCGTGTCCTCGTCCAGGTACGCGGCGACGGCGCCCTGGGCCTGCTGCGCGAGCCGGCCGGTCTCGAACCGGATGGTGCGCGTGCCGAATCGACCGTTGTCGATCACGGCCTCGGCGAATTTGATCTCGGGACCCTCCATGGGTCGTACTCCTTACATCTCACCGGTGGTCGAAGCCGCGCACAGCGCGGTGTATCGAGACCACCCAGGAGCAGGGCAACGCCGTAGAAGGGCGACCGTGTCGCAGCTCTGGCCAACAGTAGAAATGCACCGAGTCGCGCGGGATTCGGTAGATCACCACCGGTGACCAGCTTCGAGAAGCGGCCTGCTCCGGAAAACGGCCGCCGGTTGGCGGCCTCGATTATGGTATCAGTCCTGCTCCAGATAGGGCGGGATCGGGGGGCACTGCGCGTCGAGGGCGAGCAGCTCGGAAAGGGTGAGCCGGTGCGCGAGGGCCGGGTACGGATTCCAGCTGTACAGGCGCTCCACGAAGTCCGCACGGCTGGGCAGCGGGGCGAGTTGCTCGCCGAGGGCGCGCTCCAGGCACGGCTTCAGCACCGACGCCTCGTAGTCGTAGAGGAGGTTGCGGGTGTAGTGATCCTGCGGGATCTCGCTGGCCGGCTCGATCGGATACCGCGCCAGGCAGGCGTTCAACAGCGCCAGATCCCGCGGCGCGATTCCCGTCAGGGTGCCGTCGCCGTCGATGGTGGTGAGCGCGTTGTCGGCCGTGAACCGGTAGCCGATCTGCAGGTCGGTGACGCCGAGCACCTCCTCGGTGCAGGCGTTCTTGATCAGCGGGATGTAGATGCGGGTGATGTGGGCAACGCTCGCGGGCACGGGACCGCGGCCCGGCAGCAGCAGCAGCAGCAGGGCGAGGGCGACACCCACCGCGAGCACGACGCCCGCGGCGCCGAGCAGCAGCGCGCGACGCATGCCGACATCATGCACCCGCCACGGTCAGTGGTCGATGGCCGCCGGATGCCCGCTCGGGTCGGTCGGCACCACCGGCACCAGCGCGGTGTGCTTGGGCTCTCGTCCGTCTCCGGCAGTGCGTCCCCTCAGTCGGCGGCCGAGCCACGGCCGCACGTGCCGCCACATCCAGGACGGGGTGCTGAGCCCCGCACCGGTGTCCTCCGCGTGCATGGCGACATCGAGGTCGCCGAGCTGCCGCGCCTGCGGCACGCCGAGCGCTTCCGCCGCGCGATACGCGAGCACGCGGTGTCCGGCCGAGCTGAGGTGCACGCGGTCGGGCGACCACATCTCGGGCGCCAGCCACTCGGGGTCGGCGGTGAGGTCGAGGACGCGCGCGCCGGTCGCCGCAGCGACGCGGCGTAGCTCGGGGGCCAGTCCTGCCGTGCGTCGATGCAGGGTCCGCAGGAACGGGTTCGGCGGCACGAACGGCACCACCAGAAGCACATCGCACCCGGCCGCGCGAAGCCGGGCGATGCCGGGCAGCAGCCGGTCGGCCAGCCGGGCCGGCGAGGGCAGCGGAGCGGCCAGGTCATTGCCGCCGATGAGCACGGTGACGAGGTCGGCCTTCAGCTCGAGAGCACGCGGGATCTGACGCCCGAGCACGTCGAGGATGGTGCGGCTGCGCACGGCGAGGTTGGCATAGAGCAGCGGAGCAGTGGCACCGCCGGCATGCGCGAGCAGATGCGCGAGCCGGTCGGCCCAGCCGCGATACTCCCCCGGCGCCTGACGCGAGTCGTCGCACAGGCCCTCGGTGATCGAGTCGCCGATCGCCACATACCGCCCCCACTCCCGGGGACGCACCGCGGCATCCGCACCCGCCCTGCGGCCCCAGCGCATCGCGATCGCGGCGGAGTAGTGCCCCAGCAGTTGGTCGCCGAGTGCCTCCCAGGTGCGGTGCGCCACGGAGTCGCGAGCGGCCGCGGCGAACGCGGCGCGCTTCGCGGTGTCACCGGTGAGGTCGAGTACCCGCCGCCGCAGGTCGTCGAGGTCGCCCGGGCGGTAGAGCCACCCGGTGCGGCTGTTCTGGACGAGGTCGAGCGGGCCGCCCCGGCCGGTTGCGACGACGGGAACGCCGCTGGCGAGCGCCTCCTGGACGGTCTGGCAGAAGGTCTCGTTCTCGCCGGGGTGCACGAACACATCGAACCCGGCATAGGACTCGGCGAGTTCGTCGCCCGTCTGGAACCCGAGGAAGTCGGCGTCGGGCAGCATCCGCTCGAGCGCGGCGCGGCTCGGCCCGTCGCCCACGACGACCAGCCGGGTGCCGGGCAGCCCCGCGACGGCCTGCAGGTGCTCGACCTGTTTCTCGGGTGCGAGTCGCCCGACGTACCCGATCACGACCTCGCCGTTCGGAGCGTGCCGGCGCCGCCACGAGGCCGTGCGCCGCTCCGGCCGGTAGCGCGCGGCGTCGACCCCGCGCGCCCAGAGTTCGAGCCTCTCGACCCCCAGGCTGCGCAGTTCGGCGATGGATGCCGACGACGGGGCGAGGGTGAGGGTCGCACGTTTGTGGATGCGCGCCACGTGCTGGGTGAGTGCGGGCACGGCGAGCGGCAGCCCGTAGCGCAGCGCGAAACCGGGGATGTCGGTCTGGTAGATGGCCACGGTCGGGATGCCGAGGTGGTCGGCGGCCCGCAGCGCCTGCCAGCCGAGGACGAACGGCGACGCGAGGTGCACCACGTCGGGGGCGAACTCGCGCAGGATTCCCTCCAGAGTGCGTGCGCGCGCAACGGTGAGCCGCACGTCGGGATAGGACGGCAGCGCGAACGAGCGCAGCAGCGTGACCCCGTCGTCGCCCGACTCCCCCGGCGAACCGGGGGCGATGACCAGGACCTCATGGCCGCCCGCCTCGAGGTGCCTGACGACGCGGGTCACCGAGTTGGTCACACCGGTCGTGTGGAGCATGGACGCTTCGGCCACCAGGACGACTCTCACGCGGTCAAGACTTGTCGGCCGCGGGCCCGCGAGCACGCCGAAACGGCCCGGATCACGGCCTGTTCGCGCAGTGTTCACCGCGGGCCGGTACACCGGTCACCGTGGACGCCTTTCTCGATGCCGTGGCCGGGTCGCCGTGGCTCTACCCCGCGGTGTTCCTGCTCGTGGTCGGCGACGCATTCCTGGTGGTGCTGCCCAGCGAGACGGTGGTGGTGGCGCTGGGAGCGCTGGCCGGGGCCACCGGTTCACCGCTGCTGGCGGTGCTCGTTCCGGTGGCGGCGCTGGGAGCGATGGTCGGCGACGGGCTGTGCTACCTGATCGGGCGACGGATCGGGGTGACGCGCTGGGATCGTGGTCGCGTCGGCGCCGCTCTGGCCCGCGTCCGCAGGACAGTGCTCACCCGGCCCGCCGTGCTCATTTTCACCGCGCGCTACATCCCGTTCGCCCGGATCGCGGTGAACCTCTCGGCGGGAGCCTCAGGGCTGCCGTGGCGCCGATTCCTGCCGCTGTCGGCCGCCGCCGGAACCGGCTGGGCGCTCTACAACACCGGCGTGGGCCTGCTGTTCGGTGCGGCGCTTCCGCGGCAGCCTCTCCTGGCGCTGGGGCTGTCGGTCGTCGTCGCGGTGACCCTCGGGGCACTCGTCGACGCCGTGGTGCGCCGGCTCAGCGCCCGTGCCGCGCGAGCAGGTACTGCGGAACCGGAGGGCACGCCCGGTACAGATCGATGAGGCGGTCGAAGGGCACGTCGTCCATGTCGGTGTAGACGTTCCACGGCCGCTTCGCGGGGTCGAAGAACGCGGCTCGGGCGATGAGGGGCACCTGCACGCCGTGATCGGCCAGGCAGGGAACGGTCTGGCGCAGGTAGTAGTCGTAGAGCTGTGCCCTCTCGTACGCGTTCACGTAGTCGAACGCGGTGCGTGAGGTGTCGAGGCGGAAACGCTTCAGGCAGGCCTCGGCGTGCTCCGGGTCGCCCTCGCAGCTCTGGGCGAGACGCCAGGAGAGGTCGGTGGGAAGGATCCAGGGCGAGCCCGCAGACCGCGGTGCAGGCTCGCCGCCGCCCGACACGAGAGCGGCGCCCGCGAGCGCCACGGCCGCGGTGCCGAGCGCTGCGAGCGCGACTCGCCACCGCATCCGCATGGCCCTATTGTGCGCCGAACCCGCCCACCGGGCTGAACCCCTGCGGCAGGGCGAACGGATCGCGCACCCGGGTCGAGCGCATCGACTCGCCGATGAGGGCGGCGAGTTCGCCGGCGCCGCGCTCGATCCGGTCGCCCAGACCCTGCTCGGAGCCCCAGTCGCTCGACGCCGCATAGACCGCGGTGGGCACGACGACGGCGTGCAGATAGGCGAACAGCGGGCGGATGGCGTAGTCCAGCGCCAGGGAGTGGCGCTCGGTGCCGCCGGTCGCGCCGATCAGCACCGGCAGATCGGTGAGAGCGTCGGGCTCGAGCACGTCGGTGAACGACTTGAACAGCCCGCTGTAGCTGGTGGTGAAGATCGGTGTGACGAAGATCGCTCCATCCGCGGCCGTCAGGGCATCGATCGCCGCCTGCAGCTTCGGAGCCGCGAAGCCGGTCAGCAGGTTGTTGGTGATGTCGTGGGCCAGGTCGCGCAGCTCGATCACCTGCACGCTGGTCTCGCCCGCGACGCGCGCCTCCACGGCGGCCGTGAGCCGGTCGGCGAGCAGGCGCGTGGAGCTCGGCTGGCTGAGACCGGCGCTGATGACGACCAGCTGCCGGCGCAGATGAGGAGTCGCTGCCGACACGCCGGTCACTGGTGCACCCCAACCGGCGTGTTGTCCCGAGCTTCCTCATCCGCGACGGCGCGGGCGGCGACCAGCGACGCGTGGGTGGGGGCGTCCGGCACCTCGGCGGGGCGGTTCTCGGCGAGCTCCTTGCGCAGCACCGGCACCACCTCACCGCCGAGGATGTCGAGCTGCTCGAGCACCGTCTTCAGCGGCAGGCCGGCGTGGTCCATGAGGAACAGCTGGCGCTGATAGTCGCCGAAAAGGTCGCGCATGCCCGCGTAGCGGTCGATGACCTGCTGCGGCGAACCCACCGTCAGAGGCGTCTGCTCGGTGAAGTCCTCCAGCGAGGGACCGTGACCGTACACGGGCGCGTTGTCGAAGTACGGCCGGAACTCGCTCACCGCATCCTGCGACTTCGCCCGCATGAACACCTGGCCGCCGAGCCCCACGATGGCCTGCGCGGCGGTGCCGTGGCCGTAGTGCTCGAAGCGCTGGCGGTAGTAGCCGATCAGCTGCTGGTAGTGCGACGCGGGCCAGAAGATGTTGTTCGCGAAGAACCCGTCACCGTAGTAGGCGGCCTGCTCGGCGATCTCGGGGCTGCGGATCGAGCCGTGCCAGACGAACGGCGCCACGCCGTCGAGCGGACGCGGGGTCGACGTGAACCCCTGCAGCGGGGTGCGGAACTGGCCCTGCCAGTCGACGACCTCCTCGTTCCAGAGGCGGCGCAGCAGCGCGTAGTTCTCGATCGCCAGCGGGATGCCCTGCCGGATGTCCTGCCCGAACCACGGGTACACCGGCCCGGTGTTGCCGCGACCGAGCATCAGGTCGGCGCGACCGCCCGAGACGTGCTGCAGCATCGCGAAGTCCTCGGCGATCTTCACCGGGTCGTTGGTGGTGATGAGGGTGGTGCTGGTGCTGAGCAGCAGGGTCGAGGTCTGTGCGGCGAGATACGCCAGCGTGGTGGTGGGCGACGACGACCAGAACGGCGGGTTGTGGTGCTCGCCGAGGGCGAAGATGTCGAGCCCGACCTCTTCGGCGTGCCGGGCGATCGTGACGGTGTCCTGGATCTTCTGCGCCTCGGGCACCGTGTGTCCGGTGGTCGGGTCTTCGGTGATGTCGCTCACCGTAAAGATCCCGAACTGCATCTGGGTCATCGCTCCTACTTTCATGCGTTTGAATCGACATGCGTGATAACCGGATGCGGTGTCCGGGTATTCCCGGGACGTGCGACCCAGCGCGGTCGCCGAGCGCCGCCTACCCTGGATGCATGGCCACTCTCGAACTGACCGAGCAGAACTTCGAATCCACCATCCTCGAGGGCGGGACCGTGCTTGTCGACTTCTGGGCCGGCTGGTGCGGACCGTGCCTGGCATTCGCCCCCGTCTACGAAGGCGCCGCCGAGGCCAACCCCGACCTGGTGTTCGGCAAAGTCGACACCGAGGCCCAGCAGCGCCTGTCGGCCGCCATGGGCATCCAGTCCATCCCGACGCTCATGATCTTCCGCGACGGCATCGGGGTGTTCTCCCAGCCCGGCGCGCTCCCCCGGCCCGTGCTCGACGACCTGATCGGCCGCGTGCGCGACCTCGACATGGACGCTGTGCGCGCCGAGATCGCCAAGGCGCAGGCCGAGACTCCCGCGACCGTCGAATAGCCCCTAAAGTCTGAGGCATGAGCGATCTGACTCCGGCCGGCACACCTGTTCCGCCGGCGGTGCCGACGGCCCCGGCGGCCGGCGCACCCGCCGTCGTGGAGGTGGCTCCGCGCAAGAGCAGGGGGCTGGGCATCTTCGCGATGATCCTCGGCCTCCTGGTGTTCTTCGCCGACCTCGTGATCGTGATCGTGACGGTCGTCCAGGTCGTCGGGGTCGTGGCGAACTTCGATGTCAGCAACATCTTCAGCGGCGGCGGTCTCGCCGCACTCGGGGCGTTCCTCGCCCTGCTGTTCATCGCCTTCTGGGGCGGACTGGTGGTCAGCGCTCTTGCCGTGCTGCTCGGCCTGATCGCGGCGATCAGCGGTCGCGGTCGTGCGCAGGGCGTCGTCGGGCTGATCTTCGGCCTGCTCGTGTTCGTGTCGCACCTGGTCGTCGGGATCTCACTGCTCGGCATCGGAAACGGCATCGGCAACATCGGGAGCTGACCGCGCTCAGAGAGCACGGTGGCTCGGGACGTAGAATCACGTCCCGATGACTGCAGCGACCCCCACCCTCGCGGCCCCCCGCGGCCGAAAGCTCGCCGGCGTCACCAGCCTGGTCTTCGGCATCCTCGCGTCGTTGCCGCTGGGACTCTTCCTGGCGGCCGAGGTGGGGCTCGCCGACACCCGCACCGTGGATGACAACCTCGCCTGGGGAACGGCGGTCGTGACCCTCGGGGCGCTCTCGCTCTGGGGCGGCGTGCCAGCCGCGCTGATCGCGATCTTCGTGGGGTTCGCAGCGCTGGTGCGCAACGGCCGTATCGGCAAAGGATGCGGACTGTCGGGCCTGCTCCTCGGCGGCGCCGTGCTGGTCTGGATCGCGATCGCCGTGGTCCCGAACCTCGGCGGAGCAGGTTTCGCCTGAGCCCTAGCGCAGCCGCCCCATCAGCAGCTCGACCCGGTACACCCGGCGCTTCTGCACGATCCGCGCCGGAATGCGCACCTTCTCGCCCCGGTCGTCGAGCCGGCGCAGCGTCTCGTCGATGACCGACTCGAGTCCGCGCGGGATGCTGCCGACGACGCCGCTCACCCGCCGGCCGGTGAACAGCCGCACCTCGATCGGTGCGTCGACGCGTTCCTGCTCGATGCTGCGCGGCGAGATCGCCGTCTCGGCCTCGAGCTCACCGGTCTCGGCAATGGCGCGCAGTTCCTCCTGATGCGGATCGCTTGCCGCGAGGATGATCGTCACCCGCCGATTGCGCGGCACCAGGTCGTAGCCGTAGTCGTTGAACGATCCCGAGCCTCGGTCGTTCGTGCCGAAGAACGCCATCAGACCTCCGCGAGCACGATGATCTTGTCGCCGGGCTGGTAGACGCGGGTCTCGGTCTTTGTCGGGTTCACGCTGACCCCGTAGAAGTGCTCTGCGCTGCGCGCGTGCTTCTCGATGCGGTGACCGATGGCGGTCTCGCCCTTGCGCCGCGCCGCCTCGAGCACGGTGTAGAAGTCGACGCTCTCGCCCGGGGTCACGTACAGCGCCGCGTCGCGCAGGTAGATCTCCGCGCCGCTGCTGGTGAACAGCTGGTCGAACACCTCGGTCAGCTGCCGATTCTCGCTGACCTGCGACAGCATCAGGCTGATCAGCTTGTCGCTGACGATGAAGTCGTCGGCCTGGGTGACTTCGGCCAGTTCGCGGTTGCGGTCATCGAGCATCTCGCTGACGACGTTCAGGTCGACATCGTGCGCGTCGGCGATGTCGCGCAGATGCAGCAGCGTGATCAGCGTCTTGGCGTCGGCGCGCTGCGGGGGAAGCTCGGATGCGGCGAGCACCAGGATGTGGTCGAACGTCTCGGGTCGGAGCGCGTCGAGCACGGCCCGGCTGGTCGGGTCGCCCCGCTCCCAGCTGATGTCGAGGTCTTGGAAGTCACCGAACTTGGGCGCCTTCTGGTCGGCGACGATCGTCACCCGCGACCGCGGTGTGGAGTACTCGTCGAGCTCGGTCAGCATGACCTTGAGGCTGTCGTTGTAACCGAGCACCAGGGTCGTCTCGGGCCGCTGCTCGGGCGCCGGGGTGTCGCTCACTGCGGCGGTGTCGGGGACGCCGCGCGCATCCGCCAGCTTGATGGTGTCGTCGTCCTCCGCGATGACGATCAGGCGATCCCCCGCGGCGATGACATAGTCGGATGCCGGGTTGAGCCGTGTGCCGCTCTCACCGACCACGCCCATCACCATCGAATCCGCGAACGCCAGCTGAGCCTCGAAGAAGGTCGCGCCGACGAGCTGAGGCTGCTCGGTGAAGTAGATCTCGGCACCCTCGAAGTCGAGCAGTTCGCCGTAGACGACGCTCAGACCGCTCTGCCGGCAGGTCTGCACCATGATGCGGCTGATCAGGTCGTTGGCGAGCACCCAGTGCGCCTCGTCCTTGCCGACCAGCCGCGCCGCCTCGAGGTTCGACTCCTGCTCGAGTTCACCGACGATGTGGTACTGGCCATCTTTACGCGCGGGGTTGTTCGTGACCGCCAGGGTGGTCTTGATCACCACGGCATCGGGGTCGTCGTCGTCTTCGGGCGCCAGCACGATGATCGATCGGGCGCTGTTGGGGTTGGCGACCGCGAGCTCTGCCAGGTTCATCGGGTCGCCCGAGCGGACGATGATCTTCGTCTTCCCCGTCCTGCCGACCTGCGACTTGATGTCGTCCTCCATCTCGACCTTGTCGCGGTCGGCGAGGATGACGATGGCGCTCTTGCCGCGGGACTCGTTGGCGATGCTCAGCTCGTGGATGATCGGGAAGACCTTCGAGCTCCAGCCGAGGATCAGGGTGTGTTCGCTCTCGAGCACACGCGAGCGGCCCTTGCGCAGCTCTTCGACCTTGCTGTCGAACGCGCCCGAGATGATGCCGATCAGGCTCGCCACGATGATCAGGCCGCCGATGGTGATGATCAGCATGAAGATGCGGAACGCCCACCCCGTGTCGCCGCCCATCGTGCCCGGGTCGAGGGTGCGCATGAGGTTGCCCCACAGCGTGTCGAGCGGATCGGTCTTCGGATCGTTGTTGGGGTACTGACCGAACAGCGTAAAGATCTCGACGAACGCGAACACGACGAACACCAGAACCACCGTCGCGAGGCCCAGCAGTGCCATCAGGGCGAGCGTGCCGCGCGCCATCCAGCTGTCGAACCAGTAGCTGAACCGTTCGCGGAAACCGGGCTTGTCCATCAGTCCTCCATCGGGCGGCCCGGGATGTGGGCTGAGTGAACTTTACTGGGCGCCGGGTGCCGCGCCAGACCCCAGCGCCTCGCCCAGGAAGGCGAGGGTGCGCTGCCAGGCGTCCGCAGCATCCGCCGGCCGATACGCCAGGGGGTTGGTGTCGTTGAAGAAGGCGTGACCGGCGTCAGGATAGCGCTGGATCGTCGCGTCGACGCCCCCGGCCCCGAGCGCTGCGGTGACCGCCGGGAGGCCTGCGATGAGGCGTTCGTCGCGGTCGCCGTAGAAGGCGAGGACGGGGCAGGAGATCGCTCCGACGGAACGTGGGTCGGCCATGCCGTAGAACGGCACGGCGGCGCGGATGCGGTGGTCGGCCGCCGCGAGCGCGTACGAGTAGGTGCCACCGAAGCAGAAGCCCACGACGGCGATGCGGCCATCGATCCCCGGTTCGTTTTCGAGCTCGTCGACGGTGGCGCGCAGTCGGTCGACGGCGACCCGGGCGAACTCGGGAGAGAACGCGGCGGTGAAGACCTCGCGCAGCACCGGCTGCTCGGAGTTGCGCACCTCGGGGTCGGGGTTCGAGCGGATGTCGGCGAGCCGTTGCCCGACCTCGGGCGTCATGCCCGTCTCGCTCAGCAGATCCGGCGCGAGCACCAGGTAGCCCTCGGCAGCGAACCGGTCGGCGATGTCGCGGATGTGGCCCACGAGCCCCCAGATCTCTTCGATCAGGATGATGGCGCCGCGGGGCTCGCCGGTCGGCTCGGCGCGGTAGGTCTCGGTCATGTCGCGACTCTAATCCCCGCGATCAGCGCGACGGGCCGCCATCCGGAGTCGGATGACGGCCCGGGCTGGACGCGGAGTTACTCGCCGGGGACGAAGGTGCGGTCGCCGGTCGCTGCCTTCTCGCTGCCCTGGGTCGACTGGAAGGTGGTGAAGATCTGCTGGTACGCGACCTCCTTCTCCTCGTCGGTCACGAACTTGCCGCGCAGGTACACGAAGTGGTGGAACTGCGGGTCCTGAGCCACGACGATGACGCCGAACGTGTTCTGCCCGCCGCAGTCGGCCCAGTTGGAGTAGTAGCCCACGTAGAGGCCGTCGTCGTAGGGCTGCGCGACCTGTCCGGGCGTGCAGTTCTCGTCCAGCGGGCCCGACAGGTCGGTCAGGAACTGGGTCTGCACGTCGGCATCGAGCTGCCCGTCGACGGCGGTTCCGCCGAACTCGAGCCCGGCGACGGTCCAGTCGGTCGGGTACGCGGCCGCGTCGGTGGTCGCGTTCAGCGACGCCCACTCGCGACCGTCTGCGGTGCTGAACGGGCGGCCATCCACCGCGCTCCAGGCATCCGGCAGCACGACGCTCAGCACGCCGGTGTCGTCGGTCACCACGCTGTAGCCCTCGGGCAGTTCGCCCGGCTGACCGGTGGGTGCCGGGGCCGAGGTGGGCTCGTCTGTCGGGATGTCGGCCTTGAGGGTCGGCACCTGCACGGCGTCATCCACCGGGGTGGTCGGGTCGGTGCTGGTCGGCGCGGTGCATCCCGCCAGAAGGGCGACGGATGCGGCGGACAGCGCGAGGGTCAGGGTAAGCGGGTTCTTGGTCATCTTTTTCACGGACGCCAAGATAGTGAACCGCCCCACCCGCCAGAAAGGCGAACGGGGCGGTTTCGATATCGAGCCGATAACACTTGATTTCGTTGGGGTGGGGGCTACTCTCCCAGCATTCTGTAGAGTTCCCGCCGCAGCTCGTCGAGCTTGGTCGCCGCTGCGTCGCGCTGCTCGGGCGTGCCGGCCTCGTGCACCTGGCGGATGACGCCCGCCAGCTTCGCCGCGGATGCCATCAGCTGCCCGTGCTGGTGCAGCGTCTCGCTCGATGCGGTCCACGCGGAGGAAAGCTGTTCGCGGTTTTCCTCGACATAAGTGCGCCCCTCGTCGGTGAGCTCGAACTCGGTACGCGGGCCGCTACCGGTGGGGCGGATGAGCCCCTCGTCGACGAGTTGCTGCAGCGTCGGGTAGACCGAGCCGGGGCTCGGCCGCCAGGTGCCCGCGGTCTTCGCGGCGATCGACTTGATCAGGCCGTAACCGTTGCTCGGCGCTTCGGAGAGCAGGATCAGGATGACGGAACGGACATCGCCCTTGCGGGCACGAGATCCGTGGTGGCGAGGGCCCGGGGCGAACCAGGGCCCATCGAACGGGTTGCCCCCGAAGGGGTTGCCGAAGCCGGGGTTGCCGGGGAAGCCGGGAAACCCCGCGCCGCCGGGCCCGCGGCGAAAGCGTGCCCCGGCGTGCGCGCCGAAGCCATGGTGGTGATCGTTCATGATCGACACTCTACGACTTTCGCCGATATATCGCAATAGTCCGCCGCGCCGGTCGAGTAGCGGGCGTAGCCCGCGTATCGAGACCCCGCGCCGCCCCGCCCCCGACCCGCCTCAGTCGCGTGCGCGCAGCAGGTACCGCAGCCCGAGGTACACGAGCACCGCCACGATGGCGACGAGCACGAGCCGGAAGATCAGGAAGATGGCGTGCAGCGCGAAGTCGACGATGAACCAGGCGATGACGGCGGCGATGATCACGCCGAGGATTGTTCCGAGAGTACGCATTCATCGAGCCTAATCAGCGCGACGGAACCAGAACGGGCCGCCACCCTTGCGGATGACGGCCCGTCTGAAGAAGTTCGCGGTCTCAGCGACGAAGACCCAGTCGCTCGATCAGCGAGCGGTAACGCTCGATGTCGATGTCCTGCAGGTAACCCAGCAGGCGGCGACGCTGCCCGACCAGGAGGAGCAGGCCACGACGCGAGTGGTGGTCGTGCTTGTGCTCCTTCAGGTGCTCGGTGAGGTCCTTGATGCGGCGGGTCAGCATTGCGACCTGCACCTCAGGGGAACCGGTGTCACCGGGGTGGGTTGCGTACTCGTCGATGATCGCCTTCTTGACGTCTGCATCCAGTGCCATAGAGGGATCCCCTTTCTCCTTGCTGCGCGGTGCCGGCTCCCGGATGGAGTGGCGCTCTTTGTCCGCGGCCGTTTGACGGCAACCTTGTAAGGGTAGCAGCTTGCTACCTACACCCCGACGCCGAAGTTGTCGCGGAACACGGTCCCCGGTCGCCGCGGACTCACCCCGGGATGCGGTCGAGTTGCTCCGGCTGCTGCAGCGCGGTCTCTGATTCGGAATCCGGCGCGGCATCCACGACCGGCGCGGCATCCACGACCGGCTCGGGGTGGTCCTTGGCCGACTGCACGAACCAGATGCCCGCCAGGATGAGCCCGCCCCCCACGATCTGCCAGAGGCCCAGTTCCTCACCGAGCAGCACCCAGGAGTAGACGGCCGCGGCGACCACCTCGAGCAGCCCCACGAATGAGGCCAGTCGCGACCCCAGCATCCCCGACATCGTGATCGACGCCGCATAGGCGAACCCGGTGGCGATGACCGCGACCAGCAGCATGGGGATCCACCAGGCGACCGGCGCACCCATCATGATGACGGTGCCGAACGTCATGGTGAGGGGCAGCAGACCGGTCAGACCGATCGCACCGAGAGCGATGCCGCCGAGCAGCAGCCCGAACGCCGCCAGCGCGACCGGCGGCAGACCCTGCGCCGGACGCGCCGCGATGACGTAGTACATGGCGCAGCCGACGGCGGCGAGAGCGGCGAAGATCAGGCCGAGCAGGTCGAGGGGAGCTTCGGCTCCCGGCGACACGACGAGCACCAGACCGGCCACCGACACGACCGCACCGACGAGCACCACCCAGCGCGGCATCCGGCGCGTGGTCGCCCACACGAACAGCACCAGCAGCACCGGTGCCATGTACTCGATCAGGATCGCGGTGGAGACCGGAATGCGCGCGAGGGACGCGAAGTACACCAGTTGCGTTCCGGCGACGCCGATGCCGGCCATCGCGAGAATGCGCCAGCGCGCCGCCCAGACCGTCGCCCATCGGCCGCGCAAGGCGACGAGCGCGACAGGAAGCAGGACGATGCCGCCGGCGAGAGCGCGGACGGTCACCGCGGCGGCCGGGCTCCACCCCGCCTCGAGGAGCGGCTTGATGAACGCGCCCGACATGCCGAAGGCAAGCGAGGCCAGCAGGCCGATCAGCAGCCCCAGCGAAGTGGACGAGCGCTTCATGTCATGGCCTAACGTAGTAGTTGCCCCTGACGTTACGACCGTGGCGAGTAAGGAGTCAAATTGCATTTTGCCCCTGACACCGAGGAGACCCTGGACTTCGCCGTCGCACTCGCCAACACGCGCCCAGAGGCGTCGCGCTCGGGCGACGACGAGCTGACAACCGTCGACGAACTCGACGCCCTGCTCGACCGCTGGACGTTCACCGGGCGCCGCGACCACGACGCCCGAGAGGTACACGAAGTGCGCGCGATCCGCGCCGAGCTGCCGCGGCTGTGGAAGCTGCCCACCGACGAGGCGGTGCCCCTCCTCAACACGATGCTCGCCGACGGAAACGCGCGCCCCTGGCTCTTCCGCCACGACGGCTCCGACTGGCACATCCACGCCAGCGAACTCGACGCCCCCCTCGCCGAACGCATCGCCGTCGACATCGCACTCGCCCTGGTCGACGTGATCCGCGCCGGCGCCCAGTCACGGCTGCGGGTGTGCGACGCCGACGACTGCGACGGGCTGTTCATCGACCTGTCGCGCAACGGCTCGAAGCGGTTCTGCAGCGTGCGGTGCGGCAACCGCATGAACATGATCGCGTTCAGGTCGCGTCAGGCGGAATGACGAGCGGATCGCGGCGCCGCACTACCACGACCGCAATCGCGAGGCCCGCCAGCATGACCGCACCCCCCAACAGCTCGGTCGGGGTTGGCGCCTCACGCACCAACAGCCACGCCGCCAGGATGCCGATCACCGGGATCAGCAGCGAGAACGGCACGACCGCACTCGTCGGGTAGCGGGCGAGCAAGTGGTTCCAGACGCCGTACCCGACGAGCGAGGCCAGCACGGCCGTGTACACCGTGCTCAGGATGTTGACCCAATTCAGGTGCGCCAGCGCCGCGAACACGACCGGCGGGGTATCGACCACGAGCGACAGCAGGAACGCCGGAACCGGCACCACCAGGCCCGACCACACCACGAGCGACAGGCTCGAGGCGGCCTGTACGCGGCGGCTGAGCACGTTGCCGATCGCCCAGGACAGGCTTCCGAGAAGGAGGACCACCGTGGGCAGCCAGGCCGCGACCTGCCCGCGCCCGATGACGACGACGGCCAGGCCCAGCATCCCGATCAGGATGCCCGCCAGTTGCCGTCGGCTGGGACGCTCGCGCAGCACGAGCACCGAGACGATGACGGTGAGCACGACCTGCGACTGGTGCAGCAGTGAGGCGAGCCCGGGCGGCATGCCGAGCGCCAGGGCGAGATAGAGGAACGCGAACTGCCCCAGGCTGAGGAAGGCGCCGATCGCCAGGATGTTGCGCCAGCCGATCGCGGGCGGCTTCAGGAAGAAGACGGCCGGCAGCACGACGACGGCGAAGCGCATCGCCAGGAAGAGCAGCGGCGGGACGCCCTCGAGCCCGGCGTCGATCACGACGAAGTTCAGCGCCCAGATCACCACGACCAGAAGCGCGAGCAGGGTGTGGCGCGGTGTCATGGATTCAGGATGTCAGGTGCGGCCGACGCGGCCGGGTGGCCGATCCCGGGTCGGTGGCCTGGGTCCGGCCGCTAGGCCGCTCGCGCTTGTGTCCGCCGGTCGCGGGCCCGGCGGATCGCGGCCGGCCAGGTGACGATCAGCGCGATGACCACACCCGTGATCGCGCCCACCGAGTTGGACAGGATGTCGCGCACATCGCTGACGCGTCCGGGCAGGAACACCTGCGCGAACTCGATTCCGCACGTCAGCATCACCCCGAGCACGATCGCCAGCCACCAGCGACCTCGGCCCAGAAGCAGGAGGAAGAACAACCCCACGGGCACGAACATCGCCACATTGGCCGCGAATTCGAGCCCGGAGTAGGTGACCTGCAGCGAGGGATAGCGCGAGAAGAACCGCAGCAGGGCCCACACCAGCGAGTCCGTGCCGTCATCGAGCGGCTGCGGCCCCAGCGTCACGAACGCGACGACGCCCAGGTACACGAACGTGACCACGGTGAGGAAAGGATGCTGGCGGAACATTCCCCCCATCATGACCGAATTCGCCTGTGCGACCTGTCGATTCCCTGGCGGTTCGGAGAGCACGCATAGGCTTTCGGATGTGATCGCCGAGCGCCTGCTGGACGTGCTGCTCGTGCTGCTGTTCCTCGTCTACCTCGGCGAGGGGTGGCGCAACGGCTTCGCACGCAGCATCAGCACCATCGCCGGCATCGTGGCCGGCGGCGTCGCGGCGTTCTTCCTCATCCCGGTCGTCGCCCAGCTGGTGCCTCAGCCGTTCTGGCGCACCACGATCACCGTCGCCATCGCGGTCGGCCTGCTGATCGGCGGTCACGCGGCGGGCAATGCGATCGGCCGCGCCATCCGCGGCCGCCTCAAAGAGAGCGCACTCAGCGTTCCCGACCGGCTGTTCGGTGCCCTCGCCAACCTGGTCATCTCCGCGCTCGTCACCGCCCTCATCGCCGGCAGCGTGGGCGCCCTCGGCATCCCCCTGCTGTCGACCGCGATCTCACGCTCCTGGGTGCTGAAAGGCATCGAGACGATCACCCCGCCCCCGGTGGATGCCGCCCTCGCCCAGGTGCGCGCCATCGTCCTCGAGGAGGGGCTCCCGACCATCGGCCAAGCCCTCGGCGGCGTCACGACTTCGCCCGGAGTGCCGAACGTCGACACCACCACCGACGCCCTCGACCGGGCGGCCACCTCAGTGGTGCGCATCACCGGAAACGCCTACGCCTGCGGTCAGAGCCAGTCGGGCACCGGGTTCGTGGTCGCACGCGACCGCATCGTCACCAACGCGCACGTCGTCGCCGGCGTGCCGGAGCCGGTCGTCGAAGCGCCGAACGGCCAGGCCCTCGACGGGCGAGTGGTCTACTTCGATCCCAACGACGACCTCGCGGTCATCGCCGTCGCCGGTCTCGACGCGACACCGCTCGACCTGGCCGGGACCTTGGCGACCGGCGACGACGCCGTCATCGACGGGTACCCCTTCGGCGGCCCGTTCTCGAGCGGCCCAGCCCAAGTACTCGCCGTCTCCACCGAGCAGATCGACGACATCTACGGCACAACCACCAGCGACCGCGAGGTGTACTCCCTCGCCGCGCATGTGAACCCCGGCAACTCGGGCGGCCCGCTCCTCACCACGGGCGGAGACGTGGCCGGCGTCGTCTTCGCGCGCAGTTCCACCGATGACGACCTGGGCTACGCGATGACGAACACCGAACTGCGACCTGTCGTCGACCGGGCCGCTGCCCTCTCGACCCCGATCACACCAGGAACGTGCGTGCGCGGATAGCGAGCTGGCGGCTCACTCGGCGTCGGGGACGCGCATGTACCACTCGGTGTAAGAGCTTGCTCGCCCGTCGTCGGCGAATCGGATCACCCACAGGTTCGCGTACCGTCTGCCGTCGACATAGGTGGTCTCACCTTGCACGAACGCCAGGTCGCCGTCGATGCCCAGCTCGTGCCATGTGAAGGTGTAGTCCTCGGGCTGATCCTGATCGTCGAGCCAGCCGTCGACGATCGCGCCGATACCGACGCGCGGTGCGACCGTCGGCGCGGTCGCGTACTCGGCGTCATCGGTGAAGAGTGCCCGGATGTCGTCGGGATCGTTGGAGTCCCAGGCGCGCAGATAGCCGTTCATCCAAGCAGTGACAGTGGTGGAGTCGGTCATGGGTCTGTTCTACTCCCCACCGCTGACGACGACCTTGCCGCGCAGATGCTGCCCCTCGAGCACCTCGAAGGCATCCGCGATCCGTGACAGCGGGAACTCGGCCGCGATCGGCACCTCGACCGCGCCGTCCACCACCATGGCGGCGAGTGTGCCGAGGGTGTCCAGATTCGCCGGCCCCCGTCCGACGTGCCGGACGCCCGGCGGCACCGCCGCACCCATCGCGTTCGAATTGATCCGCTCCGCCGGGATCCCCAGCTCAAGGAATTGTGCGACCGATTCGGCGCCGAACAGAGCGAACGCCGCGGTCGGAACATCCGTGATCAGGGCGCGCACCGCATCCACCAGGCCCGGCCCGTACTCGACCGGCTCGACGCCCCGCGAGCGCAACCATCCGTGATTGCGGTGCGAGGCCGACCCGATCACGCGCGCGCCGGCATGCACCGCCAGCTGGCTCAGGATGCTGCCCACACCTCCCGCAGCGGCGCTCACCACGATCGTGTCCCCGCGTCCGATCCCCTGCGAAGCCAAGGCGTCCCATGCGGTCTGGCCGGCCAGCGCCAGGCCGCCCGCGACATCCATCGGCATGTCGGCGGGGACGAACGCCATGTTCGCCTCCGGGACGACCACCGTGTCGGCGAACGCACCGACCGGGATCGTGCCGAAGACCTCGTCGCCCTCGGCGAGACGCTCGACCTCGGGGCCCGTCGACTCGACCACTCCCGACAGCTCACGACCCAGCACGCTCGGAAGCACCGTGCCGTATTGGGAGCCACCGCGGCGGATCTTGTAGTCCACCGGATTGAGCCCCGCATACGCCATGCGCACCCGCACCTCACCGGGCCCGGGCTCGGCGATCGGGCGCTCCTCGAGTCGGAGCACCTCGGGCCCGCCGAACTGCGAGAAGACGACGACGCGATTACCGCTCATCCCCCGATGCTAGGCCCGCCTCTTGACTCCCTGTGCTGTCGGGTGCACCCTGGAACCAGATCAACTCATCGCCCAGAAGAGCCGGAGTCAATGACCCGCCACTGGGCGATGAGTCTGTGTGGGCCTGTTTGAATGAAGTATGGCCACGAGCACCACGATCGACTTCAGCCCGCTGACCACACCGCTGTCGGACGACGCCGTGAAGGCATGGAAGGCGCAGGCGAAAGCCTCGGGTGCATCGTGGGCGAGCGTCAGTGCCGGCAACATCGTCGCCCTCGTGCTGCTGGTGCCCTTCGTATTGGTGTTCCTCTTCGTCGCACTCGGCGTCGGCAGCATGCTCATCAACGTTGCCGCGGATTCGCAGAACCTGGTCGTCGGTCTGTTCCCCCTCGTCATCATGCTCGGTGTCGTCGCGCTGATCGCGTTCGCGATCGTCAAAGGCGTGAGCGCGTTCGGGCGCCGCTGGGAACTCTGGGCGCGGATGGACGGCTTCGCCCGGACTAACGGCATGGTCTTCTCCCCCGTGGACGCGAACCCTGCGTACCCGGGCATGATCTTTCAGCGCGGAGACACCCGCCAAGCCGTCGACCATCTGCGCAGCGCCGACGGGCGGTTCTTCGACTTCGGCAACTACCGCTACACAACCGGGTCGGGAAAGAACCGCACGACCCGCACCTGGGGGTTCCTGGCCTTCCACCTCGACCGCCGACTGCCGAACATGCTGCTGGACTCGAAAGCCAACAACGGCCTGTTCGGCAGCAACCTGCCGGCCAGCTTCGACAAGAACCAGATCCTGTCTCTCGAGGGCGACTTCGACACCTACTTCACGCTCTACGCACCGAAGGAGTACGAGCGCGACGCCCTCTACGTCTTCACGCCCGACCTGATGGCCCTGCTGATCGACGAGGCGGCCCCGTTCGACGTGGAGATCGTCGACGACTGGATGTTCGTCTACTCCAATACCGCGTTCCGCACCGGTGACGCCGCCCTCTATGCGCGGCTGTTCCGCATCATGGACACCGTCGGCGCGAAGGCGCTCACCCAGACGGACCGCTACGTCGACGCGCGCATCGGCGATTTCGCCGCCAACGTCGTCGCCCCGCAGGGCGCCCGCCTCAAGCGCCGCGTCTCTGCCGGCGCGATCGTGGTGGGCGTGCTCTTTCTCGGTTTCTGGCTGTGGGGCTTCCTCGGCGACGCCCTGCAGACCCTGCTGCGCTGACCCGAGCGGTCAGGATGCGGCGGGCGGACCCACGGGGGCGCGCTCGGCCGGCACCGCCGCCTGTCGCGGTTGCGACGCCGACAGCACCCGACGCGACTCGGCCACCTGGTACAGCAGCACCTGCTCATCCTTCTGCGAACCGATGCGATCGCGCCCGGTGACGATCCGGTTGCGGGTGAACGCCAGGTGGGTCGCGTCCCTGATGAACTCGTTCATCACCTTGCGCAGGCCGTGGCGGCGCGCCCAGGACCGCGCGTGGCGGCGACCGGCGGGGGTGCCCAGCATGGTCACTTCGCTCGCGTTCAGCCAGCCGGCATTCGCGTACTCCTGCAGGTGCACCTGCGTCATGCGCGCCTCGCGCCGTCGCAGCAGGAACACCATCAGCACTGCGACGCCGAACAGCGGCACCTGAACGATCAGGTAGTAGCCGTAGAAGTCGTAGACGAAGAACAGGGCGCCGTTCCAGAACATGTGCAGCAGGATCGCCGGGATCAGCCCGACGAAGAATGCGCCAATCGAGAGCAGAACGCTTCCGCGACGCGCCGCGAGACCGATGAGCAGACCGGTCATCGAGGTGAACATCACGTGGGCGAACGGCGACAGGATGCCACGCACGAAGAAGATCTCGCCCACGGAGCCGTCGAAGCCGCCCGCCTCGGCGATCTGCAGGCCGAAGTACTGGATGTTCTCGGTGAACGCGAACCCGCCCGCGATCGTCGCGGCGTACACGATGCCGTCGACCGGGCCGTCGAAGAAGCGGCGGCCGACGATGAAGATGAGCAGCACGCCGAGGCCCTTGGCGAACTCTTCGACGATGGGTGCCTGGAAGACCGTCTGCAGGAAGATGGTGCCGTTGGTGGCGCCGCCCCCAGCCGAGATCTGCTCCGAGATGTTGTAGTCGGTGACGAGTGCGATCAGCACCGCGACTCCGGCGCCCCACAGGAACGCGAAGATCAGCCCGGTACGCGGCTCGGGCTCCCAGCGGTCGATCCAGCGGATACCGAGCAGCACGATGGCGAGCGGGATGAGGGCGAGAACCCCGCCGATCACCGTGAGCGTGGGGCCGAGCGCGAGCAGGAAATACGCGGCGATGAGCACCACGGCGATGGTGACGACGATCAGTCCCACGGTCGCCAGCGCGATGGGCCCGGGGCGCTTCTTGACCGGCTGCAGGAACACCGGGTGGGCAGCATCGGATGCGGCGCTCGACACGTCGGACGGTGCCGACTCGGGGGTGTGGGTCACGCGCACCGAACGCGGGGTGTCGTTCCCCGCGGGAACAACCGTCGCCAGGGGCGAAGCGGTCGGGGCGATCGGCTTCGCGGAGTTCTTGGCTTCCTGCTCGGCGACGTACGCCGCCGCCTGCGCCTGCTTGCCCACCGGCTTGGCGTCGGGATCGGTCACCTTCCCCGGCCGCACCGGCCGCGTCGCGGCGGGACGACCGCTGACCGTTCCGGCCGAGTCTGCGGGGGTGGCTGCGGGCTTCGTCGCGGCCGGCTTCTTCGCGGCGGGCTTCTTCGCGGCAGGGGTGTCATCGGAGGCGCTGGCCATAGGCGACACCCTATCGTTTCTGCTGCTCCCGGAGGATCGCCAGAGCCTTCGCCACGCGGTCGCGCAGACCGGGTGTCTGACCGCGCTGCGGGATCCTCGCTCGCTCGAGCATCGCCTCCACCTCGGCGCGCTGGGAGTCGAGCACGGCATCCAGCGCGGTCAGCCGTATCGACCCGGCGCGCACGGCCACGGCGAACGCCGCCACGCTGAGCAATCCGGCGGCCGTGAACCCGGCCACCAGGCGGGCATCACCGGTGCGCAGCCCCGCGACGACGACGAGGATCGAGAGCACGAGCACCGTGAGCACTCCGATCGCGCGCAGCACCGTGCCCGCCTGAGAGCGGCGTGCGCGCAGCCGGTCGGCCCGCGCCAGGCGCTCCTCGAAGTCGGCGAGCTCCGCCGCCTCGAGAGTGAACGAGGAGCGGTCGCGCAGATCGCGACGGATGCGGGCATAGGTGGGGCGCTCGCGGCGGACCACGGCCACAACCGCCACGATGCCGATCAGGAACGCGACCGCGCCGCACGAGAACAGCAGCAGCGCGCCGAGGACGGGGCGCTGCTCGTCCCACACCAGCCGGCCCGCAGAGTCGACGGCGAACGCGACGATCACGGCGAGCGCCGCCGTCACCGCCACCGCGAACACGAGCTCGCGGATGCGGCTGCGGGTCAGCTTCTCGGGGTCGTCCTCGTCGCGCACCGTGCGGGCGTCGATGACGGAGAACACCGCATCTGCCAGCTGCAGCCCGAGGACCGCGGAACCGACGAACAGGGCGATGGTCAGCAGCACCTCGACGTCGAGCACGGTCCTACGTTAGCCGCGCAACCTCACGAGGACGCGCGATGCCGGCACTGACGACAGCGGCGACGACGCAGAGCGCAGCCGCCCCGAACCAGGCCCAGGTGTACGAGCCCGTCACATCCCGCAGCACCCCTGCGCCGATGGCGGCGATCGATGCGCCGATCTGGTGCGAGGCGAACACCCAGCCGTAGACGACGGGGCCGTCGTCGCCGAACACCTCGCGGCACAGCCGGGCGGTCGGCGGCACGGTGGCCACCCAGTCGAGCCCGTAGATGACGACGAACAGGATGATCGGCGGGGTCGGCGTGGCGCTCAGCAGGAACGGCAGGATGAGCAGCGACACCCCGCGCCCCGCGTAGTAGACGGCGAGCAGGATGCGGGGGTTGACCCGGTCGGTGAGGTAGCCGGATGCGATGGTGCCGAGCACGTCGAACACCCCGACCACGGCGAGCAGCCCGGCCGCGACCGGTTCCGCCATCCCGGCGTCGTGTGCGCTCGGGATGAAGTGGGTGCCGATGAGCCCGTTCGTCGTCGCGCCGCAGATCGCGAAGCCCCCGATCAGCGCCCAGAAGGTGCGCACGTGGGCGGCGCGGCCGAGCACCTGGATCGCACGCTTCGCCGGGTTGACCGGGCTGCGCGGCGGGGGCACGGGAAGCGCATCCGAGGGCGATCCGTAGGGCGTCATGCCCAGATCGGCGGGCGAGTCTCGCAGGAAGATCGCCGTCACGGGGACCACGGCGAGCGCGATCCCGGCGATGATCAGCGATGCGGTGCGCCAGCTCTGCTCGCTGGCCACCGTGGCCACGATCGGCAGGAAGATGAGCTGGCCGGTGGCGCTGCCCGCGGTGAGGATGCCGGTGACGAGGCCTTTGCGCCGCAGGAACCAGCGGTCGGCGATCAGGGCGGCGAATACCAGCGCCATCGACCCCGTGCCGAGGCCGATGAGCACACCCCAGGTGAGCACCAACATCCAGGATTGGGTGACCAAGACACTGAGCGCCGCACCCGCCGAGATGGCCAGCAGCGCGACGCTGACGACGCGGCGGATGCCGAAGCGCTCCATGAGCGCGGCAGCGAACGGTGCGGTCAGCCCGAACAGCAGGATGTTGACGCCGACCGCGACCGACAGTTCGCTGCGGGTCCACCCGAATTCGTCTTCGAGCGGCACGAGAAGCGCGCTGGGCGCAGACCGGAACCCGGCCGCGCCGAGAAGGGCGAGGAACGCGACGGCCGCGACGATCCACGCCGGGTGCAGCCGCCTGCGGCGCACCGCGGCCGGGTCAGCGGCCATCGCCGGGCGGTTCGTCCTCGATCGCCGCCCCGCCGACGATGGCTACCAGGTTCATCGCGATCACCTGCCCGGCGAACGCGACCAGCAGCATCCGCAACGCCGGGCTGAACGCCGCCTCGACCCGCGCCGCGACGTCCGCCGGAATCGCGTGCGGCGTCGTCGCGATGAGCCGACCCCAGTGGAGAAGGAGCTGCTCGGTCTCTGTCACGACCGGGTCGTCCGGATCGTCGCCCGAGTCGACGAGGATCCGGCGGAAATGCTGGGCCGGCCCGGCACCCCCGGCGGCCTCGCTGACGGCGTAGCAGAACAGCGAGACCGCGCGTTCGCCGATGTAGGGCTCGACGTCGTCCTTCAGCGCGTGCCAGCTCAGGAACGCCTCGTCCGGGAGCGCGGGGAACAGGCTCATGGCACCCACCCTAGAGCCGGGCGGCGCCTGCCGAACCGACTGCTACGCCGCGAGCTGCTGGTCGCCGCCCGCGACCGAGCGCACGCCGTCGAACACGCCGGCGCGGATCGCCTGGAACACCTCGACGGCGGCCTGCGCCAGCTTGCCGTGGCTGCCGAGAACGGTACGGCGATACCGCGGCTCGTCGTGGATGGCGACCGCCGTTCCGCTGGCGACGACCTGCGCGCCGAGCGACTTGGCCCAGGCGGCGGTCATCTCTGCCACCAGCCGGTCGGTCGACACCACGCGCACCTCGTCGCCGCGGACGAAGGGCCGGGTGCGTACCAGGGCGCGGGCGATCAGGCCGGCTCCGAGATAGCTGACGACCTGGTCGTCGCTGATCCAGGAGGGCACGCCGAGCACGTCGTCCTGGTCCATCAGCACCAGTTCGCCGATCTCGACATCCGGCACCACGTCACGCCACGCGACGCGGTCGCGCGGGGCGAAACCGTTGGTGTCGGGTCCGGCCGCATCCACGACGCCCACGACGAAACCCCGCCCGCGACGGGTGGGGCGCAGCCGAAGGCGTCCGGTCGTCGGTCGCGGCACCGGAGGCTTGCGGGTCATCTCAGAAATCGAAGAAGTAGTCATCGGGTTCGTTTGTGTCACCTCGATGACTGAAACGGAGGCATGAAGCGGGTTATTCCCACACTTTGCCGGGATTCAAGATGCCCTGCGGATCGAACACCCGCTTGAGGCCGCGTTGCAGTTCGTAGGAGTCATCACCGAGTTCGTCGCGCAGCCAGCGCCGCTTCAGCAGGCCCACTCCGTGCTCGCCGGTGAGGGTGCCGCCGAGGCGCAGGCAGTCGAGGAACATCTCGTCGGCAGCTGCCCAGACGTGGTCGGGAACGTCGACGTGGCCGTCGGCTGCGGTGGGGGCGTCGAAGACGAAATTCGGGTGCAGGTTGCCGTCGCCGGCGTGGGCGACGGTGGGAATGGAGATGCCGTAGGTCTTCTCGATGCGCTGGATCGCAGCGAACATGGCCGGAAGCGCACTGCGGGGCACCGCGACGTCCTCGATGAGCACGGTGCGTCCCGTCGCGACGAGTGACGGGTGGAAGGCTCGGCGGATCGCGAACAGCCGCTCGCCCTCGTCGGTGTCGGTGGTGAGTTCCACCTGCCCGCCGAGCGAGCGGATGATGCCCGCGGCATCCGTGGCTTCGTCCTCTGACGCCGCACCGTCGGTCTGCACCAGCAGCTGGGCCCCGCGCCCGCCGAGGTCGAGCGTGAGGTACTCGCCCAGCGACTGCAGGGCGGTGGCGTCGAGCAGCTCCATGATCGCGGGCTTCAGCCCTGACGAGACGATCACGGATGCGGCGCGCGCCGCGTCGTCGACCGTCGGGAACGAGGCGGACAGCGTCGCAACCGTGCCCTTCGGCAGCGGACGAAGCCGCAACGTCGCCTCCACGATCACGCCAAGCGTGCCCTCGGAGCCGACGAGCAGGGCGGTGAGGTCGTACCCGGTGACGCCTTTCACGGTGCGGTGCCCGGTGCTGATCAGCCGGCCATCGGCGAGCACCACCTTGAGGCCCAGCACCGCCTCGCGGGTGACCCCGTACTTCGCGCACAGCAGGCCGCCCGCGTTGGTGGCGATGTTGCCGCCGATCGTGGAAATGGCCCGGCTGGCGGGGTCCGGCGCGAACCAGAGTCCGCGGGGGGCGAGCATCGTGTTGAGATCGCCGTTGAGAACACCCGGCTCGACGACGGCCAGTTCATCGTCGACCGAGATCTCGAGCACCTTGCTCATCTGCGCCGTGCTCAGCACGATTTCGCCCGCTCCGCCGTTCGCCCCGCCGGCGAGGCCGGTCCCGGCACCCCGCGGGACGACGGGGACGCCGTGGGCGCTCGCGAACCGCATCGTCGCCTGCACCTGCTCGATGGTGGTCGCCTCGACCACGGCGAGCGGCGGTTCGGGCGAGACATGGCCCGAGCGGTCGGCGCGCGCAGCGTTCAGGGCCGCGGAATCCGTGATCAGGGCAGCGCCGAGCTCGGTGCGCAAGGCGTCGAGGGAGACCTCACGGCGACTCGCCTCGAGGGTCATGAGTGCCGTCCCATCCGGATCATGATTCCAGCGTATCGGGAGGTCCGTCGTGTCCGATTCCCGCGAGTCGATGTCGGCGGCGCGTGTCAGAGTCAGGCCGTGGACCTGACGACCGACCCGCGCCCCGCATCGGAGGCCGAGCTCTTCGAGGTGCGCTACGGCGCGCTCCGTGCCCGCGACGCGCGGTTCGACGGGCAGTTCATCGCCGGGGTCTCGACGACCGGCATCTACTGCCGCCCCAGCTGCCCGGCCCTGACGCCCAAGCCGGGGAACGTGCGGTTCTTCCGCACCGCCGCCGCTGCGCACGACGCCGGACTGCGGGCGTGCAAACGGTGTCAGCCCGACGCCGTGCCCGGCTCCCCCGACTGGAACCTGCACGACGACCTCGCGTCGCGGGCCATGCGCCTCGTCCACGACGGCGTCGTCGAGCGCGAGGGGGTCGCCGGGCTCGCGCGTCGGCTCGGATACACCGCGCGGCACGTATCCCGCGTGCTGCAGGCCGAGCTCGGTGCCGGGCCGCTCGCGCTGGCGCGCGCCCACCGGGCCCAGACCGCCCGATCACTGCTGGCCGCCACTGACCTGTCGATCAGCGACATCGCGTTCGCAGCGGGTTTCGGCAGCCTGCGGCAGTTCAACGACACGATCTCCCAGGTCTACCGCGCGACCCCGAGCGAGTTGCGCGCGCTTGCGCGGCGTGGGGCCCCTGCGCACCCGGATGCCGGGGCCCCGGGCGAGCTGACACTGCGGCTTCCGGCGCGCCCGCCTTTCGACGTCGCGGGACTGTTCCGGTTCTTCGCGGATCATGCCATCCCGGGGCTCGAACGCGGCGATGACGCCTCCTTCCAACGGACGCTCACTCTGCCCTCGGGCGCCGCCGACCTGCGGGTGGTGCCCGACCCGGCACGCCCGGGTGTCGTGGTCACTGCTCGTCTGGCCGCTCTCGCCGACGTGCCCGCACTCGTCGCGCGGGTGCGCCGGATGTTCGACCTCGACGCCGACTCGGTTGCGATCGATGCTGCACTCTCGGCGGATCCGGTGCTGGCACCGCTGGTCGCGGCGGTCCCCGGCATCCGCCTGGCCGGAAGCCCCGACGGCGAGGAGGCACTGTTCCGCACGCTGGTCGGCCAGCAGATCTCCGTGGCGGCGGCGCGCACGGTACTCGGTCGTCTCGTCGACGACCTCGGTGGGGGCGTCTTCCCGACGGCGACGGCGATCGCCGAGCGGGGCGGCGAGGTGCTTCGCGGGCCCGCGTCCCGCATCCGCACGATCATCGGCGCGGCGGAGGCGATCGTCACCGGCGACCTCCGGCTGGATGTCGAGACGCCGGCGGCGGAACTGCGTGAACGTCTTCTCGCCCTGCCCGGCATCGGGCCCTGGACAGCCGGGTACCTGGCGATGCGGGTGCTCGGCAACCCCGACATCCTGCTCGCCGGCGACCTCGTCGTGCGCCGCAGCGCTGCCGCCCTGGGCCTGCCCGCGGACGACGTCGGGCTCGCCCGGCGCGGGGCGAGCTGGGCACCGTGGCGCAGCTACGCCACGGTGCACCTGTGGCGGGCGCGGGTCTAGGCTTCTCGTTCGTGGCGAGCATCACCGTGGTCATCCCGGTGCGCAACGACGCCGCGATGCTGGCCGTCGCCCTGGAGTCGCTGCGCCGGCAGCACCGACCCCCCGACGAGATCGTGGTGGTCGACAACGGCAGCTCCGACGCGTCCGCACAGGTCGCCCATGACGGCGGAGCGCGGGTGGTTCCCGAACCGGTGCGCGGTATTCCGAGCGCCGCGTCGGCCGGGTACGACGCCGCACGCGGCGACATCATCGCGCGGATCGACGCCGACTCGATCTGCCCGCCCGAGTGGCTGGAGCGCATCGAGCGCCGGTTCGCGTCCGACCCGTCGCTCGACCTGCTGACCGGCGACGCACGCTTCTACGGATCCAGCGAGCTCGTGCACCGCCTGGGCGAGAGCCTCTACATCGGCGGGATGTACACCTGGGTGACCCCGTATCTGGGCCACCCGCCCGTGTTCGGCTCGAACTTCGCGATGCGCCGCCAGGTGTGGGCGGAACTCGGCCCCGAGGTGCACCGCGAACCGGGCATTCACGACGACCTCGACCTCAGCCTGCACGTGCGCCCCTGGATGCAGGTCGCGCTGGACCGGTCGATCGTGGTCGAGATCTCGGCGCGCCCGTTCGCCACCGTCAGCGGACTGGCCCGGCGGCTGGCCTGGGTGGTGCCGACGCTGCGCAACCACTGGCCCGAGGACGCGCCGTGGGCGCGGCGCGCAGCTCGCCGCGACTACCAGGCGGAGCAGGCGGAACGCACCGCCTAAGCGCGCGCGAACAGCTCGAGCATGTCGCGGGCGAGCGCGTGGGGCGTCGTCTCGCACGGGCTGTGGCCGGTCTTGTAGACCACCAGTCGCGCACCGATGCGATCTGCAAGGTCCGCGTGCAGCTGGGTCGGCCAGAGGTCGTGCGACCCGACCGCGACCAGCTTCGGGATCGGAAGCTCGGCGAGGCGCGCGCGCACGTCGGGGGCGCGCTTCATGAGCACGATGATGTGCTCCATGCTGCGCCGGCTGGTGTAGTCGAAGCGCTTGCGCACGAAGTCGAGGCGCATCGGCGGCACGTGGTTCTTGTTGGTCACGATTCCCCAGGTCATGAGGGCCGCCCCCACTTTTCCGGTCGCCATCCAGGTGAAGGGTCCGAGCCCGCGCACCCCGCGAAACCCGTTGCCGGGCTGGGGCGGGGTGGCCAGCAGCGTGAGGCTGCGCACCAGGTCGGGGCGTTCGACGGCGACCAGCTGCGCGACGGTTCCGGCGAACGAGTAACCGAGCAGATGCGCCGGGCCGCCGTCATCGAGCAGGGCGACCAGGTCGTCCCGGAACAGCGCGTAGTCGTACCGGCGACCCGGCGGCGGGGCCGCCTGCGCCGACTCGTACTGCCCCGCCAGATCGAAGCTCTGCACGTAGTAGCCGGCGGCGGCCAGCAGCGGCGCGACGAGCACGAAATCCTCTTTCGAGCCCGACACCCCGGGCGCGAGGACGACCCGCGGGTGGGCGGGATCTCCGAGCGATACGACCGCGAGGTCGCCGCTCGGTGCCGGGAACCGGGAGGCGACCGCGCCCTCTGCCGAAACCGTCCAGTCGATGTCGGTCACCAGGCGATCGAGGCGCTCGGCCTCGTCGCGGGGTTCACCCTCGGGATCGGAGTGATGGTCGAACACCGAGCCAGATTAGCCGCCGTAGGATCGCAGGGTGACCGACGGCGACAGGGACGACGCGGTGGCGGGCGACGGGCGCGACGAGACCGAAGCCGAGCGCCTCGACCGCAACTGGACCGAGTTGCTGCAGGAATTGCGCGTCACCCAGACCGGCACCCAGATCCTGACCGGCTTCCTGCTGACCATCCCGTTCCAGCAGCGGTTCACCTCGCTCGACCAGGTGCAGCTGATCATCTACCTCGTGGTGGTCGCCTTCGCCGTGCTGGCCACGGTGCTGGCGCTGACGCCCGTGACCCTGCACCGAGCCTTGTTCCGGACCGGGCAGAAAGCCAAGATCGTGCGGTGGTCGAACCGGCTGCTGATCGCCGCGCTGGTCTGCGTCGGCATGACGGTGACGGGCACCACCTCGCTGATCTTCGGCGTGGTGACCGGGCCGGCGGGTGGGGCCGTCGCGGGCGTCATCACCTTCGTGCTGTGCGCTCTCGCCTGGCTGTCGCTTCCCGCTCTGACCCGCCGGCGTCACCGTGGCTGAAGCGGGCCGGCTGCCGCGCGGCAGTGGCCGCACGGCACTGCAGCGCGCGTGGCACGGGTTCATCCGCCACCGCGGGATCGACTCTGCGGCCGCGCTCACCTTCTTCACGGCGCTGTCCACGCTTCCCGCCCTCCTCGTGCTGGTATCGGCGTTCGCCCTCGTCGACGATCGCCGGCGGGCCTCTGAAGACCTGGCGGCGATCGTCGCGACGGTTCTTCCCGAGGACGCGACCGCGGATGTCGAGCGCGGGTTGCGCGAACTGCTCAGCCTCGACAATCCCGGCATCGCCCTCACCATCGGCATCCTGCTGCTGCTCTGGACGGTGTCCGGCTACGCCACCGCCTTCGGCCGGGCGATGAACTCGGTCTACGAGGTCGAGGAGGGTCGCCCCTTCTGGGCCTTCCGCGGGCGCATGCTGCTGGTCTCGGCCGGGCTCGTCGTGCTGCAGACCCTCATCGTGGGAATCCTGTTGCTCACGCCATCGGCGACCGCCGACATCCTGGGGCGACGCGACATCGGCATGGTGGTCGCCACGGTCTGGGATATCGGCAAGTGGCCGGTGCTGCTCGGGCTCGCGGTGCTGTTCGTGGCCGTGCTCTACTACTTCACCCCGAATGTGCGCCACACCCGGGTGCGCTGGGCCAGCGCGGGGTCACTGGGGGCGATCGCAATCTGGTTGGTGGCGACCCTCGGCTTCGCGCTCTACCTGCTCGTCGCGGGGCACTACGACCTGCTCTACGGCTCGCTCGGGGGGCTCGTGACCGCGCTGCTCTGGGGTTACCTGACGAACGCGGCGCTGGTTGCCGGAGCCGAACTCGACGCCGAGTTCGTGCGCCTGCGGCAACTGGCTCGCGGGGAGCCGGCTGAGGAACTGGTGCGCCTGCCGTTGCGGGACAGCCGGCGCAACCGGATGCTCGCACGCCAGCGCACGGCCGACGTGGAAGCCTCCCGCAGCATCCGGAAACGGGTCGAGAACGGCGACTAACTCGTCGGAACCGGAGTGGTCAGCGTCGGGTCGTCACCCAGGTGCAGCCCCCCGTTGCTGTTGGCCCCGAGCGTCATGTGCTCGAGCCAAGCCCGATTCAGCTCGATGTTCTTGCCGCCGTAGTACTTGAACAAGATCGGGATGTTGGGACCGATCCAGACGGCGGTGTGCCCGTCGCCGACGGACGGGTCGTCTTTCCAGTTCAGGAAGAACCCCTCGCCGCGTCGCAGCTTCGAGGCGACGACGGCCTGCAGGTGGGCCATCGCGCGGTCGTCCAGATCGATCTCCTGCCGCATCGGACCGTAGATGATCTTTCCCATGCGGCAAGTATCCCCTGGGAACCACCTCACCGAATCCCCTTGACGATTGCCACGCCGTTCCGGCAGGCGTAGGCAGAGGACATGCCAGGAAACAGGAACAATTCGCTGAAGGACCCCGAGCTGTACGAGAAGCTGCGCACAGAGGGTGACAGCAAGCAGAAGGCGGCCCGCATCTCGAATGCCGCCGCCGCGCGCGGCCGGTCGAGCATCGGTCGGACGGGCGGCAAATCGGGCGACTACGACGACTGGACGGTGGAGCATCTGCGCTCGCGCGCCAAAGAGCTGGGCCTGTCAGGGTATTCGGGCAAACGGAAGTCCGAGCTGATCTCGATGCTGCGTCACAGCTGACGCAACGACCGGGCCGGATGCCTAACTGGCCTTCTTGGCTCGGGTCTTCTTCGCGGGCGCGGGCTTGTCCGTCGTCGACGCCTCGTCCGACCCCGACACCGCCGCTGCGGAGGCCTTCTTCGTGGCCGGCGCCTTCTTCGCCCCCTCGACGCTGCGCCGCAGGGCCTCCATCAGGTCGAGCACCTCGCCGCCACCCTCGGTCTCACGCCCGAAGGTGGCCTCGGTGTCGAGGGCGTCGCCCTGCTCGAGCTTGGCCTCGACCAGGGTGCGCAGCTGCTCCTGATAGTCGTCGGTGAACTTCTCGGGCGTGAAGTCGCTGGCGAACGACTCGACCAACTGGCGCGACATCTTCAGTTCGGCGGCCGAGATGGTCGGGGCCTCGTCGAGCTCGGGGAACCGGGCCTCGCGCACCTCGTCGTCCCACAGCAGGGTCTGCATGGTGAGCACCCCGTCGCGCACGCGCAGCGCGGCCAGCCGGGTGCGCTGCCGCAAGGCGAACTGCACGATGGCGACCCGGTCGCTTTCCTCGAGCGTGCGCATCAGCAGCACGTAGGCCTTTGTCGACTTCGAGTCGGGGGCCAGGTAGTAGC
>DATJFV010000003.1:0-8496 GCA_035495435.1 Pseudolysinimonas sp.
TGGTCGTGGTGCCACCGGGGCTCTGGCCGAAGTTCCAGAAGTCGAACGGGCCGCTGTCGCCGCCGTTGCCGTTGCCGCCCTGACCGTTGTTGCCGTCCTGCTGGGACGTGTCGTTGGGAACCGCGGAGGACGCGATCTGGATGCTGCGGTTGAGGGCGCTGATGATGCCGTCGGTGACGGTGTTCGACAGGCCCAGGGGTGCGCCGATGGCGATGGCCTGGTCGCCGACGTTGAGGTTGTTCGAGTCGGCGAAGTCGATCGGCTGGAGCCCGCCGGCTCCTTCGAGTTTGATGACGGCGAGGTCGACGATCGGGTCCATGCCGACGACCTTGGCTTTGTAGAGCTTGCCGTCGTAGGTGGTGACTTCGACCTTGTTGTTGGCGCTCGCTCCGTCGAGGGTGACGACGTGGGTGTTGGTGAGGATGTAGCCGTCGCTGCTGAGCACGATGCCCGAGCCGGTGCCGCCGGCGCTCTGGCCGGACACCGACACGGTGACGACGGAGGGCGATGCCTTGGCGGCGACGGCGGTGACCGCGTTGACGTGGTCGGTGTCGTTGACGGTGATGGTCTGCGGGGTCGCGGGGGTGACGGTGGCCGTCTGGTTGGCGCTGACGACGCCGGCGGCGACTCCTGCGCCGGATGCACCGCCGAGCAGTGCGCCGACGGCGAGCGCGGCGACGATCGGTGCGGCGTTGCTCTTCTTCTTCGGCTCTGCCGGTGCGGCGTCGGGCGTGACGACCGGTGCAGCCGCGGCGGGTGCGTCACCTGCGGGGGCGGCGGATGCTGCGCGGGCTCGCGGACGAGGCGTTGCGTCTGGGGTGTTCGAGTCGGTCATCTCGGGTGGTGCTCCTTCCAAAGCGGAGCCAGCATCCCGCTTGTACCTGGACGTTCTCTATGGTGAGACTACGAACAGCCTTCGGCTATTCCCGATCCATCGTCTCAGCATCCCGGGCCTGTCGGATTCACGGCGCAGTCGCGCTGGACGAGTACCGTCTTGGCGTCGTCGACGGTGATCTGCAGGTCGTTCGCCTGCAACGGGATAGCCCCGTCGATGGGATAAAACGCGCTGCCTGCGAACCGATATTCGGCTGCGAAGTCGATGACGAGCCGGATCGTGTAGTCCCCTTCGCGTGTGTAGACGTGGCTGGTGGGGGTGCGTGCGAATTCGTGTCGGTGAAGGCTCGCCCAGGTGCCGCCGGCGGTGGAGCGGGTCGCTGTGCTTCCATCGCCGTACTGCCAGTGGAACGACACCGGCGTGAAGCGCACCGCCGCGGGCTCTCCGAGCAGCGTGCCTTCGACGATGTGCGTGCGTGCGAGGGCGTAGAAGTTCGTCTCCAGGCCCGGCACCGTCCACCCAACGGGCTGCATCCGCTGGGCGCCGGGAGTCGGGCGGAAGGAGGCGATGTCGCTGAGCGTGACGGGCTTCACCGGTTCCACCTTCGGGCAGACCCGCGCCATGCACTTCATGATCGGGTCGGCGCCGAACGATCCGTCGCTTCCGGAACCGGATCCGGTGCCTCCGCCGCCGCTGCCCGGGGTGGTCTCAGTGCCGCTGATATCGACGGTGCCGCCGTTAATGCACCCGGTGGCAGAGCCACCGGTGGCACAACCTCCGATTAGCACAGGGCCCAGGGACACTGAGAGCACGAAACTCAGCAGAAGTCTGCGCCAGACCACGCGTCGCTCCTGCTCACTTTCAGTGCACCCTCTGAATTGTCGATGGTCAACTCGAGCGGTTGACGGTCCAACCGCTCGGGAGCGACAACGCTGCGGCCCGACTTGTCCTTTACATCGACGTTGGAAACGTCGAGGCAGACATAGACGGTCATGTTGACCTCAGTTGAGCCTGGGTCGCGTAGCTGTTGAACAGTCATCGAGTCAGAGCGGAAGTCGCCAACCTGTCGATAGCCCTTCGAGGAGTAGTCCTCCGCGGATGCGAGCTCGTCGGCGAGCGCTTGGTCGCGGGTAACCTCCGCGTACCCGCTCGTGTCTTTCCACCCGCCCTGACCGATCTTGTTCGCGATGCGCAGGTACCGCCCGTACAGCTCCTCCGCCGCCGCGAGCGCCTCCTCGTCCGACGCGAACACGGGGGTGGCGCTCGGATCCGGTTCGGGTGGCTGGAGTCCGACTTTGGGGGTCGCGCAGGAGGTGAGTCCTGCGGTGACGAGGACGAGTCCGAGTGCTGTGGCCGCTGCCGCTGTTCGCATGCCCTCGACGGTAAAGAGCCCGCAGCATCCGCCGCCGGAATTGTCCACACCCCGGCTACTTGCCCAAGATGCACAAGTTCTGCGCGCGGTACCCCGCATTCTTGGGCAAACAGCGCACAGCACGGCGGGTACCGTGAGCCCATGGATCAGATTCCCGGCCCCTGGGTTCGTGCGGCGCGCGGAGCGGGGCTGCTCGGCGCCGACGGGCAGTTGCGGCCCTCGATCTTCGCCGAGATGACAGCGCTCGCGGTCTCGACCGGTGCCGTGAACCTGGGTCAGGGGTTTCCCGACTACGACGGCCCGTCTGAGGTGCTCGAGGCCGCCCGCCGCGCCATCGCCGACGGGGTCAACCAGTACCCTCCGGGCACCGGGATGCCGGTGCTGCGCGAGGCGATCGCCCGGCATCAGCAGCGGTTCTACGGGCACACCGTCGACCCGGCTCGCGAGGTGCTGGTGACCGCCGGGGCGACGGAAGCGATCGCCGCGACGCTGCTCGCCCTGCTCGAACCGGGCGACGAGATCGTGATGCTCGAACCGTTCTACGACTCCTACGTGGCCCTCGCGGCGCTTGCCGAGGCGCGGGTCGTGACCGTCCCCCTGCAGGGGCCGACGTTCGCGCCCGATCTCGACCGCATCCGCGACGCCATCACCGACCGCACCCGCATCATCCTGCTGAACTCGCCCCACAACCCCACCGGCATGGTGCTCGACCGCACGGCGCTGGAGCTGATCGTCGAGCGGGCGATCCACCACGACGCCGTCATCGTCAGCGACGAGGTGTACGAGCACTTGCTCTTCGACACCGCGCATGTGCCGATCGCCACGATCCCCGGAGCCGCCGAGCGCACCGTGACCATCTCGAGCGGGGGCAAGACGTTCAGCACCACCGGCTGGAAGATCGGCTGGCTGATCGCGCCACCGCCCCTGCGTGACGCGATCCTGGCGGTGAAGCAGTTCCTCACCTTCGTCAACGGCGCTCCGTTCCAGCCCGCGATCGCGGCGGGGCTCGACCTGCCCGACAGCTATTTCGCGGATGTGGCGCAGACCCTCGCGCGCCGCTGCGGCATGCTGTCGGCCGGCCTGCGTTCCGTGGGATTCGAGGTGGCCGAACCGCAGGCCGGCTACTTCGTGGTCGCCGACCCGGCACCCCTGGGGTTCCCCGACGCGGTCGAGTTCTGCCGGATGCTGCCGGAACGCGCCGGGGTCGTTGCGATCCCGCTCACCGCGTTCGTGATGCCGGAGCACATCGCCACCTATCGGCCGCTGGTGCGCTTCGCCTTCTGCAAGCGCGACGAGGTCCTCGAGGACGCCCTGCGCCGGCTCGGAGAACTCAAACCATCCGCCAGTCAGTAGCATGGCGATTGCTGTGAATTCCTCCGCCGACCCACCACCCTCTGTCGACGTCGACGACGCTCTCGACGCCGCCGCCGATGCGTTCGTCAACGACGGTTTCGACGCGATGTCGTTCGCGCACATCGCGGGCCGACTGAACGCGCCTGCCGACGCCCTCGAAGAGCTGTTCGGGTCGGTGGAGCAGCTGATGGTGCAGATGCTCAACCGCGAGTACTTGGCCATGTTCCGCGCCATCGTGAACGACATCGAGCGGGACCCTCTCGGCGGGCGCCTGTCGCGCATCTACCGCTACGTGCTGTCGGCCGTCTACGAACGGCCCCTCGCCCGGTCGCTCTACCTGCTCGACCGCGACGGTCTGCACCGCATCATGCGGTCGACGCACGGGTTCGCCTACGTGCCCCGGCTGACGCTGCGTGCCGACTTCATCGACCGGATGAAGCTGGCCGGAGCCGTGCGCCCCGAGGTCGACTCGGAGGCGATCTCGGCGGTGATCTCCGCAGTCTCGGCGGGCACCGCCCTGCTCACCGCCGATCATGAGCTGAGCACCGTGGTCGAGGGGCTGACGCGGCTGCTGGAAGGCTCAGTCGACTCCGACGACCCCGACACCAGTCGCGGCAAGGCCGAGTTCTTCGCCTTCGCCGCGAGCCTCACCACCGACGCCGACGGCAACCGCTGGGCGCCGTCCGCGGGTTAGCGCACCGTCACGTCGAAGCGCCGCAACCGCAGGGCGGGGTTGATGCGCCGCACCTCGGCGACGCGTTCGGGCGCGACCCAGGCGACCGCCACATCCGTCGATTCGCCGATCGTCACCAGTTCGACACCCATCGGGTCGACCACCATGCTGTTTCCGGCACCCACCGGTGGGGCATGGTCGGCGGCGGCGACGTACACGGTGTTCTCGATGGCGCGGGCGGTCAGCAGCGTGCGCCAGTGCGACTCTTTCAGGGGCCCGCGCACCCACTCGGCCGGAACCAGGATGAGGTCGGCTCCGGCGTCGACGAGGCGCCGGGTGAGTTCGGGGAAGCGCACGTCGTAGCAGGTCTGCAGGCCCGCGGTGAAGCCGTGCCACGCGAATGTCGCGGTCTGGTCGGCCGGACCGGGAACGATGTAGTCGCTCTCGCGGTCGCCGAACGCGTCGTACAGGTGGATCTTGCGGTAGTGCGCGACGAGCTCGCCGGTGTCGGAGACGGCGACCACGGTGTTGGCGACGCGCTGCTCGTCGTCGGGCACCCGCTCGACCAGCCCCGCGACGATGTGGATGCCCAGCTCGCCCGCCAGCTCGGCCAGCGCCCTCGTGAACGGACCGTGCAGGCCCTGGGCGTGCTGCACCCAGTCGGCGCCTTTCTCGGCGGTGAAGTACGACGAGTACTCGGGGAACACGACCAGCAGGGCACCCCGGTTGGCGGCATCGCCGGCGAGGCGCGACATGGTCTCGAGGTTGCGGTCGGTGTCGTCGCCGGGCGCGAACTGCGCCACCGCGATCGCCTGATGGGTGGGCTCGGCCATGGGCCCAGCCTGTCATAGTGTCCTCAGGAGGCAACCATGCGCGTTCGTACCATCCCCGTTCTGGTTCTCGCTGCGGTCCTGCTCACCGGATGCGCCCCCGGCACACCCGGTGCGACGGGATCCGGCTCCCCCTCCGCCGCACCCAGCGCGACGACGTCGGCGTCGCCGTCCGTCGGCCCGACCGAGTCGCCCGACGGCATCCCGGCCGCGCTGCGCGAGACGGTGGTCGACGCGATGAACTCGGGCAACACCGCCGCGATCGAGGGCTACCTCGCGCCGAGCGTGTTCATCATCTACGCCGCCAGCGAGTAGTCGGGTGACGTCACCGACCACGCGCTGATCGTCGACGACCTGTCGGCCTCGACCGCCGCCGGTGTCACCTGGGACTTCGACCTGCCTGCCGACCTGATCGACCAGTACCGGTCGAACCCCGGGGCGGGTGACGCGTACGCCCCGTACTTTCCCGACAACGCTCTGGTCGGCAAGTCGTCGGCCGACCGGGTGCTGTCCTTCACGGTCGACGGCGGGCTGATCACGGCGATCCTGTTCGCCGACGAGTACTCGCTGATCTTCGAGTGAGCTGACGGGTCCTGCCGCGGTCAGGCGCGGGCGATGAGGGCGTACAGCGCGCTTCCGGCCGGCACGTCGGGCAGCAGGGCGGCGCCGTCGATTCCGGCGCCGAGGGGCTCACGGATGTCGACCCGCTCCCAGCGTCGGCGCAGCAGGTCGCGGAACGGGCCCGCGATCGCGTCGGCCCGCAGCACTCCCCCGACGCCGCACACCACGGGATCGGGTCTCTCGGCCTCCCCCACGCGTCGCAACCCGGTCTCGATCGACAGCGCCAGTTCGCCCGCCGCTTCGCCACAGATGTGCTGCGCCACCGGGTCGCCCTCGGCGGCCAGGTCGGCGACGGCGCGCGTGTACCCGGCGATCCGCCGCACCCGGCCCGGGTCGGCCTGCAGCTCGATGTAGGCCTGCGAGAGGTCGGGGAAGTCGCGCTGCACGACGGCGGTGAGCGCGGTCGCCGGCCCGCGACCGTCGTAATCGCGCATGACTGCTTCGAGCCCCGCGCGCCCGATCCAGTACCCGGCTCCGGCGTCGCCGATCAGGTTGCCCCACCCGTCGACGCGCGCGACCTCGTGTGCTCCGACGGCGAGGGTGACGACGCCGGTGCCCGCGGCGACGACGGCCCCGCGGGTGTCTCCGAGCGCGCCGAGGTACGAGGTGACGGAGTCGTGTGCCATCAGCACCCACCCTGCGCCACTCAGCTCACGCAGCGCCGCCGGATCGGTTTCTTCGGCGGTCAGGCCCGTGGACCCGATGCTCACCGTGTCGACCGGCCCGGCCACCGCATCCCGAATCACCTGCGCCAGCTGCGGAATCAGCGGCTGCGAGGTGAGGATGCCCGGCGATTCGGTTTCGGCGCCCGCGACGCCGTCGTCGATGAGCCGGGTGCGGATTCCGGTCTGCCCGGCGTCGATGGCGAGGTGGCGGGTCACCCCTGGACTTCCTGCATGCCCCACGGCGAGCCGTACTCGCCCTTCAGCAGGTCGAGGAACGGCACGGCGTCGAACGCCTCGGGCCCGAGCACGCCGGCGCCCGACCAGGTGCCGCTGGCGAGCAGTTCGAGTGCGACGACCGGGTTGATGGCGGTCTGCCACACCACGCACTGGTGGCCGTATTCGCGCATCGACCAGTCGTTGTCGACCACGTGATACAGGTAGGTGGAGCGGGGCTTGCCGTCGGTGCCGGTGCCGGTGACCCAGAGCCCCGCGCAGGTCTTGCCGTGCATCTTGTCGCCGAGGGTCGCGGGGTTGGGCAGCAGCGCGGCGACCACGTCCCGGGGGCTGACCTCGACACCGCCCACCTGCACCTTCTCGGTCTTGTCGAGACCGAGCTTGTGCAGCGTCTTCAGCACGCCGATGAACTCATCCCCCAGGCCGTACTTGAAGGTGACGCGCTTCGCGTCGACCCAGCGCGGCATCATCAGCACCTCTTCGTGCTCGACGTTGACGCATTCGACTGGGCCGATGCCGTCGGGAAAGTCGAAGACCTCGGGCTCGCTGAACGGCTCGGTGGTGTACCAGCCGCGGTCTTGCTCCCAGATGACCGGAGGGTTGAGGCACTCCTCGATGGTGGTCCAGATCGAGAAGCTGGGTGCGAAGTCGTACCCGTCGACGGTGAGGTTGGCACCGTCACGGGTGCCGAGTTCGTCGATCTCGCTGAACAAATGGTCGGCGGCGTACCGCGCGAACACGTTCGACAGCCCCGGCTCGACACCGATGCCGACGAGTGCCAGCCGCCCGGCCTTCTCGAGCTCGCCCGACTTGGCGAACTGGTAATCCCCGAGCTTCTCGCCCGTCTGCGTGTACGGGTCGGTCGGATGCGGGTGGCTGAGACTCATGGCCATGTCGAGGTAGTCGGCCCCGGCTGCGATCGCGCCGTCGAAGATCGGGATGACGAACCTCGGATCCACGGCGTTCATCACGTGCGTGGCCCCGGTCTCGCGGGCCAACTTCTCGACGGAGGCGGCGCTCGAGGCGTCGACCTGTGCGGCGCTGAAGCGGGGGTCGTTCACGGCGGCGACGGCACGTTCGGCGCTGGCGAGCGCGTAGTCGGCGACGACGACGCTGTCAAAGAAGTGGCGGCGCACGGCGATGGAGCAGAAGGCCGAGCCGACGCCCCCCGCACCGATGAGGAGGATCTTCATGTCGTCACACTATCGGGAGTAGCATCTCGGCCAACCCGATGAAGCGAGGTGCACCATGCGTGATCCGCTGTCCATCTACACCGTCCTCCCCGCCGCCGACCTCGGTCGTGCGCGCGCCTTCTACCGCGACAAACTCGGCCTCGAGCCGACGATGGAGAAGCCGGGCATGCTGGCCTACTCCGGGCCGTCCGGCTACATCTTCCAGATCTATGAGACCTCGAACGCCGGCACGGCGAAGAACACCCAGATGGGGTGGTCGACCTCCGAACTCGACGCCGACATGGCCGAACTCCGCGACCGCGGCGTCGTGTTCGAGGAGTACGACTTTCCTGGCCTGAAAACGGTCGACGGGGTGGCCGAGGTCGGCACCGAGCGCGCCGCCTGGTTCAAGGACAGCGAGGGCAACACCGTCGTGATTTCGCAGACGGTGAGCTGAGAAGGGTCACCGTTCCGGCTCGACTGGACCCTGGTCGAGCCGGAACGGCAGGTAGTCGCCGTGCACGTTGAACTCCGTCACCAGCCGCCCCCGCGGCTGGCGCTGCCGGTCAACGCGGCACCCCCGAACAACGTGCTGTCGTAGACCTGATCCTGATGTCACGACGTGCTACCGAGATCAGACTGCCGGTCACGGTTTCGGTGAAATAGAGACCAAGGTCCCAACGACGCCGCCGGAAAGCCAGAAGCCGCCCCCAAGCGCGTCTGCTCGGGCATCCGGGTCAC
>DATJFV010000004.1:0-4682 GCA_035495435.1 Pseudolysinimonas sp.
GCAGCAGCAGCAGCTGGTTGCCGGCGTCGGCGGCCGAGTGCACCGACTCGGCCAGCATCGAGCTCGAGCCGGAGAACAGGAACGCGAGGAACTTGGTGAGCGCGATGCCCAGGTTGGCGGCGAATGCCGCGATGATCGCCCTGGTGCCGCCGCCTGCGCTCATGCGAACAAAACTACACTCGCAGCGTGAGCACCCATTTCCCGGCCATCGCCATCGTCGGAGCAGGCTCGATGGGCGGGGCCATCCTGTCCGGGCTGCTGGAAAGCGGTGCGAGCGCCGACCGCATCACCGTCACCAACCGCACGGAGGCCAAGGCGGCCGCGCTGCGTTCCGATCGGGTGACATCGCTGTCGCACGAGACCACTCCGGATGCCAACCGGGCCGCCGTGCGCGGTGCCGGCCTGGTACTGGTGGGCGTGAAACCCGCGATGGTGCCCGATCTGCTGCGCGAGATCGCCGGCGACCTCGAGCCCGGCGCGATCGTGGTCTCGGTCGCCGCCGGGGTGACGCTGGCGACGATGGAGTCCCTCGTCACCCAGCCGGTCTTCCGGAGCATGCCCAACACCCCCTCGGTCGTGCGACGCGGGGTGACCGGTGTCGCCGCCGGATCCCGTGCCACCGCCGACGACACCGCCCTCGTGCGCGCCCTGTTCGAGACCGTCGGGGCCGTCGTGCAGGTCCCCGAGCAGCAGATCGACGCCCTGTCGACCATCTCAGGCTCGGGCCCGGCGTACGTCTTCTTCCTGATCGAGCGGCTCACCGAGACTGCCCGGCATCTGGGGTTCGAGGAGGCGCAGGCCCGGCTCATGGTCGAGCAGACCTTCCTGGGGGCGGCGGAACTGCTCGCCGCATCCGATGTGGGGCCGGGGGAGCTGCGCCGGCGGGTGACGTCTCCGAACGGCACCACCGAGCGCGCGATCGCGGTGATGGAACAGGCCGACCTGACGGCCATGTTCGACGCGGCCACCGCATCCGCTCTCGCCCGCGCCCGCGAGATGGCGCAGCAGACCGCCGCCGGCTGAGCGCGCGGGCTGAGCGCCGCCGGCTGACCTCAGTTGTTCAGCGACGCGAACTTGTCGAGGTCGGCGGTGTTGCCCGAGGCGATGATGAGGTCGTGGTTGGAGATCACCGTCTCCGGCGTGGCGTAGGTGAACTCCTTGCCGGGGCTCTTCACGCCGACCACCGTGATGCCGTACTTGCGGCGCACCTGAGACTCGGCCAGCGTGATGCCGCGGATCGGCTTCGGCGGGTACATCTTCACGATCGCGAAGTCGTCGTCGAACTCGATGAAGTCGATCATGCGGCCCGACACCAGGTGCGCGATCCGCTCGCCGGCTTCGGCTTCGGGGTAGATGACGCGGTTCGCGCCGATGCGGCTGAGGATCTTGCCGTGCGACTGGCTGATCGCCTTGGCCCAGATCTGCGGCACCTTGAGGTCGACCAGGTTCGCGGTGATCAGCACCGAGGCCTCGATCGACGAGCCGACCGCGACGACGGCGATCGAGAAGTCCTGCGCGCCGATCTGCCGCAGGGCGTCGATGCTGCGGGCGTCGGCCTGGACGGCGTGGGTGACCCGCTCGGACCACTTCTGCACCAGCGACGGGTCTTCGTCGACGGCGAGCACGTCGCGGTCGAGCCGCGCGAGCTGACCGGCGGTGGCGGCGCCGAAACGCCCCAGCCCGATCACGAGAACCGGGGCGTCGTGTGCGATCTTGTCAACCAACGATGGGCCTCTCTTCCGCTCGGCGGAACAGCTGCCGCCGCGTGCTCGCCGCCAGGGCGGCGGCGAGAGTCACAGTACCGATGCGTCCCATGAACATGGTGGCCGCGAGGACGTACTGCGACGCGTCGTCGGCGCTCTGGGTGAAGCCGGTCGACAGGCCGCAGGTGGCGAACGCGCTGATCACGTCGAACAGCACGTAGTCGAGTGGTTCGTCGGTGATCAGCATGATCGCGATGGATGCCGCGGCCACGGTGGTCGCCCCCCACAGCACGACGCTGACGGCGAGGCGCAGCACATCGGAGGGAATGCGGCGCTCGTACGCCTCCATCTCCTCGTTGCCGCGCGCTTCGGCGAATGCGGCGAGGAAGAGGATCGCCAGCGTCGTCACCTTGATGCCGCCCGCGGTCGAGGCCGATCCGCCGCCGACGAACATCAGCATGTCGGTCACCAGCAGGCTGGAGCCGTCGAGCTGACCGATGTCGAGGGTCGCGAACCCGCCCGAGCGCGCCATCGACGAGATGAAGAAGGACTGCAGGATGCGTTGCCCGACGTCCATGTCGGCCATCGTTCGAGGGTTGGCGTACTCCAGCAGGAAATACGCGAGCGCCCCACCCACCAGCAGCAGGGCGAAGGTGATGAGGGTCAGCTTCACGTGCAGCGACCAGCGGCGCGGCCGGCGCAGGTTCTTGCGCAGCACATAGATCACGGGGAACCCGATCGCACCGAAGGTGACGGCGATCATCAGGACGAGCAGGAACCACACGTCGTGCGCGTACGGCCCGAGCCCCTCCGAGGTGGGCAGGAACCCGGTGTTGGTGAACGCCATGGCCGCCGTGTACACCGACTGCCACGCGGCCGTCCACGGGTCGACCCCCGCCAGCAGCATGCGGGGGAAGAACAGCAGCGCGACGACGCCCTCGATCACCAGAACGCTGACGGCGACGGTCGCCAGCAAGCTTCCCGTCTCGCCGAGCCGTACTGCCTGGCCCTCGTCGACCGGCCCCTTGCGGATGCGCAGCGGGTTCGCGTCGCCGGCCGCCATCAGCTTCTGCCGCAGCCCGAGCCGTCGGCTGATCACCAGACCGAGGATCGATGCCAGCGTCAGCACGCCGATGCCGCCGATCTCGACGCCGATGAAGACGAAGACCAGCCCGACCGGGGACCAGTAGGTCGCCATGTCCACGGTCGACAGCCCCGTGACGCAGATCACCGACACCGCGGTGAACAATGCATCGACGAACGGGGCCTGCCCGCCCGACGCGGTGGCCACCGGAAGCCAGAAGAGCAGGGTGAACACCCCGATCAGCCCTGCGAACACGAGGATGGCGAACCGGGCGGGGGTGCGTAAGGCGAAATCCCCGACAGCATCGAGGGCCCGCGCGGGCAGCGACTCGCGCAGCACGGGTTTCAGCGCCATGTTCCGATCCCTCTGTGTCCGATCCCTGGCAGCCTAGTTACCCTGGGGTATGGCCGATATCTTCGACGTCCTCGCCGACGGAACGCGGCGCGACCTGCTCAGCCGTCTCGAGCGGCGCGCGGGCGAGGTCAGCGTCAGCGAACTGGTCACCGAACTGGGCATCAGCCAGCCGACGGTGTCGAAGCATCTGAAGGTGCTGCGCGAGGCCGGGCTGGTCGCCGTGCGTGACGAGGGCCAGCACCGCTACTACCGTCTCGACCGGGCCCCGTTCGCCGAGCTGCAGCGCTGGCTCGAGCCGTTCCTGCACGAGGGGGCGCCGCATCCGGAGATCGCGGATGACGATGCCGCGGCGACCGTGTTCGCCGCGTGGGCGGGCGCCGACGTCGGCGATCGCGTCGGGCGTGCCGCTGCGGACACTGCGCACTCCGCTCGCGTCGCGCTCGAGGCGGCGCAGGAGAAGCTGCAGGGCGCCCAGAAGCGGGTGTCGGACAAGCTGCCGAAGTGGGGCCGATAAGGGGATTGTCGGCGGTGGTCCCCACCCCCTACTGTTGGTCGTTGACTCGAGTCACAGCAGGCAACTCGGGCAACAGCGTTCAGGGGGTGTCCGCATGGCAGATCTGGCCGACGTGCGCTTCCTGACCGTCGCCGAGGTGGCCGACCTCATGCGCGTGTCCAACATGACCGTGTACCGCATGGTCGAGTCGGGCAAACTGCCCGCCGTCCGTTTCGGCCGCAGCTACCGCATCCCCGAGTCGGCGCTCGCCGCCGCCATCGAACTGCCCGGGTCGCAGGCCGACCGGGGCATCGCGTAGACTCCTGCGGTTGGGTTTCCGCGGTTCGGCTGAGGACGGCGGTCCGGTCCGATCCGTTCGAATGAGGTGAACATGGGTTCCGTCATCAAGAAGCGCCGCAAGCGCATGGCGAAGAAGAAGCACCGCAAGCTGCTGCGCAAGACGCGTCACCAGCGTCGCAACAAGAAGTGACGAGACGCGCAGCGCCTCGGCAGATCGAGTAGCGGCGTAGCCGCGTATCGAGATCTCGTAAGCGCCTAGCCTTCGGGCCGGGCGCTTTTCTCTTTCTCGGATCGCTTGCCCGCCCACTTGCGTACTGACCGACCCTCGCGGCGAACCCGCCGCTGCGCCTCCCGGATGCTCTTCGGCGTGAGACGCAGAATCGGCCAGCCGTGGGTGCGCGCGTGGATCGCGAGGATCGCATCCGGATTCACCACGACGCGGTTGCCCACCGCCTCGAGCAGCGGGATGTCGTTGCGGCTGTCGCTGTACGCCCAGCAGTCGGCGAGCCGGGCTCCCGACTTCTTCGCGAGCGCGATCGCCGCCTCGGCCTTGCGCTCGTGGTGCAGCACGTGACCGTCGAGCCGACCCGTGTAGACGCCGTCCACGGCCTCGATGCGGGTGCCGAGCGCGCCGGTCAGGCCGAGCTTGCGGGCGATGAGGTCGCCGATCTCCCACGGCGTCGCGGAGACCAGCCACACCTCGTGACCCTTGCGGATGTGCTCCTGCGTGAGGGCGACGGTCTCGGGG
>DATJFV010000005.1:0-18489 GCA_035495435.1 Pseudolysinimonas sp.
CAGCATGATCGTGCGCCCGGTGGTGAACTTGCGCACGGCGGCCAGAGTGTTCTCGAAGGCGTCAGGACTGTGGCCGAAATCCACGTAGACGCTCGGACCCCGCTCGCCCGAGACGCGCTCGGTGCGGCCCGGCAGATACGCCCGGATGCCGCCGTCGGCCTCGAGCGCCGCACCGATCGCCTCGAGCTCGAAGCCCGCCTCGACAAGCATCACGATCGCCAGCGCAGCGTTCGCGGCCATGTGCCAGCCGATCAGCGGTTCACGGGTCACCAGTGACCGGCCCTCGGGACCCGTCAGGCGGAACTCGGTGTACACCGGCGTCTCGTCCAGCACCTCGACGACCCACTCGGCGCTCTCGACATCGGCGGCGGAGGCGTGTCCGACGGTTGCGATCGTCGTCACCGGGATGCGGCTCTCGTCGACGACGCGACGGCCGTATGCGGTGTCGAGGCAGACGACTCCGCGCCTGGCCCGGTCCGGCTGAAAGAGGGGCAGCTTCGCGCGGAAGTACTCCTCCATGTCGGCGTAGTCGTCGAGGTGATCATGGCTGAGGTTGGTGAACGCGGCGACGTCGAAAACGATGCCGTCGACGCGGCGCCAGCTCAGCGCCTGCGCACTGACCTCGATCGCCACAGCGCGCACCGCCGATTCGCGCATCCGCGCCAGCAGCGCGTGCAGCTCACTGGCCTCGGGGGTGGTGAGGCGGCTGACGACGGTCAGATCGCCGATGTGGCGTTCCGCCGTCGAGCTGAGACCGGTGACGTAGCCGAGTTGCCGGAGCACCGCCTCGAGGAGGTACGACGTCGAGGTCTTGCCGTTGGTTCCGGTGGTCCCGAACAGCAGCGGAGGCCGGGTCTCGTCCGACTCGAACGCGCCCGTGCGATAGACCCAGGCCGAGATGTCGCCCAGCGCGGCCCGCGGATCCTCGACGATGACGATCGGCAGGCCCGTCGGCTCCGCGAGATCGGCACCCGCCGCGTCGGTGACGACAGCTACGGCACCGGCCGCCGCCGCATCCGCAGCGTACGACGCACCGTGCGCGTTCTTGCCCGGCAGCGCGGCGAACAGGTCGCCCGGCTGAACCTCGTTGGTGCGCACCGTGATCCCGGTGAGCTCGATGCCGTCCAGGTCGCCGCGGTACTCGAGCCCGAACTCCTCGACCAGCAGAGCCAGTGCGCGGGGAACGGGATGCTCGGGTCGCAGGACCGGGGGGATCCGCGCACTCACGTGGGGGTCCTCCTGAAGTGTTCTGCCCTACCAGGTGGTGGGGATGGCCGGCGCACCCTTCGAATGCGGAGTGATGCGGAAGGTCTTGATGACCTGCTTCATGATCGCACTGAAGGCCGGCGCCGCGGCGGCGGAAGTCCTCATCGTATCGGGCTTCGCGAACGTCACCACAATGGCGTACTGCGGGTCGCCGGCGGGAATCAGGCCCGCGACCGACACGATGCGCTGGTCGCCGTACCGCCCGTTCTCGGCGACCTCGGCGGTGCCGGTCTTGGCCGCCACGCGGTAGCCCGGGATGCGGATGATGTCCTTGATCATGCCCTCCTGGGCGGTCATCTCCATCATCTTCACGGTCGTGTCAGCGGCGGACTCGCTGACCACACGCGTGCCCTCGGTCGAGGGCTTCTCGGTCCAGGTGCCGTCCGGCCACTCACAGCCGTCGACGAGCGTGAGGGGCTTGCGCACGCCGCCATTACCGATGGTCTGGTAGAGCCCGGCGATCTGGGCGCTGGTGGCCGACATGCCCTGCCCGAACTGCTGAGTCAGGTTGGTGATCGAGTCGGTCTGCGACACCGGCAGCACCGATCCACTCGATTCGCCGAGGAAGTCGACCGCGGTGTCGGAGTTGAACCCGAACGCCTCGAGGTAGGCGTGCCGCTTCTTCAGGCTGAGCTTCTTGCTGAGCATCGCCGTCCCGATGTTCGACGAGTTGACCAGCACGCCGGTCGCCGTGAACGGGATGTCCCCGTGCGCCCAGGAGTCCTTGATCGAACTCCCGGCCGGGAGTCCATCGGTGTAGATGCCCGGGACCATGAGCTGCGTGGTCGGGGTGATCTTGCCCTCATTCAGCAGGGAGGCGAAGGTGGCGACCTTGATGATGGAACCGGGCTCGAACGGCGCCGTGAAGCTGCGCGCACCCATGTCGTCGACTTTCGAGCCGTCGACGTTGTTCGGGTCGACGGAGGGCCAGTCGGCGGCCGCCATGATGCGCCCGGTCTTGACCTCGACCACCATGGCGGTCGCCCAGTCGGCGCCGAGCGCCGTGCCCTGCTGCGCGAGCACTTGCTGCGCGTACCACTGCAGATCGGAGTCGATCGTGAGATGCACCGTGCCGCCGTCCTTCGCGGCCTTCTGCACGATGGTCGACCCCGGCATCCGCACCCCGTCGGCGCTGGACTCGAACGTCGAGGTGCCGTTCGTGGAGCCCAGGCATTCCTCGTCCTGCTTGAGCTCGGTGCCGGCCAGTGGCCCGTCGGTGCCCATGAAACCCACCAGGTTGCCGGCGATGGCGCCACCGGGGTAGCTGCGCGCGGGATGCAGCTCGCTGTACACCCAGGGGATCTGCAGATCGCGCACCTTCGTGAAGACGTCGAGGGTGACGGCCTTCTTGAGGTACTGGAAATCGGAATCGCGGTTCTGGGCGAGGACGGCGTACAGGGCGTTCGGGTCGGCGCCGGTCAGGTCGGCGATCGCCTGCACGGCCTCCGTCGTCGGAACCTGCACACGCTCGCCGTCCTTGGTCATCCACGTCGTGTCGAGCTGGGCGTTCTTCGGCGATGCGGTGATGTCGAACCGCTCGACACTGTCGGCCAGCACATCGCCCTGGGCGTCGACGATGCTGCCGCGCACCCCGTAGGTGGTCACGGTGTTGATGCGGCGCTTGTCGGCCTCCGAGGTGAGGGCCTCGGCACGGACCACCTGGATGTCGACCAGCCGCACCACGAAGACCGCCACGATCGCGAAGACGACCAGCACGGTGAGTGCCAGCCGGCGCCGCGAACCGCGGACGTTGATCACCATCAGTGCGTCTCCGGCGAGGGGATCGTCCCCGGCGTGGTCGGCGTGGCGCCGACCACGGTCGGGCCTCCGGTGTCGCCGGATGCCGCCTCGGCATCGCGCGCGGCCTGGAGCGTCTGCGGGTCGATCACGGTCGATCCGTCGAGCAGCGAGTTCGCGATCATGTTGTTGGGCAGCGAGGACGACTTCGAGCCGGTCCCGCTGACCGTGCCTGTCGCCACGTTGAGGAACACCGGGTTACCGCTGGCCACCATCCCGAGCGCCTCGGCGTTCGCCGTGAGGTTCTGCGTCGAGCCGAGCAGTTCGAGCTTCTCGTCGAGCGCCTGCTCTTCGCGCAGGAGGTCGCGCTGGTCCCCCTGCAGGCCGGCGATCTCATAGGCGCCGTCGGCGAGGGCGAAGCTCAGCAGCAGCTGCGCCACCAGGATCACCCCGATACCCCCAAGCGTGACCAGCGCGTGAGCGAGCCGCGGGCGCGCCCGGCGCTGAGCGCGCGTGGGGGCGATCTCGAGGTGACGGCGCGGCTCGGGCGTCTGCTGAGGAGTCGGGCGCAGCAGGGCCAGGTTGCCGTTCACGGCGCTCATGCGGCACGCAGCCTTTCTGCAGCACGCAGCCGCACCGGGGCGGAGCGCGAATTGCGTGCACGCTCCTCGTGATCGGCCATCTCGGCTCCGCGGACCAGCAGGCGAAACAAGGGCGCATGCTCGGGCAATTCGACCGGCAGTCCGCGCGGCGCCGTCGAGGCGGATCGTGCCGCCAGTTCGCGCTTCACGATGCGGTCCTCGAGGGACTGGTAGGCGAGCACGACGATCCGTCCGCCCACCTCGAGAGCGTCGAGCGCTGCGGGGAGGGCGTGCTCCAGAGACGCGAGTTCCTGGTTGACCTCGATACGCAGGGCCTGGAACACGCGCTTGGCCGAGTGCCCGGCCCGGCGCTGCGCGGCCGGGGTTGCGGCATCGATCAGGGCCACCAACTCGCCGCTCGTGCGCAGCGGAGCGGTCGCGCGGCGCTCGACGATTCGCCGGGCGTACCGGGGAGCGAGCTTCTCATCCCCGTACTGGAAGAAGATCCGCCGCAGCTCTGCCTCGTCGTACTCGGCGAGCACGCGCTCGGCCGTCAGAGGCGCCGTGTCGTCCATCCTCATGTCAAGCGGGGCGTCCTGGAGGTACGAGAAGCCGCGCTCGGCCTGGTCCAGCTGCATCGAGGACACGCCCAAGTCGAACAGCACTCCCGAGACACCCCGGATGCCCAGGTCGGCGAGCACCTCGGCGATGCGGTCGTAGACCGCGTGGACCAGATGGATCCGATCGGAGAACGCCGCGAGACGCTGCTGGGAGAGCTCGAGTGCACTGCGGTCGCGATCGAGGCCGACGTAGGTGAGCTGCGGGAAGCGCTCGAGAAAGGCCTCAGCATGTCCGCCGAGGCCGAGGGTCGCGTCCACCATGACAGCGCCGGGGCGCTCCAGCGCGGGAGCGAGCAGCTCGATCGTGCGCTCGAGCATCACGGGGATATGGGTCGGGGTCGCTGCCATGATCGTCGCCTGTTTCGCGGCCCCTCGAACCTGATCCCCATCCGCTGCGACCTGCCTCCGGGGAAGGGGAGGCAGGGTGCGCGGCTGAGGGTCGGGTGCGAGGCGCTCAGAAGAGCCCGGCGATCACCTCCCCGTCGGCGTCGGAGAAGCCGGCTTCGGCCTGCGCGGAGTAGCTGTTCCACGTCGCGGTGTCCCAGATCTCGGCCCGCGTTCCGGCACCGATCACGGTGAGGTCGCGGTCGAGCCCGGCGTACTCGCGCAGCATGGCGGGGATGGTGACGCGAGCCTGTTTGTCCGGGATCTCCTGGGCAGCGCCGCTGAGGAACATGCGCAGGTAGTCGCGGCCCTGCTTGCCGAGCCGGGGGGCCTGCTCGGCCATACGCGCGTGAAGCGCTTCGAACTCGCGCTGGCTGTAGACGTACACGCAGCCTTCCTGGCCACGAGTCATCACCAGGCCGGCCGCGAACTCGTCGCGGAACTTGGCGGGAAGGATCACCCGGCCCTTGTCGTCGAGCTTGGGGAGGAACGTGCCCAGCAGCATCGCGCCACCCCCTTACTCTCCGGCCAGATTCCAGGTGGCTCCACAGTACTCCACTTTCCTCCACCCGCAAGCACAAACGTCCGACATTGACGCCCCTATTCGGGGGCGGGGCGCGAAGCGGGCTGATATTGCGGGGTTTCGGTAGGTGGAGGAAAGTGGAGGCGTCTGCTCCCAGATGGGGCGACGCGTCACACTGGCCCATCGACTCGGGCACGAAAAAGCGGGCCGATCCGAGGACCGGCCCGCGTCAGGGCAAGAAGTGGAGCGCTGTGGAGCTACTCGTCGTCGCGGCGTTCCCAGCGCTCGTTGAGGGAGTCCATGAACCCCGGGCGTCGCTTGGCGGGGGCCGCGCGGCGCACCCGCAGGCGCCGAGGCGGAGCGATCGCCAGCAAGGCTCCGCCGAACATGACCGCGAAGCCGACGAGTCCGACGAGCGGGATGCGCGAGATCACGCCGACCAGAAGCAGCACGATGCCGACGGCGCCGGCGATGACGCCGAGCGCGATCGCGGTGTAATTCGCCCGCACACGGCCGGAACCTACGGTCGTCACGTCATCGGCCTCACTGTGATAGAGACTGCGCTCCATTTCGTCAAGGAGGCGCTGCTCGTGCTCCGACAGCGGCATCTCAACCTCCCAGGCCTTCTGCAACCACACTACGGACTCATCATTGTAGGCCTGCAGTCCCTGGCTAGGGTAGGAAAATGCCTGGAAGTCAGCGGTTAGTGGATCTGATCCAGCAGCGCCTTGACTCGTTCCTCGATGAGCGCACCCGTGAGCTCTCCGAGGTGTCTCCGGATCTCGACGTCATCGACGCGGCGGCACGCGGCCTGCTCGCGGGAGGCAAGCGATTCCGGGCGCGCTTCTGCTACTGGGGCTGGCAATCCGTCGCCGCCCGCGGAGACGATTTCGATCCGTCCGCGGCACCGGCGCTGGAGGCGGCGATCTCGGTCGCGGCCGCGCTCGAGATCTTCCACGCCGCGGCCCTGGTGCACGACGACATCATGGACAACTCCGACCTGCGCCGAGGCGAGCCGAGCCTGCACCGCAGGTTCGAGACCCTGCACCGCGATCGCGGCTGGTCCGGTTCGGCCGCGGGATACGGCACGGCGTCTGCACTGCTGCTGGGTGACCTGCTCTTGGGCTGGAGCGACGGACTGTTCGAGCAGGGGCTCGCTCTCGCGACCTCGGATGCGGCCGCCGCCACCCGTGCCGAGTTCGCCCGAATGCGCACCGAGGTGATGCTCGGTCAGTACCTCGACATGCTCGAAGAGCACTCGTGGCGGGGCCGCCTCGACGCCGAACTGCTCAGCCGGGCCCACCGAGTCATCGTCTACAAGTCCGCCAAGTACAGCGTGGAGGCGCCTCTTGCGATCGGTGCGACGCTCGCGGGCGGATCGCTGGCTCAGGTGGCGGCGTTGCGCGAATTCGGCCTGCCCCTCGGTGTCGCGTTCCAGTTGCGCGACGACCTGCTGGGGGTGTTCGGAGATCCTGCGGTGACCGGGAAGCCGTCGGGAGACGACCTGCGCGAGGGCAAGCGCACAGTGCTCATCAACGTGGCCCGCCAGAAGCTCCCGGGTTCGGCATCCCGATTGCTCGATGAGCTGCTCGGCGACCCCTCGCTCGACGCCCAGCAGATCACGATGCTGCAGGCGTCGATCCGCGACAGCGGCGCGGTCGATCAGATCGAGCGCATCATCGCGCACAATGTCGAGGTCGCAACAGCGGCACTGGCCGAGGCCCCCATCGCCCGGTCGGCCCGAGACGAGCTCACCGCGCTGGCGGACACCGTCACTCGACGGGACAGCTGAAGCGCCCGGACCTCAGAAGCCCAGCGCCTGCGCGACTCTGCGCACCTCTGCCTTGCGCCGGTCCCGGAGAGCATCGATGGGCCGGGCACCGAGGCTCTCCTCCTCGGTGAGCAGCCACTGCATCGACTCGTCGTCACTGAACCCGGCATCCGCGAGCACAACGAGTGTGCCGCGCAGATCGCCGAGGGGTTCGCCGTCGACGATGAAGTCGGCGGGAACCTTCAGCACGCCGTCGACCCGGACGGCAAGCAGGATCTTCTCGTCGAAGAGACGCCGCACCTTGCTCTGCGAGATGCCGAGCAGGTCGACGAGGTCGGGAACGGTCAGCCAGGTCGTCGGAGCGGGTTCTGCCACGTCACTAGGTTTCCACACCACGGGTACGGATGATGGCGCGGTGATTTGTTACGAACATGTAAACGCAAACCCCACCAACCCCAATGATTGACAGTGATTCCCAACTGTGACACCGTGGATCGTCTGCCGCGAGGGGGGATCCCGGGGTGGGGAGAAAGGCGCAGCCATGAACGAATCGGGTGACAGCGGAGCCGTCGCGCGGGCCGTGTTCGCAGGACTGACTCCGACAGCGTCGGCACATCGCGAAGATCGTGACTCCGAAGCTCGTCGGCGCGCGCGCCACGAGGCGATGTCGAAGAAGCTGATGACGACGATGCCCATCGTGCTTGCCGGCGCGATGACGGTGTCGATGAACCTCACCGGGCCGCTGGACGCCGCATCCGCCGCACCGAAACGGCCGGCCACGCCGAAGAGCCAGCTCTCCGCCGCAGCGAAAGCGGCCAAAGATCGTGCGGAGGCCGCGCAGGCCGCGCAGACCACGGCATCCGCGACCGCGTCGGCGCGCCCCGCCCATTACGTCGTCAAGCGGGGAGACACCGTCTCCGAGATCGCCGCGCGGTACGGGATGTCGACCGCCTCCGTGCTCGCCCTCAACGGCCTCGGATGGAAGTCGCTCATCTTCCCCGGGCAGACCCTGAAGCTCGGTGGGGTGACCCCCAGCAGCGCGGTCTCGAGCACCCCGGTCGGGCAGCGACCCAAGACCTACACGATCAAGCGCGGCGACACCATCAGCGCGATCGCGGCGCGGTACGGGCTGAGCACCGCGTCGCTGTTGTCGCTCAACAAGCTGAAAAGCACCAGCATCATCTACCCCGGCCAGGTCATCAAGCTCAGCGGGTCGTCGATCTCGATCACGCCCGTGTCGCAGGTCGACCCGATCGACCCGCCCAGCACGCCTCCGGTGAGCACCCCGGCACCGGTCATCGACAACCGCTACACGATCCGGTCCGGTGACACCGTCACGTCGATCGCGGCGCGCTTCGGTGTCAGCGTCGACGCGATCCTCGCCGCGAACGGGCTCAGCCGGTCGAGCATCATCTATGCCGGTCGCACACTCGTCATCCCCGGCGTCGTCGACATTCAGGACGGCCACAGCATCACTCCGCTGACGGCAGAGATGGCGGCGAACGCGCGCATCATCATCCAGGTCGGGCGTGAGCTGCACGTGCCCGACCGCGGCATCATCATCGCCCTAGCCGCCGCCATGCAGGAGTCGTCGCTGCGCAACATCACCTACGGCGACCGCGACTCGATCGGCGTGTTCCAGCAGCGCCCGAGCACCGGATGGGGCACCCGCACCCAGCTGCTCGACGTCGCCCACGCGGCGCGGCTGTTCTTCGGCGGTCCGCAGAACCCCAACAAGGGCAAGACCCGCGGACTGCTCGACATCAGCGGCTGGCAGGGTTTGACGCTCACCCAGGCGGCACAGAAGGTGCAGATCTCGGCCTACCCGAACGCCTACGCGAAGTGGGAGAAGAGCGCCACGGCGTGGCTGGCCCAGCTCGGCTAGCACGGGCGCGTCTAGGGGGCCTGTCAGGAAGCGCCTGCCTAAACTCAGAGCCGTGAGTGTTGGCACTTCGGACCCGATGATCGGCCGGCTGGTCGATGGCCGGTACGAGGTGCGCTCCCGTATCGCCCGCGGCGGCATGGCGACCGTCTACCTGGCCAAGGATCAGCGACTCGACCGCCGGGTCGCGATCAAGGTGATGCACAGCCACCTCGCCGACGACGCCACCTTCACCCAGCGCTTCATCCAGGAGGCGCGGTCGGCGGCGCGCCTCGCGCACCCCAACGTGGTCAACGTCTTCGACCAGGGCCAGGACGCCGAGTCGGCATATCTGGTGATGGAGTACCTGCCGGGCATCACCCTGCGCGAACTGCTGCAGGAATACGGCTCGCTCACCGCCGAGCAGACCCTGGACATCACCGAAGCGGTGCTGTCGGGGCTCGCTGCTGCGCACAAAGCCGGCATCGTGCACCGCGACCTCAAACCCGAGAACGTGTTGCTGGCCGACGACGGACGCATCAAGATCGGCGACTTCGGCCTGGCGCGCGCCGCCACCGCCAACACCGCGACCGGTGCCGCGCTGCTGGGCACCGTGGCCTACCTCTCCCCCGAGCTCGTCACCCGCGGGGTCGCCGACACGCGCAGCGACATCTACGCGGTCGGCATCATGATGTACGAGATGCTCACCGGCGAGCAGCCCTTCACCGGCGAGCAGCCCATGCAGATCGCCTACCAGCACGCCAACGATGCGGTGCCCGCACCCAGCATCCGCAACCCGCGGGTTCCGGCCGAACTCGACGAGCTGGTGCTCTGGGCGACCGCACGCGACCCGGAGCAGCGGCCGCGCGACGCACGGGCGATGCTGGACCAGTTGCATGAGACCGAGGCGCTGTTGCGCACCGCTCTTCCCGCGACGACGACCGCCCGGACCGCCGTGCTGAGCCCCGCTCCCGACCTGCCGACCACCCGGCTGCCGTCCCCGGCATCCGACGCCGAGACGCAGATCCTCGGGCCGCGCACACGGCCCCGCAGCACGACCCGCGATGATGTTCCGGATTCGACCGCGGCACTGGCCATCGCATCACGCCGGCGTCGTGGACGCGGCTGGGTGCTGGTGGCGGTGATCGCGGTGCTCGCGCTCCTCGCCGGCGGGACCGGCTGGTGGTTCGGACTGGGCCCAGGATCCCGCGTGACGATCCCCGACAGCATCGCGGGATCGACCCCCGCGGAGGCGGAGGCGGCCCTCACCGACCTCGGATTCGTCGTGGCCGACGAGAACGGCACCATCGACTCCCCCAAGATCCCCAAGGATGCCGTGGCGCAGACCGACCCGGCCATCGGCGAATCGGTGGCCAAGGGCTCCACGGTGCAGCTGCTGATCTCCACCGGCCCCAAGCCGCTCCCCTTCGGCATCACCGCGGGCATGCCCGTCGACGAGGCCGAGAAGGCGATCGCCGACGCCCCGTGGACGCCGACCGACCCGATCACGCAGTTCGACGCGAAGATCGAGAAGGACACCGTCGTCGATGTGCTCGCCGCCGACGGCACCACCTCGCTCCTGGCATCGAAAGCGAGCACCTACGGCGAGCTGCAGAAGCTCACGCTCGTCGTCTCGGCCGGTCCTGTGCCCAAGGTCGCGGGTGAGAACCTCGACGACGCCATCACCATCCTGGGCGGCGTGGAGCTCACCGCCACCAAGGGCAGCGAGACCTTCAGCGACACCATCCCCGAGGGCAAGGTCATCAAGATCGAACTCGAGAAGGGCCAGGTGCTGCACCCCGGCGACAAGGTCACCCTGCAGCTCTCGCGCGGACCGGCACCGGTCGATGTTCCCGACATCATCGGGATGACGTGGACCCAGGCCAAGGCGGCGCTGGATGCGGCCGGGCTGAAGTACGACTACAACCGTGGTGCCGACTCGGCGCCCGACCTCGTCACGGTGCGCTCGGCGGACCCCGACCCGGGCACCGAGGTGCACCGCGGCGACACGATCAAGGTGAGATTCACCGTCTGAGCCGCGGCGATAGCTACTTCGCCGCGGCGAGCTCCTCGGCGACGAGGAACGCCAGTTCGAGCGACTGCATGTGGTTCAGCCGCGGGTCGCACAGCGACTCGTAGCGGGTCGCCAGCGTGGCCTCGTCGATGTGCTCCGAGCCGCCCAGGCATTCGGTGACATCGTCGCCGGTCAGCTCGATGTGGATGCCGCCCGGGAAGGTGCCCGCGGCGCGGTGCGCCTCGAAGAACCCCTTCACCTCGTCCACGACGTCGTCGAAACGCCGCGTCTTGTACCCGGTCGGGGTGGTGAGCCCGTTGCCGTGCATCGGATCGGTCACCCACAGGGGCGTCGCGTCGAAACTCTTGATGGCCTCCAGGAGCGGCGGCAGCGCGTCGCGCACCCGACCCGCGCCCATCCGCGTGATGAAGGTCAGGCGGCCCGGCTCGCGGTGCGGGTCGAGCTTGTCGATCAGGCGCTCCATGTCATCGGCGGTCGTCGTCGGGCCGAGCTTCACCCCGATCGGGTTGCGGATGCGGCTGAAGTAGTCGACGTGGGCGCCGTCGATGTCGCGCGTGCGCTCCCCGATCCACAGGAAATGGGCACTGGTGTTGACGGGCGTGCCGTTGCGCGAATCGATCCGCGTCATCGGCCGCTCGTAGTCCATCAGGAGGCCCTCGTGGCTGGTGTAGAACTCGACCCGCTTCAGCTCGTCGAAGTCGGCACCCGCCGCCTCCATGAACTTCACGGCACGATCGATCTCGCGCGCCAGGCCTTCGTAGCGCTGGTTCTGCGGGTTGCGCGCGAAACCCTGGTTCCACTGGTGCACCTGACGCAGGTCGGCGAACCCGCCCTGCGTGAAGGCTCGGATGAGGTTCAGGGTGGATGCGGCGGTGTGGTACCCCTGCACGAGGCGTCGCGGGTCGGCGGCCCGCGACTCCGCGGTGAAGTCGTACCCGTTGACGATGTCACCGCGGTACGCCGGCAGCGTCAGGTCGCCACGGGTCTCGGACTCGCTCGAACGGGGCTTGGCGAACTGACCCGCCATGCGACCCATCTTCACCACCGGCATCGAGGCGCCGTAGGTGAGCACCACCGCCATCTGCAGCAGCGTCTTCACCCGGTTGCGGATCTGGTCGGCCGTCGCCCCGGCGAAGGTCTCGGCGCAGTCGCCACCCTGCAAAAGGAACGACTCCCCTCGCGCAGCCCGGGCGAGCCGCTCGCGCAAGATGTCGACCTCACCCGCGAACACCAGGGGCGGGAGCGTCGCGATCTCAGCGGATGCGGCGGCGACGGCCTCGGCATCCGGCCACACCGGCTGCTGCTTGATGGGAAGCTCGCGCCAATAGTCGAGACCGGCAATCACATCGGGATCTGCCTGGACAACGGTCTCGGACGGGTCGACCACGAGAGGGGACGCCTTTCGACGGGCACAGCACGACACGGCTGCGAACGGGAACCGGGGCGAGCGCCCCAGCCCCTCAGCCTATAAGCAGCGTCAGGAGCGCGCTGCCACGGCCCGGCGCTCGGCCGCTCGTCGCGCCGCGCTGACCTTGCCCCGCTTGCCGGATCGGGCCGGCTTGTCTTTCTTGACGCTCGAGGCGTAGACGTCGACGTACTCCTGCCCGCTCAGGCGGGACAGTTCGTACATGATCTCGTCGGTGATGGAGCGCAGGACGAACCGGTCTCCCTCCATACCGTCGAAGCGGGAGAAGTCCAGCGGCTCGCCGAACACGACGCCGACGCGGCGCACCTTCGGGATCTTGCTGCCCGTGGGCATGACCTTTTCGGTGTCGATCACCGCCACCGGCACCACCGGGACACCCGCCTCAAGGATCATCCGCGCCACGCCCGTGCGCCCCCGGTACAGCCGTCCGTCGGGGCTGCGGGTGCCTTCGGGGTAGATGCCCAGTTGGCCGCCGGCGGCGAGGTGTTCGAGGCCCGAATTCAGCGAGGCCTCGGAGGCCTTTCCGCCGGAGCGATCGATCGGCAACTGGTGGATGGCGAGGAAGAACCAGCGCACCAGGGCACCCGTCAGCCCCTTCCCCGTGAAGTAGTCGCTCTTGGCCAGAAAGCTGATCGGCCGATCGACGACGATCGGCAGGAACACCGAGTCGATGAACGACAGGTGGTTGCTGGCGTAGATGACCGCGCCCTTCTCGGGCACGTTCTCGCGTCCGCGAACCCAGGGGCGGAACACCGAGAACGCGAACGGCCCGATGACCAGGTTCTTCAGAAACCAGTAGAACACTCTGGCGACTCTATCCGGCGAGGTGAACGCGGGCGAGGTCAGCGGCCCCGACGACGCCGGCATCGTTCACCAGCTCTGCGGTCAAGAACTCGGGCTCGGGGTGGAAGCCGCGCGCCGGGAGGTTGGCGAGGTAGGCCTCGCGGATCGGCTCGAGCAGCAGGTCGCCGGCAGCCGCGACGCCGCCGCCGAAGACGAATCGCTGCGGGTCGAGCACCGCGCCGATCGAGGCGCAGGCCTGCCCGAGCCAGCTGCCGAGCTGGCGCAGCGCTGCGAGGGCGCCGGGGTCGTGATCCGCGATCAGGGCCGCGACGATGGGTCCGTCGAGCACTCCCCCGTTCTCAGCGCGCGCCGTCGCCAGATTGTGGCCGATCAGGCCGGCATCCGCGATCTCGCCCGCCATGCGCAACAGCGCCCGACCGGAACCGTACTGTTCGATGCAGCCGCGTGCGCCGCATCCGCAGGGCAGTCCGTCGGGTACGACCCGCAGATGCCCGATCTCACCGGCGGCACCGAACCCGCCGCGCAGCAGCCGCCCGTCGGCGACGACCGCCCCGCCCACCCCGGTGCCGATGGTCAGCAGTGTCATGTCGGTCGCGCCCCGACCGGCGCCGAAGCGGTACTCGGCCCACCCTGCCGCGTTGGCGTCGTTGTCGATGGTGATGTCGACACCGGGCAGGAGGTCGCTGAGATGCTGGCGGAACGGCTCGCTACGCCAGTTGATGTTGGGGGCGTAGTAGACGATCGATTGGGTGTTGTCGATGAATCCGGCCGCAGCAACGCCCGCAGCGGCGACATCCTCACCGTCGCCGAGAGTGCGGATCAGGTCGACCACCAGGTCGACGATGGCGACCGGATCCCCCGCCGGCGTCGCGCGCTTCTCCATCCTCAGGATCTCGCCTGATTCGGTGACGAGCGCTCCGGCGATCTTGGTTCCGCCGATGTCGATCCCGATGGCATGCACGGGTGATGAGTCTAAAGGACCGGTTAGGCTGGAATCCGCCCACGTGTACCGAAGGAGCTGCCGTGAACGAGTACTTCACCCCCGCCGTCGTCGCTGCCGACCCGCAGGCGAACGTCACCGATCTGCTCATGGATCGCCTGGCCAAGACCCCCGATGAGCCGCTGTTCGCTCTGCCCACCGCCGAGGGCGGCTGGTCGGATGTGTCGACGCACGAATTCCATGCCCAGGTCGTCGCGCTCGCCAAGGGGATGATCGCGGCCGGCATCCAGCCCGGCGAGAAGATCGGCTTCATGTGCAAGACCCGGTACGAGTGGACGCTGGTCGACTTCGCCACCTGGTTCGCCGGGGCCGTCCTGGTCCCCATCTACGAGACCTCTGCGCCGTCGCAGATCCAGTACATCCTCGAGGATTCGGGCGCGACGGCGATCATCGTCGAGACCCCCGAGCACTTCACCCGGTTCGATGAGATCGCCGGCGACGTGCCGCAGGTGACCAAGGTCTGGCAGCTCGGCATGGGTGACCTCGACAAGCTCGCCGATGGAGGTTCGGGGGTCAGCGACGACGACCTCGAAAAGCGCCGCACGACCGCGGTGGGAACCGATCTGGCCACCCTGATCTACACGTCCGGCTCGACCGGTGTGCCGAAGGGCTGCATCCTCACCCACTCCAACTTCGTCGAGCTCGCCCGCAACGCCGCGGTCGCGATGGCGGACGTGGTCGCGCCCGGCGCGTCGACCCTGCTGTTCATCACCACCGCGCACGTGTTCGCGCGGTTCATCTCGATCCTCGCCATCGAAGGAGGAGTCAAGGTCGGGCATCAGGCGGACACCAAGCAGCTGCTGCCGGCACTCGGCAGCTTCAAGCCGACCTTCCTGCTGGCGGTGCCGCGTGTCTTCGAGAAGGTGTACAACTCCGCCGAGCAGAAGGCGGAAGCCGGAGGCAGGGGCAAGATCTTCCGGCGAGCGGCGGATGTCGCGGTCGCGCACTCGCAGGCGCTGGATGCCGGCAAGGTGCCCTTCGGTCTCGCGGTGCAGTTCGCGCTGTTCGACCGTCTCGTGTTGAGCAAGCTGAAGGCCGCGATGGGCGGTCGGGTGCGTTACGCGGTGTCGGGCTCGGCGCCGCTGAGCACCCGCCTGGGGCACTTCTTCCGCAGCATGGACGTGATGATCCTCGAGGGCTATGGCCTGACCGAGACGACGGCGCCCGCCACGGTGAACCTGACCACCCGATTCAAGATCGGCACCACCGGTCCGGCACTGCCCGGCGTCGGCGTGAAGATCGCCGACGACGGTGAGATCTGGGTGAAGGGCATCGACGTCTTCCAGGGCTACTGGAACAAGCCGAAGGAAACCGCAGAGGCCTTCGACGGCGAGTGGTTCAAGACCGGCGACATCGGCGAACTCGACGACGAGGGCTACCTCAAGATCACCGGCCGCAAGAAGGAGCTCATCGCGACGGCCGGCGGCAAGAAGGTCGCGCCCGCCGTGCTCGAGGATCCGATCCGCGCCAACCCGCTGGTCGGCCAGGTGGTCGCGGTGGGTGAGGGCAAGCCGTTCATCGCCGCTCTCGTGACCCTCGACCCCGAGATGCTTCCGGTGTGGCTGAACAACAACGGCGAGGCCGGCGACATGTCACTCGAAGACGCCGCGAAGAACCCGAAGGTGCTGGCCGAGATCCAGCGCGCCATCGATGCGGCGAACGCCCACGTTTCGCGCGCCGAGTCGATTCGCAAGTTCGTGATCCTGCCGACCGAGTTCACTGAGGCGAGCGGACACCTGACGCCCAAGATGAGCATCAAGCGCGGTCCGATTCTGACCGACTTCGCGGACGCCATCGAGGGCATGTACGACCAGGCACCCACCCAGGGCCAGAGCCTGGTGCACTGACGCCGACGGTTCCGCGCCGGATCAGCCTCCGGCGCGGAACCAGTCCGCCTGCCGCACGGCACGCATCGCCTCGCGCTTGATCTCGGGGTCGAGGCCCTCGATGTAGAGCTTGCCGTCGAGGTGGTCGGTCTCGTGCTGCAGCGCCTGCGCCATGAGGCCATCGCCTTCGAGCACCACCTCGGCCCCGCTCAGATCCACGCCGGTCACCCTCGCGTGCGGATAGCGCAGCCGCGGGAAGTAGAAGCCCGGGACCGAGAGACAGCCTTCGTCGACGAGTTCAGGCTCTCCGGAGACCTCGAGCACCGGGTTCAACACATACCCGACGACGTCGTCGACGTTGTAGCTGAAGGCACGCAGGCCCACGCCGATCTGCGGGGCGGCGACCCCGGCGCGACCAGGAGCACTCACGGTGTCGACCAGGTCCTCGACCAGCCCGGCGAGCTTCTCGTCGCCGGGTGCGACCGTGACCGGATCGGAGATCGAGCGCAGAACGGGGTCACCGAACAGGCGGATCTGGCGTTCGGTCATTGCGGCAGCCCGTCGATCACCTTGGCGGCGAGCTCACGCGCGGCCTCGACGGTGTCGGGACGCAGGGCGCCGAATCTCACCGGAGCTCCGGCGGCCAGCTCTTCGTCATACGGGATTCGCACGACGTCACGTACGCGCGCCTGGAAGTGGGCCTCGATCGCGTCCAAGCTCTCGTACCGGGTGCCCGGAGTGGCGGTGTTGATCGCGACAACGGCATTGTCGGCCAGGTCGGCCAATTCGTTCTCGTGCAACCAGGTGACTGTTTCGGAGGCGAGCCGTGCCTGCTCGCTGGTGCCACCGGACACCACGACGACCGACTCGGCCGCGCGCAGCGCGGCGCGCATCCGCTCCCCGCTCGCGCCATCGGTGAGGACGACGCCCTCGTGCGTCCCCACCCGAGGCGCAGCAGTCCGCACCGGCAGCACGTCGGCTGTGAGGCGGTCGGCGAGAACTCCGCGGTCCGGATGGGCGTCGATGGCGAGGGCGTCATCGCGTTCGGCGGCGAGAGCGAGCCCCAGCAAGGTGGTCACGGTCGTGGTGCCGACACCGCCGTGACGGCTGATCACCGGAACGTGATGGGCCCCTGCGGGCAGAGGCCGGCCGATGCGCGATTGCAGCGCCTTGCGCGCCCGCACGGCGCGCGAGTCGCCGAGGTTCACCAGCCCGAGGGTGACACCGTAGACGTACTCGCGCCAGAAGCCCTCGGGGGCCGGCCGGGCACCCGGTCGCGGTGTCAGATAGGGCTCGTAGACGAAGTCGTCGGCACGGGTCGACGGATCGACGTAACGGCGTCCGTAGCGTGAAGCCGGCCGGGGCTCGACGGGCAGCGGAGGCGCCGCGGACTCGAGTTCGAGGGCCGCTTGCGCCTGGTGCTGCTGGCCTGCTTCCCGGGCCGCCGCGGGGACGATCTCGATCGACATCGTGTCACCGACAACAAGCTGCGGCGGCACCGGGACGTCGTCGAGGACGAAGTCGTAGGGTTCGATCTGAGCGGTCACAACCGTCCAGCCTAACCCGGAGACCTGTTTCAGGCTGGGAGGACGACCACGAGAAGGTCTCCGGCGTCGACCTGCTGGGTCGCCTGCACGGCGAGGCGCGACACCTTTCCGCCCACCGGAGTGGTGATCGCTGCCTCCATCTTCATCGCCTCGATGGAGGCGATCTGCTGCCCCGCCTCGACCGTGTCTCCTTCGGCGACCTTCAGCGTGACGACCCCCGAGAACGGGGCCGGAACCTGTCCAGGCTGCGCCGCATCCGCCTTCTCGGCCGCCTTGTTCTCGACGGTGACGCTGCGGTCGCGCACGAAGACCGGGCGAAGCTGGCCGTTGAGCGTCGCCATCACGGTGCGCATACCGCGCTCATCGGCATCGCCGATCGCTTCTAGTCCGACAAGCAGGTTCACACCGGGTCCGATCGACACCGAGTGCTCGGCTCCGGACTGCAGCCCGTAGAGGTAGTCCGGGGTGTCGAGCACCGAGAGGTCGCCGTAGGTGTCGCGGACGCGCTCGTACGCCTGGGTCGGGGCCGGGAAGAGCAGCCGGTTGAGGGTCGCGCGCCGGGTGGCCGAGTCTGCGCTGAGCGCCGCACTGTCCTCCGGGGTGAGCTCTTCGATGCCGATGTTGACGTCGCGCCCCTTCAGCACCTTGCTGCGGAACGGCTCGGGCCAGCCGCCCGGCAGGTCGCCCAGCTCACCCGCCATGAACCCGATCACCGAATCCGGGATGTCGTAGCGCTCGGGGTTGCGCTCGAAGTCCGCGGGGTCGGCGTGCGCGGCGGCCAGCGCGAGGGCGAGATCGCCGACCACTTTGGATGACGGGGTCACCTTGGGCGGGCGGCCGAGCATGTCGCTCGCCGCGGCATACAGGTTCTCGACCACCTCGAACCGGTCGCCGAGCCCCAGTGCGATCGCCTGCTGGCGCAGGTTGGAAAGCTGGCCCCCGGGGATCTCGTGGCGGTAGACGCGACCCGTCGGGCCGGGCAGCCCCGACTCGAACGGCCGGTAGACCTTCCGCACCGCCTCCCAGTACGGCTCGAGATCGCTGACCGCCTGCAGGCTGATTCCGGTGTCACGGTCGGTGTGAGCGGTGGCGGCGTCCAGAGCCGAGA
>DATJFV010000006.1:0-22923 GCA_035495435.1 Pseudolysinimonas sp.
ACAAGATGGCGCCGCCCTTCAAGCAGGCCGAGTTCGACATCCTCTACGGCGTCGGCATCTCGCGCGAGGGCAGCTTGATCGACTACGGCGTTGAGCACGAGATCGTGCGCAAGTCCGGCGCCTGGTACACCTACGACGGTGACCAGCTGGGGCAGGGCAAGGAGAACGCGCGCACGTTCCTCCTCGAGAACCCCGATGTCGCCGCAGAGATCGAGAAGAAGATCCTCATCAAGCTCGGGATCGGTGCGGAAGGCAAGGCGGCCGCCGCAGCCGCGGCCGACGCGGCGGCTCCGCTCGCCGTCCCGGGTGCCGCCGAGTTCCCGGCGCCGATGCCGGTCGCGGCGGGCGAGTAGTCGTGGACGAGCGGTCCGAGCGGCTCGCGCCGGTCACGTACCTGCCCGGCGCGTCGCCGGCGGACCGCTCGCTCGCGTCGCATCCCGCTGGCAAAGCGCGGCCGAGCTTCGCCGCCATATATGGTGACGAGCCGGCCGAGCCCGCAATCTCCAGCGCTCCGCCCCGGGACGCAGTGGATCCCGAGCCGGAGTCGACCAGAGAGCTCCGCGACGCCGACCTGGCGCGCGCCGAGAACGTGTCGCTGCACGCCCTCACGCGCCGCGGCCAGTCCCGCCGCGAGCTCGAGCGCACTCTGCGGTCGCGCGAGCTTCCTGACGACGTGATCGCGCACGAGATCGAGCGACTCGAGCGAGTGGGGCTGATCGACGACATCGCCCTCGCACAGAACCTGGTCGGGGTGCTGCAGGAACGCAAGGGGCTCGGGCGCACCGCGATCGCCAGTGAACTCACCCGGCGACTCCTGTCTCCGGCGGCGATCGAATACGCGCTCGAACTGATCGACACCGGAGACGAACTCGCGCGGGCGCGCGAACTCGCCGTCAAGCGCGCCGGTCAACTGGCCTCCTACGACCGCGAGACGGCCGAACGACGTCTCGCCGGGTATCTGGCGCGCCGCGGCTACACGGGCAGCACCGTGCGCGCCGCCGTGCAGCACGCGCTGGCCGGTCGACACGCCGCCTCTGGCGTGCGATTTCGGTGACCGCGAGCGCGGCTCAGGCTCTACGCTCGGAGCCATGAAACTCCTGCGCACGGCAACACTTCCCGCGGTCGGCCTCCTGGCCGCGATCGCACTCACGGGCTGCTCCCTGCTGAGCCCCACCACCCCGACCGAGCCCACCCCGGTGGAGACCACCCAGGCGCCCTCGGTGACGGCGGCTGACCTCAACGACACCTCATGGGGCGGCACCGACTCCCAGGGCACCGTCACCACGTTCACCCTGCACGCCAGCGGCTCCACGGCCGTCAGCTTCAGCGGCAACGAATACGACGACCCGGGCGACACCTGGAACCTCGACGGCAGCACGCTGACCATCGTGATCCGCAATGTCGAGAACGTGGGCGACGCCACCTACACCGGTGAGGTCACCGACGCCGCAGGCCCGATCGATCTGACGCTGACCTTCAGCGACATCGAAGAGACCCGCACCATCACGATCACCAAGACGAGCTAGCAGCTCCGTCGCCGAGCGCCGCCGCGTTCCTCCGGGCGAACTACACTGGGCCATCATGTCGAGTGTCACCAGCCCGGATGCCGCGGCGGCGCTCGCGCGTCCGCGCACCTACGAGGTGCGCACCTTCGGGTGCCAGATGAACGTGCACGATTCGGAGCGGCTGAGCGGCTCCCTCGAGGCAGCGGGATACATCCGCGCCGAGGGCGCGCCCGCCGACGTGGTCGTCATCAACACCTGCGCCGTCCGTGAGAACGCCGACAATAAGCTCTACGGCACCCTCGGCCACCTCGCCAGCGTCAAGCGCGAGCACGAGGGCATGCAGATCGCCGTCGGCGGCTGCCTCGCTCAGAAGGACAAAGGCGTCATCCTCGACAAGGCCCCGTGGGTCGACGTGGTCTTCGGCACCCACAACATGGGGTCGCTGGCGACACTGCTCGAACGTGCCCGCCACAACGGCGAGGCGCAGCTCGAGATCCTCGAGTCGCTCGAGGTCTTCCCCTCGACCCTGCCCACGCGCCGCGACTCCACCCACAGCGGCTGGGTGTCGATCTCGGTGGGGTGCAACAACACCTGCACGTTCTGCATCGTGCCGTCTCTGCGCGGTAAGGAGAAAGATCGCCGCCCCGGCGACATCCTCAGCGAGATCGAGCTTCTCGTCGCCGACGGCGCCATCGAGGTGACGCTGCTCGGTCAGAACGTCAACTCCTACGGCGTCGAGTTCGGCGACCGGCACGCGTTCGGCAAGCTTCTGCGCGCCGCGGGCGAGATCGATGGCCTCGAACGCATCCGCTTCACCAGCCCCCACCCGGCCGCGTTCACCGACGACGTCATCGACGCCATGGCCGAGACTCCCGCCGTGATGCCTCAGCTGCACATGCCGCTGCAGTCCGGCTCCGACCGCATCCTGCGCGCCATGCGCCGGTCGTACCGCTCCGAGCGCTTCCTCGGGATCCTCGACCGGGTGCGCGACCGCATCCCGAACGCGGCGATCAGCACCGACATCATCGTCGGCTTCCCCGGCGAGACCGACGACGACTTCGACGACACCCTGCGCATCGTCGAGCAGGCCCGATTCGCGTCGGCCTTCACGTTCCAGTACTCCATCCGGCCCGGAACCCCCGCTGCGACCATGCCGGATCAGCTGCCGAAGTCGGTCGTCCAGGAGCGTTACGAACGCCTCACCGATCTGCAGGACCGCATCTCGGCCGAGGAGAACGCCGCACTGGTGGGTACCGCGGTCGAGGTTCTGGTCGCCGAGAACGAGGGGCGTCGCGACGCCGAGACGGCACGGATGTCCGGTCGAGCCGAAGACAACCGGCTCGTGCACTTCGACGTGCCGACAGGCAGCCCGATGCCGCGCCCCGGCGATGTGGCCAGCGTCGTGGTCACGCGCGGGGCGCCGCACTACCTGATCGCGGCCCCGGCGGGCGACGAGCTTCCCGTACGCCGCACCCGTGCCGGTGACGCCTGGGACCGCGCGCAGGCCGAATCATGCGCCGTGCCCGCGCACGCGCCGGCCACCGGTGGTGCGGGCGCCGTCAACATCGGCCTGCCGAGCCTGCGGGTGGGCGCCTGAGTCTCGTCGCGATCGTCGGTCCGACCGGAACCGGCAAGTCGCAGCTCTCGCTCGACCTGGCGCGTGAGCTGATCGACCGCGGTCACCCCGCCGAGATCGTCAACGCCGACGCCATGCAGCTGTACCGGGGCATGGATATCGGCACCGCCAAGCTCACTCCCGCCGAGCGGGCGGGTGTTCCGCACCATCTGCTCGATGTGCTCGAGCCGCGCGAGGAGGCGAGCGTCGCGCGCTACCAGCGCGAGGCACGCGCGATCATCGACGACATCCTGGGCCGGGGCGCCGCCCCGATCCTGGTGGGCGGCAGCGGGCTGTACGTCTCGAGCGTGCTGTTCGACTTCCAGTTCCCCGGAACCGATGCGGCGGTGCGCGAGCGGCTGGAGGCCGAACTCGAGACTTCCGGTCCGGGAATGCTCCACCGGCGGCTGCGCGAGGCGGATGCCGCGGCCGCCGACGCGATCGGCCCGCACAACGGCAGGCGGCTGGTCCGCGCTCTCGAGGTGATCGAGATCACCGGAAAACCGTTCGGCGCGGGGCTCCCGTCCGACAGTGCGCAGTGGCGTCCCGCCACCATCCTGGGTCTGCGGTCGGAACGCGCTGAGCTGATCGACCGCCTCGACCGGCGCGTCGAGGCGATGTGGCGCGCCGGTCTCGTCGACGAGGTCGCCTCGCTGCTCCCCGCGGGTCTCGGTGTCACGGCGTCGCGGGCGATCGGCTATGCCCAGGCGATCGCACAACTCAGCGGCGAGCTCGACGAGCAGCAGGCGATCGAGCAGACCGCGTCGCTGACCCGGCGGTACGCCCGTCGGCAGGTGGGCTGGTTCGCCCGGTACCGGGCTGCGCGCTGGATCGACGCGGGGTCGGGGTCGGCTCTGCAGCAGGCGCTCGATGCGCTGGATACGCTGGAGCGGTGACCACGTTGCGCTTCACCAAAGGCCACGGCACCGGCAACGACTTCGTGCTGTTCGCCGACCCGGACGGCCGGGTCGACCTGTCGGGCGACCAGATCGCGGGGCTCGCCGACCGCCGCTTCGGGGTGGGCGGTGACGGCACGATCCGGGCGGTGAAGTCCGCGAACCTGCCGGAGGGCGCGGCAGCCCTCGCCGAGGACCCGAGCGCCACCTGGTTCATGGATTACCACAACGCCGACGGGACGCCGGCGGAGATGTGCGGCAACGGCATCCGCGTGTTCGCCGACTACCTCATCGCCGAGGGTCTGCTCGAGCTGGCCGAGGGCGAGACGGTGGCGATCGGCACGCGCGGCGGGGTGCGCCGGTTGAGTCGCACCGCTGGAGGCTACGAGGTCGACCTCGGCCCGTTCGTGGTGGCGCCGGGCGAGGCGACCGTGTCGGCCCGCCGCCTCGAGGTGGCACGTCCCGGGCTCGCGGTGGGGGTGGGCAACCCGCACGTGGTGGTCGCCCTGGCCGACGATGACGAGCTCGAGGCGCTCGACCTCTCCGAGCCGCCGCAGGTGAGCCCCGAACCGCCCGACGGTGTCAACGTCGAGTTCGTTGTTCCGGGCGACCCGCTCGTGGTCGACGGCGTCGGCCGGATCCGGATGCGGGTGCATGAGCGCGGCAGCGGCGAGACGTTGTCCTGTGGCACGGGTGCCGCCGCCGCAGCACTGGCGACCCGGGAGTGGGCCGGTGCGGGCGCACCCGAGTCGTGGCGGGTGCAGGTGCCGGGCGGGGTGCTGGGCGTGCGCGTCCACGACGGTCACGTGTTCTTGAGCGGCCCTGCCGAGCTGGTGTTCGACGGCGACGTCGACATCTGACGTCCGCGGTTCAGCCGCGGAACTCTGGCAGCTCGATCGCCTGGGTTTGACCGGTACCCGAGCGGTGCCGCACCCGCAGCACCCGGTAGCCCTTGTGGGTTGCCGCTCGCACCACCGCGAAGTCCTCGGGCAGGGTCGCTTGCAGCCAGCGGTGCAACGAGTCGGAGCCGAGGTTGCGCTGCACGACGAGCCAGGCGTCCGACCCGGCCGAGAGTCGCGGAAGCCAGTGCGTGAGCATGCCGTGCAGTTCGTTCTTGCCGACCCGGATCGGCGGGTTCGACCAGATGGTGCGGAACTCGATGCCGCCGGGAACATCTGCGGGCAGGCAGGCGTTGACGTTCGTGAGGCCCAGGCCCTCCGCGTTGCGACGCACGAGGTCCAGGGCACGCTCGTTCACATCCACCGCCCACACCGTGGCGTGGGGTGACTCGAGCGCCAGGGTCAGGGCGATGGGGCCCCAGCCGCAGCCGAGGTCGAGCAGGTCCCCACCGGGAGGAGGGGCCGGGGTGCTGCCGAGCAGGACGCCGGTGCCGGCATCGACCCGATCGGGGCTGAACACCCCGCCGGCCGTCGTCAGGGTCACCGCTCGACCAGCGAGCCGGGCGGCGATGGTGCGGGGGACGAACTCGCCGCCGGGGGTCGCCGAGAAGTAGTGATCCGCCTCGGCCATGCACAGAACTTACCGAATGCGAGAACTAGGGTGAAGCGATGACTGCCGATGACGAGAAGATGCTCGACCGCGTGCTGGCCAACCAGGGCACGCATGCCGGTGTTGCGCGCTTCGGCGGTCGCGCGACGGCGCTCGGCGACGTGGACTCCGGCTTTGTCGAGAGCGACGGCGAGCAGCTCGACCGCGAGGAGCGCGCGGCCCTGCGCCGCGTCAGCGGGCTCAGCACCGAGCTCGAGGACGTCACCGAGGTCGAGTACCGGCAGCTGCGGCTCGAGAACGTGGTCCTGATCGGGGTCTACGACCGCGATCTCGAGGATGCCGAGAACTCGCTGCGCGAACTCGCGGCCCTGGCGGAGACGGCGGGCGCCGTGGTCCTCGACGGGCTGCTGCAGCGCAAACCGCACCCCGACCCCAGCACCTACCTCGGCCGGGGCAAGGTGCAGGAGCTGGCGGATGTCGTGGCCGCCCGCGGCGCAGACACCGTCGTCGCCGACACCGAACTGGCACCCAGCCAGCGTCGTGCGCTGGAGGACGCGGTGAAGGTGAAGGTCATCGATCGCACGGCGGTGATCCTCGACATCTTCAGCCAGCACGCCAAGAGCCGCGAGGGCAAGGCGCAGGTCGAGCTGGCGCAGCTGGAGTACCTGCTTCCACGCCTGCGCGGCTGGGGCGAGTCGATGTCGCGGCAGGCAGGTGGTCAGGTCGGATCAGGCGGGGCCGGGATGGGAAGCCGCGGACCGGGTGAGACCAAGATCGAGCTCGACCGCCGTCGCATCCACACCCGCATGGCGCGACTGCGCAAGCAGATCAAGGGTTTCGCACCGGCTCGCGAGGCCAAACGCGCCAACCGCGACCGCTTCGCGGTGCCGAGCGTGGCGATCGCCGGCTACACCAACGCGGGCAAGTCGAGCCTGCTCAATCGACTGACCAAGGCGGGCGTCCTGGTTGAGAACGCGCTGTTCGCCACCCTCGACCCGACGGTGCGGCGCAGCCGCACGCCCGACGGTCGCGAGTTCACGCTCGCCGACACGGTCGGGTTCGTCCGCAACCTGCCGCACCAGCTGGTCGAGGCGTTCCGCTCGACGCTCGAGGAGGTCGGCGCCTCCGACGTCATCGTGCACGTCGTCGACGCTGCGCACCCCGACCCGGCCGCGCAGCTGGCGACGGTGCGCGATGTCATCGGCGAGGTGGGTGCTCGCGATCTGCCCGAGATCGTGGCGTTCAACAAGAGTGACCTGATCGACGACGACCGCAAGCTGGTGCTGCGCGGGCTGGAGCCCGGCGCGGTGTTCGTGAGCGCCCGTACCGGGGCCGGCATCGAGGAGTTGACCGCCCGCATCGCCGAGCTGCTTCCGGCGCCCGAGGTCGAGGTCGAGTTGCTGGTGCCCTACGACCGCGGCGAAATCATCTCGCGCCTGCACGTCAGCGGCCGGGTGCTGTCGACCGAGTACGAGGAGGCCGGTACGCGGGTGCGCGCTCTCGTCCATCCCCAGCGGCTGGCCGAGGTGCAGGAGTTCGTCACCGCGTAACAGTAGGCAATCTCGGCACGACCACGGTCGTGCTCTGTCTAGCCTGGCTGTGTCGCGGCTGCCCCCGCAGAGCCACGCGACGCGGAGCAACAGCCGAGCCCGGCACCTGCTCCAGTGGTGGCGCATGCGCGCATGACCCTGGAGATGCCAGACACGTGGTGACGTTCTCGTTCGAGCTGTACCCGCCACGCGATGCCGCGGCCGATGCGGCGTTGCGGCGCGAACTGGTTCCGCTGGTCGCTGCCGGGCCCGAGTTCATCAGCGTCACCTATGGCGCGAACGGCTCGTCCCGCGGGGTCTCGCTCGAGGTGCTGCGACACCTGCTGCACAACACCGACGTGCAGCCGATGGCGCACCTGACCTGCGTCGGGTCCTCGTACGCGGAGGCGTCCCGTCTGATCCGCGAGTTCCTCGACGCCGGCGTGACCAGTTTTCTGGCGCTGCGCGGCGACCCGCCGAAGGGCGTGGCCGAAGCGGATGTCGACCTGGGTGATCTGGGCAGCGCCGGTGAGCTGGTGCAGCTCATCCACAACGTGCAGCTCGAGCGCGAACCCTTCCGTGCACTGGATCTGCCCGGTCTGCCGGGTGCGAAGCGCCTCGGCAGTGGTAGGCCGGTCACGATCGCGGTCGCCGCGTTCCCCAACGGCCACCCCCGGTCGCGGTCGCGCGCACAAGACCTCGACACATTGCTGGCCAAAGAGGCGGCGGGGGCGAATCTCGCCATCTCGCAACTGTTCTTCCACCCCGACGACTTCCTGTCGTTCGTCGACGACGCTCGCGCGGCCGGGGTCACCATGCGCATCCTGCCGGGGATCATGCCGGTGCTCAGCGTCGCGCGGCTGCACCGGGTGATCGAGCTGAGCGGCGAGCCCGTTCCCGCGTCTCTGCTGGCCGATCTGGAGCGCGCCAGCACCCCGGCAGCCGCCGAAGCGGTCGGCATCGAGCACGCCACCCGGCTGGCACGCGACCTGCTCGACGGCGGCGCGGCCGGCATCCACCTGTACACCTTCAACCGTTCCCGCGCCCCGCTCGCCGTTCTCGGTGGCGCGGGCCTGATCGACCTTGACAGCCTCGAAACCACGGAGATCCCCGCATGACCGACCGCACCTTCCCCCTCGGCACGATCCTCGGCTACCCCCGCATCGGCCGGCACCGCGAACTCAAGCGCGCCGTGGAGGCGTTCTGGCGACACGACATCGGGGTCGACGAGCTGGAGCAGACCGCCGCAGCGCTGCGTGTCGCGACACGCGAACGCCTCGTCGCGCTCGGTCTGGGGGCGGCCGATTCCTCGATCCCCGAGTCGTTCTCGTACTACGACCAGGTTCTGGATGCCGCGGTCGCCGTGGGTGCGGTCCCCGCACGTTTCGCCGACCTCGTCGACGAGGACGGCACCCTCGACCTCGGCGTGTACTTCACCCTCGCGCGCGGAGAGGGCGACCGTGCGCCGCTGGAGATGACGAAGTGGTTCGACTCCAACTACCACTACCTGGTGCCCGAGATCGGGCCCGAGACCGCCTTCCACCTGGCGGGGGAGAGGCTGGTGCGCGAGGTTGCCGAGGCCCGGTCGGCGGGGTACGTCACGCGCCCGGTGCTCGTCGGGCCGGTGACCCTTCTTCTGCTCAGCAAGCCCGCCGAGGGCGCCCCTGCCGGCTTCGCGCCGCTGTCGAAGCTCGAAGAACTGCTGCCGGTCTATGTCGAGTTGCTCGCTCGGCTGGCCGAGGTCGGCGCCGAGTGGGTGCAGCTGGATGAGCCGGCGCTGGTCAGCGAGTCGATCGACGCGTCGCGCGGCGAGGTGCTGGCGGCCGCGCAGAAGGCCTACGACGCTCTGGGCGCGGGGCGTCCGCTCGGCATTCTCGTCGCGGCCCCCTACGGCTCCCTCGACGATGCCCTGCCGGTGCTCGAGGCGGCTCCGATCGATGCGATCGCGCTGGACCTGGTGAAAGGCGCTGTGCCCGCGGTGGGTGGCGACAAGATCCTGGTCGGCGGCGTGATCGACGGGCACAACATCTGGCGGGGAGACCTCGACGCCGCGTTCGCCAAGCTGGAGCGGCTGCGTGAACTCGCACCGGGGGTGTCGGCCGGCACCTCGACGAACCTGTTCCACACACCGCACGACGTCGCGGACGAGCCGCAGTTGCCGCCGCGGCTCACCAGCTGGCTGGCGTTCGCCGACCAGAAGGTCGCCCAGGTCGCGGTGCTCGCCCGTGGGTTGCAGGACGGGCGCGCTGCGATCCAGGGAGAACTCGACGACGCGAGCGCCGCGCTCGAGGATCGCCGCAGCGCCCCCGGTGTGCGCGACGGAGCGGTGCGGCAGCGAGCGGCAGCGCTCGACGAGAGCGCTTTCCGCCGCAGTGACTACGACACCCGCCGGGGAGCGCAGGATGCCGCGTTCGGTCTCCCCGTGCTGCCGACCACCACGATCGGCTCGTTCCCGCAGACCGGGGCCATCCGTGCCGAGCGCGCGCGGTTTGCGAAGGGTGAGATCGACCGCACCGCGTACGAGGGCTTCCTCGAGCAGGAGATCCGCGACGTGATCGACCTGCAAGAGCGCATCGGCCTCGACGTGCTGGTGCACGGTGAGCCGGAGCGCAACGACATGGTGCAGTACTTCGCCGAGCACCTCGACGGTTTCGCGGTGACGCAGAACGGGTGGGTGCAGTCGTACGGTTCGCGCGCGACCCGCCCCAGCATCCTGTGGGGAGACGTGTCGCGACCCGCCCCGATCACGGTGCGCTGGTCGACCTTCACGCAGGGTCTCACCGACAAGCCGGTGAAGGGCATGCTCACCGGACCGGTGACGATCCTCGCCTGGTCGTTCGTGCGCGACGACCAGCCGCTCAGTGAGACCGCGAACCAGGTCGCGCTGGCTCTGCGGGACGAGATCGCCGATCTCGAGGAGGCCGGCATCGGCATCATCCAGGTCGACGAGCCGGCGCTGCGCGAACTGCTGCCGCTGAAGAAGCGCGACCAGCCGGCATACCTCGACTGGTCGGTCGGCGCGTTCCGGCTCGCGACGTCGGGCGTGAGCGACACGACTCAGATCCACACGCATCTCTGCTACTCCGAGTTCGGGGTGGTGCTGGATGCCATCGATCGGCTCGATGCGGATGTCACGTCGATCGAGTCGGCGCGTTCGCGCGGCGAGGTGGTTCCTGAACTGCAGCGCAGCGGCTTCGCGCGCGGCATCGGGCCGGGCGTGTACGACATCCACTCGCCGCGGGTCCCGAGCGATGACGAGGTCGAGGAGTTGATCGCGGCGGCGGTCTCGGCGATCCCCGCGCGCCAGGTCTGGGTGAATCCGGACTGCGGTTTGAAGACCCGCGGTTACGACGAGACGGTCGCATCCCTGACCAACGTGCTGGCTGCCACACGGCGAGTTCGCGACCGCCTCTAGGGAGCCGTTCAGCGGGCGGTCGTACCGTGGTGGCATGAAGCTGGCGATGCGCACCTCGGGTGCCGGTGTGCGCACCGCCGTGCTCATCCACGGCATCATGTCTGACTCGCGTGCCTGGCACCGGGTCACCGCCGAGCTCGAGCAGCGTGGATTCCGCGTCATCGCCGTCGACCTGGCCGGCCACGGCAGCAGCCCGCGTGCGCAGCGCTACTCGCCGACGCGCTGGGCGGATGACGTGGTCGAGTCCCTGCAGCCCGTGCTGGCCGGGCCGCCCGATCTGGTGATGGGCCATTCGCTGGGTGCCCTCGTGGCATCGCTGGTCGCCGACCGGCTGTCACCGCGAGCCGCCGTCTACATCGATCCGGCGTTCGCATTCCCGCGCGGACCGGCGGGGTGGCTGCTGAAGCTGATGTTCTTCCTGTCGCCGCGACCGCGACGCTCGATCCTGGTGCGGATGAACCCCAAGTGGGATCCGGCCGACGTTGACATAGAGCTGGCGGGCCTGCGGGACTGGGATCCCCGCACCCTCCTCGGGTTCCGCGACACCTCGTCCCTTGTTCCTCCGGCTGCTCTGGTCGCACCGTCGCTGGTGGTTCTGGCCGAGCGCAGCCTGCTGATCACGAAGCCGGTCGCGGCTGCTCTTCGCCGACTGGGCATGGCCGTCGAGACGGTGCCCGGCACCGGTCACACGGTCTTCCGTGACGACCACGCGCGTTTCGTCGGGGTCCTCGACCGCTGGCTCGCGCACACGCTGCCCGTCGCGCACTAGGCCGCGATCCTGCTCAAATAGTTCGCACGGATGACGCGGTGCCGCCGCAGCTGCCGTGAGATGAGGTGATGCCTTTCACCCCGAGCCACATGGCCCTTGCCCAAGTTGTGGCTGTCCATCTCGGGCACCCAGGCCGCAGACTGGATGCATGACCGATCGCTCACGCGCTGCGATTCCTGTCGTGATCATCAGCGGGGTGGCCATCGCGGCAGCCGGGGTGGTCGCCGTGGTCGAGCGCGTGCGCGAATCGCGCCGTGACAGGTCGCCGGCGCCGGAGGGGACCGCACGCATCGAAGGACGCCTGCCTCTCGCCCTCTGGCCGAGCAGCGGTCGCGAGCCGATGGTCGCGCACGGTCCGCGCGGCTGGACAGAGATGCTCGCCGCATTGCATCACCCCGGCACCCCGATCGACGACGCCCAGCGGGCTCGCGCCGTCGTGATCGCTGAATACCCCCGGCGGGAGCAGGACGCACGCCGGCAAGTCGCGCTTGAGGCTCACGTGATGCTGGGCGTCTACGAACCGGCCCTGGTCGCCGCGGCATGGCAGTGGCCCCTGCGAGCGACGACCATCGACGACCTGCTGGCGTTCGGGTTCGGCGATGCGACGGTCGAGACGCTTCGCGCACTCGCACAGGCCGACGCCCAGCCGGCGCTCATCGACGAGTGGCGCCGCCACCTCGGCGTCGATGCTCTCCGACCCGAGATCACGCCCGCTCTCGTGGCGGCAACGGAACCGCATCGCCTCGGGATGCTGTGGGCACTCCTGCTGCACCTCGCGACTGAACGCATCGCCGCTCGGCACCCGGCGTAGCTCAGCTCACGCGGAGCACCGAGCCCCGGAGCTTTGTGCCTCGGAGCTTCGTGCCTCGGCTCACACCGACCGCAGCACCGCCACGACCTTGCCGAGCACTTCGGCGTCGTCGCCGAGGATCGGCTCGAACGCCGAGTTGCGGGGGAGGAGCCAGGTGTGCCCGTCGCGCTGCCGGAACACCTTGACGGTCGCTTCCCCGTCGAGCATCGCGGCGACGATCTCGCCGTTGTCAGCAGTCTTCTGCTGACGCACGACGACCCAGTCGCCGTCGCAGATCGCCGCGTCGATCATCGATTCGCCGACGACCTTCAGCATGAAGAGCTCGCCCTTGCCCACCAACTGCCGAGGCAGGGGAAACACCTCGTCGACCTGCTGATCGGCCGTGATCGGAATACCAGCGGCGATGCGACCGACCAGCGGCACCATGGCTGCGTCCTGCACCTGGGGGCCGGCGTCGACGTTCTCACCGCCTGAGGAGGGGAGCTCGATGAGCACTTCGAGGGCGCGTGGGCGGTTCGGGTCGCGGCGCAGGTAACCGCTGAGCTCGAGCTGGTTGAGCTGATGGGTCACGCTCGACAGGGACGAGAGCCCCACAGCGTCGCCGATCTCGCGCATGCTCGGCGGATACCCCCGGCTCGCCACGGAGCGCTGAATCATCTCGAGGATGGCGAGCTGCTTCTCGCTCAGGCTGGTGCGCCGACGTGTGCGCTCGTCCTCACCCATGGATGTCCCCTTACCCGAATGTCGGTGGCCGGTGATCGAATCACCCGACGATCGAAACTGTATCCACTTCAGGGCCGTGCGGCAAACACGTGTTCGAGTGTGTCGCGACATCCGGGGAGGAAATACAGGTTCGGGGTTGAACATATCTTCGATCGAAGGTATGTTCGGAACACAGGTTCGCATCTGGCCTCCCTCCCGGCCGAGGGGGGACGGGTGCCGAACCTGTCCAGACTTCCGAAGGAGCCCGAGATGAGCACGATTGCCTACGGCACGCCCCGTCTGCGCCTCACCTCGCGCGGCCGGACGGTGTTCAGCGTCCTCGCCGCCATCCCGGTTATCGCCATCGCGCTCCTCGTCGGCCCCAATGTGCTCGGCGCACAGGCCACGTCGACCGGTGGCACCGGCGAATTCACGTACGTCAGCGTCGCACCGGGCCAGTCGCTCTGGCAGCTCGCCGCAGAGGTGGCACCGCAGGCCGACCCGCGTGAGGTAGTCGCCGACATCCTGAAGCTCAACAACCTCAGCTCCGCTGACCTCCAGCCGGGGCAGGAGCTCGCCATCCCGGCTCAGTACGCCGGCTGAGCCGGGTCGCGTCGATCCGCGCGGGCGTCACACTCCGTCAGCGTTCCTAGACTTGACCGGTGGCTTCGCTCGACGACCTTCCGCTCCGTGACGACCTTCGCGGGCAGACCCCGTACGGGGCCCCGCAGAAGCACGTGAAATACGCGCTGAACGTCAACGAGAACACCCACGCCATCCCGGAGGGCGTCGCGCAGCACATCGTCGAATCGCTCGCCGCAGCAGTCCTGACGATCAACCGCTACCCCGACCGCGAGTTCACCGCACTTCGCGAAGCCGTTGCCGACTATCTCGGCCACGACATCCGGCCCGAGCAGATCTGGGCTGCCAATGGGTCGAACGAGATCATCCAGCAGTTGCTGCAGGCATTCGGCGGGCCGGGGCGCAGCGTGCTCGGCTTCCCGCCGACGTACTCGATGCACTCGATCATCGCCGCCGGCACCGGAACCCGCTGGCTGACCGCCGAACGCGACTCCGCGTACACCCTCAGCGCCGAGACCGTCGTGTCGGCCATCGAGCGCGATCAGCCCGACCTGGTGTTCCTGTGTGCTCCGAACAATCCGACCGGAACCCCGGTCGCACTCGACGTCGTCGAGGCCGCCTACACGGCGACCCGCGGCATCCTGTTCGTCGACGAGGCGTACGCCGAATTCATGCCCGCCGGCACGCCGAGCGCACTCACCCTGCTTCCCGGGCGGGAACGCCTCGTCGTCTCACGAACGATGAGCAAGGCGTTCGCGTTCGCCGGCGCACGCGTCGGCTATCTGGCCGCAGACCCCGCCGTGGTCGACGCTCTGCGTCTGGTGCGGCTGCCTTACCACCTGTCGGCGTTGACCCAGGCGGCCGCCGTCGCGGCGCTCGCGCACGCGCCCGAGATGCTGGCGATGGTCGACGACATCGCCGCGCAGCGCGACCGGCTGCTCGAGGAGCTGCCGGTGCTGGGTTATCGCGCGTTCGACTCGCAGGCCAACTTCGTGCTGTTCGACGGGCTCGCCGATCCCGCCGCCACGTTCCGCGCGCTGCTCGAGCGCGACATCCTCATCCGCGACGTCGGACTGCCGGGCGCGCTGCGTGTCACCGCGGGCACCGAGGCCGAAACCACCGCATTCCTCGACGCCCTCGCCGATCTGGGCCCCGGCGGCGCCCGATAGCATGGGCGCCATGAGCAGCCCGCGCCCGGCGAGTCACCGCGTCTCGCACCAGACGCGCTCCACGAGCGAGTCGAGCATCGAGCTCACCCTCGACCTCGATGGCACCGGAACGTCACAGATCGACACCACGGTGCCGTTCTTCGACCACCTGCTCACCGCATTCGCCAAGCACTCACTGGTCGATCTGACAGTGCGCGCTTCGGGCGACACCCACATCGACGCGCACCACACGGTCGAAGACACGGCCATCGTGCTCGGCACGGCGATCCGCGAGGCGCTGGGAGACAAGTCCGGAATCGGCCGCTACGGCGACGCCGTCGTTCCGCTCGATGAGGCCCTCGCCCAGGCGGTCGTCGACGTGTCGGGCCGCCCCTACCTGGTGCACTCCGGAGAACCCGCGGGCTACGCGCACCACCTGATCGGCGGTCACTTCACCGGGTCGCTCGTGCGGCACGTGTTCGAAGCGATCGCGTTCAACGCGCGCCTCACCATGCACATCACCGTGCTCGCCGGGCGTGATCCGCACCACATCGCCGAGGCCGAGTTCAAGGCGTTCGCGCGCGCATTCCGCCGAGCGGTCGAGCCCGATCCGCGCGTGAGCGGCATCCCGTCCACGAAGGGCGCGCTGTAGCGATGGTCTCTGCACCATCCGTGGTCGTGCTCGATTACGGCTCAGGTAACGTGCATTCCGCCGCGAAAGCGCTGGAGGCCGCGGGTGCCCGCGTCGAGTTGACGGCCGATCGTGACCGCGTGAGCGCCGCCGACGGTCTCGTGGTGCCGGGAGTGGGCGCGTTCGCCGCCGTGATGGCGGGTCTGGATGCCGTGCGCGGCGGCGAGCTGATCGGGCGTCGTCTCGCGGGCGGCCGGCCGGTGCTCGGCATCTGCGTCGGCATGCAGGTTCTGTTCGACCGGGGGATCGAGCGCGGCACCGACACCGCAGGCCTCGGCGAGTGGCCCGGCGTCGTGGAAGAGTTGCACGCCCCTGTGCTGCCGCACATCGGGTGGAACACCGTCGAGGCCCCGGAGGACTCGACGCTGTTCGTCGGCGTCCGCGACGAACGCTTCTACTTCGTGCACTCCTACGCCGCGCGTGAGTGGTCACTGGAGGGTCACGGCGCCCTTACGGGCCCCCGCGTGACCTGGGCGGAGCATGGCGAGAGGTTCGTCGCGGCGGTCGAGAACGGCCCGCTGTCGGCGACGCAGTTCCACCCCGAGAAGTCGGGTGAGGCGGGCATCCGGCTGTTGGGCAACTGGATCGCGTCGCTCTGAGGCCCAGTACTATCGAGTTCTTGTGACCGAGTTCAACAGCGCCCCCGCTCTCACGCTCCTTCCCGCCGTCGACGTCGCTGACGGCAAAGCGGTCCGCCTGATGCAGGGCGAGGCCGGCAGCGAGACCAGCTACGGCGACCCGGTCGAGGCGGCCGACAACTGGTCCTCGCAGGGTGCAGAGTGGATCCACCTCGTCGACCTCGACGCGGCTTTCGGGCGCGGCAACAACCACGCGATCATCAAGAAGGTCGTCAAGAACACGCCCCGGTCGGTGAACATCGAGCTCTCCGGCGGCATCCGCGATGACGCCAGCCTGGAGGCGGCGCTGGCGACCGGTGCCAAGCGCATCAACCTCGGCACCGCGGCGCTCGAGAACCCGGAGTGGGCCGCGCACGTGATCGCCGAGTACGGCGACGCGGTGGCGGTCGGGCTCGATGTGCGGGGCACGACCCTCGCCGCTCGCGGCTGGACCCAGGAGGGCGGTGACCTCTGGGCGGTGCTCGAACGCCTCGAGGCGGCCGGCTGCGCCCGGTACGTCGTCACCGATGTCACCAAGGACGGCACGCTGAAGGGCCCGAATCTCGATCTGCTGCGTGAGGTCATGGAGCACACGCCGCGCCCCGTGATCGCCTCGGGCGGTGTCGCCGACCTCGACGATGTCGCCGCGCTGCGCGAGCTGGTGCCGCTGGGCCTCGAGGGCGCGATCATCGGCAAGGCTCTCTACGCGGGTGCGTTCACGCTGCCGCAGGCGCTGGATGTCGCGGGCCGCTGATGTCGGACAGCGCGGGCGTTCCGTGGGCGGGACGCTCGTTCCACGCGAACCCGGATGCCGATGATGACGGCAGCGCGCCGGCTCGCCTGATCGAGGCGGTCACGCGCTTCCGCGTCGGTGAACTCGGCGTCGCGGAGGTCGTCTCCGCCCTGCATGAGGTGCGTCTGCTCGTGCCGCTGCTCGCTGTCCGGGGCGACGAGGGCGTCGGCGCGTTCGGCCAGACCGTGGACAAGACGCAGGAGCTCTCGCTGATCACCGCCGCAGGGCCGGACGGGCGTCCCGTCCTCCCGGCCTTCAGCTCCGCCGCAACCATGCGCGACTGGAACCCGTCCGCTCGGCCCATCCCGATCGCGGTTCCGCGCATCGCGCTGGCGGTGGCCTCAGAGGGCACCCCGCTGATCGTCATCGATCCGGGCGCCCCGACGATGTTCGTGGTGCGGCGCCCGGCGTTCCGTGCTCTGGCCACCGGCGAGGCGTGGGTTCCGTCGTTCGAGGATCCTGAGGTGCTGCAGGCGTTCCTCGACGCCTCCGCGGGCGAGGAGGCGCTGGCGGCGGTTCAGCTCGCCCCCGGTGATCCGACGGCGCGGCTGGCGGGCGCCGAACTGCTGGTGCAGTTGTCCGTTCGAGACGGCCTTCCCGAGGGGGAGCTGTCGGCGCTGCTCGAGCGTCTGGGGACGCGCTGGGCGGAACACGAGCTGATCGCCGAGCGCGTCGACTCGATCCGGGTGGTCGTCGAGCGGGTCTGAGGCGCGCATGATCGGGCAACCGACCGATGCTATTCGGGCTGCAAGGTGCCACAGTGGCGTCATGGTCGCTGACTCTCGTCCCGAACCGGGTGCGTACCCCGAACTCACCGCCGCCGCCGCGCATGCGCGGCGCTGGCTCGACGGTCTCGCCGGCCGGCCGATCCCGGCGCGAGTGGATGCCGCCAGCCTGCTCGACGCGATGCCCGAGCGCTTGCCCGGTCACGGCATCCCGCCCCGTGATGTCGTCGACGACATCGTGGGCCGAACGGAACCGGGCCTGATGGCGAGCCAGTCGGGCCGGTTCTACGGCTGGGTCATGGGCGGCACCCTTCCTGCCGCTCTCGCCGCCGACTGGTTGGTGAGCGCCTGGGATCAGAATGCCGGGATGCGCGATGCGACCCCGGGCGTCGTCGCGTTGGAGGATGCGGCCGGTCGCTGGTTGCTCGACGTGCTCGGTCTTCCGTCGACCTCGGCGGTGGGGTTCACCACGGGAGCCACGATGGCCAACTTCACCGGCCTCGCCGCGGCGCGCGACGCGGTGCTCGCCCGCTCGGGGTGGAGCGTCGCCGAGCGAGGCCTGATCGCGGCGCCGCCGGTGCGGGTGCTTGCAGGAGCCGAGCGGCACGGCTCGATCGACATGGCGCTGCGGTATCTGGGTCTGGGCGAGCCCGAGCTCGTGGCCGCCGATGAGCAGGGACGCATTGATCCGGCCGCCTTGCGCGCCGCTCTGGTGGGTTCCTCCGGGCCGACGATCCTCTGCCTGCAGGCCGGCAACGTGCATTCGGGTGCGTTCGACCCGTTCACCGACCCCATCGCCGCGGCGCACGACGCGGGTGCCTGGGTGCACGTCGACGGAGCGTTCGGGCTGTGGGCCGCCGCGACGCCGTCTCTGTCCGCGCTCACCGCGGGCATGGCGGGCGCGGATTCCTGGGCCACCGACGCCCACAAGACACTGAACGTGCCCTACGACTGCGGCGTCGCGATCGTCGCGGATCCCGCGGCGATGGTGCGCGCTTTCGGCCACCGTGCCGACTATCTGATCGACGCCGAGATTCCCGACCCGCACGAGCACGTCCCCGAGTTGTCGCGTCGCGCACGGGGCGTGCCGGTCTACGCCGCCCTGGCCTCGCTCGGGCGAGACGGCGTGCGCGGTCTGGTCGACGGTCTGGTGACGGCGGCGCAGGCGATCCGCGACGGTCTCGCCGAGCTTCCCGGAGCAACCATCGTGAACGATGTCGTCTACACCCAGGTGTGCGTCGCCTTTGAAGACGACCAGCGCACCACCGAGGTGCTGGACCGGCTGCTGGCCGAAGGCGTCGTACGGCCGAGCCCCAGCCGTTGGCGCGACCGGGCGATCATCCGCATCTCGGTCAGTAACTGGCAGACCGCTGGCGACGAGGTGCGGGATACCGTGGCCGCCTTCCAGCGCGCCCGCGCCTAGCTGACGGGGCCGGTCCACTTCTCGCCGGGCCCGGCGCCCACCGGATCAGGCAGGGGGGAGGCCTCACGGAATGCCAGCTGCAGTGTCCGGAGTCCGTCGCGCAGGGGGCGTGCGTGGGAGTCGGAGATCTCCGGGGCGGCGGCGACGACGAGACCGGCGAGGGAGGTGATCAGCTTGCGCGCCTCGTCCAGATCGAGTTCGGCAGCGGCATCCGGCCCGTCACCGAGCCCGAGCTTCACCGCCGCCGCGCTCATCAGGTGCACCGCGACCGTATTGATCAGCTCGACGGCCGGCACCTCGGCGATGTCGCGCACCGCCCCCTCGACGTCGACGAAGTCTTCGCTCACCGAAATGCACACCCTCTGTTAGACTCATGCGGGCTCCGGGCCAGATCCCGGAAACGAAAGTGGAGAAATCCCACCGACTAGCCGCATCTCAAGGCTATCCGGTCAGTTTTCACTCCGCCGCCTGTGCTGTCGAGAACAGCACGCGCGGTAGCCAGGGTGATGAGTGCGACGATTTCGTCCTCTTTCGTGCAATGACAGCACTGACAAGAAGGAGAGTCGCATCAGCGATCCCAGAACGAACGACCGCATCCGTGTTCCCGAGGTGCGCCTCGTCGGACCCAACGGGGAGCAGGTCGGCGTCGTCCGCATCGAAGACGCCATGAAGCTTGCGCAGGAGGCCGACCTCGACCTGGTCGAGGTGGCGCCCGACGCCAAGCCGCCTGTGGTCAAGATCATGGACTACGGCAAGTTCAAGTACGAGCAGGCCCAGAAGGTCAAAGAGGCCCGTCGCAACCAGGCGAACACCATCCTCAAGGAGGTGCGTTTCCGCCTGAAGATCGACAAGCACGACTACGAGACCAAGATGAAGCGCGCCGTCGGGTTCCTGCAGTCCGGCGACAAGGTGAAGGCGATGATCCTGTTCCGCGGGCGCGAGCAGTCCCGCCCCGAGCAGGGCGTGCGCCTGCTGCAGCGCTTCGCGGAGGACGTGTCGGAGTACGGCTCGGTCGAGTCGACCCCGACGATCGACGGCCGCAACATGGTCATGGTCATCGGCCCGCTGAAGAACAAGGCCGACGCCAAGGCCGAGGCCAACGCCAAGCGTGACGCACAGAAGCGTCCCAAGGGCGACCAGAACTCCGGGGCGGCCGACGCCCCGGTCACCACCCCCGCCGCGGCCGAGACCCCGGTGGCGGAGACGAAAGAGGAAAAGTAATGCCGAAGCAGAAGACGCACTCCGGTGCCAAGAAGCGCTTCAAGATCACCGGTTCCGGCAAGGTCAAGAAGCAGGGCGCGGGCATGCGCCACCACCTGGAGGTGAAGTCCTCCGAGAAGACCCGTCGTCTCAACCGCGACGTCGTCCTGGCTCCGCAGGACGCCAAGGTCATCAAGCGCCTTCTGGGCAAGTAAGCCCTCGGACTCGATAGGAAACTGAAATGGCACGTGTCAAGAGGGCGGTCAACGCCGCCAAGAAGCGCCGGACGACGCTCGAGCGCGCTGAGGGCTACCGCGGTCAGCGGTCGCGCCTGTACCGCAAGGCGAAGGAGCAGGTCACCCACTCCCTCGTCTACGCCTACCGCGACCGCCGGGCGAAGAAGGGCGAGTTCCGTCGCCTCTGGATCCAGCGCATCAACGCCGCAGCGCGTGCGAACGGCCTGACCTACAACCGTCTGATCCAGGGTCTGGGTCTGGCGGGCATCGAGGTCGACCGTCGCATCCTGGCCGAGCTGGCCGTCAGCGAGCCCGCGACCTTCGCCGGCCTCGTCGCCGCCGCGAAGGCCGCGCTGCCCAAGGACGTCAACGCCAAGGCTGACGCCGCGTAAGCATCCCGAACGCCGATTGAGTAGCGCCGCAGGCGCGTATCGAAACCCGACGAACGCCGGTTGAGTAGCGCCGCAGGCGCGTATCGAAACCCGTCTCTTTTCGGTTTCGATACGCCGCTTCGCGGCTACTCAACCGGCGTTCGCGCGTCGTCACCCGTTGTTCACCCGCCCCCCGTAGCATCGAAGCGTGATCGACAACCCGCGTTCCCCGCGGGTGCGGGCTGTCGCGAAGCTCGCCAAACGCCAGGCCCGCGCCGACACCGGGCGCTTCCTCGTCGAGGGGCCGCAGGCGGTCGCCGAGGCTCTCGCCTTTCGTCCCGAGACGGTCGTCGACTTCTTCACCACGGCGTCAGCGCGCGACAAGTACGGCTCGCTCGTGCAGGCGGCGATCGAGGCCGGGGTCGAGCCCGAGACCGTCAGCGAGCATGTGCTCGACGTGATGTCCGATACGGTCACCCCGCAGGGCGTCATCGCCATCTGCCGCCAGTTCGCGGTGACGATCGATGAGCTGCTCAGCTCCGGCCCGAAGCTGATCGCGATCCTCGAGGAGGTGCGCGATCCGGGCAACGCGGGCACCATCATCCGCGCGGCCGACTCCGCCGGTGCGGATGGCGTGATCCTCACCGGGCGCAGTGTCGACGCCTACAACCCCAAGGTGGTGCGTTCGACGACCGGCTCGATCTTCCACCTCCCGATCGCACAGGGCACCGCCCTGGATGCCGCGGTCGCCCAGGTGCAGGCGGCCGGTCTGCGGGTCCTAGCCGCTGACGTGAAGGGCGACGATCTGCCGGAGGTGCGGTCGCTGCTCTCCGAGCCCACCGCCTGGCTGTTCGGTAACGAGGCCCACGGCCTCACCGACGAGGCGCTGGAACTCGTCGACCGAGTTGTCAAAGTCCCCATCTACGGGCACGCGGAGTCGATGAATCTGGCGACCGCCGCATCCGTCTGCCTGTACGAAAGCGCTTTCGCCCAGCACTCCTGAGCGCGACCCCGTGCCGCCGAGACGCCCTGCCGCGCTCGGTAGGATCGGTTACCGTGCCAGATCCCTCGCCCATCACCGAGCAGGCCGTCTCCGCGGCTGTCGACGACGCGCTCGCCGCCATCGCCGCGGCCACCGACTCGGTCACGCTCAAGGCCGCCCGCTCCGCTCACGCCGGAGAGCACTCGCCGCTCGCACAGTTGAACGCGAAGCTGCGCGATGTGCCCGCCGATCAGAAGGCGGCGACCGGCAAGCTCGTCGGGGAGGCCCGTGCGCGGGTGACCCAGGCGCTGAAGGATCAGGAGGCGACGGTGCTCGCCGCCGAGGAGCAGCAGCGGCTCGCGAGCGAAGCGGTGGATGTCACCGAGGTGCCGCAGCGCTGGCGGGCCGGCGCGCGGCATCCGCTGTCTCTGCTGATGGAGCAGATGAGCGACCTCTTCATCTCGATGGGCTGGGAGATCGGCGAGGGTCCCGAGCTCGAGCACGAGTGGTTCAACTTCGACGCGCTGAACTTCGACGAGGACCACCCGGCGCGTGCCATGCAGGACACGTTCTATGTCGAGCCGGTCGAGCGGCACCTGGTGCTGCGCACGCACACCAGCCCGGTGCAGATCCGCAGTCTTCTCTCCCGCGACCTGCCGGTGTATGTCGCCGCGGTCGGCCGCGTGTTCCGCACCGACGAGCTCGACGCGACCCACACTCCGGTGTTCCACCAGATCGAGGGCATCGCGATCGACAAGGGCCTGACCATGGCGCACCTGCGCGGCACCCTCGAGCACATGGCGCGCTCCCTGTTCGGGGCCGAGGCGCAGATCCGGTTGCGGCCCAACTACTTCCCGTTCACCGAGCCGAGCGCCGAGATGGATGTCTGGCAGCCGAACGCCAAGGGCGGGGCACGCTGGGTGGAGTGGGGCGGATGCGGCATGGTCAACCGCAATGTGCTGCGGTCGGCGGGCATCGACCCCGAGGTCTATCAGGGGTTCGCGTTCGGGATGGGCATCGAGCGCACCCTGCAGTTCCGCAACGACATGAACGACATGCGCGACATGGTCGAGGGCGATGTGCGCTTCTCGCAGCAGTTCGGGATGGTGGTCTGATGCGCGTCCCGATCAGCTGGCTGGGGGAGTGGGTCGACCTCCCCGACGACGTCACGCTCGATCACCTGCATGCCGCTCTCGTCAAGGTCGGACTCGAAGAGGAGGCCGTGCACACGTTCGACCTCACCGGCCCGATCGTGGTCGGCAAAGTGCTCGAGTTCGTTGACGAACCCCAGTCGAACGGCAAGACGATCCGCTGGTGCCAGGTGGATGTTGGCGAAGCGCAGCCACGCGGCATCGTCTGCGGAGCCCACAACTTCGAGGTCGGCGACAAGGTCGTGGTCTCGCT
>DATJFV010000007.1:0-43545 GCA_035495435.1 Pseudolysinimonas sp.
GTGCCAGGTCGGCCGACTCGTCGATGGCGGCGTACGAGACGTGCTCCATGATCTCGTCCATCAGGTCGTAGGCCTCTTCGGACTCGTACGAGAAGCCGAGCTTCTCGACGATGTCGGTGAAGCCCATGACGCCGAGGCCGATGGCCCGGTTCTCGGTGTTGGCGTGGTCGGCCTCGGCGACGCTCGACACGGTGATGTCGATCAGGTTGTCGAGCTGGCGCACCGCGCTCCGGGCGCTCTCGTCGATCAGATCCCAGTCGAACCCGAGGGTGCCGTTGCTGTCGACGCGCAGGTGCGTCGAGAGGTTGATCGAGGCCAGGTTGCAGACCGAGATGTTCTCGGCGTCCTGCGGGAGGCAGATCTCGGTGCAGAGGTTGGAGAGGTGGATCGTGCCCGTGTTGTTGTTGAGGGCGCGGTTGTTGATCGTGTCCTTCCAGGTCAGCCACGGGTGGCTGGTGGTCTGGAGCGAGATCAGGATCGATTTGAACTGCTCGCGGGCGCCGATCTTCTGGAACATGCGCAGCTCGCCGGCCTCGGCCTTCGCGACGTACTCGGCGTAGCGGGCGCTGAACGCCGCGCCGTAGAGCTCGTTGAGGTCGGCGACCTCGAGCGGGTCGAACAGGTACCAGTCGTCGTCGTTCTGCACGCGCTTCATGAACTCGTCCGAGATCCACACCGCGGTGTTGGCGGTGCGGGTACGGCGGTACGGGTCTCCGGAGTTCTGTCGCAGGTCGAGGAACTCGGGGAAGTCGAGGTGCCAGTTCTCCATGTAGAAGCACAGGGCGCCGAACTTCTTGCCGCCGCGGCTGACGGCGCGCAGCACCGAGTCGATGGTGTGCATGAACGGGATCGGACCGGTCGAGGTGGTGTTGTTCGACCGGATGGGCGAACCCTGCGAACGCAGCTTGGTGACCGACAGCCCGATGCCGCCGGTGCCCTTGGTCAGCCACATGACGTCGCGCACGCTCTTGGCGATGTGCTCGATGTCGTCCTGCATCTCCATGACGAAGCAGTTCGACAGCTGCGGGTACGCGGTGCCCGCGTTGACGAGGGTCGATCCGGCGGCGAGGTACTCGAGCTTGGACATCTTGGTGTAGAAGTCGAGCGCGTGCGCTGTCGGGTCGGCCTCATTGAGGGCCAGGCCCATCGCGATGCGCATCCAGAAGTACTGCGGCACTTCGAGCGGGTCGTTGTTGCGTGCCTTGATGCCGTACCGGTTGTTGAGGGTGACGACGCCGATGTACTTCAGCAGACCGTCGCGTGCGGGCTCGAGCGCGGCGGCCAGCCGGTCGAGGTCGTAGAGCTCGAGGAAGCGGGGGTCAAAGAGCGACTCGGCGACGCCGCGCTCGACGGTGGCGCGGAAGTGCTGCGCGTGCAGGGCCTTCAGTTCGTCGTCGCTCTCGTAGTCGCCGAGGACGCGCTTGTAGATGGTCTTGAGCAGGAGTCGCGCGGCGACGGTGTCGAACTGCGGGTCGTCTTTGACGTTCTGCAGGGCGACCTGGATGACGGCCTCGTCGAGCTGCTGGGTCGTGATGCCGTCGAACAGGGTGAGTTCGAGCTCGGACGCGATCTGGGTGACCCAGGTGATGTTCTCATCCAGGCCCCGGCTGGCGTGCTCGATCGCCAGGTTGATCTTGTTCGCGTCGTAGGGCTCGCGCTCCCCGTTCCGCTTGACGACTGTGATGCTCATGACCCCTGTTTTCTCCCCTCGTTGCACGCCTGTAGACCGCTGCCTTGATCGCCCTCGGGGCGAGATTCCGGCACTGCCGGGCGTCGCGGTCCGATCACTATATATCGGGGCACTGACACCGTGGCAACCACTACATCTTGTGGGCGTGTCGTCCACAGAATGTGCATAAGTCCGCCGGATTATGCACAGTTTCCACAGGCTCGACGCTCGTAGCATGCCCGGCTCCCCCGACATCCGAGCCGCTGTCGGAGGCGTCGGTAGAGTAGGCAGGCTGTGAACAGTTACGCCGACCTGCTGCGCACACCGGGAGTCGCCCGGATCATTGCCGCGCAGCTGACGGCGCGATTCCCGAGCGGCATGATCTCGCTCGGGTTCCTGCTGCACATGGAGCGCATCTTCGACTCCTACGCCGCGGCGGGCATCGTGCTGGCCGCCACCTCGGTCGGTCAGGCGATCAGCGGGCCGCTCACCAGCCGGCTGATGGGCGTGCTCGGGATGCGGCGGGTGCTGATCACGACCATGGCGGTGTGCGCCGTCGCGCTGACCGCGATCGCACTGCTCGAACTGCCGCTGGTCGCCTACATCGTGCTGGGCGCCCTCGTCGGCCTCAGCTACCCGCCCGTGCAGCCGGCCGTGCGCACCATTTACCCGAAGATGGTGAACGGCCGCCAGCTGACCCCCCTGTTCTCGCTCGACGCCTCCGCGCAGGAGATCATCTGGATCGCCGGCCCGGTGGTCGTCACGTTCGTCGGCACCCAGGTCTCGACCGTGGCCGGGGTGCTGCTCTCGGTGGTGTTCCTCGTCGGCGGCGGGGCCTGGTTCGTGCTCTCGCCCGAGGTCGGGCGGGTGCGCATCCCGCGCAGCAAGCGCCGCCTCGGGGCGGTGCTCACCCGGCCGCCCGTGCTCATCGCGACCGTCGTCGGATTCCTCGTGGTCGGCTCGTGCGCGGCGATCGAAGCAGGGGTCGTCGCCACCTTCGGAGAGGGCGGTGCGGAATCCGGCGTCGTCCTGGCGATCTGGGCGGTGGCCTCGCTCGTCGGCGGTCTGCTGTTCGGCCACGTGCCGATCGGGCCCTGGGCGCTGGCGCGGCGCACCCTCGTGATCTTCCTCGGCACGGCCCTGGCGATCTTCGCCTGGGAGTTCTGGAGCCTGTCGGTGACGCTGTTGGTCGCCGGCATCTGCCTCGCCCCGGCGCTCGCCGTGATGTTCTCGGCGGTCTCGGCGAGCGTGAAGTTCAGCGACACCGCGGAGGCCTACGGGTGGGTGGGCACCGGCCAGCTCATCGGGGCCGCCGCCGGCTCGGCCGTCGCCGGGTTCCTCATCGACGCACTGCGGTCGCCGTCGTCGACCGGGTCGAGCGGCGCGTTCTGGGCCTCGGCCTCGTTCGCCCTCGTGGGACTGGCGGTCGCGGCGATCTTCGCGCGCGCGATGCCCGACCTCCGCGGCCGCGACGCCAGTCCGCTTCCGGATACGACCGAGGTGCCGACCCAGCCCAGTTAGCGGCGCACGATGAGCGGCCGCAGTCGCTGCAGGTCGGTGCGCGCCCGCTCGACCACATCGGGCGCGACGCCCACCTCGCGCAGACTGTCGATCAGGTGCGCGATGGTCAGGGTGAACTGCTCATCGCTGATCCCGAGCGAGGCGTGGGCCGCCTGCATGTCGCGGCCGGCATACAACGACGGGCCGCCCAGCGCCTGCAGCAGGAACTTGCGCTGGTGACCCTTGAGCCTGACCATGTCGACGTGCTGCCACATGCCGCTGAGCGCCGGATCGCCCAGCAGTTTGCCGTAGAAGATCTCTACCGCGTCGCGGATCGCGACGGCGTCGACTGCAGTGTCAGCCACCTTGTTGTCCCCTCGAGCACTCCCCCTGATGGAACGCTCACGCACCAGCCAATCACGAAATGCCCGGTCCCCCAATAGGAGGACCGGACATGTCATCGGCTCAGAATCGGCTCAGGACGCGTCTCCGGATGCCGTGGCGGGGTGCGCGGCGTGGTCCATCCGTCGTCCGAGTGCGAGCAGGATCGCTCCCGCGACGGCCCACCCGGCCAGCACGAGCCACGGGAAGACGACATCCGCGCCGGGGAAGTACGACAGGTCGCGCAGCAGCGTCGCCCCGGCGCCGGGCGGGAACCACTGCCCCACGGCACCCCACGGTGCCGGCAGGAACTCGAGCGGAGCCGCGGCCGAGGCCAGCGGCACCGCGAACAGCACGAAGGTGACCGCTCCGAGGGCGAGTCCGGGGCGCCCGATGACGGCCGCGAGCCCCGCGACGGCCACCGCGATGCCGAACACGGCCAGCGCGATGGCTGAGGCGTTGGCCAGGTACGAGCCCTGCAGTACGCCGAGCCAGCCCTGGAGGATGCCGGCGACCGTGACGCCCGCCAGCACCGCGTACGCCGCCAGCGCGGCCAGCCGCCGCATCCGCCCCGGAATGGCGAGGGTGGCGAGCACCCCGCCGAGCAGGCCGCCGATGACCAGCGGCAGGACGGCCGAGGCCAGGCCCGCACCGCGGGGATCACTGTCGGCCAGCGGCACGACATCGGTGACGGCGACCGTCACTGTGGGTGCGGGCACGCCTGCCGCAGCCGCCTGCGCGGCGGCCGCCTGCTGCAGCGTGCCCTGCAACTGCGCCGCGATTCCGCTCAGCAGCTGGGCGGCGATCGGGCTGGCCGCCGACGAGGTCAGCACCTCGGGCTGCTGCCCCAGCACGATGGCGCCGTACGCCTCGCGGTGTTCGATGGCGGCGACCGCGGCGGCACGGTCGCCGACGGTGCTGACGTCGACGGCGCCGGGTGCGTGCTGGTCGATGCCCTCGAGCAGCGCGGTGACCTGCTCCTGCGGCCCGGCGGCGACGAGGGGCAGGTCGCGGGGCTCACTGCTGAGGGCGGGCCAGAGGAAGGCGAGCACGATCACCGAGGCGGCGAGGGTGAGAGCGATCGGCAGGGCGACCACGCGCGACCAGGCGGCGCGGGCGGAGTCGGGCTGGTGGCTGGACATGGGCGAGTCCTTTCCTAAAACGAATGTTCGTTCTTTATAATGGACCTCACCGTTCGTCGGCGCAAGGGCCGGCCGAACGCGGCGGTTAGAGTCGGAGCGAGATGCCCAAGGTCAGCCAGCAGCACCGCGAGCAGCGGCGCGACCAGATCGTCGACGCCGCCCTGCGCTCCTTTGCCGCGAAAGGGTTCCACCGCACCTCGATGGCCGACGTGATCGCCGAGTCCCGGCTGTCGGCCGGTGCCATCTACGGCTACTTCGAAAGCAAGCAAGAGCTCGCGCTCGCCGTGGCGCGCCGGGTGCTCGGCAATCGCATGAGCGAGTTCGGCGACCGCCTGGCGCAGGCCGACGAGCTCCCGGCTCCGAGCGCCATGCTCGGCGCGATGATGACCGGCCTCGCCCGCGACATGCGCGACCCGGGAGTGCTCGTGCAACTCTGGGGAGAGGCGGTCACCGACCCCGAGCTGTCACGCCTGATCTCCCCCGTGTTCGCCGAGGTGCAGGACGTCATGGGCCCTTACCTCGAGCGCTGGGCGCGCGAACGACTGGGCATGGGTGCGGATGCGGCGGCCTGGTCGCGCCAGATGGTCCCGGTCTTCCTGGGGCTGGGTCAGGGCTACATCATCCAGTCGGCGCTGCTGCCCGGCTTCGACGGGCCGGGGTACCTGGCCGGCGTCGGCGCACTTCTCGACGGCTAGCCTGGGCGCATGCCCGGCGCGCTGCTGATCCACGGACTGAGCTCCTCCCCCGGCGGCTGGTGGCGCGTGCGCGACTGGCTGCAGCAGGCCGGCTGGGACACCTCGACGGTCGCGCTGATCGGGCACGGCGGGCGAGGTGCCGCGAGCGATTACTCGCTGTCGTCGTACGCGACGGATGTGCTCGCCGCCGCCCCCGGTCCGCACGATCTCGTGGTCGCGCATTCGCTGGGCGGCAGCATCGCGACCGTGCTCGCGGCGGCGGATTCCGGCTGGACGCGGCGCCTGGTGCTGCTGGATCCGGTCTGGTACCTGGCACCCGAGTCGCTGCCGGCGACGGCGGCCGCGCAGGTGGCCGAGCTCGGCTGGACGGCGGAGAGCCTGGCTGCCGCGAAACCGCACTGGGATCCGCGCGACCGGCAGGCGAAACTCGACGCCATCGCCGCCGCCGAGCCCGAGGCGGTGGCGCGCACCTTCGGTGACGCCACCTCCTGGGATCTGCGTGACGTCGCCCGGCGGATCGCGGTGCCGACGCTGGTGCTCGGCGGGGATCCGGACGTGTACACCATGCTCGAGCCGGCCGACGCGTGGGAGGTCGCGGAGGACGCCCCGCAGATGCGATACGTTGTCGTCCCCGGTGCCGGGCATTCGCCGCACCGGGATGCGCCGGACGCGACCCGCACGGCGCTCGAGGAGTGGCTGGAGGAGGAGACGTGACGCGTCGGCTGATCAGCTCGGGGTCGGTGTTCGAGGCGCAGATGGGGTACTCGCGCGCCGTGGTCGCGGGTGACTGGGTCTTCGTCTCGGGCACCACCGGGTTCGACTACGCCACGATGACGATCTCGGAGGACATCGCCGAGCAGACCGCACAGGCGTTGCGCAACATCGCGGGTGCACTCGAGCAGGCGGGCTCGTCGCTGGCCGACGTCGTCCGCGTGACCTACGTTCTTCCCGACGGCACGGAGTTCGAGAAGTGCTGGCCGGCGATGCGGGAGGCCTTCGGCGAGGTGCGTCCGGCGGCGATGATGATCCAGGCGGGCCTGGCCGACCCGCGCATGAAGATCGAGATCGAGGTCACGGCGGTGACGACGCGGTGACGAGCGACCTGCTCGAGAGCCTGGCGGGCCCGTATCTGGCCCAGCCCGGCGTGGCCTGGGGGCGGATGTTCTCGACCACCGGCCTCAGCGTGCGGGGCAAGATCTTCGCCGTGGTGAACCACGCCGGCAACCTGATGGTGAAGGTGCCCGAGGCGCGCGCCGACGCGCTGGAGGCCGACGGCCGCGGCACCCGCATGGTGATGCGCGGTCGCCGGATGCGCGAGTGGGTGGAGATGCCGCCCGAACGCGGCGCGGCCGAATGGGACGATCTGCTCGCCGAGGCGTACGCCTACGTCGACGCGATCACGCCCTGACGCCTCACCACAGCGGGTGGATCTGCGCCCGCAGCCGGCGGTCGTAGAGTTCGCGCACGGCGGCGTCGAACCCCTCCCCCAGGTCGGCAACCGAGCCGGCGGCCGCGTTGGAACGGGCCTGCTCGGCGTTCCGCGCCCCGGGGATCACGGTCGAGACCCCCTCCTGCTGTGCGACCCAGGCGAGCGCTGCCGTCGCCGGAGCAAGCCCCACGCCGGCGGCGAGCGCCGCGAACTCGCGGGCCGCCTCGACCCCGTCGTCGTAGTCGACGCCCGAGAAGGTCTCGCCCCGGTCGAACGCTTCACCGTGCCGGTTGAAGCTGCGGTGGTCGTCGGCGGCGAACGCGGTGTCGTGGGTGTACCGCCCCGACAGCAGGCCGCTCGCGAGCGGGACGCGCGCGATGATGGCGACCCCGGCATCCGCGGCCGCCGGCAGCACCTCGTCAAGCGGTTTCAGCCGGAACGCGTTGAGGATGATCTGCACGCTCGCCAGGTTGGGCCGCTCGATGGCGCGGAGGGCTTCGTCGGTGCGCTCGACGCTCACCCCGTAGGCGGCGATCGAGCCGTCGTCGACGAGCGCGTCGAGGTCGTCGAAGACGCGGTCGATCGCGTACACGGCGGTCGGCGGGCAGTGCAGCTGGACGAGATCGAGGGTGTCCATGCCGAGGTTGCGGCGCGAGCGGTTGTTCCAGGCACGGAAGTTCGCGGCGGAGTAGTTCTCGGGCACCTGCTCGAGGCGCCTGCCCATCTTGGTGGCGATGAACGCCTCCGGGTGCTCGCGCCGCCAGGCGCCGATCAGTTGCTCGCTGCGACCGTCGCCGTAGACGTCGGCGGTGTCGTAGAAGGTGACCCCGGCATCCCACGAGGCATCGAGCACGGCCCGCGCGTCGGCTTCGCTGACCGCGCCCCAGTCGGCGCCGAGCTGCCAGGTGCCGAGGCCGATCACCGAGACGGTGCGGTCGGTGGGCCCGAAGGTGCGCTGTTCCATCCGGCCAGCCTACGGCGGGCCTCAGCCGATGGCGGTGGCGATGACGCGCGCCATGCGCGGGCGGATGACGTGGTCGCCCCCGTCGACCCGGTGCGTGGTGACACCCCGCAGTTGCTCGACGACCCGCAGACCGGAGGGCGCCAGGAGCGGGTCGAGCGAGCCGTAGACCACCTCGACCGGAACCCGGACGGCGGCGAGGTCGGTGAGGGTGGTCTGGGTCTCGATGGAGTTCTGCAGCGACAGCACGAACGCGTGCCAGTTGCGCTCCGACACATCGAGCAGGTTCTTGATGGGCGACAGCCGGGCCAGAGCCGCGGCGGCCGGGATGGTGAACGCGGGGTTGGCGCGCAAGAACTCATAGAGGCGGTAATAGAGCCCCTGTGCCGCGGCCTCGAGCTCGACCGAGATGCTCGCCGTGGGCAGGTACACCGGCGGGCTGACCAGCACCAGTTTGCGCAGCGCACGGCGGTGCAGGGCGGCGTAGCGCGCGGCGATCAGCGACCCCATCGAGTGCCCGACCAGCACGAACGGCTCACGCAGCCGCAGCGAGCGGATGGTGCGGTCGAGTGCGGCCTGATGCTCGGCGATCGTGTAGGTCGCGTCCTCGGGGGCCGGCGACTCGCCGAATCCCAGCAGGTCGATGGCGATCACCCGGTGATGCGGCTCGAGCAGCGGGATGAGGCGCTCGAAGGTGACCGACGACGACGCGATGCCGTGGATCATGATGACCGGCGGGCCGCTGCCTCGGTCGATGGCGACATGGAGAAGGGCCGGTCTGCGGAACAGATTCCCCAGCCGGCCCATGCAGCAAGCGTATTAGTTCTCGCGCAGCTGCTCCTTGTACTCGTTCTTCTTCTCCACCTCGTCGCGGTGCGCTTCGGCCTTCTTCACGTCGGCGTCCGCCTGCATCTCATCGACCTTGTCCGAGACCCGCTCCTTGGTGTCGTCCGCCCACTCGGCCACCTTGTCGCCGGTGGCCTCCGCGGCGTCCTTCGCGTCATCCATGAATCCCATGTCCGCCTCCTTATTTGTCGGGTGCTTTCGACGCTACGGCGGGCGGATGCGGTGGTCGGCCGGTTCGGATGCCGCGCCCAGAGGGCTCGCAGGTCGCGCACAGAAGTGACGCCCGAATCGTGACCAACGTTGGGTTTTGCCCGGATGCCGTGGTGCCTACCGTGGGCAGCATGAGGCGAATGATGATCGGCAGCACGGTCCTTCTCGCCGCGGCGCTGGCTCTCACCGGCTGCGCCGCGGGATCCTCGTCCGCGGGAGACGCGGGCGCACCCGTCCCCGCCGACGGGGTGCAGCAACCCGGCGTCGCGGGGGACGAGTCGGGTGGCGGGTCGGCCGGCGGCGGCTCCACCTCGTCCGATCGCCAGGTGGTGATCTCGGGGGATGTCACCATCACGGCGGAGGATCCGCTGGCGGCCTCGAAGCAGGCGGTGCGGATCGTGGAGGCGGCGGGCGGCCGGGTCGACGACCGCACCGAGTACGCGGCCGGCGAGAACGACAACGGCAGCGCGCAGCTCACCCTGCGCATTCCCGCCGACTCGCTCACGGCGGTGCTCGACAAGCTCGAGAAGCTCGGCACCACCGAGCAGGTGTCGCTGTCGACGAGCGATGTCACCGTCGAGACGCAGGATCTCGACGCGCGCATCGACGCGTTGCGGGCCTCGATCGGGCGGCTGAACGCGCTCATCGCGAAGGCGAAGAACATCAGCGACCTCATCGCTCTCGAGAGCGAGATCAGTTCGCGCCAGGGCGAGCTGGAGAGCCTCGAAGCGCAGCAGCGCTACCTGGCCGACCAGGTGGCCATGTCGAGCATCACCCTGTATCTGCAGTCGACGGCCCAGGCTCCGGCCACGCAGCCCGACACGTTCTGGGATGGACTCGCCACCGGCTGGGGCGCGTTCGTCGCCTTCTGGGCGGGCCTGCTCGTGGTGCTCGGGGTGCTGCTGCCCTGGATCGTGACGGTCGGCATCATCGCCCTCGTCATCGTGCTGCTGGTGCGGCGGCGTCAGGCCAGGTCGCGCAGCAGCGCGAGCAGCGCCAAGCCGTAGGCCTCGGCCGGGTCTTCGCTGGTGAAGCGCGCCTCCCCGTCGGCCGTCCTCATGACGACGACGTAGGCGGCGCGCTCCTCGCGGGTGAGGCTGACGAGCCGGCCGCCGAGCGCGTCGCGCAGTTGGTCTTCGCGAGGCAGCCAGAGCGCGTCGTCGAGGGCGACCGAATCCAGCGCCCATTCGGTGGTGCCGTTGAACCCGAGCACGGTTCCGGTGGGGTAGACGTGCGCCTCGATCGTCATGTCGCTGACGGTGAAGACGTCGCCCTCGAAATCGGGGCCGGCGATCTGGAACGCGTCACCCGACACCGGTGTCCAGCTGAGCCCCGCGGCACGCAGGTCGGCGGCGAGCGCGGTCGAGATCATCTCCCCATTGTCGACGACGTAGCCTGGCAGCATGTCTCTTCGTTCCGCACTGCGTGAGCGGCTGCTGACGGCGCTGACCGGTGACCCGCTGGGGCGTGCATCCTGGATCACCGAGGTCGGCGAGGGCGACGACGAGGGCTATTTCGGCCCCGAGTCGCCGACCTGGGTGGTGCACGGCGACATGCCGACGCTGGTGGCCGGCATCCGCGCGCTGCTGATGCAGACCCTGCATCCGGGCGCGATGGCGGGCGTGCACGACTGGTCGCGGTACCGCACGGATGCCGCGGGGCGTCTCGCGGGCACCATCCGCTGGATCGTGGCGGTGACCTTCGGCTCTCGCGCGCAGGCCGATCGGGAGTCGGCGCGGGTGGGCCGGTTCCACGACCGCGTGAACGGGAGCTACCGCGATGGCGACCGCGAGGTCGCCTACTCGGCGCACGACCCCGAGCTGCTCGACTGGGTGCATCTGGCCTTCACCGAGGCGTTCCTCGGCTGCCAAGAGACCTGGGGGCGCCCCATTCCCGGCGGCGCGGACCGGTACGTCGCCGACTGGGCGACGGCCGGCCGGCTGGTCGGGGCGCAGCATCCGCCCACGACCCGGGCCGAACTGCACGCCGAGCTCGAACGCCTGCGCGCCACCGGGGTGCTGCGCCGCGATGAGCGCGTCGACGACGCGGTGCGCTTCCTGCGGAAACCGCCGATCGCGGGCAGTGGTCTGGCCTACCGCATCCTGTTCGCGGGTGCCGTCGCCAGCATCCCGCCCGAATTCCGCCGGATGCTGGGGCTGCGTCGCGCGTGGTGGCCGGCGATCACCGCGACCAGGCTGGTGCTCGTCATCGCCGGCGCGATCCTGACCGGGTCGCCCGAGCCGAGTGCCCGCGAGCGCGCGATCGCCCGGGTGGGGCGGCTGCGGGCTAGCGTGGACGGGTGACCCTCCCCACCACCGGCACCATCGTCACCTACCCGCTCGGCGACACCACCTCCGAGTCGCGCGTTCTCCACGTCGAGTCGCTCGACGACGGACGCGTCGCCGTGCTGCTCGACCACACCGCCGCGCACCCGGTCGACGCCGGCTGGCCCGACCAGGGCGCCGACCGCGGCGTGCTCGACGGGGGCGACATCGCGATCGAGCTGCGGGATGCCGTGGTCGCCGCGACCGACGGCGAGACCCTGTACCTCGGCGCCGACATCCCGGTGCGGAAGGGCACCGACGGCTGGACCTGGGTGGTCGCCCACCTCGTCGATGCGGACGCCGGTCTCACGGAAGGCGACGCCGTGACCGTCGAGGTCGACGCCGCCTACCGCCGTGCGCTCTCGGTGGGGCACACGGCGTGCCACCTGGCCTCACTCGCCCTGGATGAGGCGCTCGCGGGAGCCTGGACGAAGGGCGAGCAGAGCTTCGAGCGCGAGGCGAACGAGACCTCGCAGATCACCGAGAACGGGTCGGTCGACACCTACCGGGTGGGCAAGTCGGTGCGCAAGCGGGGGTTCGATGTCACCGCCCTCGACGACCCGGCGGCGTTGACCGCGCGGGTGAACGAGATCCTCGCGTCGTTCTCCGGATCGATCGCGATCGAGCGCGACGGCGACGCCCTGACCGATCGCCGGTACTGGGTGGCAGAGCTGCCCGCGGGCACCGTGCGCATCCCGTGCGGGGGTACGCATGCATCCTCGGTGGAGGAGCTCGGCACGGTAACGGTGGTACTTGAGACCCAGCAGCTCGAAGGCGCCGTCGGACTCACGATGACCACAACGGCACAACCTGATTAAGCAGACTCAATAGTGGTAGCGGGCCTGCAGGACGATCACGTACCGGCCCTCGACCACATACACCAGGCGGTTCGCCTCATCGATGCGCCGTGACCAGGCACCCGCGAGAGCGTGCTTCAGCGGCTCGGGTTTGCCGATCCCCTCAAACGGGTCGCCCCGCAGAGTGTCCTCGATCAGTGTGTTGATGCGCCGGAGCGTCTTTCGATCCTGGTTCTGCCACCAGACGTAGTCCTCCCAGCCCTGCGCAGTCCAGGCCAGCAGACGTTCTGTCACGGCTGGACGAGGTCGTGCTCGGTGATCCCTCCGCTGCGGGCGCTCTCGATGGCGTCGATCAGGCGGCGCGCGTTCTTCGGGGAGCGCAGGAGGTAGGTCGTCTCGATCAGGGCGTCGTACTCGTCCTTCGACATGAGCACGGCGGACCCCCGCTTGGAGGTGATCTCAATCTCCGACTGATCGAGGTTGACGCGCTCGATCAGCCCGAACAGGTCGCTGCGCGCTTCGCTCGCCGTAATGGCCATGTCGCCCTCCTAGTGGTACAACAAACGGTACCACTGGCGCGGTCGTCAGGCACCCGCGCGGCGCAGCACCGATTCCGCGTGGCGCAGCACCGGGCCGTCGACCATGGTGCCCTCGAAACGGAACACGCCCGCGTGGCCGGCCGCGGCATCCAGCACCCGCCGCGCCCAGGCCACCTGCTCGGGCGAGGGTGCATACGCCGCGCGGATCACCGGCACGTGGCTGGGATGGATGCACGCCGTCGCCGCGAACCCCGACGCCACCGCGTCTTCGGCCTCAGCCCGGAGCCCGTCGAGGTCGGCGATGTCGAGATGTACGGTGTCGATCGCGGGGATGCCGGCCGCCCCCGCCGCGAGCAGCACCTGGGCGCGCGCGACCCGCGCGACATCGCGGTAGCGGCCGTCGGCGAAACGTGAGGAGGTGCCGCCGAGCGAGGCGACCAGGTCTTCGGCGCCCCACATGAGGGCGACGACCCCGTCGGACGCGGCGAGTTCGGCCGCCGCCTGCACACCCGCCGCCGACTCGCACAGCGCGATCACCGAGAACCCGGCGGGCAGCACCTCGGCCAGACCCGGCCCCGCCTTGGGCACCATGATCGTGCGATAGGCGGTCGCCTGCAGCATCGCCAGGTCGGCCGCGGCATCCGCAGAACCCATCTCGTTGATTCGCACGATCACGCTCTCGGGGTCGAGACCCGACCCGGCCACGGCATCCCGCGCCGCCTCGCGCGCCTCGGGCGCCACCGCATCCTCGAGATCGAGGATCACCGCGTCGGCGCGCTCGAGCGCCTTCGCGAACCGGTCGGGGCGGTCGGCCGGGCAGAACAGCAGCGCCGGGCCCAGGGTGACGGTCACGGCTGCGGCGCCACCTTCACCAACGTCGTGCGGATCGCCCGCACCACCGTCGCCCCGTGCTGGTTGCGCCCGAGGTGCGACAGCGTCACGATCCCCTGCCCGGGGCGCGAGGCCGACAGGCGCTTCTCGAGCACCGTCGTCTCGGCATAGAGGGTGTCGCCGTGATAGACGGGATGCGGGAAGGCCACCTCGCTGAAACCCAGGTTCGCCACGATCGTGCCCTGGGTCAGCTGCGCCACCGACATCCCCACCACCGTCGACAGGGTCAGCATCGAGTTCACCAGACGCTGCCCGAACTCCTGCGTCTCGGCCCACGCCGCATCCAGGTGCAGGGCCTGCGTGTTCATGGTGAGAGTGGTGAACAGCACGTTGTCGGCCTCGGTCAGCGTGCGGCCGGGACGGTGCAGGTACTTGGTGTCGAGCTCGAATTCTTCGAAGTACAGCCCTCGCTGCTCAATCTCGCGCATGCGTCGAACCTAGGCCGTCAGGCCCAGCTCGCGGGCGATGATCATGAGCTGCACCTCGGTCGTGCCCTCCCCGATCTCGAGGATCTTCGAGTCGCGGTAGTGCCGGGCGACCGTGTTCTCGTTCATGAACCCGTACCCGCCCCAGACCTGGGTCGCGTCGCGGGCGTTGTCCATGGCAGCACCGCTCGTCACCATCTTGGCGATCGAGGCCTCGACCTTGAAGGGCGAACCGCCGACCATCTTGCGGGCGGCGTCCATCCAGGCCAGGTGCGCGACATGTGCGCGGGCCTGCATGTTCGCGATCTTGAACGCGACGTACTGGTTCTGACCGATCGGGTGCCCGAACACGACGCGCTCCTTCGCGTAGCGCAGCGCCTCCTCGAAGCAGCCCTCGGCGGCTCCGGCGCAGAGAGCGGCGAAGGCGATGCGACCCTCGTCGAGCGTCTGCAGGAAGTTGGCGTAGCCCCGCCCGCGCTCACCCAGCAGGTTCGACGCGGGCACGCGTACGTCGGTCAACGTCAGCGGGTGGGTGTCGGAGGTGTGCCAGCCGACCTTGTCGTAGGCCGGCTCCGCCGTGAACCCCGGGGTGTCGGTCGGCACCAGGATGCACGAGAGCTCCTTCTTGACCGTGCCATCGGGAAGGGTGCGCTCGCCCGTCACCGCGGTGATGGTCACGACACTCGTGATCGGGGTGCCCGAGTTGGTGATGAACTGCTTCGTCCCGTTGATCACCCACTCATCGCCGTCGAGCACCGCCGTCGTCTCGGTGCCCGCCGCATCCGACCCCGCATTCGCCTCGGTCAGCCCGAACCCGGCCAGCGCGCGCCCGGCGAGCAGATCGGGAAGCCAGCGCTGCTTCTGCTCCTCGGTGCCCTGCCGGAAGATCGGCATGATGCCGAGCCCCACCCCCGCCTCGAGCGTCACGGCGATCGACTGGTCCACCCGTGCCAGCGCCTCGACGGCGACGCACAGGTCGGCATAGGTGCCGCCGCCACCGCCGTACTCGGCGGGGAACGGCAGCCCGAACAGGCCCATCTCGCCCATCTGGGCGATGATCTCCATCGGCAGCCGGCGCTCGGTGTCGTACTCGTACGCGGCCGGTGCGACGACGGTGTCGGCGAACTCGCGCACGCGCGCCTGCAGGTCGAGCTGCTCAGGCGTCAGTCCGAAGCCGCTCAGGGATGTGCTCGTCATGCTGTGCTCTCCTCCGGGGCTTGTGACCCCTCGATGTGTGCGACGACCTGGTCGCGTCGCACCTGGTCGCCGACGGCGACATCCACCCGCACGATCCCCGCGACCGGCGCGGTCAGAGCGTGCTCCATCTTCATGGCCTCGACGGCGACGATCGTGTCGCCCGCCTCGACCGCGTCTCCGTCGCGCACCGGCACGGCGACCACGGTGCCGGGCATCTGGCTGCGCACCTCGGGGCTCACCGGGCCCTGTTCGCGCTCGAGGCCCGCGAGCATCGCCGCGACCCGGTCGGCGCGTGAGGGCTCGGGCACCTCGACGGTGCGGCCGGCCCGGCGCAGCCAGCGGCTCGCGGCATCGCGCGCCGCCCAGACGGTCTCGCCGTCGACGAGGTAGCGGTGCGGGGTGAGTTCGGTGACATCCGCGGATGCCGGGGTCGCCCCGCCGGCGCGCCACCCGTCGAGACGCCACGGGCCGGATGCGGCGGGGGCCGCCGCGCGGTCGTGCGCTGCGCGGTCGTATGCCGTGCGGTCGTGCGCCGCGAGCGCGGCGGCGACGGCGAGGTCGCGGTCGTCCGGTTCGGCCGGGGCCGGGGTGCCGCGGCGGTCGAGCAGGCCGGTGTCGAGCCGCCCCTGCTCCACGGCCTCATCGGCGAGGATGCTGCGCAGTTCGTCGATGTTGGTGTCGACGCCGAGCACCACGGTGTCGGCCAGCAGGGCGTCGAGCCGGGCGAGGGCCTCCGCGCGGTCGGCGCCGTATCCGATGGCCTTGGCCAGCATCGGGTCGAACCCGGCGCCCACCACCTGGCCCTCGACGAGCCCGGAGTCCAGGCGCCATCCGGCGCCGGCGGGCGCATGCAGCGCGAGCACCGTGCCGGTGGCCGGCAGGAAGCCCCGCGCGGGCGACTCGGCGTAGATGCGCGCCTCGATCGCGTGCCCCGTCAGCCCGATGTCGTCCTGACCGAGCGTGAGCGGCTCGCCCGCGGCGATGCGCAGCTGCTGCTCGACCAGGTCGATGCCCGTCACCTCCTCGGTCACCGGGTGCTCGACCTGCAGCCGGGTGTTCATCTCGATGAAGAAGAACTCGTCGGGAGCGGCGTCGGCCACCAGGAACTCGACCGTGCCCGCACCCCGGTACTCGACGCTGCGGGCGACCTCGCACGCCGCCTCCCCGATGCGGGCGCGGGTGGCTGCGTCGAGCAGGGGCGACGGCGCCTCCTCGATGACCTTTTGGTGACGGCGCTGCAGCGAGCACTCGCGCTCGCCGAGGTGGATGGTGGTGCCGGCCGCGTCCGCGAGCACCTGCACCTCGATGTGCCGCGGGGTCTCGATGAGACGCTCGAGCAGCAGGGTGTCGTCGCCGAACGCGGCGGCGCTCACCCGGCGGGCCGAGGCGAGCGCGGCCGCGAGTTCACCCTCGGAGCGCACCACCTGCATCCCCTTGCCGCCACCACCGGCCGACGGCTTCACCAGCAGCGGGTAGCCGATCTCGGCAGCGGCGGCGGTCAGCGCCGCGTCGTCGAGCCCCGAGCCCGCACTGCCCGGCACCGTCGGCACCCCGCGCGCCTCCACCGCCTGCTTCGCGGCGATCTTGTCGCCCATGACCTCCAGCGCGTGCACGCCCGGCCCGACGAACACGACGCCGGCGTCGGCGCAGGCGCGCGCGAACGCCGCGTTCTCGCTGAGGAACCCGTACCCCGGATGGATCGCCTGTGCCCCCGACGCCACCGCAGCGGCGACCACCTCGGCGATGTCGAGATAGCTGCCCACCGGCAGCGCGATGTCGGCGGCGCGCACATGCCCGGCCATGGCATCCGCTTCGGTGAAGATCGCCACACTGCGGATGCCGAGCCGGCGCAGCGTGCGGGTCACCCGCACGGCGATCTCGCCGCGGTTCGCGATCAGGACGGTTGAGAACATGGTGGCCCTCACATCCGGAAGACGCCGAAGCCGGGCTGCCCCGGTTCGCGCGCGGGAATCGGGCTGCGCGCACAGACGCTGAGCGCCATGCCGAGCGTGCGGCGGGTGTCGGCCGGGTCGATGATGCCGTCGTCCCAGAGGCGCGCGGTCGCGTGGTACGGGCTGCCCTGCTGCTCGTACTGGGCGCGGATCGGGGCACGGAAGGCCTCCTCGTCCTCCGTCGCCCAGGTCTCGCCCTTCGCCTCCAGCTGGTCGCGCTTCACCGTGGCGAGCACCGACGCGGCCTGTGCCCCGCCCATCACCGAGATGCGGCTGTTCGGCCAGGTCCAGAGGAACCGCGGCGAGTAGGCGCGCCCGCACATCGAGTAGTTGCCGGCGCCGAACGAGCCGCCGATCACCACCGTGAGCTTCGGCACCCGCGTCGTGGCCACCGCGGTGACCATCTTGGCGCCGTCCTTCGCGATGCCGCCCGCCTCCGCGTCGCGGCCCACCATGAAGCCCGAGATGTTCTGCAGGAACACCAGCGGGATGCCGCGCTGATCGCACAGCTCGATGAAGTGCGCGCCCTTCTGCGCCGACGCCGAGAACAGCACCCCGTTGTTGGCGACGATGCCCACCGGGTGGCCGTGGATGTGCGCGAAGCCGGTGACCAGCGTCTCGCCGTAGAGCGGCTTGAACTCGCGGAACTCGCTGCCGTCGACGATGCGCGCGATCACCTCGCGCACGTCGTAGCTCGCCGCGACATCGACCGGGACGGCTGCGTAGAGGTCGTCGGCGAGCGGCTCGCGCGGCTCGGCCAAATGCCAGGCGGGTGCCGGGTCGGGCGGCAGGGTGGCGACGATCTCGCGGATCAGCTGCAGCGCGTGCTCGTCGTTCTCGGCGAGGTGGTCGGCGACTCCCGAGGTGCGGGCGTGCAGTTCGCCGCCGCCGAGCTCCTCCGGGGTGACGACCTCGCCGATCGCCGCCTTCACCAGGGGTGGTCCACCGAGGAAGATGGTGCCCTGCCCGCGCACGATCACCACCTCGTCGCTCATCGCCGGCACGTACGCGCCGCCCGCCGTGCAGCTGCCGAGCACCGCCGCCAGCTGCGGAATGCCGGCCGCCGACATGCGGGCCTGGTTGAAGAAGATGCGGCCGAAATGGTCGCGGTCAGGAAACACCTCGTCCTGCAGCGGCAGGAACGCCCCGCCGGAGTCGACCAGTGAGATCACCGGAAGCCGGTTCTCGTACGCGATCTCCTGCGCGCGCAGGTGCTTCTTGACGGTCATCGGATAGTAGGTGCCGCCCTTGACCGTGGCGTCGTTGCAGATGATCATCACCTGCCGGCCCTCGACCAGCCCGATGCCGGCGATCACCCCGGCACCCGGCGCGTCGCCCTCGTACAGGTCGACGGCGGCCAGCGGCGCGACCTCGAGGAACGGGCTGCCGTCATCGAGCAGGTGCTCGACGCGCTCGCGGGGCAGCAGCTTGCCGCGCGCCACATGGCGGTCGCGGGATGCCGCGGGGCCACCCAGCGCGGCCTCGGCCAGGCGGGCGCGCAGCTCGTCGGCGAGCGCGCGCTGCGCCTCGGCGTTCTGATGCGCGGCCGGGTCGTCGGCCCGCAGAGCGGTGTGCAGGATCGTCATCGGCTCCCCCGGACGGCATCTCGGTTAGCCGCCGTTCACTGAATGAGAGGTTAGCCGTGATTAACCGAAGTGTCTAGACTGAGCCCATGGCCACCCCGCGAGCGCTCGCCAGCACACCCCGCGCGCTCGCGAACACGCCCCGCGCGCTCGCCAAACAGGAACGCCGCGCCGCCCTGCTCGAAGCCGCCGCCCGGCTGTTCGCCGAACACGGCTACGACCGCGTCACCCTCGAAGACATCGGCGGTGCGGCCGGAATCAGCGGCCCCGCCGTGTATCGGCACTTCCCGGGTAAGCAGGCCGTGCTCGCCGCGATCCTCGTCGACGCCTCCGAAGGGCTGCTCCGCGGGGGGCGGACCGTCGTCGAGCGTGAACCCGACGCCGCACGGGCACTGGGGCGGCTCATCGACTTCCACGTGCGATTCGCGCTGGCGGATGCCGCGGTGATCCGCGTGCAAGACCGTGACCTGGGTCTGCTGGCCGACTCCGACCGGCGGCACGTGCGCACGCTGCAACGCACCTACGTGGAACTGTGGGTGGGGGTGCTGGCGCGGCTGGCCCCCGAAGCTCCGGTCGCCGAACTGCGGGCGCGGGCGCACGCCGGATTCGGGCTGATGAACTCCACCCCGCACACCGGACGGGGGCTGACGCCCGAGATCCTCGCCGCGATGGCGCGTGCGGCGCTCACCGCCGCCGCGGCGCCCCCGCCGGTCGCGCCGACCCCGCCGGTCGAGTAGCGCGAAGCGGCCCCCGCGGGTCGAGTAGCGCGAAGCGCGTATCGAGACCCCCGCCCCCGCACGAGCAGGATTCAGTCATTCGCGCCCATCAGCGCGATCTTGCCCCAGGAAACCGGCCCCGTCATCCGGCAGTGACTGAAACCTGCACCGGATCTCGATACACCGGCTACGCCGGCACTCGATCGACGAAGTGCACTGCGCCGGCACTCGATCGACGTCAGAGGGGCAGGGGCGCCGTGCCCGCGTCGTGCAGCATCGCCAGCGCCGGGTCGGCGAGCAGCGCCCCGAGTTCCGCGAGGAACTGCGACGCCTCCGCCCCGTCGATCCCGCGGTGGTCGAACGACAGGCTGAGCGTCATCACGCGGCGCAGCGCCAGCTCGCCCTGGAACTCCCACGGCCGGTTCTGCACCGCCCCGAGCGCCAGGATCGCCGCCTCCCCCGGGTTGAGGATCGGCGTGCCCGCGTCCACCCCGAACACGCCGGGGTTGCTGATCGTGATGGTGCTGCCCGTCAGCCGCTCCGGCGGTGTCGTTCCCGCGCGTGCGTCGCGCGTCAGTTCGCCGAGCGCCTCCGCCAGCTGCAGCAGGCTCATCGCGTGCGCGTCGCGGATGTGCGGCACCACCAGCCCGCGTTCCGTCGCCGCCGCGATGCCGAGGTTCACGTTGCCGTACGTGACGATCTCCTGTGCGTCGTCGTCCCAGCGGCTGTTGAGCTCCGGATGCCGGCGCAGCGCGATCACGAACGCCCGCGCCACGAGGGCCAGCAGCGTCACCCGCGTACCGGCCAGGTCACGGCGCTCCGACAGTCGCGCGAGCAGCTCCACGGTGGGAGTCACATCCACGGTCAGGAACACCGTCGCGTGCGGGGCAGTGAACGCGCTGCGCACCATCGCCGCCGCCGTGTGCTTGCGCACCCCCTTGATCGGAACCCGTCGCACCAGCGTGCCCTCCACACGGGCGGCGGCCGGCGTCGATGTCTCGGAGTCGCCGCGCCGCGCCACGTCGGCCGGTGCGCCCGCGGCCGCCTGCACGTCCTCGCGGGTGATGAGTCCGTCCGGCCCGCTGCCGGTCAGCCGGGTCAGGTCGACCCCGAGCTGCTCGGCGAGGTAGCGCACCGGCGGGGTCGAGCGCGGCCGCTCGGAGCGCGCCACGGGCTCACCCGCCGTCGCATCTGCGGGCACCGGAGCGGCGGCCGACGCGTCGACCCGCCTCCGCCTGGCGGGGCGGCCGGAGCTCTCGGGCCCAGCGCCGTAGCCGACGAGGTTCGGTTCGGGGGCGTCGGCGTCGGCCGCATGCTCCTCGAGTTCGAAGGTGACGATGGTCGCGCCCACGTCGACGGTGTCGCCGGGCTCCGCGTGCAGCTGCTGGACCACCCCGTCGAACGGCGACGGCAGCTCGACGACCGCCTTCGCCGTCTCGACGTCGGCGATGATCTGGTTCAGCGTCACCCGGTCGCCGGCCGACACCCGCCACGACACGATCTCTGACTCGGTGAGACCCTCACCGAGGTCGGGCAGCTTGAACTCCTTCAGCATCACGCGCTCACCCGGGTGCGTCCGAGCACGCGGTCGACGCCGTCGAGCATGCGGTCGAGGTCGGGCAGGTGGTGCTTCTCGAGCTTCGACGGCGGGTACGGGATGTCGTGGCCGGTCACCCGCACCGGTGCGGCCTCGAGGAAGTGGAAGCAGCGCTCGGTGATCGTCTGCGCCACCTCGGCGGCGATGCCCACCTCGCGCGGGCCCTCGTGCGCGATGACGACCCGACCGGTGGAGCGCACCGACGCCGCAACCGTGTCGTAGTCGACCGGGGACAGCGAGCGCAGGTCGATCACCTCGATCGAGGTGCCCTCGTCCTCGGCGGCGGCCGCAGCATCCAGAGCCGTCTGCACGAGGCCCCCGAACGTGACGAGCGTCACGTCGGTGCCGGGGCGCGCGACCCGCGCCGCACCGAGCGGTGGGGCGGCGGCCAGATCGAGCGCGTCGTCGACCTCGCCCTTCACGTGGTAGCGGCGCTTGGGCTCGAAGAACACCACCGGGTCGTCGCTCGCGATCGCCTGGCGGATCATGGTGCAGGCGTCCTGCGGGTTCGACACGCTCACCACGCGCAGACCGGCGGTGTGCGCGAAGTACGCCTCGGGCGATTCGGAGTGGTGCTCGGCCGAGCCGATGCCGCCGCCGACCGGGATGCGGATCGTGATCGGCAGCTTCACCAGCCCGCGGGTGCGGGCGTGCATCTTGGCCACCTGCGACACGATCTGGTCGAAGGCCGGGTACACGAACCCGTCGAACTGGATCTCGACCACCGGGCGGTAGCCGCGGTAGGCGAGCCCGATGGCGGTGCCGAGGATGGCGGATTCAGCCAGCGGGGTGTCCATCACGCGCCGCTGCCCGAACTCGGCCTGCAAACCGTCGGTGATGCGGTAGACGCCGCCGAGCCGACCGATGTCTTCACCCATCAGCACGACCTTGTCGTCGTCGGCGAGGGCGCGGTGAAGGCCGAGGTTGAGGGCCTTGCCCATGGTGACGGTCTGGGTGGTCATGAGGCGAAGCCCTCCAGGTAGCGCGCGTACTCGTTCTTCTGGCGGTCGAGCTCGTGGTGCGGCTCGGCGTAGACGTTGTCGAAAACCGACATCGGCTCGGGGTCGGGCATGTTCTGCACCCCCGCGCGGAACGCGGCGGCGACGCGGTCGGCGGCGGCGGCCGCGCGCGCCTCGAGCTCGGGCCCGTCGAGGCCGGAAGTCTCTAGCAGGGTGCGCAGGCGCGAGATCGGGTCGCGCTTGCCCCACAGTTCGAGCTCGGCCGGGTCGCGGTAGCGGGTGGGGTCGTCGGCGGTGGTGTGCGGGCCCATCCGGTAGGTGACGGCCTCGATGTACGTGGGGCCGCCGCCTTCGCGAGCCCGCTGCAGCGCCTGGCGCATCACCGCGGTGACGGCGAGCACGTCGTTGCCGTCGACCTGCACCGACGGGATGCCGAACCCGACGGGCCGGTCGGCGAGCGGCGTCTTGCTCTGCAGGGTGACCGGCTCGGAGATCGCGAACTGGTTGTTCTGGCAGAAGAACACGACCGGGGCACCGTAGGTGGCGGCGAAGATCATCGCCTCGCTCACGTCGCCCTCGCTCATGGCGCCGTCGCCGAAGTAGGTGACGGCGACCTGGTCGCTGCCGTCGTTCTGGATGCCGAGGGCGTACCCGGTGGCGTGCAGCGTCTGCGCCCCGATGATCACCTGCGCGGTGGCCATGTGGAACTCGTACGGGTTCCACGCCGAGGCGGCCGCTCCGCGCCAGACCCGGGCGATCTCGACCGGGTCGATTCCGCGGGTGTAGGCCACCCCGGTCTCGCGGTAGCTGCCGAAGACGAAGTCGTCGCGGCGCAGTGCGCGGCCCGACGCGATCTGCGCGGCCTCCTGCCCGTAGACCGGCGGCCAGAGGGCGATCTCACCCTGGCGCTGCAGAGCGGTGGCTTCGGCGTCGATGCGCCGCAGCACGACCATGTCTTCGTAGAGGTCCGCGAGCGCGGCCTCGTCGAGGTCGTCGATCAGGGGGTCCCACTGCGGTGACGGGATGCGTACCCCGTTCTCGTCCAGCAGGCGTACGGTTTCGGGCATCGTGTGCTCTCCAACCTCGTCGTCGGTTGCAGCAACGCTAGGTCAGGTCGGCAGATAGCTCAATCACCCCGGTTGAGCTTGTGCAGAATGCACGCCTGAGAGCCGGATGACGCGTCTAGACTGCACACCATGCCTGCCTACGACGCCATCGACCTGGCTCTGCTCGCCGCGCTCACCGATGACCCGCGCGGCTCGTACGTGGCGCTGGCCGAGAAGTTGGGGCTCTCGCGCAACACCGTGCAGGCCCATATGACCCAGTTGGAGGCCTCGGGTGCGTTCCTGCCGTTCGACCGTCGCATCGATCCCGAACCGCTCGGCTACCCCCTGTCGGCGTTCATCACGGTGACCGTGCGGCAGAAGGAGATCGCCCGGATCGTGGACGACATCGCCCGGATCCCCGAGGTGCTGCAGGCGCTCGGCATGAGCGGCTCGAGCGACCTGATGGTGCAGGTCGTCGGCAAGGATGCGCATGACCTGTTCCGCATCGACGGCGAGATCCTCGCCATCGACGGCGTCGAGCGCACCGAGACCAGCCTGTCGATGGGCGAGCTGATCCCCTACCGGATCACGCAACTGCTCACCCGGCGCCCCGGCTAGACGTCGGAGCGCCGCACCCACGCCTCCCAGGGAGCCAACTCGGCCGGGTCGTGCACGGGAAGGTTGCCGATCACCAGCCGGCCACCCGCCTGCCGGATCTCGGCCGGGAGGGTCGCCGCCATCCGTGGCTCGTCGCTGAAGTTCGCCACCACCGTGAGGCGCCCGCTCTCGCCGACGCGCTCGAACGCGAACAGGGTCGGGTCGTCGGGGGCCAGCAGCCGGAATCGGCCCTCGATGACGAGCGGCTCGTCGTGGCGCAGCCGGATCAGCTCGCGGTAGTACTCCAGCACCGACCCGGCGCGGCCCCGCTGCTCGGCCGCGTTCACCTCGGTGTGGTTGGCGTTGACCGGGATCCAGGGTCGACCGGCGCTGAAGCCGGCGTTGGCGCCGTCGTCCCACTGCACCGGGGTGCGCGCGTTGTCGCGGCTGGCGCGCTGCATGCCCGCCAGCACCCGTGAGGCGTCGGCGCCGAGCAGGCTGACCGCCTCGGTGAAGTGGTTCAGCGACTCGATGTCGCGGAAGTCGTCGATGCGCGAGAAGCCGACATTGGTCATGCCGAGCTCTTCGCCCTGGTAGACGAACGGGGTGCCGCGCTGCAGGTGCAGCACCGTCGCGAGCGCCTTCGCCGACCGCTCGCGGAACACCCCGTCGCTGCCGAACCGGCTGACCGCCCGCGGCTGGTCGTGGTTGTTCCAGTAGAGGCTGTTCCAGCCCACGTCCTGAAGCTGCTCCTGCCATTCGGCGAAGCTGCGCTTCAGCGCCACCAGGTCCAGCGGCACCGGGTCCCACTTGCCGCTGGGCCCGTGGTCGAGACCGACATGGTCGAACTGGAACACCATGTCGAGTTCCTGCCGGGCAGGGTCGGTGAACAGCCGCGCCTGCTCGGTGGTCACCCCCGGCATCTCGCCGACGGTCAGCGGCTTCGGGTCACGCCCCGCGAACACCGCCTCGTGCATCTCGCGCAGATACTCGTGGACCCGCGGGCCGCAGGCGTAGTGCGGGAACCCGTCGCCGTAGAGGGCGCCGGGCGCGACGACGCCGTCCGGGAGGGCGGGATCCTTCGAGATCAGGTTGATGACATCCATCCGGAACCCGTCGACGCCGCGGTCGAGCCACCAGTTCATCATCCGGTAGACCTCGGCGCGCACGTCGGGGTTCTCCCAGTTCAGGTCGGGCTGCTTACGCGAGAACAGGTGCAGGTAGTACTCGCCCGAGGCCTCGTCCCACTCCCACACCGAGCCGGAGAAGAACGAGCCCCAGTTGGTCGGCTCGGCTCCCGGCTCGCCGCCCACATGCCCCGGCCGGGGCGGGCGCCACCAGTACCAGTCGCGCCGCGGGCTGTCGACGCCGGAGGCCGACTCGCGGAACCAGGGGTGCTCGTCAGAGGTGTGGTTGACGACCAGGTCGAGCAGGATGCGGATGCCCCGGTCGTGGGCGGCCGCGATCAGCCGGTCGAGGTCGTCGAGCGTACCGAATGTCGGGTCGATCGCCTGGTAGTCGCTGATGTCGTAGCCGTTGTCATCGTGCGGTGACCGGAACACCGGCGACAACCAGACGGCGTCGACGCCCAGGTAGGCGAGGTGGTCGAGGCGGTCGAGCACCCCGCGCAGGTCGCCGATGCCGTCACCGTCCGAGTCGGCGAAGCTGCGCGGATACACCTGGTAGACGACGGCGGTGCGCCACCACGGCTCGCTCATGCCTGCTGCTCCGGGTCGAGGTCGATCAGTATGAGTTGCCAGGCCCCCGGTTCGGGCAGGGTCGCGACGGCGTGGGTGCCCTCGACCTGCACGGCGACATCGGTGAGGCGGGGCGAGCGGTCGGGGTCGGCGAACCGGATGCGGGGCGTGCGACCCTGCAGCGCGCGCACCCGCAGCGTCGCGGCGCCGGGCGATCCGAACGGCGCACGCGCGGCATCCCACAGCAGATCGGTCTGGCCGGTGAGGTTGATGGCGTGGATCACGAGACGGTCGCCGACCTGCACCACCCGCGCCCAGACCGCGCCGGCCTCGGCGTGCCAGGCGGTCTCGGCGTCGGGGTAGTCGAGCGTGACGTCGTCGTTGTAGGCAGCGGCGTAGGCCGCGGTGACATCGACCGCCGCCGGTTCGGAGAGCAGCGCGTCATGCTCAACGAGGAAGTCGTACCACCGTCGCAGGAGCGCCGCGGTCGACTCGGCCGCCACCGCGTTGCGCACGTAGTAGGGGTCGACCAGGATCCGGTCGGCCTCGCCGGCGAGGATCTGGGTCGCGCCGTGCGAGTACAGGGTCGCCATCGTCAGGGCGGTCGCGCGGTCGGACTCCTCGGTGGTGGCCGAGTCGTAGACGTGCTGATACGCGGCGAGCACGACCGGCTTCTGCGGATCCGCGGCATGCGCGCGCTGCACGATGCCGGCGAGCGAGGGCAGGGTGAGGTTCGGCTCCCACGGCTCGACGTAGGCGGCGTCCTGGGGCAACTGCGCGGTGCGCCAGGTCGGGAAGTCGTTGACGTTGTTGAACACCAGCGTCGCCTCGGGCAGCGCCGCGCGCACCCGCCCGATGAGCGCGGTGAAGGAGTCGGTCAGGTCGATCACCGCACCATCGGCGCGGACCGCGGTCTTGGGGTATCCGAACTGGTCGAGGTGGTACCCGTCGAAACCCAGCGACGCGGTGGCCGCGCGCAGGTCGCCCGCGAAGTGGTCGATCCAGTCGGCCGCCGCAGGATCGACCAGGAAGAGGAAGTCCCCGAGGGCGAGCGGCTCGCCGGTGGCCTGCAGCAGCGCATCGTGGCGCCACAGGTCCCACTCCTGCGGCCCGACCGCGTACACCGCTGCGTAGCCGAGGGCGCGCGCGCCGGCCTCCTGCACGGCGCTGATCGAGCGCCGCACGGTGGTCAGCGTCACCTCCTGCCCGAGCGGGTCGTGGTAGCTCTCGCCCCCGCCCAGCAGGTCGGCGTGCCGGTAGGCCCAGTCATAGAACATGACACCGGTGAGGTGCAGACGTCGCACCGTCTCGGCGAGCCCCTCGGGGTCGGCCGCCGACGAGAAGTCGGCGGTGAAGCCGTAGCGCAACCGCGCCCGCGGATCGGTGCGCACATCGACCGCGGTGCGCGCCAGCATCCGCTCGCCCGTCACCCACTCGACGCCGTAGCCGCCCGGGGCCAGTTCGCCGAGGTCGACGACGCCGGTGGCGGTCACCGGATGCCGGGCGACCTCGTCGCCCAGGGACCAGACCACCAGTTCCCCGGCGGGCTCGTCCCCTCGGAGCTCGATGCGGACCGGTCGACCGGCCGGGAACACCCCGGCCAGGGGAAGGAGTTCGTTCATCCTTTGAGTGCTCCGCTCGTGAGGCCGGCGACGAAATAGCGTTGGAAGACCAGGAAGACCACGATCACCGGGATGACGGCGACCATCGACGCCGCGAACACCAGCCCCCACTGCACCGCGTTGTTGCCGGTGCCCGACAGCAGACGGATCGCGATCGGAAGGGTCTGCTTCTCGGGGTCGTTGATGATGGTCAGCGCCCAGGCGAACTCGTCCCAGTTGCCGAGGAAGGTGAAGATCGTCGCGGTCGCGAGGCCCGGTTTGGCCAGCGGCAGCGCGAGCCGCCAGTAGCGCGACCAGGCGTTCGCCCCGTCGACCTGCATGGCCTGGTCGAGCTCTGCCGGGATCGTCTCCATGAACCCGCGCAGCAGGAACGTGTTGAGCGACAGCGACCCGGCGACGTAGAACACGATCAGGCCCGGCAGGCTGTTGAGCAGGTGCAGGTCGCGAGCGAGGATGAACTGCGGGATCACCAGCATGACCGCCGGGATCATCAGGCCGATGAGCAGGATGCGGAAGATCGCCTCGCGTCCCGGGAAGGTGAAGCGCGCGAACGCGTACGCCATCATCGAGCTGAGCAGCACCGACAGCGCGGTCGAGCTGACAGCGACGATCACCGAGTTCAGGAAGTAGCGCCCGAAGCCCTCCGCGGTGAGCACCCGCACGTAGTTGTCGAGCGTGGGCTTCTCGGGCAGCACCTCGGGGGTGAGCACGTAGGCGTTGCCTTTGAACGACGTGGCCAGCAGGTAGACGAAGGGCGCGATCATCAGCACCGCCCCGGCGGCCAGCACGACGTAGCGCAGCGTGGTCAGGGGCACCGCGGAGGTGCGCGCGCGCGTCATGCCAGCATCCCGTCGCGGTCGCGGAACACCCGCAGCTGGATCACCGAGAAGGCGAACACGATGACGGTCAGGATCGCGGCGATGGCCGACCCGTAGCCGATGTGCAGGTCGTCGAACGCGACCCGGTACATGTAGGTCAGAAGCACGTCGGTGCGCCCGGCGGGGCCGCCGCCGGTCATCAGGTACACCGAGACGAAGACGTTGAAGCCGCCGATGACCAGCATGACGGTCACGAAGCCGAGGGCGGCGCGGATGGCGGGCAGAGTCACGGCGCGGAAGCGCTGCCAGCGCCCGGCCCCGTCGACCGTCGCCGCCTCGAGCAGCGAAACGGGGACGCCCTGCAGCGCGGCGAGGAAGATCATCATGGACCAGCCGATGCCCTTCCAGATGCCGGCGATGGCGATCGCGATCATCCCGGTCCAGCGATCGGCGAGCCACGACGTGGTGCCGTCGGTGAGCTGGAGCGCCCCGAGGGCACCGTTGATGGCGCCCTGGTCGGCGAACAGGAACCGGAACAGCAGAGACACCACCACCCAACTCGTCACGACGGGCAGGTAGTACAGCACCCGGAACAGCGGCTGGGCGGGACCGCGCCGGTGCAGCAGCAGCGCGACGCCCAGGCCGAGCACGATCTGCGGGATGACCGTGAGCACGATGTAGAACGCCGTGTTGCCGAAGGCGACCCAGAACTGCGGGTCGCCGAGGGCGAAGGCGTAGTTGTCGAGCCCGAGGAATTCGCTGGTGGCCGAGCCGACGACCTTCCAGTCGTAGAAGCTCATCCGGAACGCCTGGGCGGTCGGGTAGAGGATCGCGACCGCGAACAGCACGAACCCGGGAAGGAGGAAGAGGTACGGGGCGACGCCGCTGCGGCGGCGCCGCCCCGTGGTGAGCAGGGCCACGTCAGCCCTTCAGCAGGTCATCGATCTTGGCGGCCGCGTTGGAGAGAGCGTCTTTCGCCGAGATCGTGCCCTCGAAGGCCGGGACCAGCTCGGTGTTGAGCACCTGATCCACCTCGGAGCCCTGCGTGATCGCCAACCGGGCACGCGCCGTCGCGAGCTGGTCGGTGAACACCTTGTAGTACGGCACCAGCTCGACCTGCTTGTCGCCGAGCGCCTGGACGACGGTCAGCTGGCCGGTCGGCACCAGGGCGAGCTGGAACTCCTCGCTCTGGGTGAAGCGGATGAAGTCCATCGCCTCCTTCTGGTGCTGCGAGCTTGCGGTGAGCACGATGTCTTCGCCGCCCACGACGCTGATCGATCCGCCGTCGCCGGCCGGGATCGGTGCGTAGATGGGGGTGAAGTCGGGGAACTGGTCCGCCCAGATCCCGTTCATCCACGGGCCGTCGAAGATGTTCGCGTAGGAGCCGCCCGGCAGGCCGTCACTGGTGGAGACCTCACCGGCGTTGCCGATGATCCCGCTGCCGATCTGACCGTTCTTGTACAGCCCGATGAGCATCTCGAGCGTCTTCACGTTCGCGGCGCTGTCGAGGTACCCGGTGGAGACGGTCTGGTCGGCGTTGGTGATGTCGCCGCCGCCGGACCAGATCCAGGGCATCAGGTTCCAGGCGCCGAGGCCACCGTCACCGAACAGGCGCATGTCGCCGCCGGCGAGCGTGGAGGCCTCCGCCTCGAGGTCGGCGAAGGTGGCGGGCGGTGCCGAGAGCCCGGCGGCATCCAGCGCCTGCTGGCTGGTGATCAGCACGCGGGTGTTGGTGTCGAGCGGCAGGCCGTAGTACTTGCCGTTGTAGAGGTTGGTCGACAGCACACCCGGGTAGACCGCGTCGGCGTAGGTCTGGAAGTCGTCCATCTCGTCGGAGAGCGGCACGAGCACGCCGAGGTCGGCGAACCGGGGCACCCAGCCGAGGTCGGCGCGGACCAGGTCGGGCAGCTGGTCGCCGGCCGCGCTGGTGGTGAGCTTCTTCAGCAGGTCGTCGTAGGGCACGTCGACGTAGTCGACGGTGACGCCGGGGTGCGCCTTCTCGAACGCGGGGATCAGCGTCTTGTTGAGGACGTCCTGCTGGGCGGAGTTGCCGCCGTTGCCGTAGGACCCCCAGAAGGTGAGTGTCACTTTGCCGTCGCCACTGTCGGCCGGAGCGGAGCAGCCGGCCGCGAGCGCAGCGATGACGGTCGCTCCCGCCATCACCGCCGTCAGGCGGATGGAACGCTTCATTGCAGTTCTCCTGTCGTAGGAACCGGTCGGGGCCGACCGGGTGCGAGTTATTTCTATTGCAGAACTAATTACGTGTCAACAGGGAAGTTTTCCTGCGGTATTGCCGCGCAAGTCTTGTTTGACGAAAGCAACTCAGTATGTGAGGCTGAACGCCGAAGGAGTCGATCCATGCGCATCGCAACACCCGCGTGGGTGCCCGCCACCGGCGCCGCGCGCGCCGTGGCCCTGGAGGTGCTGCTGCACGGGCCCATTTCGCGCAGCGCGATCGCCCGCACCCTCGATCTGTCGCAGGGCTCCCTCACGCGGCTCAGCGCCCCGCTCATCGCCTCGGGCCTGCTGGTCGAGGGCGACGAACGCGCCGAAGGCCGCGCCGGCCGGCCGACCCGCCCGCTTGACGTGATCCCCTCCTCACGGCACTTCATCGGCCTGAAGGTCACCGCCGACGAGGTGCTCGGCGTGCGCACCGATCTGCGCGCGACCGTCGTCGCGCGCGACGCGGTCGCCCTGCCCGCACGCGACCCGGATGCGGTGGCCGACACCATCGTCGCCCTGGTGCGCGACCTGTCGGCTGACGTTTCGATCACCGCGGTCGGCGTCGGCATCGGCGGCCGCGTCGGCGAGAACGGGGTGATCCGCAGCGCCCCCTTCCTGGAATGGGAGGACGTTCCGCTCGGCGCGATGCTGGAGGCGCGCGCCGGACTGCCCGTCGTCATCGACAACGACCTGGTCGCGTTCACCGAGTACGAGCACTGGTTCGGCGCGGGACGCGACCTCGACCGCTTCGCCGTCGTGACCCTCGGCGCCGGAATCGGCTACGGGCTCGTCATCAACCGCCAAGTGATCGTCGACGAGGACTCCGGGCTCGGCCTCGTCGGTCATTGGCCCCTCGACCCCTTCGGCCCACGCTGCCCCGCCGGGCACCGGGGGTGCGCGATGAGCGTGCTGACCGCCGACGCCATCACCGGTGAGGTCTCGTCGGCGCTCGGCCGGACGGTCGGATACGCCGAGGCGCTCGAACTCGCGGCCGCCGGGGATCCCGCCGCGCGGCGCGTGATCGATGACGCCGGGCACGGGCTCGGCCGCCTGCTCGCCGCGATCGCCAATCTCACCGCCCCCGAACTCGTCATCCTCGGCGGTGAGGGCGTCGGGCTCGTCGATGTCGCCTCCGAGGCCATCCAGGAGGGCCTCGCCGCCGACCGCGACCCCCGGGTGCGGCCGCTGGGACTCGTCACCACATCCGGCGACAACATCGAATGGTGCCGCGGCGCGGCCGTGCTGGCGATCCAGCGCCATGTGCTGGGCGACGACCTGGTGCAGCGCTGAACCGGGCCCGTCCACCGCACCTCAGCCGCGCGCGGCGATGAACGCCTGCGCCGCCCGGTCCATGTCGGCCAGCGTGTGCGCCGCCGAGAGCTGCACCCGCAGCCGCGAGCGCCCGAGCGGCACCACCGGGTAGGCGAACGCACGCACGTAGACGCCCGCCTCGAGAAGGCGCGCGGCGAGCGCCTGAGCCTGGGCGGCATCCGGGATCATCACCGGCACGATCGCGTGCTCACCCGGCAGCAGATCGAACCCCGCCTCGGTCATCAGCCCGCGGAACCGCGCCGCGTTCGCCGCCAGCCGCGCGCGCGCATCGGCGCCCTCGCGCGCGAGGCGCAGTGCGGTGCGCGACCCGGCGACCACCATCGGCGGCACCGCGTTCGAGAACAGGTACGGCCGCGCGCGCTGGCGCAGCAGCTCGATGAGCGGCCCGCGCCCCGACACGAAGCCGCCCGACGCGCCGCCGAGCGCCTTGCCGAGGGTGCCCGACACCAGGTCGACCCGGTCGCGCACCCCGAAGAGCTCGGGGGTTCCGGCGCCGGTGGCACCCAGCACCCCGGCGGCGTGCGAGTCGTCGACCATGACCATCGCACCGTGCTTTTCGGCCACCGCGACCAGCTCGTCGAGCGGGGCGAGGTAGCCGTCCATCGAGAACACCCCGTCGGTCACGACCAGCTTGTGGTGCGCACCGGATGCCGCGGCCAGTTGCGCGTCCAGGTCGCCCAGGTCGCGGTTGCGGTAGCGGTAGCGCTGCGCCTTCGACAGGCGCACGCCGTCGATGATCGAGGCGTGGTTCAGCTCGTCGCTGATCACCGCGTCGTCGGGGCCGAGCAGGGTCTCGAAGACGCCGCCGTTGGCGTCGAAGCAGGACGGGAACAGGATCGTGTCGTCGGTGCCGAGCCACGCGGTCAGCTCGGCCTCGAGCGCTTTGTGCTCGACGTGCGTGCCGCTGATGAAGCGCACGCTGGCCATGCCGAACCCGTCGCGGTCGAGGGCCGCGTGCGCCGCCGCGATCACCTCCGGGTTGGCGGCCAGACCCAGGTAGTCGTTGGTGCAGAGGTTCAGCAACTCGCGCCCGTCGACCTCGACCCGCGGGCCCTGCGGCGACTGCAGCGCGCGCTCGCGCTTGAAGAGGCCCTCGGCCTCGATGGATGCCAGGGTCGCCTCGTACTCGGCGAGTTCCTCCGGTGAGATCACAGCTGCCCCCATTCGATGATGACCTTGCCGCCGAGCCCGGCGCGGGCGGTGGCGAACGCCTGCTCCCACTCGTCCGCCGGGAACCGGTCGGTGATCACCTGGCTCACATCCAGCCCCGACGACAGCATCGCCGTCATCAGGTACCAGGTCTCGAACATCTGCCGGCCGTAGATGCCCTGGATGGTGATCATGTGGGTGACCACCTTCGACCAGTCGATGGCGAACTCGTCACTCGGCAGCCCGAGCAGCGCCACCTTACCGCCGTGGTTCAGGTTCTCGAGCATCTCGCTGAGCGCGCTCGGCTGGCCCGAGATCTCCAGGCCCACGTCGAACCCCTCCGACAGGCCGAGGTCGGACCAGGCATCCGCGATGCGATGCTGCGAGACGTCGAGCGCCTGAATGCCCATGCGCCGGGCCAGGTCCAGTCGCGACGGGTTCACGTCGGTCACCATGACGTGCCGGGCGCCGACGTGCTGCGCGATGCGCGCCGCCATCAGCCCGATCGGCCCGGCACCGGTGACGAGCACGTCCTCGCCGACGAGCGGGAAGGCGAGCGCGGTGTGCACCGCGTTGCCGAGCGGATCGAAGATCGCGGCGAGGTCGGGGTCCATGCCCGCCGGATGCACCCACAGGTTGCCCGCCGGCACCACCACGAACTCGGCGAACGCGCCGTTGCGGTCCACCCCGATGCTCGAGGTGCGGATGCACATCTGCCGCCGCCCGGCCCGGCAGTTGCGGCAGATACCGCACACCACGTGACCTTCGGCGCTGACCAGATCGCCGACCTTCACCGACTCGACACCGTCGCCCAGCTCGACGACGACGCCCGAGAACTCGTGCCCGGGCACCAGCGGCGGTCTGATCGCACCGGCGGCCCAGTGGTCCCAGGATTCGATGTGCAGATCGGTGCCGCAGATGCCGGTTCGCAGCACCCGCACCTTCGCCTCGCCGCGGGCCGGGGTGGGCTCGGGGAGGTCGGCCATGCGCAGGCCCGGTTCGGCCTGCGCTTTGAGAAGCGCCCTCATGAGGCGGCACGCTAGCATGGCCGTGTCGGGGGCCACGCGCCTCCTCACCCGGAAAAGGGGCGATAGATCCGCCGGATCGAGACACATACGGACGCGTATGAATCAGTCTCGAAGGACCCCGCATGACCATTTCCCCCGGCACCGTTTCGACCGGCACCGTCTCGGCTCGCATCGCCGCCGCGCTCGACGCGCATGTCACCGACGTGTTCGGCGTGATGGGCAACGGCAACGCCTGGTTCCTGGATGCCGTGGTCACCTCGACCGGCATGACCTACACCGCGGTGCGGCACGAGGCCGCGGCCGTCGCGGCGGCGGATGCCTACTACCGCGCCTCGGGCCGGATCGCCGTGGCGACGACCACCTATGGCCCCGGATTCACCAACGCCCTCACCCCGCTGGCCGAGGCCGCTCAGGCCCGCATCCCCCTGGTGCTCGTGACGGGTGCGGCACCGGCGACACCGCGGGCGTGGGACGTCGATCAGCGCGCGCTGAGCGAGACCGCGGGGGCGATCTACCTCGAGGCCCCGGCGGCGACGGCCGAGTACGCCGTGTCGCGGGCTATCGGCGAGCGCCTCCCGGTCGTGCTGGCGATCCCCTACGACCTCGCCGCCGAGACGCTCGCCCAGCCCGCAACGCAACCCGGATGGCGCATCGACCTGCGCCACGAGGCCAGCCCCGACGCGATCGCCGAGGCCGCCCGGCGCCTCGCCGCGGCCGAGCGCCCGCTGATCCTCGCCGGTCGTGGCGCGTGGCTCGCCGGGGCTCAGGATGCGGCGGCCGCCCTCGCGGATGACCTCGGTGCGCTGACCGCCACCTCCGCACTCGCGATGGGTTTCTTCACCGGAGCGACCGCGCTCGGCATCTCGGGCGGGTTCGCCTCCGAGGTCACCGCCGCGACCATCGCGCACGCCGACGTGGTGCTGGTGCTGGGGGCGGGTCTCAACCAGTTCACCACCCGCTTCGGCGACGCGTTCGGTGAGGGTGCCCACGTCATCCAGGTCGATGTCGCCGACCAGCCGACGAACCACTGCGTCGGTGCGTACCTGCGCGGCGATGCGCGCGAGATCGCGCTCGCCCTGCGCGCGGCGCTCCCGGCCGAGCGGGCGGCGGCGTGGGCCGTGCCGTCGCGCGTGGACATCGAGCGACGCGACGCCGGCGACGACCTCGCCCCCGACGGCCGGCTCGACCCGCGCAGCGCCATCCGGCGAATCGATCAGGTGCTGCCCGAGGACCGGGTGATCGTGCAGGACGGCGGCCACTTCATCGGGTGGGGGCCGATGTACCTGCGGGTGCCGTCACCGGACCGGCTGCTGATGGTGGGCACCGCGTTCCAGACGATCGGGCTCGGGCTGCCGAGCGCCGTCGGCGCCGGGCGAGCACGGCCGGAGTCGACGATCGTGCTGTGCTCGGGTGACGGCGGCGCGCTGATGGGCCTGGCCGACCTCGAGACGGTGGTGCGCACCGTGCGCCGCGGGGTGATCGTGATCTTCAACGACGCCGCATACGGCGCTGAGGTGCACCAGTACGGGGTGCGCGGCATCGACGAGCGACCGATGCTGATTCCCGAGGTCGACTTCGCGGCGCTCGCTGCGGGGCTCGGCGCGCGGGCACAGGTGGTGCGCACCCTCGCCGACCTCGACGCGCTTCAGGCGTGGCTGACGTCGGGCGAGGACGGCGTGTTCCTGGCCGACCTGCGCGTCTCGCGCGAGGTGGTCGCGCCCTACATGCACGAGGTCGTCCGTGCTGCTACCCGGCCGGCCTCTCCACCAGCAGGTTCGTGATGCGTGCGGTGCACAGGCGCCTGCCCTGATCGTCGGTCACCACGATCTCGTGGCTGGTGACGGTGCTGCCGAGCCGCACCGCGGTCGCCACCCCGGTCACGACACCGGAGGTCGCCGAGGCGTGGTGCGTGGCGTTGATGTCGAGCCCCACCGCGCTCTTGCCGAGCGAGGAGGCGTGGATGACGGCGGCCCAAGAGCCGAGCGCTTCGGCGAACGCCACCGACGCTCCCCCGTGCAGCAGGCCGAACGACTGACGGTTGCCCTCGACGGGCATCGTCGCCACCACCCGCTCGGCGGACTGCTCGAGGACGGTGACGCCCATCTTCTCGTCGAGCTGGCCTAGGACGATCTGCCACATGCGGGTATGTTACTGAACGATCGGTCAGTATTGACAGGACAGCGAGCTTCGAGGGTGAGGATGCCGGCCATGCAGATCGAGCGTCGTGCCGACCGCGTCATCGCCACCCTCGACCGGCCCGAGGTGCGCAACGCCATCGACCAGGGCACCGTCGACGAGCTGCACGCGCTGTGCGCCGAGCTGGAGGCCGACCCCCGCATCCTGATCCTGACCGGCAGCGGCGGCGTCTTCGCCTCGGGCGCCGACATCGCCCAGCTGCGCGAACGCACCGCCGCCGACGCGCGGCAGGGCATCAACTCCGGCGTGTTCATCCGCGTCCACGAGCTGCCGATGCCGGTCATCGCCGCGGTCGACGGCTTCGCGCTGGGAGGCGGGGCCGAGCTGGCGTATGCCGCCGACATCCGCATCGCCTCGAGCGCCGCGCGCTTCGGCAACCCCGAGACGGGCCTGGGCATCATCGCCGCCGCCGGGGCCACCTGGCGGTTGCGTGAACTGGTCGGCGAGGGCCGCGCGGCCGAGCTGCTGCTCACCGGGCGCATCATCGACGCCGCCGAGGCGCTCGCGATCGGCCTGGTCTCGGCGGTGCACGAGCCCGGCGACCTGCTCGCCGCGGCGCACCAGATCGCCGACCGCATCGCCGCGAACGACCCGCGTGCCACCGAGCTGACCAAGCGCGTGCTCGCCGCACCCCGCGCCGAGCACCCGGCCGCCGACATCGAGGCGCAGGCCGAGCTCTTCGAGCGCCCCGCCAAACACGAGCGGATGACCGCCTTCCTCGAGAGGCGGCGCCGGTGATCCCCGCCCGGGTCGGCGTTCTCGGCGGCGGCCGCATGGGCGCGGGCATCGCCCACGCGTTCCTGATGGCGGGGTCGCAGGTCGTCGTCGTCGAGCGCGATGCGGATGCCGCGGCCGGCGCCCGCGAGCGCGTGCGGTCGGCGCTCGGCGCGAGTCGCGATCGCGGCCTCACCCCGGCGCGCGACGAGTTCGACACCGCACTCGATGTGGCCGCGTTCGCCGGGTGCGACCTCGTCGTGGAAGCCGTTCCGGAGGACCTGGCCCTCAAGACCGATGCGCTGCGGCGCGCCGAGTCCGTGCTCGTGCCGGGAGCGGCCCTGGCATCCAACACCTCATCGATCTCGATCGGCACCCTCGCCGGCGCGCTCGAGCGCCCCGCCGATTTCGTCGGCCTGCACTTCTTCAACCCGGTGCCGGCGTCGCAGCTGGTGGAGATCGTCGTCGGCCCCGCCACCTCGCCCGAGCTGGCGGCACGTGCCCGCGACTGGGTCGAGGCCCTCGGAAAGACCCCGATCACCGTGCACGACGCCCCCGGATTCGCGTCGAGCCGCCTCGGGGTCGCACTAGGGCTCGAGGCGATCCGCATGCTCGAGCAGGGGGTCGCGTCGGCGGCCGACATCGACCTGGCGATGACGCTCGGCTACAAGCACCCGGTCGGGCCGCTGCGGCTGACCGACCTCGTCGGGCTGGATGTGCGTCTCGGCATAGCTGAGTACCTGCACGCCGAACTCGGCGACCGTTTCGAACCGCCCGCCCTGCTGCGCCGCATGGTCGCCGAGGGCCGGCTCGGTCGCAAGACCGGGCAGGGCTTCTTCACCTGGGAGGACTGAGATGCTGCAGAGCTACGTGAACGGCGCCTGGTGGACGCCGGCGGGTGAGCCTGTCGACACCACGACAGTCAGGGACGCGTCGACCGGCGAGGTGGTGACGACGGTCAGCACCGAGGGCCTCGACCTGGCCGCCGCCCTGGAGTACGCCCGCACCGTGGGGCAGCACAGCCTCGGTGAGCTGACCTTCCACCAGCGCGCGGTGCTGCTGAAGCAGTTCGCGCAGGTGCTCACCGAGCGCAAAGACGAGCTGTACGCCCTGTCGGCCCGCACCGGCGCGACCCGTGCCGACTCGTGGGTCGACATCGACGGCGGCATCGGGGTGCTCTTCACCTACTCCTCGAAGGGGCGGCGCGAGCTGCCCAACGCGAAGGTCTACGTCGATGGGCCGGCCGAGTCGCTGTCGAAGGACGGCAGCTTCCTCGGGCAGCACATCTACACGCGGCTGCCGGGCGTGGCGGTGCAGATCAACGCCTTCAACTTCCCGGTGTGGGGGTCGCTCGAGAAGCTCGCGCCCGCGTTCCTGGCGGGGGTGCCGAGCCTGGTGAAGCCGGCCACGCCATCCGGATATCTCGCCGAGGCGATGGTGCGCATTCTGGTGGAGTCGGGGCTGCTGCCCGACGGCTCGCTGCAGCTGGTGTCGGGGTCGGTGCCGACCCTGTTCGAGCACCTGCGGCTGGGCGACCTGGTCGCGTTCACCGGGTCGGCGTCGACCGCCGAACGGCTGCGCGCCCACGACGCGGTGCAGACCGGCGGGGTGATCTTCGTCAGCGAGACCGACTCGATCAACGCCTCGGTACTCGGCCCCGACGCGGTCGCGGGCACCCCCGAGTTCGACGCCTACATCCGCCAGCTGCAGACCGAGATCACGGTGAAGGCGGGGCAGAAGTGCACCGCGATCCGGCGGGCGATGGTGCCGGCCGGGTCGGCGGATGCCGTGGTCGAGGCCCTGCGCACCCGCCTGAGCGAGAAGGTGGTGGTCGGCGATCCGCGCGATGAGGGCGTGACGATGGGGCCGCTCGCGTCGCTCGAGCAGCGGGATGAGGTGCTGCGGCAGGTGGGGCGCCTGGTCTCCGCCGGTGGGCGCCTCGTGATCGGTGACACGGTGTCACCGGTGGCACTGCCGGGCGCCTTCGTGCAGCCGATGGTGCTGGAGTTCGACGACGCATCCGCCGACGCGGTGCACGAGATCGAGGCGTTCGGGCCGGTGACGAGCGTCATCGGGTACACCGGCGTCGAGGAGGCCGCTGCCCTCGTCGCTCGCGGCGGCGGGTCGCTGGTGACCTCGGTGGCCACCCACGATCCGGCGTTCGCCGTGGAACTGACTGCGCGGATCGCCGCGTACAACGGCCGGGTGCTGCTGCTCGACCGCGACGATGCCCGCACCTCCACCGGCCACGGCTCGCCCATGCCGCACCTGGTGCACGGCGGGCCCGGACGCGCCGGCGGCGGGGAGGAGCTGGGCGGCATCCGCGCCGTGCTGCACCACATGCGCCGCACCGCGATCCAGGGCTCCCCCGACATGCTCACCGCCCTCACCGGGGTGTGGCACGCCGGGGCACGGGCGTCGACCGGCGGCGAGCACCCGTTCCGCAAGAGCCTCGCCGAACTGCACGTCGGGGATCAGCTGGTCTCGCCGCTGCGCGAGGTGACGCTTGCCGATATCGAGACCTTCGCCCGCTTCACCGGGGATGAGTTCTACGCCCACATGGACGAGGACGCCGCGGCGGCGAACCCGTTTTTCCCCGGCCGGGTCGCCCACGGGTACCTGCTGGTGTCGTGGGCTGCCGGGCTGTTCGTCGACGCCGCGCCCGGGCCGGTGCTGGCCAACTCGGGGCTCGAGAACCTGAAGTTCGTGACCCCGGTGTCACCGGGCGACGCGATCCGCGTGGAGCTCACCGCGAAGCAGATCACCCCGCGCGAGACCGACGACTACGGCGAGGTGCGCTGGGACGCGGTGCTGCGCAACCAGCGCGACGAACTCGTCGCCTCCTACGACGTGCTCACGCTGGTCGCGAAGACCCGCGAGGCAGTCCTCGACGGGGTCAGTCCTCGGTGACCGAGCCCGAGCCCGAGATGTCGCTCGTGACCGTCGCGCCGCCGGTGTAGCGGATGTCGCCCGAGCCGCTGAGCACCACATCGAGGGTCTCGGTGGCGTTCACCCGGATGTCGCCCGAGCCCGACAGGTCGATGCGGGTGCTGCGGGAGACCAGCTCGGAGGTGTCGATGTCGGCCGAGCCGTCGACCTGGATCGTCTGACGGTCGGTGGTGCCGGCGAGCGTGATGTCGCCGGAGCCCGAGATCGTCACGGTCACCTCCGACGCGTCGATCCCCGAGCCCTCGACATCTCCCGAGCCGTCGATCTCGACGGCGACCTCGTCGGCCTCCGAGAAGTCGGCGGTGACATCGCTCGAGCCCTGCACCGTCACCGCGGAGAGCCGCGGAACCGTCAGCGCGTAGTCGATCTCGCCCAGGTCGAAACCGAACCGCGGTCCGGTGACGTCGAGCACCAGCACCCCGTCGACGATGTCGGAGGTCAGGCGGTCGAGCACGCTCTTCGGAGCGGTGATCGTCAGCGACGGGGTATCGCCCAGTGTGACCGTGAGGTCACCGGAGGTGCGCACCTCGACCGCGTCGACGGCGTCGATGCTGCGGTCGTCGCTCACCCGCGGGCCCGACACCGGGGAGAAGATCGGCACGCAGCCGGCGAGCGACACGCCGAGGGCCGCGGCGACGAGGACAGTGGGCAGGACGCGGTTGGTCATGCGCCCAGTCAACCGAACCGCGCGCGGGTGTGTCACTCGGGGTAACCCCCCGAGGCGGCGCGGGGCATCCGGAGGCCGTCGGCGGCCACCGCGAGCACGTCGCGCGCGAGCTGTGCGGCGCTCTCCGGACCCTCGGGGCGATACCACTCGACGATCGAGTTGATCATGCCGAACAGCAGCCGCTCGACGATGCGGGGATCGATGTCGGCGCGCAGGTCGCCGGCATCCCGCGCCTCGACCACGAGCGCGGTGACCGCGCGGTCGAACTCGCGGCGGCGCTCCAGCGCGGCGCGCTCGACGGGGGTGTTGCCGCGCAACCGCAGCAGCAGGGTGACGTACGGCAGCTTGTCCACGAGCACCTCGACCGCCCGCCGCAGCACGTGCTGCAGGCGTGACGATGCCGAGCCGTGCCGTGCGGCGTCCTCCGTGAGCACACCCTCGAGGCCGGAGAGCGCCTCGTCGAGTGCCGCCGCGAGCAGCTCCTCCTTGGAGGCGAAGTGGTGGTACACGGCCGACTTCGACAACCCGAGCCTCTCGGCGAGGGTGCCCATCGAGGTGGCGTCGTAGCCGAACTCGTTGAACGCGCGCACGGCGATCTCGAGCACCTCGTGCCGACCGTATCCGGGGCGGCCCCGGCGCGCGTCGGTCACGAGCCGCCGCGCAGGGTGCGCGAGCGTCCGCGGAACTCGGCCACCACATCCGCGGTCTCGTCGACAACGGTGACGTCGTAGATGCCCGACCGCCCGCGCACCACCCGCTCGACGGCCGTCGCGGTGAGCGTCTGCCCGGCGTGGGTGGCCTTGAGGAAGGTGATGTCGGCCCCGGCGGCGAGGGTCGGGGTGATGTCGTCGTTGCAGGCGATCGCGAAGGCGGTGTCGGCCAGCGCGAAGACGAACCCGCCGTGCGTGATGTCGTGGCCGTTCATCATGTCGTCGCGAAGTCGCATCGACACGACGGCGTGGCCGAACTCGGCGCGTTCGACGACCATGCCGAGCAGGGCGGACGCGCGGTCGCGCTGCATCATCTTCCGCTCGGGCACGAGCCGAGCATATACTTACTGAACGATCGGTCAGTAAAGGAGCAGCCGTGGACGCACAGTCACCTGAGGTCGACGCAGCGCAGCAGCACTTCGACGACCTGATCGCCGCGGATTCACGCATCGAACCCCGCGACTGGATGCCCGAGGCGTACCGTAAGACCCTCATCCGGCAGATCAGCCAGCACGCGCACTCCGAGATCATCGGCATGCAACCCGAAGCGAACTGGATCACCCGCGCCCCGAGCCTGAAGCGCAAGGCGATCCTGATGGCGAAGGTGCAGGACGAGGCCGGCCACGGGCTCTACCTCTACTCCGCAGCGCAGACCCTCGGCATCACCCGCGACGCCATGACCGAGGCGCTGATCGCCGGCAAGGCGCGCTACTCCAGCATCTTCAACTACCCCACGCCCACCTGGGCCGACATGGGCGCGATCGGCTGGCTCGTCGACGGCGCCGCGATCTGCAACCAGGTGCCGCTGTGCCGCGCAAGCTACGGCCCCTACGGCCGGGCGATGGTGCGCATCTGCAAGGAGGAGAGCTTCCACCAGCGGCAGGGGTTCGAGATCCTGCTCGAGCTGATGAACGGCACCGAGGCCCAGCGCGAGATGGCGCAGGATGCGGTGAACCGCTGGTACTGGCCGAGCCTCATGATGTTCGGCCCGCCCGATGACGACTCCCCCAACTCGGCGCAGTCGATGGCCTGGAACATCAAGCGCTTCAGCAACGACGAACTGCGCAACCGCTTCGTCGAGATGCTGGTGCCGCAGGCCGAAGTGCTCGGCATCACCCTGCCCGACCCGCACCTGACCCTCGACGCCGACGGCAAGGTCGCCACCATGGGCCCGATCGACTGGAGCGAGTTCGGGGCGGTGCTCGCCGGCAACGGCCCGTGCAACGCGCAGCGGCTGCAGCACCGCCGCCAGGCCCACGACGACGGCGCGTGGGTGCGCGAAGCCGCCCGCGCCTACGCCCAGAAGCAGCAGGCAGCCGAGCAGCAGGGCGCCGCGGCATGACCACTCCGGGTGCCGATGCCGCCGAGCCGTGGCCGCTGTGGGAGGTGTTCGTGCGCGCCAACCGCGGACTGTCGCACGTGCACGTCGGGTCGCTGCACGCCCCCGATGCCGACATGGCGATCCGTAACGCACGCGATGTGTACACCCGGCGCAGCGAGGGCGTGTCGATCTGGGTGATTCCGGCCGAGGCGGTGACGACGAGCGACCCCGACGCGCGGGATGCGTTCTTCGAGAGCCCGGCGGGCAAGAACTACCGGCACGCGCGCTACTACGACAAGGCCGAGGGGGTGCGGCACCTGTGACGAAGTCGTACGCGGGGCGCGACGTCAGCACGGGCAGCGTCGACGACGTGCACGGCGATGTCGCGGTCGACGAGGTCGAGCTCGCCGCCGAGCTGGTCGGTGCCTCCGACGCCGTCGCGACCGCCGATGCCGCCGAGTACGCGATGCGGCTCGGCGACGACGCGCTGATCCTGGCGCAGCAGCTGGGCTGGTGGATCAGCCGGGCGCCCGAGATCGAAGAGGATGTCGCCCTCGGCAACATCGCGCTCGACCTGCTGGGGCACGCACGCTCGCTGCTGCACTATGCCGGCACGGCATCCGGTCGCAGCGAAGACGACCTGGCCTACTGGCGCGACGAGCCCGAGTTCCGCAGCGCGTGGCTGTTCGAGCAGCCCAACGGCGATTTCGCGCACACCATCGTGCGACAGCTGTTCGCCGCGCTCTATTTCGAGGCGCTGTATGCGCGCCTGCAGCACTGCTCCGACCCGACTCTCGCGGCGATCGCGGCGAAGGCGGTCAAAGAGGTCGCCTACCACGTCGACCACGCCGAGCAGTGGCTGCTGCGCCTCGCCCTCGGCACCGACGAGTCGCGCCGCCGGGTGACCGTCGCTCTCGGCGACCTGTGGCCCTACCTCGACGAGCTGTTCCGCGACGACGACGTGGTGCAGCGTCTGGGTGATGCGGCGGTATTGCCGAGCGCCCTGCGCGACGAGGTGACGGATGCCGTGGCCGCCCTGCTCGCCCGCTGCGATCTCGAGGCTCCCGCGGTCGCGTTCTCGGCCGCCGGCGGACGCCGGGGCCGGCACTCCAGCCACCTCGGCTACCTCCTCGCCGAACTGCAGGTGCTCGCCCGCGCGCATCCGGGGGCCACATGGTGACCCCGACCCGCGCCCGCTCGCGCGCCTGGGACGTGGCGGCGACGGTCGTCGATCCCGAGATCCCGGTGCTCACGATCGACGACCTCGGCGTGCTGCGCGCCGTCGAGGAGGACGGCGACACCGTGCGCGTCGACCTGACCCCGACCTACTCGGGGTGCCCGGCGATCGACGCGATGCGCGACGACGTCCGCACCGCGCTGCAGGCCGCCGGGTACCGCGACGTCGAGGTGCGCATGGTGCTGAGCCCGGCGTGGACGACCGACTGGATGAGCGAGGCGGGCAAGGCGAAGCTGCGGGAGTTCGGCATCGCCCCGCCGAACGGGCGCGCCGCCCACGACGCACCGGGCCGCGGTGGGCGCACCGCCCTCACCCTCGCGGTGAAGTGCCCGCACTGCGGGTCGCTGGCCACGCGCGAGCTGACCCGGTTCGGCTCGACCAGCTGCAAGGCCCTCTACGAGTGCACGGCGTGCCTCGAGCCGTTCG
>DATJFV010000008.1:0-12442 GCA_035495435.1 Pseudolysinimonas sp.
CACCGTGGTCGGCGCACGAAAACCCTGCACGCGCCCCGCATAGACCACATCGCTGCCACCGAGCACGGCAAGGTGCGCCACGACCGGTGCGGGGGCGGATGCCACGAGCCGTTCCAGCAGCGGTCGCGCCAGGCGGGCGATGCGTTCCGATGCCGTCGCAGCGGAGCCCAGCTGCGCGACCAGGTCGCTGAGGCCGTAGGTGCGGTCTTCGGGGTAGTGCACGACGAAGCCCTCGTCGCGCAGCACGCCGAGCAGCTGGTACATGCTCGAGCGGGGGATCCCGAGCTCGCGGGCGAGGGTGGTGGCGCGCAGGGGGCCGCCCCGCGCGGCGAGCACTTTCAGTACCGTCAACGCCGACCGTGCCGCCGGAAATGTGTCTGGCATTCCAGACACAATATCGCCGGGGGCCGATGTGCGGGGGGCCTGCGGGGTGTTGCATGGCGCCATGACCGCCAGCGTGGGCACCGTGATCGTCGGCATCGGGGCCGTGAGCATCGACGAGGTCGTCGCCGTCGCCCGACACGACGCGCCCGTCGCCCTGAGCGGCGAGGCGCTCGAGGCCATCACCGCATCCCGCGACCTGATCGAACGGCTGGCCGACGACCCGCAGCCGCATTACGGGGTCTCGACCGGGTTCGGGGCGCTCGCGACCACCTCCATTCCGCCCGAGCGCCGGCAGCAGTTGCAGCGTTCGCTGGTGCGTTCGCACGCCGCCTCGTCGGGCCCGGAGGTCGAGCGCGAGGTGGTGCGCGGCACCATGCTGCTGCGGCTGTCGACCCTCGCCACCGGCCGCACGGGGGTGCGTGCCGAGGTGGCGCAGCAGTACGTCGCCCTGCTGAACGCAGGCATCACGCCGGTGATCGGCGAATACGGGTCGCTGGGCTGCTCGGGCGACCTGGCGCCGCTGGCTCACATCGCGCTCGCCGCGATGGGGGAGGGGGAGGTGCGCGACGCATCCGGAACGCTGATGCCGGCCGGCGAGGCGCTCGCGGCCGCCGGGCTGACCCCGATCGTCCTGCTCGAGAAAGAGGGCCTGGCGCTCATCAACGGCACCGACGGGATGCTGGCGATGCTGGCCCTCGCGATCACCGACCTTCGGGCGCTGCTCACCACCGCCGACCTCGCCGCCGCGATGAGCGTGGAGGGCCTCGCCGGCACGGATCGCGTGTTCGCCGCCGACCTGCATGCGCTGCGTCCGCATCCGGGTCAGGCGCAGTCCGCCGCGCTGATGCGCGCCGTTCTCGCCGGCTCGGGTGCGATCGCTGCCCACGCCACCACCGGTTTCACCCGCGTGCAGGATGCGTACTCGCTGCGCTGCGCCCCGCAGGTGCACGGTGCCGCCCGCGACACGGTGGATCATGCGGCCCTCGTCGCGTCCCGCGAGCTGGCCAGCGCGATCGACAACCCGGTGGTGACGCTCGATGGGCGGCTGGAGTCGAACGGCAACTTCCACGGAGCGCCGGTCGGGTACGTGCTCGACTTCCTCGCGATCGCGGCGGCCGATGTGGCGAGCATGAGCGAGCGGCGCACCGACCGGTTCCTCGACAAGAACCGCAACGGGGGGCTCACGCCGTTCCTCGCCGACGACCCCGGGGTCGACTCGGGCCACATGATCGCCCAGTACACCCAGGCCGGAATCGTCAGCGAGCTGAAGCGCCTGGCGGCACCGGCATCCGTCGACTCAATCCCCACCAGCGCGATGCAGGAGGACCACGTCTCGATGGGCTGGTCCGCGGCGCGCAAGCTGCGCCGGGTGATCGACGGTCTCACCCGTGTGCTGGCGATCGAGCTGCTGACCGCCGCACGCGGGATCGAGCTGCGCGGCGAGAGCCCGGCGCCGGTGACGGCGCGCGTGATCGCCCGCATGCGCGAAACCATCCCCGGCCCCGGCCCCGACCGGTACCTCGCCCCCGAGATCGCGGCCGCGGTCGCCCTCGTCGAATCCCGTGACCTGCTGAAGGAGTTGCCATGACATCCGGCCCCCGTCCCGTCCGCGCCCACCGCGGCACCCAGCTGCACACCCTCGGCTGGCCGCAGGAGGCGGCGCTGCGGATGCTGCAGAACAACCTCGACCCCGAGGTCGCCGAGCACCCCGACGAACTGGTCGTGTACGGAGGCACCGGCAAGGCCGCCCGTGACTGGGCGTCGTTCGACGCGCTGGTGCGCACGCTCGAGACCCTGAAGGGCGACGAGACGATGCTGGTGCAGTCCGGTCGCCCGGTCGGGGTGATGCAGACCCACGAGTGGGCGCCGCGGGTGCTGATCGCCAACTCGAATCTGGTGGGGGACTGGGCGACCTGGGACGAGTTCCGCCGGCTGGAGAAGCTGGGGCTGACCATGTACGGGCAGATGACCGCGGGGTCGTGGATCTACATCGGCACGCAGGGGATTCTGCAGGGCACTTACGAGACGTTCTCGGCGGTCGCGGCGCAGCGCTTCGGGGGGACGCTCGCCGGCACCATCACGCTGACCGCGGGACTCGGCGGGATGGGCGGCGCGCAGCCGCTGGCCGTCACCATGAACGGCGGCGTCGCCATCTGCGTCGACGTGGACCCGTCGCGCATCGCGCGCCGCATCGAGCAGGGGTACCTGGATGTCGCGGCCGACGACATCGAGCACGCCCTCACGCTGGCGTACGAAGCGCGTGATGCGAAACGCGCCCTCTCGATCGGCGTGCTCGGCAACGCCGCGCTGGTGGTGCCGTGGTGCCTCGAGCACGGCGCCGAGGTCGACATCGTCACCGACCAGACCAGCGCCCACGACCCGCTGGCGTACCTGCCGGTGGGCATCGAGTTCGACGACTGGGACGCGGCACGGCGCGCCGACCCGACCGGGTTCGCCGACCGGGCGCGCGGCAGCATGGCCAAGCACGTGGCCGCGATGGTCGGGTTCCAGCGCGCCGGCGCCGAGGTGTTCGACTACGGCAACAACATCCGCACCGAGGCCAAGGCCGCCGGCTACAACGACGCGTTCAGCTTCCCCGGCTTCGTGCCCGCCTACATCCGGCCGCTCTTCGCCGAGGGAAAGGGACCGTTCCGGTGGGCCGCGCTGAGCGGCGACCCGGCCGACATCGCGGCGACCGACCGTGCGATTCTCGAACTCTTTCCCGAGAACGAGTCGCTCGACCGCTGGATCCGGATGGCGGGCGAGCGCGTGCACTTCCAAGGGCTGCCCGCGCGCATCTGCTGGCTCGGCTACGGCGAACGCGATGTCGCCGGACTGCGCTTCAACGACATGGTCGCGTCGGGCGAACTCAGCGCGCCGCTCGCGATCGGCCGCGACCACCTCGACTCCGGCTCGGTGGCGAGCCCGTATCGCGAGACCGAGTCGATGAAGGACGGCTCGGACGCGATCGCCGACTGGCCGCTGCTGAACGCGCTGGTCAACACCGCCTCCGGGGCGAGCTGGGTCAGCATCCACCACGGTGGCGGAGTGGGCATCGGCCGATCGATCCACGCCGGCCAGGTCACGGTGGCCGACGGCACCGCGCTGGCAGGCGAGAAGATCGCGCGGGTGCTGCGCAACGACCCAGGCATGGGAGTCATTCGTCACGTCGACGCCGGATACGAGGAGGCCATCGAGGTCGCCGAACGCCTCGACGTGCGCGTCCCCATGCGCGAGGGTTAGACCATGGCAGAGCTGCCGCACGATCCGTTGTGGCCCCGCGCGGGATCGTGGCCCGCCGCGCAGGACGGCGAACGCGCCGACATCGCGCTCGCCGGCATCCCGACCCATCTGCGCTCGCTGTCGCCCACCCAGGCGCACCTCACCCCCGCGGCCGTGCGGGATGCGTTGAGGCGGTATTCGCTGCATACCTCAGGGTTGCGCGTGGTCGATGCCGGGGACGCTCCCGATCCCGATTCTGTGGATGCAGCCCCGTGGGTCGCGGCTGTGGAGGCGGAGTTGCTGGTTGCCGTCGGCGGCGACAACTCGGCCACCGTGCCGGTCGCCCAGGGCCGGCGCGCCACCGGTCTCGTCACCCTCGACGCCCACCACGACCTGCGCGACGGCGTCTCGAACGGGTCGCCCGTGCGGCAGCTGATCGAGGCCGGGATGTCGGGCTCGGCGGTCGTGCAGATCGGCATCGAGCCGCTCGCCAACTCGCGCGAGTACGCCCGGCGTGCGGCCGACCTCGGCATCACCGTGGTGTTGCGCGACGAGCTGCGGCGGCGCCCCATCGACGACCTGATGGCCGAGGCGCTCGAACTCGCCGGGCACGGCAACCGCCGCGTGCACGTCGACCTCGACGTCGACGTCTGCGACCGGGCCGTCGCGCCGGGGTGCCCCGCGTCGGTGCCGGGTGGCATCAGCGCGATCGAGTTGCGCACCGCCGCGCGTCTCGCCGGGCTGCACCCCGACGTGGTCTCGGTCGACATCACCGAGGTGGATGCCGCGGCCGACACCCCGGACGGGCGCACCATCCGCCTTGCCGCGCTCTGCGTTCTCGAGGTCGTCCGCGCCCGCGTGGAGCTGCTCGAGGACCGCGCGTGACCGCGACCCTCGTCACCGGCATCGGGCTGCTGGTCACCCACGATGACGAGCGTCCCGAGCGCACTGACGCCGCCCTCGTTGTGGAGGACGGGACGGTCGCCTGGGTAGGGGATGCGGCCGATGCCCCCGTCGCGGACGAGGCGCTCGATGTGGAGGGACGGTGCGTCATCCCCGGCTTCGTCGACAGCCACAGTCACGTGGTCTTCGCGGGGGACCGCGCCGACGAATTCGAGGCCCGGATGGCGGGGCGGCGATACGAGGCGGGCGGCATCCGCCGCACGGTGCGCCTGACCCGCGCGGCGTCCGACGAAGAGCTGCTCGCCAACGCCCGGCGGCTCGTCGCCGAGGCCCGCGCGCAGGGCACCACCACCATCGAGATCAAATCCGGGTACGGCCTCACCGTCGACGACGAAGAGCGGGCGCTGCGGATCGCCGCGACGCTGACGTCCGAGGTCACCTTCCTCGGCGCGCATGTGGTTCCGGAGGGGGTCGGGCGCGACGAGTACGTCGACCTGGTCTGCGGCGACATGCTCGAGGCGTGCGCACCGCACGCGCGCTTCATCGACGTCTTCTGCGACGAGGGCGCCTTCACGGTCGACGAATCCCGCCGCATCCTCGAGGCCGGGGCGGCCGCCGGTCTGGGCTTGCGACTGCATGCCGCGCAACTCGCGCCGTCGCCCGAGGCGATCGCGATGGGCGTGGCGCTCGGTGCCGCATCCATCGACCACTGCACCTACCTGACCGACGCCGACATCGACCTGCTCGCCCAGTCCTCCACAGTGGCGACGCTGCTGCCGGGCGTCGAGTTCTCCACACGGCAGCCCTACCCCGACGCACGACGCCTCACGGATGCCGGGGTCGCCATCGCGCTGGCCTGCGACTGCAATCCGGGGTCGTCTTTCACCACGTCGATGCCGTTGTGCGTCGCCCTCGCCGTGCGCGAGATGGGACTCACCCCGTACGAAGCGCTGCGTGCCGCCACCCTGGGCGGCGCGCGTGCCCTGCGCCGCCCAGAACTCGGCCGGCTCGGAGTCGGTTCCCGCGCCGACCTCGTCGTGCTCGACGCCCCCTCCTACGTGCACCTCGCGTACCGCCCCGGGGTGCCCCTCGTGCACACGGTGCTCTCGGCGCCGTAGCCCCTCCCCCCTGAGCACGTTTGCCCCCACCGTGCACGTTCAAGCGTGCCCGCCGGGGCGCAAACGTGCACGCTCGTGCCCACGAACCGCGCGCCCACACCCACATCTGTCCACAGATGCACCCGCTGAGCCGTGCCGCCCAACTCCAGACCCCGACGATCGAGGCATGCAGGATCCGTCGCCCACCGAGCGCACCGAGCGCACCGAGCGCAGCGAGCTTCTCCTGCCCACTATCGAACTCCGCCGCGCGGCCGCTTTGCGCCGGTTCGGCGACGCGACGCGACAACTGGAACGCGCGGCCGCACGGGGTGAGCTGTCCCGGGTGCGACGCGGGCACTACGTCGACGCGGCCGAGTGGCAGTACCTCAGCTATGAGCAGCGGCACCTGATGAAGGTCGTCGCCGCTGCGCCGGCGGCGCGCACGCCGCCGGTCTTCTCGCACGAGTCCGCTGCCGTCGCACTCGGGTTGTCCGTTGTCGAGCCCCTCCCCAGCCGCGTCCAGATCACCGTCCCGCCCGGATCCGGCCTGCGCAGCAACCGCCGGGTGGCCCGCCATGAGGCGGCGCTCGACGCCGATGAGGTCATCGACCTCGGGCCGCTTCTCGTGACGTCGGTGCGCCGTACGCTTGTCGATTTCGCGGCTACGCGGTCGTTCCTCAGCGGCGCGTGCGCCGTCGAGCACGCGCTTCACCGTGGCGACGTCGACCACGACGAGCTGTGCGACGCGATCGCGACTCGCAAGCCGTTTCGTGGTTCTCGGCGGGCGGATGCGGTGGCTGCGTTCGCGTCCCCTCTGTCCGCCTCGCCGAACGAGACTCTGTGTCGCGTCCGTTTCGCGGAGCTGGGCGTCCCGCAGCCGCAGCAGCAGGTGCGGTTCCGCGGGCTCAACGGCATCGAGTATCCCGTCGACTTCTATTGGCCGCAGTTCGATGCCATCGGCGAAACCGATGGCCGGGTGAAGTACGAGCAGCCGGAGTACCTCGCCGGCCGTACTCCCCAGGAAGCCCTCTGGGACGAGAAGCAGCGTGAGGACGAACTGCGCGCACAGTGCCGCCGGTTCGTCCGCCTCACGTGGAACGACGCCTGGAACCGCGCACCGCTCGCCGTCAAACTCGCCCGCGCCGGCATCCGGCACCACTAGCCCGCACCCTGCACCCCGCACCCAACGTGCACGTTTGCACCCCGCCGTGCATGTTCAAACATGCACGTTCGGTGCAAACATGCACAGGAGGGGGCGGCCACCGCGCCCCACCGCACCCCCGCGACACGCCCGGGTTGCAGCAAATGCACGCGTGTGGCAGACTCTTCTAGTTCAACACCTCGTGCGCTTGCGCGCGAGTCACTGCACTGGACGTGAACAGCCCCGCGCAAGCGATGCGGCTGGGCCACAGGCAGCAGAACACGGTTTCACTCGAATCCCACCCGAACGACTCGTTTGCGCGAGTTGCTACGGCGTGCCGTGCGAGCGGGATTGACAGAAGAACAGCGGTGCGCGAACTGCGAAGTCGCGCCGAAGATGCCCGGGGCGCAGCCCTGTGCGTGACACAGAAGAGAGATGACATGGCGGGACAGAAGATCCGCATCCGGCTCAAGTCGTACGACCACGCCGGTCTCGACGCCTCGGCGCGCAAGATCGTCGACACGGTGACCCGCGCGGGTGCGACCGTGGTCGGCCCGGTCCCGCTCCCCACGGAGAAGAACGTGGTCGTCGTGATCCGCAGTCCTCACAAGTACAAGGACAGCCGCGAGCACTTCGAGAAGCGCACCCACAAACGTCTCATCGACATCATCGACCCGACGCCGAAGGCCGTCGACTCGCTCATGCGTCTCGACCTGCCCGCCGACGTCAACATCGAGATCAAGCTCTAAGCCCAGGGAACAGAAGAACATGTCTGCAGCCACCAAGACCGTGAAGGGTCTGCTGGGCACCAAGCTCGGCATGACCCAGGTCTGGGACGAGAACAACAAGCTCATCCCCGTGACCGTCGTGGAGATCACTCCCAACGTCGTCACCCAGGTCCGCTCCGAAGAGGTCGACGGCTACAGCGCCGTGCAGATCGCCTACGGCCAGATCGACCCGCGCAAGGTCAACAAGCCTGCCGCCGGTCACTTCGACAAGGCGGGCGTCACGCCCCGCCGCCACCTCACCGAGGTGCGCACCGCCGACGCCGCCGAGTACACGCTCGGCCAGGAGCTCGCGGTCGACATCTTCGAGGCCGGCCAGTACGTCGATGTCGTGGGTACCTCCAAGGGCAAGGGCTTCGCCGGTGTCATGAAGCGCCACAACTTCAAGGGCGTCAGCGCCAGCCACGGTGCGCACCGCAACCACCGCAAGCCGGGTTCGATCGGTGCCAGCTCCACCCCCAGCCGTGTTTTCAAGGGCATGCGGATGGCGGGGCGCATGGGTGGCGAGCGCGTCACCGTGCAGGGCCTCAAGGTTCACGCCGTCGATGTCGAGAAGAACATCATCCTCGTGAAGGGCGCCGTTCCCGGTGCTCGCGGCCGGATCGTCTTCGTCCGCAACGCCGTGAAGGGAGCCAAGTAGTCATGGCCGACACTCTCACCGTCGTCTCGCCGAAGGGCGGCACCTCGGGCAGCGTCCAGCTCCCCGCCGCGATCTTCGACCAGCAGACGAACGTCCCGCTGATCCACCAGGTGGTGACCGCGCAGCTCGCGGCCGCCCGCCAGGGCACCCACAAGACCAAGGGTCGTGGCGAGGTCTCCGGCTCGGGCGTCAAGCCGTTCAAGCAGAAGGGCACCGGCCGGTCCCGTCAGGGCTCGGTGCGTGCGCCGGAGCACCGCGGCGGCGGCATCGTCCACGGACCCGTGCCGCGCGACTACTCGCAGCGCACCCCCAAGAAGATGATCGCCGCGGCTCTGCTCGGCGTCCTCTCCGACCGGGCCCGCGGTGAGCGCCTGCACGTGGTCGAGAGCTTCGGCCTCGACAGCGCCCCCTCGACCAAGACGGCCATCGAGCTGCTCGCCAAGGTCGCGACCAGCCGCAACGTGCTGGTCGTGCTCGAGCGCGATGACGAGGTCAGCTTCAAGAGCGTGCGCAACCTCACCAACGTGCACGTGCTGTTCGCCGACCAGCTGAACGCCTACGACGTGGTCGTCAGCGACGACATCGTCTTCACGAAGGGCGCGTTCGACGCCTTCGTGGCCTCCAAGAGCACCGCCTCGACGAGCTCGACCACCGAGGAGAACAAGTGAGCGGCTACAACAAGGACCCGCGCGACATCATCATCGCGCCGGTCGTCTCCGAGAAGAGCTACGGCCTGATCGATGAGGGCAAGTACACCTTCATCGTCGACCCCCGGTCGAACAAGACGGAGATCAAGCTCGCCATCGAGAAGATCTTCGGCGTGAAGGTCGACTCGGTGAACACCCTCAACCGCGTCGGCAAGCACCGCCGCACCCGGTTCGGCATCGGCAAGCGCAAGGACACCAAGCGCGCCATCGTCACCCTCAAGTCCGGTTCGATCGACATCTTCACGGCTGTCGGCTAAGGGACCAGGAGAAAAGCACATGGCCATTCGCAAATACAAGCCGACGACTCCCGGTCGTCGTGGTTCGTCGGTCGCCGACTTCGTCGAGATCACGCGTTCCACGCCCGAGAAGTCGCTGCTCCAGCCGCTGCCGAAGACGGGCGGGCGCAACAACACCGGTCGCATCACCACCCGCCACATCGGCGGTGGGCACAAGCGCCAGTACCGCGTCATCGACTTCAAGCGCAACGACAAGGACGGCGTCGACGCCAAGGTCGCTCACATCGAGTACGACCCCAACCGCACCGCGCGCATCGCGCTGCTGCACTTCGTCGACGGCACCAAGCGCTACATCATCGCGCCGGACAAGCTGAAGCAGGGCGACGTCGTCGAGTCGGGTCCGTCGGCCGACATCAAACCCGGCAACAACCTGCCGCTGAAGAACATCCCCGTCGGTACCGTGATCCACGCGATCGAGCTGAAGCCGGGCGGCGGCGCGAAGATGGCCCGGTCCGCCGGCGCCAGCGTCCGCCTCGTCGCCAAGGACGGCCCGTACGCGCAGCTGCGTCTGCCGAGCGGCGAGATCCGCAACGTCGACCTGCGCTGCCGCGCCACCATCGGCGAGGTCGGCAACGCCGAGCAGTCCAACATCAACTGGGGCAAGGCCGGCCGCATGCGCTGGAAGGGCGTCCGCCCGACCGTCCGTGGTGTCGCGATGAACCCGGTCGACCACCCGCACGGTGGTGGTGAGGGCAAGACCTCCGGTGGTCGTCACCCGGTCAGCCCGTGGGGTCAGGCCGAGGGCCGCACGCGTAAGCGCAACCTCCCCAGCGACAAGCTCATCGTCCGCCGCCGTAACGTCGGCAAGAAGCGCTAAAGGTAGAAGAAGCAGATGCCTCGCAGTCTCAAGAAGGGCCCCTTCGTCGACGACCACCTGTTCCGCAAGGTGGCGACGCAGAACGCGGCCAACACCAAGAACGTGATCAAGACCTGGTCGCGCCGGTCGATGATCATCCCCGACATGCTCGGGCACACGATCGCCGTGCACGACGGCCGCAAGCACATCCCCGTGTTCGTGACCGAGACCATGGTGGGTCACAAGCTGGGCGAGTTCGCCCCGACCCGCACCTTCCGCGGTCACGAGAAGGACGACAAGAAGGGACGGCGCCGCTGATGGTGGAGTCGATGGCGCGTGTGCGCCACATCCGGGTCACGCCGCAGAAGGCCCGCCGCGTCGTGGACCTGATCCGCGGCAAGCAGGCCGCCGAGGCCCTCGCGATCCTGAAGTTCGCCCCGCAGTCGGCGAGCGAGCCGGTGTACAAGCTGGTCGCCTCGGCGATGGCGAACGCCCGCGTGAAGGCCGACGCGTCGAACAGCTACCTCGACGAGCAGGACCTGTTCGTCGCCCGCGCGTTCGTCGACGAGGGCACCACGCTCAAGCGGTTCCGCCCGCGTGCGCAGGGTCGCGCGTTCAAGATCATGAAGCGCACCAGCCACATCACGGTCGTGCTGCGCACGCCCGATGAGCTGCAGGATGCTGCGGCGGGCTCGGCAAGCGCGACCACCGGTTCGAAAAAGGCAGGTAAGTAAATGGGCCAGAAGGTCAACCCGTACGGCTTCCGCCTCGGCATCACCACCGACCACGTGTCGCGCTGGTTCGCCGACTCGACGAAGCCCGGTCAGCGCTACTCGGACTACGTGGCCGAGGACGTCAAGATCCGCAACCTGCTGAAGACCAGCCTCGACCGTGCCGGCGTCGCCCGCATCGAGATCGAGCGCACCCGTGACCGCGTCCGCGTTGACATCCACACGGCGCGTCCCGGCATCGTGATCGGCCGCCGCGGCGCCGAGGCCGAGCGCATCCGCGCCGACCTCGAGAAGCTCACCAAGAAGCAGATCCAGCTGAACATCCTCGAGGTCAAGAACCCCGAGGCCGAGGCTCAGCTGGTCGCCCAGGGCATCGCCGAGCAGCTGAGCGCACGTGTGGCGTTCCGCCGCGCGATGCGCAAGGGTCTGCAGGGCGCTCAGCGCGCCGGCGCCAAGGGCGTCCGCATCCAGGTCTCGGGCCGTCTCGGCGGCGCGGAGATGAGCCGGTCGGAGTTCTACCGCGAGGGCCGCGTGCCGCTGCACACGCTCCGCGCGAACATCGACTACGGCTTCTACGAGGCCCGCACCACCTTCGGCCGCATCGGCGTGAAGGTGTGGATCTACAAGGGCGACATCACCAACAAAGAGTTGGCGCGCGAGCAGGCTGCGCAGAAGTCGACTCGTCCCGAGCGCCGTGACGGCGGCCCCCGCGGTCGTCGCAACGACGCTCCCGTCGCCGCAGGAGCTGAGAGCTAGACATGCTTATTCCCCGTAAGGTCAAGCACCGCAAGCAGCACCACCCGGGTCGTTCCGGCGCTGCCACCGGTGGCACCAAGGTCACGTTCGGCGAGTTCGGCATCCAGGCCCTCACGCCGGCGTATGTGACGAACCGCCAGATCGAGGCCGCGCGTATCGCGATGACCCGCCACATCAAGCGTGGCGGCAAGGTGTGGATCAACATCTACCCCGACCGTCCGATCACCAAGAAGCCCGCCGAAACCCGCATGGGTTCGGGTAAGGGTTCGCCGGAGTGGTGGGTCGCCAACGTCAAGCCCGGCCGGGTCCTCTTCGAGGTCGCCGGTGTTAACGAGGAGCTGGCTCGCGGCGCACTCATGCGCGCGATCCACAAGCTCCCCCTGAAGGCACGCATCATCAAGCGCGAGGAGGGCGACGCGTAATGGCCGTCGGATCCAAGGAGCTCGCACCCGCCGAGCTCGACACCTTCGAGGACGACCGTCTGCTCGACGAGCTGAAGAAGGCCAAGGAGGAGCTGTTCAACCTGCGCTTCCAGTCGGCCACCGGTCAGCTCGAGAGCCACGGGCGTCTGCGCGCTGTGAAGCGCGACATCGCCCGCATCTACACCATCCGTCGCGAGCGCGAGCTCGGCATCCGCGCCACGCCTGTCAAGGTCGAGGCGCCCGCCAAGCGCAGCTCCGCGAAGAAGAGCACCGAGGCTGAGGCCGAGGCGCCCGAGACCGCCGAGGAGGCGAGCAAGTAATGGCACAGGTCAAGAAGGCCGAGCCGGGGCACGAGCACGCCGCTCACGACGTCCGGGACGAGAACGCCCGTGGCTACCGCAAGGTGCGCCGCGGTTACGTGACCAGCGACAAGATGGACAAGACCATCGTCGTCGAGGTGGAAGACCGCGTGAAGCACCCGCTCTACGGCAAGGTCATCCGCCGCACCTCCAAGGTGAAGGCCCACGACGAGCAGAACAGCGCCGGCATCGGCGACCTGGTC
>DATJFV010000009.1:0-59179 GCA_035495435.1 Pseudolysinimonas sp.
CGCTGACATGCCCTCGATCGCCCAGCTGATCAGCACCGACCCCACCGACACCTGCGACCCGACGCTGAACGACGGCCCGTGGGTCGCCGACCGCGTCGTGGGGTACGGGCCGGGTGCGTCCCTCGGCGACGTGATTCCGGTCGGGACGCCCCGCCAGGGAGCGCTGCCCGAGGCCTACCGGCTGGCCACGACCGACGAACTGCACCACCGCATCCGGCAGGCGAAGGCGAAGCTCGGGGAGCGCGTCGTGATCCTCGGTCACTTCTACCAGCGCGACGAGGTGGTGCAGCACGCCGACTTCGTCGGTGACTCGTTCCAGCTGGCGAACGCCGCGCAAACCGTGCCACGGGCGGAGGCGATCGTGTTCTGCGGGGTGCACTTCATGGCCGAGACGGCCGACATCCTGGCCCGCGACGACCAGGCCGTCATCCTGCCCAACCTCGCCGCGGGATGCTCGATGGCCGATATGGCCGACGCCGACTCGGTCGAGGAGTGCTGGGAGCAGTTGACCGCGCTCTACCGCGACGAGTCGTCCGATGACGGTCGCGCGCCCATCGTCCCGGTCACCTACATGAACAGCTCGGCCGCGCTGAAGGCGTTCTGCGGGCGCAACGGCGGGGTGGTCTGCACCAGCTCGAACGCCGCCGTCGTGCTGGCCGATGCCCTGTCGCGCGGGCGACGGGTGCTGTTCTTCCCCGACCAGCACCTCGGGCGCAACACCGCGAAGGCGATGGGCGTGCCGCTGACGCGGATGCCCGTCTGGGACCCGCGCGCCCCACTCGGCGGCAACACTGCCGACGAGCTGCTGGGGGCCCAGGTCGTGCTCTGGAACGGCTTCTGCTCGGTGCACCGCCGCTTCACCGTCGCGCAGATCGAGGCGGCGCGGGCGGCCGACCCGGAGGTGCGCGTGATCGTGCACCCGGAATGCCCCATGGACGTCGTCGACGCCGCCGACGAGTCGGGCTCGACCGACCAGATCCGGCGCGCCATCGCGTCCGCCCCGCACCCGGCGAGCTTCGCGATCGGCACCGAGATCAACATGGTGAACCGGCTCGCCGCCGAGTTCCCGCAGCACGTCATCCGCTGCCTCGACCCGGTCATCTGCCCGTGCTCGACGATGTACCGCATCCACCCCGGATACCTCGCCTGGGTCCTCGAGGAACTGACCGAGGGGCGGGTGGTGAATCGCATTCAGGTGGATGCCGGGGTCGCCGCCGAAGCGCGCGTGGCGCTCGACCGCATGCTGGCGCTGCGCCCGTGAACGCGGTCGACGCCATCCTCGAGCGGGCGCTCGCCGAGGACGCACCCTGGGGCGATGCCACGAGCGAGGCGTTCCTGCCGGAGACCGCGGAGGCGGCAGCCGAGCTCGTCGCACGGGAGGCCGGCGTGCTCAGCGGCATCGAGGTGTTCGCCCGGGTGTTCATGCTCGCGGACACCGCCGTCGACGTCGAGACCGTTGCGGCCGACGGGCAGCGGTTCGACTCCGGCGAGGTGCTCGCCCGCGTGAGCGGGCCCGCGCGCTCGGTGCTGCGTGCCGAGCGCGTGGCGCTCAACCTGGTCCAGCGCATGTCGGGCATCGCCACCGAGACGGCGCGCTACGTCGCCGCCGTCGACGGAACCGGCGCGCGCATCGTCGACACCCGCAAGACGGCTCCCGGTCTGCGCATCCTCGAAAGGCAGGCGGTGCGCGACGGCGGGGGCCGCAACCATCGGTTCTCCCTCTCCGACGCCGTCCTCGTGAAAGACAACCACCTGGCAGTACTCGCGGCCCAGGGCATCCCTGCGGGCGAGGCCATCCGCCGAGCGCGCGCGACGCTGCCGCACACCACCAGCATCGAGGTCGAAGTCGACCGGCTCGACCAGATCGAGGAGGTCCTGGCGGCCGGGGCGGACACGGTCATGCTCGACAACTTCACCCTCGACCAGTTGCACGCAGGGGTCGCGCTCATCGCCGGGCGGGCCCGGGTCGAGGCCAGCGGCGGTGTCGACCTCGGCACCGTCGCCGCGATCGCAGCCACCGGGGTCGACGTCATCTCGGTCGGCGCTCTGACGCACAGCGTGCGCGCGCTCGACCTCGGGCTCGACATCCGGGTGCAGGTGTGACCTACGCCGACACCGCAGCGGCCTTGCCGGTGCACCCGCAGGTGCTGTCGCGGATGTCGGCGGCGCACGCCGTGTACGGCAACCCATCGAGCACCCACGAACCGGGGCAGCAGGCGGCCGCGCTGCTGGCCGAGGCGCGCGCGTCCATCGCCGCGGCGCTCGGGTGCCGCGCCTCGGAGGTGGTGCTCACCAGCGGCGGCACCGAGGCCGACAACCTCGCGGTCAAGGGCATCGTGCTGGCGAGCACCCGGGGCCGGCACCTGATCACCACGCCGATCGAGCACGAGGCGGTGCGCGCGAGCGCCGACTACCTGCGACGGCTGCACGGCGTCGAGGTCACCGAACTCCCGCTCCGGCCCGACGGAACCGTGTCGCCCGACGCGCTCCCTGCGGCGCTGCGGCCCGACACCGCACTGGTCAGCGTGCAGCACGCGTCCAACGAGATCGGCACCGTGCAGCCACTCGTCGACCTGGCCGCCGTCGCGCGGCAGGCCGGGGTGCCATTCCACACCGATGCGGTGCAGACCGCCGGGTGGATGGAGGTCGGTCTCGGGGTGCTGGGCGTTGATGCGATCAGCGTCTCCGGGCACAAGATCGGGGCGCCGAAGGGGGTGGGTGCACTCGTGCTGCGCGGCGGCATTCCGATCGAACCGCTCGTGCACGGGGGCGGCCAGCAGCGGGGGAGGCGTTCGGGAACGGAGGACGTGGCCGCGGCAGTCGCACTCGCCACCGCCCTCGAACTCGCCGCGGGGATGCGAGCGCTGGCGCCCGCGATGGCGAACGTGCGCGACCGGCTCATCGACGGCATCCGCACCCGCGTGCCCGGCAGCCTGCTGACCGGTGCCCGCACGGATCGGTTGCCGAACCACGCCTCGTTCTGCTTCCCCGGGATCGCGGGGGAGGCGGTGCTGCTCGAACTCGAGCGGCGCGGAGTGGTGTGCTCGAGCGGATCGGCCTGCGCCGCCGGCCGTGACGAGCCCTCGGCGGTGCTGCTCGCCCTCGGAATCCCCGCCGAGGTCGCGCAGACCGCCGTGCGGTTCACCCTCGCCGCCGACGCGGACACCGCGCTCGCCGACCGCATTGTCGACCTGACCGTCGACGCTGTCGCGGCGGTCGGCGCCCTCAGCCCCCGGTAGGCTGATCGCGCACCTCGACCGCGCAAGCCGGCGCGGCTGAACCCCAGGAGTACCTCGACGTGGCCACGCCCAACCCTCTCGACTCGATCATCTCGTTGGCCAAGCGCCGCGGCTTCGTCTACCAGGCGGGTGAGATCTACGGCGGCTCCCGGTCGGCCTGGGACTACGGTCCGCTCGGCACCGCGCTGAAAGAGAACATCAAGCGCGAGTGGTGGAAGTTCATGGTGCAGACTCGCGACGACATCGTGGGCATCGACTCGTCGGTGATCCTGCCCCGGCAGGTGTGGGAGGCGTCGGGGCACGTCGAGGTGTTCAGCGATCCGCTCGTCGAGTCGCTGCACACCCACAAGCGCTACCGCGCCGACCACCTCATCGAGGCGTACGAGGCCAAGCACGGCCGGCCGCCCGCCAACGGTCTCGCCGACATCAACGACCCCGAGACCGGTCAGCCGGGCGCCTGGACCGAGCCGCGCAACTTCTCCGGGCTGCTGAAGACGTTCCTCGGCCCCGTCGAAGAGGAGGAGGGGCTGGCGTACCTGCGCCCCGAGACCGCGCAGGGCATCTTCGTCAACTTCGCCAACGTGCTCTCCAGCGCCCGCATGAAGCCGCCGTTCGGCATCGCCCAGGTGGGCAAGAGCTTCCGCAACGAGATCACCCCCGGCAACTTCATCTTCCGCACGCGCGAGTTCGAGCAGATGGAGATGGAGTTCTTCGTCGAACCCGGCACCGACGAAGAGTGGCACCAGTACTGGATCGACGCGTCGATGACGTGGTACACCGACCTCGGCATCCAGCCCGAGAACCTGCGGTTCTACGAGCACCCGAAAGAGAAGCTGTCGCACTACTCCAAGCGCACCGTCGACGTGGAGTACCGCTTCCGGTTCGCCGGAAGCGAGTGGGGCGAGCTGATGGGCATCGCCAACCGCACCGACTACGACCTGAAGACGCACTCCGAGAAGTCGGGCGTCGACCTGTCGTACTTCGACCAGACCAAGAACGAGCGCTGGATCCCGTACGTGATCGAGCCGGCGTTCGGTCTCACCCGCGCGCTGATGGCGTTCCTCGTCGACTCGTACCACGAGGACGAGGCGCCCAACACGAAGGGCGGCGTCGACAAGCGCACCGTGCTGCGGCTCGACCGGCGCCTCGCCCCGGTCAAGGTGGCGGTGCTGCCGCTGTCGCGCAACGAGCAGCTGTCGCCGGTGGCGCGCGAGCTCGCCGCCGACCTGCGCCAGAACTGGATGATCGAATTCGACGACGCCGGCGCCATCGGTCGCCGGTACCGCCGGCAGGACGAGATCGGAACCCCGTTCGCCGTCACCGTCGACTTCGACACCCTCGATGACAAGGCCGTCACCGTGCGCGAGCGCGACACCATGTCGCAGGAGCGGGTGTCGCTCGACCGCCTGGTCGGGTACCTCTCCGAGCGGCTGCGCGGGGCATGACGCAGCCCTGGACCCCGCCGCCCGGCTGGGTCCCCACGCCCGAGGGCTGGGTTCCGCCAGCGGCGGTGGTCACGCCGTCCGAACCGGTGCCGTTCCACCGGCTGTACCGCACACTGCGCGGATACCGCTGGTGGCGACCGCTGGCCGTGCTGCCGATCGCGGTCGTCTACTTCATCGTGCTGTCGCTGGTTCTCGGGGCCGTCGTGTTCGGCATCGGCATCGCGACGGGCGACCTGCGGCTCGACACCCTCGAGCACTTCAGCGCCGACATCAGCGCATTGGCGCAGATCGACGCCGCCGACCCGCTCAGCATCACCTTCGCGCTGGCGAGCATCGCCGTGATGCTGCCGGCGGTGCAGCTGGCCATGCTGACGATCGGCCTGCGTCCGGTGAGCGTGCGGCACTCTGTCGCGTTCCGGGTGCGGTGGCGGTGGCTGTTCATCAGCCTCGGCCCGGCGGGCGTCATCCTGGCGTTCAGCTTCGGGCTGTCGATCCTGCTGCCGGCGCTGATCGCGGGGGAGTGGCCGGGGACCCCGACGACCGATCCGGTCACGTTCGCGGTGTGCGCGGTGCTGATCCTCGTGCTGACTCCGGTGCAGGCGGCCGCCGAGGAGTACGTGTTCCGCGGGATGCTGCCCCAGGTCATCGGGTCGTGGGTGCGCTGGTTCCCGGTCGGTGCGGTGATCTCGACCCTGGCATTCGCATCCCTCCACGCCTACGACATCTGGGGCCTGGTCGATGTGTTCCTGTTCGGTTTCGCCGCCAGTCTGGTGACCTGGCGCACCGGTGGGCTCGAGGCCGGCATCACCTACCACTCGATCAACAACATCGCCTCGTTTCTGCTGCTGGCATCCGGCAGCTTCGGCACCACCGTGAACCAGAGCGAGACAGCGGGCCCGATCGGTCCGGCGCTGTCGCTGGTGCCGATGGCGGTGTGGGTGCTCTGGATGTCGTGGCTGGCCCGCCGCACGAGCGTCGCGCGCCTGGGGGCGTGGGTTCCGCCCGCGGCCTCCAGCCCTGCGCAGGATTCAGTCACTCCCGCGCCGCAGCCGCCCGCGGCGCCCTGAATCCCGGCCACCGCATCCGGCCGGCAGCACGAGTGACTGAATCGCGCACAGCCTGACCGGTCCACAGATCGGGCACCGGACACCGACCGGGGTCAACCGACTCGCGAGCATCGAGATGTGGATGCGGCGGCGGAGGTTTCGGCGCGTGGTGGCGTGGCCTCGGGGCGCGATCTCATCGCGGCGGGAGTGAGCCGGCGTGAACTCACCCGGGCCGTGGCATCGGGTGTGCTCAGCCGGCCGCGGCTCGGCTGGTACTCGACCCTGCCATCCGCACATCCCCGCTACCGCGCCGTACGCATCGGTGGTCGCCTGACCGGTGTGTCGGCCCTCGCCGACCTGGGTGCCTGGGTGCTGTCGCCCCCGTCCCGCATCGAGGTGGCAGTGCCGCGCGGCTCGGCACGGTTGCGACCCGATCCGGGAGCGACGCTGCACTGGGTCGACGACCCGAGCCCGCCCGCCTCGGCTTCGGTGGTCGGGGTTGTTGCGGCTGTCACCCGAGTCATTCTGGATCACGACCTCGAGGTATCGGTTCCGTGCGTCGACTGGGCTCTCCAGACGCGGGCGATCGACCTGCCGACATGGCGGCGGCTGGTCGAGCGCCTTCCGCAATCCGCCCGCTGCGTCGATCTGTGGGTCGATGCGTCCTCCGAGAGCGTGCTCGAAAGTGTTGCTCGCGTGCGCCTGGTGCGTGCGGGGTTCCGGGTGCGCAGCCAGGTGCCGGTCGGCTGGAGTCAGGCGATCGACCTGGTGATCGCCGACCACGTGGCGATGGAGCTGGACGGCAAGGAGCATCACGAGGCGACGTTCGAGAGCGACCGCCGGAAGGATCTGCGCATTACGGCAGAGGGCCGGCACCCGCTGCGGGTGAGCTACCGGATGCTGCGGGGCGCCTGGCCGGAGGTCGAGGGCGCGGTGCGGGCGGCGTTGCGGGCGCGGGGCGTGTCACCTGCGCAGGATTCAGTCACTCCGCCGCCCGAGCCGCGTGGCACCCGGCGCGCCCCGAGTGCTGTGGGCGTGAACGACTGAATCCTGCACACGGAAGCTCCGGAATACCGCCGCCGCGCGCACGTTGCACTCAAGCGTGAGTATCAAGGTCGACATCTGGTCTGACGTGCAGTGCCCGTGGTGTTACATCGGCAAGCGCAAGTTCGAGGCTGCGGTGGCGCAGTTCGACGGAGAGGTCGAGGTCGAGTACCACTCGTTCGAGCTGGCTCCCGACACGCCCGTCGACTACGACGGCACCCCGGCGCAGTATCTCGCCGAGCGGAAGGGCCTGCCGATGCCGCAGGTCGAGCAGATGATCGACCGCGTCCGAGGCATCGCGAAGGCGGTCGGCCTTGACTACGACTACGACCACATGCACCAGACCAACACCGTGAAGGCGCACGAGCTGCTGCACTACGCGAAGGCGCACGGCCGGCAGCTCGAGATGAAAGAGGCGCTCCTGAAGGCCTACTTCGTTGATGGCGGGCACGTCGGCCGTATCGACGACCTCGCCGACCTCGCGGCGGGCCTGGGCTTCGACCGGGCGGATGTGGTGCGCGCCCTGACCGAGAACGAGTACCTCCCAGCGGTGAAAGCCGATGTCGCGCAAGCGGCCGCGTACGGGATCCAGGGTGTGCCGTTCTTCGTGTTCGAGGGGCAGTTCGGCGTCTCGGGTGCGCAGGAGACGGCGACGTTCGCTAACGTCTTGGAGCAGGTGCGAGACGCGAAGGAGACCGCCGCATGAGCGACATCCCCCGGTTGCAGATCCTCGGAGAGGTCGATGCCGAGAGCTGCGAGGGTGACGTGTGCGTCATCCCGGCGCATCCCGAGCACGCGATCATGAACCGGCGGCTCGACGAAGACGCGGTGTAGCGGGGTTTCGATACGCCGCTTCGGGGCTACGGGGCCGGCGGGAGCACCGGGTCGCTGATGTCGGCGACCGTGGCACCGAGTCCGGCGATGAGCTCGTCGGCGTCGACGAACATCGACAGTCCATGCTCGCCGGCGCCCATCGAGACCCGGCGGCCCACCAGGGTCTGGTCGATGTAGACCGGCCACGCGGCGCCCGACCCGAGCGGGGTGATGGTGCCGCGCTCGTACCCGGTGGCGTCGAGCGCGACCGACGCCTCCGGCAGCTGCAGCTTGTTCACCCCGACGACGGCCCGCAGCTTCGCCCACGAGATCTGCCGGTCACCCGGCACCTCGGCGAAGAGGAAGGTGCCGTCGTGCCGCTTCACGACGAGCGACTTCACGATGTCGCCCGGCGCGATTCCGAGGATCTGCGCCGTCTCCTCCAGTGACCGGGCGGCGGTGCGCTCCACGAACTCGACCGCGATGCCGCGGGCCGCAGCATCCGCCGCGACCCGGTCGCGTCCGCGCTGCGCGTCGTCTGCCGCCATGTGCGCCGCCTTCCGGTCTGAGACAATCGAGACATGTCCACGCTATCGAGCATCCAGGTGCGTCCGCTGCGCATCGGCCCGCTCGAGCTGAGCGTGCCGGTGGTGCTGGCGCCGATGGCGGGCATCACGAACACCGCGTTCCGGCGGCTGTGCCGCGAGTACGGGGCGGGTCTCTACGTCTCCGAGATGATCACCAGCCGCGCGCTCGTCGAGCGCACCCCCGAGAGCATGCGGCTCATCCAGCACCACGAGTCCGAGACGCCGCGCTCCATCCAGCTGTACGGCGTCGACCCGCGGACGGTGGCCGAAGCGGTGACCATGCTCGTGGCTGAGGACCGCGCCGACCACATCGACCTCAACTTCGGCTGCCCGGTGCCGAAGGTGACCCGTAAGGGCGGAGGCGCGGCGCTGCCCTGGAAGCTCGACCTGTTCCGCGAGATCGTGGAGCGGGCGGCGAAGGCCGCCGGCGACATTCCGCTGACGGTCAAGATGCGCAAGGGCATCGACGCCGACCATCTCACCTATCTCGAAGCCGGACGCGCCGCCGAAGGTGCGGGAGTGGCATCCATCGCCCTGCACGCCCGCACCGCGGCCGAGTTCTACAGCGGCACCGCTGACTGGTCGGCGATCGCGAAGCTGAAAGAGACGATCACGAGCGTGCCGGTGCTCGGCAACGGCGACATCTGGAGCGCCGAGGACGCGTTGCGCATGGTGGCCGAAACCGGATGCGATGGCGTCGTCGTCGGGCGCGGGTGCCTGGGCAGGCCCTGGCTCTTCGGCGACCTGGCTGCCGCGTTCTCGGGGGAGCAGCTGAAAGCCGAGCCCACCCTCGGCGAGGTGGCGACCGCGTTCTACCGCCACGCCGAGTTGCTGGTGGACTTCTTCGACGACGAGAACCGGGCGTGCCGCGACATTCGCAAGCACGTGGCCTGGTATTTCAAGGGATATGCGATCGGTGGCGAGACTCGCGCGGCGCTGGCGATGAGCAGCAGCCTGCAGGAGATCGCGGATCTGCTCGGCGGGCTCGACGCCGACCAGCCCTACCCGGGTGCCGACGCCGAGGGCCAGCGCGGCCGTGCGGGCACTCCGAAGGTGCCGAGCCTGCCCGACCGCTGGCTCGACTCGCGCGAACTCCCCGAGACGCACCGCGCCGAGCTGACCGCGGCAGAACTGCATCACAGTGGCGGCTGAGCCCGGCACGATGCCGGCGCTTCCCGCGGGGTACGCCCCCAGCGACCTCGAGCGCCGGCTGCCCGAAGAGCATTCGAATTCGCGCCGCACCGACTTCGCCCGTGATCGGGGGCGCCTGCTGCACTCGAGCGCTCTGCGGCGGCTGTCGCAGAAGACCCAGGTGCTCAGCCCGACGCAGGGTCTCGACTTCGCGCGCAACCGGCTCACCCACAGTCTCGAGGTGGCGCAGATCGGCCGCGAACTGGCCACCAACCTGGGGCTCGCACCGGATGTCGTCGAGGCCGCCTGCCTGGCGCACGACATCGGCCACCCGCCGTTCGGTCACAACGGCGAGCGGGCGCTCAGTGCCTGGGCCGCCGACATCGGCGGTTTCGAGGGCAATGCGCAGACCCTGCGTCTGCTGACCCGGCTCGAGCCGAAGGTGTTCGGGCCCGATGGCGCCAGCTACGGCCTGAACCTGACCCGTGCCAGCCTCGACGCGAGCACCAAGTACCCGTGGCCGCAGTCGCAGGGCGTCGCCGATCCGAGCGGGCGCAGCAAGTTCGGCTTCTACGACGACGACCAGCCCGCGTTCGCCTGGCTGCGTGCCGGTGCACCCGACCGGGTGCGCTGCATCGAGGCCCAGGTGATGGACCTCAGCGACGACATCGCCTATTCGGTGCACGATTTCGAAGACGCGGTCGTCAACGGCTACCTCGATGTGCCGGCACTCAGCGCCCGGGCCGACCACGATGCGCTGGTGGACAGCATGTTCGAGTGGATCGGGGGAGAGATCGACCACGCGGCACTCATCGCCGCGTTCGACCGGCTCGACAACCTGTCGTACTGGATCGACACCTGGGACGGCTCCCGTCGCGACCTCGCGCGGCTGAAGAACCTGACCAGTCAGCTGATCGGGCGCTTCGCCGGCGAGGCCGTGCGGGCGACGCGGGAGGCGTCTCCGCGGGCGGGTCTGGCGCGATTCGGGGCGGATGTGGTGGTGCCGCTCGACACGCAGGCCGAGATCGCGGTGCTGAAGGGCATCGTCGCGGCGAATGTGATGTCGACGAACGCCCGCAAGCCGGTCTATGCCCAGCAGCGTGAGATCCTGACCGAGCTCGCCGAGGCGCTCTGGGCCGACCCGTCCCGGCTCGATATCGGTTTCGGCGCCGACTGGACCGCCGCATCCGGCGATGTCGCCCGCAAGCGGGTCGTGGTCGACCAGGTGGCCTCGCTGACCGATGTGTCGGCGCTGGCCTGGCACGAGCGGCTGACCCGGCGCCGGCGTTGACCACAGCCCCGCCGTCCGGCCCGGCGGCCGACCGCGCCCGAACCTAGAATCGGGACCATGCCCGGCCTCATCCGCAGAAGCGACATCGATGAGGTGCGCTCGCGGGTGAACATCGCGGATGTCGTGGGCGACTTCGTGACGTTGAAGAGCGCGGGTGCCGGGTCGCTGAAGGGGCTGTGCCCGTTCCATGAGGAGCGTTCTCCGAGTTTCCATGTGCGGCCGCAGGTGGGCTTCTATCACTGCTTCGGCTGCGGCGAGGGCGGGGACGTGTTCACCTTCCTGCAGAAGATGGACCACGTCACCTTCCAGGAGGCCGTGGAGCGTCTCGCGGGCCGCATCGGTTTCGAGCTGCATTACGAGGACGGCGGGCAGGCCAGCGACCACGGCAACCGCGCGCGTCTCTTCGCCGCGAATGCGGCTGCCGAGAAGTTCTTCCAGCAGCAGTTGGCCACTCCCGCGGCGCAGATCGGCCGTGACTTCCTGGGCGGTCGCGGCTTCGATCAGGCGGCGGCCGAGCGCTTCGGCATCGGGTTCGCGCCGAAGTCGTTCAGTGCCCTGGGCGATGCGCTGAAGAAGCAGGGCTTCACCGAGACTGAACTGACTGCGGCCGGGCTGCTCAGCACCGGTGACCGCGGCAACAGTTACGACCGGTTTCGCGGGCGGCTGATCTGGCCGATCCGCGACGTCACCGGTCAGACGGTCGGGTTCGGTGCCCGCAAACTGCTCGACGACGAGCAAGACAAAGGGCCGAAATACCTCAACACCCCCGAGACGCTGATCTACCACAAGAGCCAGGTGCTCTACGGCCTCGATCTCGCCCGGCGCGACATCGCCAAAGGCAAGCAGGTCGTGGTGGTCGAGGGCTACACGGATGTGATGGCCTGCCATCTCGCGGGCGTCACCACCGCGGTGGCGACCTGCGGCACCAGCTTCGGGGTCGACCACATCAAGATCATCCGCCGGGTGCTGGGCGACGTCGACAACATGAACACCGGCGGGCTGGGGCAGGTGATCTTCACCTTCGATCCGGATGAGGCGGGCCAGAAAGCGGCGACCCGCGCCTTCGAGGAGGAGCAGCGCTTCGCCGCGCAGACCTTCGTCGCGGTCGGCCCGGAAGGGCTGGATCCGTGCGATCTGCGGCTGCAGCGCGGCGACGACGCGGTGCGCGGGCTCATCGAGTCGCGCAAGCCGATGTTCGAGTTCATGGTGCGCCGCCGCCTCACCGGGCACGACCTCGACACCGTGGAGGGCCGGGTCGCCGCCCTGCGCGCCGCCGCTCCGGTGGTGGCGCACATGCGCGACCGCGCGATGCTCGAGGGCTACATCGGGCAGCTGGCCGGCTGGCTCGGGATGGATCGCGCCGAGGTGCGGGCGGCGGTGCGCAGCGCCGCATTCGGGCGTGCGACGGCTCCGGCCGAACGCCCCGAGCGGGGCGAGCGCGCGGATGCGGAGCACGCCGCGCCACCCTCCGAACCGCGGGGCGTGATGCTCACGGAGCTCCCGATCGACCCCATCACCCGCAGCGAACGCGACACGCTCATGGCGCTGGTGCAGCATCCGGAAGCGGTCGGCCGCGACCTCGCCGGCCGTGCCCTCGAGGCCCGCTTCGTGAACCCGACCCTGCAGGTGGTGCGCGACGCGATCGCCTCGAGCATGGACGACTTCGAATCCCCCGGGTGGGTCACGCGTGTCGCCTCGGAGGTGCCGGCGTCGTTCAGCTCGCTCGTCGAGCAGTTGGCGATCGCCCCGATTCCGCAGAAACCGGACCGCCTGGCGGAGTACTGCCGACAGGTGGTGGCCGATCTGGTCGACCGGGATCTGCTGCGGCAGAAGTCCGAGCTGGTCGGGGCGATGCAGCGAGCGTCGGCCGACGGCGACACCGAGCGATGGAGCGAACTCAGTCGCCGATCGGTGGCACTGGAGAGTCAGCGGCGGCAACTGCGCAACGAATGAGCGTCGACGCTCAACGCGTTGCGTGAGGGTTTCGCGGACGGCGCGGCGAGCGGCACCCGGGTGGAGGGCCGGTCGATGCTGTGTTAGACCTGTGTACTAAGGCCGTGCGGCGAAGGCTGCCGCGCGCTCGTTTTGCATTTCCCCTGCACACATTGTCTTCGGACATCTATAGGAGGTACACGGAATGAATTCCGTTTCCCAGAAGACCCGGGTGCGACTCGGTCTCATCGCGGTCACCGCCGCGACGGGACTGGTGCTCGCCGGGTGCGCCGCCGGCGGCGGTGGCGGCGGCAGCGAGGACAACACGATCCTCGTCGGCACCACCGACAAGGTCACCACCCTCGACCCGGCAGGTTCGTACGACAACGGTTCGCTGTCTGTGCAGACCCAGGTGTTCCCGTACCTCGTGAACACGGACTACAACAGCACCGACGTGGTCCCCGACCTCGCCGAGAGCGCCGAGTTCACCAGCCCGAACGAGTACACGGTCAAGCTGCCGGCCGGCCTGAAGTGGGCCAACGGGCACGACCTCACCTCGTCCGACGTGAAGTTCTCGTTCGACCGCAACCTCGCGATCGCCGACCCGAATGGCGCATCGAGCCTGCTCTACAACCTCGACAGCGTCGAGGCGCCGGATGACACCACCGTGGTCTTCCACCTGAAGACCGACAACGACCAGATCTTCCCGCAGATCCTCACCTCGTTCCCCGGTGCGATCGTCGACGAAGAGGTCTTCTCGGCCGACGCGATCACCCCGGACGACGAGATCGTCAAGGCCAACGCGTTCGGCGGCCCGTACACGATCACGAGCTACGACTTCAACAAGACGGTCGAGTTCGCGCCGAACCCGAACTACAAGGGTCTGCTCGACGCTCCGGTGAACGACGGCGTGATCCTCACGGTCTACGCCGACTCGTCGAACCTGAAGCTGGCCGTGCAGGAGGGCGAGGTCGACGTGGCCTACCGCAGCCTCGCGCCGACCGACATCGCCGACCTGCGTACCAACGACAAGGTGAAGGTCGTCGACGGCCCCGGTGGTGAGCTGCGCTACGTGGTGTTCAACTTCGACACCATGCCGTACGGCGCGAAGACCCCCGAGGCCGACGCGGCCAAGGCCCAGGCCGTCCGCCAGGCGTTCGCTTCGCTGATCGACCGCCAGGCGATCGCCACCCAGGTCTACAAGGACACCTACCAGCCCGCGTACTCGTTCGTTCCGGACGGCTTCGCCGGCGCCACCCAGGTGCTGAAGGACCTCTACGGCGACGGCAACGGCGGTCCCGACGCGGACAAGGCCAAGCAGATCCTCGACGCGGCGGGCGTTGCCACGCCGGTCAAGCTGAGCCTGCAGTACAACTCCGATGACCACTACGGCCCCTCGTCCGGTGACGAGTACGCCATGGTCAAGGAGCAGCTGGAGGCCAGCGGCCTGTTCCAGGTCGACCTGCAGTCGACCGAGTGGGTCCAGTACTCCAAGGACCGCGTCGCCGACGTGTACCCGGCCTACCAGCTCGGCTGGTTCCCGGACTACTCCGACGCCGACAACTACCTGACGCCGTTCTTCCTGAAGAACAACTTCCTCGGGAACCACTTCTCCGACGACCAGACGGAGCAGCTGATCCTGGCGCAGGCGGTCGAGCCCGACCACGACAAGCGCATCAAGGACATCGAGGACATCCAGGCTCGCGTCGGCGAACTGCTGTCCACGGTGCCGCTGCTGCAGGGCGCTCAGATCGCGGTCGCGGGTGCGGGGGTGGACGGCGTCACGCTCGACGCGTCGTTCAAGTTCCGCTACGCCTCGGTCACCAAGTAGTACCGCGCAGTTGAGGGTGGGGCGGCTCGTCTCGACGGGCCGCCCCACTCCACTGCCCCCCACAGACGGGCATTCATGACCACCACATCTCCCGCAAAGAAGCGCAAGAGCGGCGGGTCGTTCACGCGCTACCTGCTGGTGCGCTTCCTGCTGATGTTCCCGACGGTGTTCATCCTGGTGACCCTCGTCTTCCTCTTCATGAGGGCGACGGGCGACCCGATCACCGCGGCGCTCGGCGGCCGGCTCCCCGCCGACCAGCTGGCCGAGCGCATCCACGAAGCCGGCTACGACCGCCCGCTGCTGGTGCAGTACCTGGAGTACATCGGCCAGGTGTTCACCGGCAACTTCGGCCGCACCCTGAGCGACAACCAGCTCGTCACCGACGTGCTGTTCCGCTACGGCCCGGCCACCCTGGAACTGGCGATCTACTCGCTGATCGTGGCCTTCGTGGTCGGCATCCCGCTCGGCATGCTCGCCGCCTACCTGCGCGACCGCTGGCCCGACGCCGTGCTGCGGGTGCTGGCGATCCTGTTCTACGCCACCCCGGTGTTCTTCGCAGGCCTGGTGCTCAAGCTGATCTTCGCCGTGGGACTGCACTGGCTGCCCGCCTCCGGGCGCGCAGGTGCGCGCAACGAGGTGGCCCTGTCGAAACTCGACGGTGCCACGGGCATCCACATCATCGACGCGATCCGGCTCGGTAACGGCGCCGTCATCGGCGATGTGCTCGCCCACGCCGTGCTCCCGGCCATCGCGCTCGGCCTGCTCACCGCCGGAATCTTCCTGCGTCTCGTGCGCACCAACGTCATCGGCACCCTCGGGCAGCCGTACGTCGATGCCGCCCGCTCGCGCGGTGTCAGCGAGTTCCGGCTGGTGCGCCACCACGCCTACAAGCCGGCGCTGATCCCGATCATCACGGTCATCGGTTTGCAGGTCGCGCTGCTGCTGGGTGGCGCGGTGCTGACCGAGACCACCTTCGAGTGGAAGGGCCTCGGCTTCCAGCTGGTGCAGTATCTGCTCGCGCGCGACTTCGTCGCCGTGCAGGGCATCGTCGCCCTGCTGGCCGTCATCGTCGCCCTCACCAACTTCATTGTCGACATCGCCGCCGCGATCATCGATCCCAGGGTGCGCTACTGATGAAAATCCGCAACATCATCGGCCGACTGCCGATCATCCACCAGTACCGGCAGGCGGTGGGCCTGCAACGCGGGATGCTGCTGACCGGTCTGATCATCACCGGCTTCTTCGTGCTGATGGCGATCTTCGCCCCTCTGCTGGCGCCCTACGGCTTCAATCAGCTGACCGGGCCCGACGGCGAGACGTTCGGCTCGCAGATCCCGCCGGGTGGCGACCATCTGCTCGGCACGACCGTCGGCGGCTACGACGTGCTGTCCCGGGTGATCTGGGGTGCCCGCACGGCCTTCTTCGTGATCGTCGTCGCGGTGCTGCTGTCGATCTTCATCGGCGTGCTGCTCGGCCTCATCTCGGGGTACCTGGGCGGCTGGGTGGATCGGGTGCTCGTGGTGGTCGCCGACGCGGTGTACGCCTTCCCGACGCTCCTGCTCGCGATCGTCGCCGGGATCGTGATCAGCAAAGGCCAGTCCGATCTCGTGGGCGGCGTGTTCGCCGCAGCGATCTCGATCACCGTGGTGTTCATCCCGCAGTATTTCCGGGTGATCCGGGCCGAGGCGGTGCGGGTGAAGGCGGAAGCGTTCGTCGAATCCGCGAAAGTCGTGGGGGCCAGCACCCCGCGCGTGATGTTCCGCCACGTGCTGCGCAACTCGACGCGCACCCTGCCGCTGATCTTCACGCTGAACAGTTCCGAGGCGATCCTGACCCTGGCGGCGCTCGGCTTCCTCGGCTTCGGCATCGAACCGACGTCCGCGGCCGAGTGGGGGTACGACCTCAACCGGTCGATCAGTGACGTGACGAGCGGCATCTGGTGGACCTCGATCTTCCCCGGTGCGGCGATCGTGCTGATCGTGCTGGGCATCACCCTCATCGGCGAGAGCCTCAACGACCTGGCCGACCCGCGGCTGCGCACACGCCGCCGGGCGTCGGGGGCCACCCCTGAGGACGCGGAGGCTGCGTCCGAGCCGATGGCGCGCGAAGAGATGGGCGAGGTGCTCTGATGGCGACCGCAACCGACACGACCCGGCCGGCGGTCGACATCCGGGGCCTCGATGTCACCTTCGTCACCGACGGCGGCGACGTGCACGCGGTGCGCGACGTCAGCCTGCAGGTCGCTCCTGGCGAGGTGCTGGCGATCGTCGGCGAGTCCGGCAGTGGCAAGACCGTCACGGCCCGCACGATCCTGGGGTTGATCCCCGAGACCGCGACGGTGAAGGGGGCGCTGTACCTGGGCGCCGACGACGTGATCTCGCTCGCGCCGGGTCGCATCCGCGAACTGCGCGGCACGCGCGCGGCGATGATCTTCCAAGAGCCCTCGACCGCCCTCAACCCGGTGTTCACGGTGGGTTGGCAGCTCGCCGAGGGTCTGCGTGCCCACGGCGACGTCACCAAGCAGCAGGCTCGCCGCCGCGCGATCGAGATGCTGCGCAAGGTGGGCATCCCCGAGCCGGAGCGTCGGGTCGACGACTACCCGCACCAGTTCTCGGGCGGGCAGAAGCAGCGCATCGTCATCGCCATGGCGCTGGCGCTCGAACCCGACGTGATCATCGCCGACGAGCCCACGACCGCGCTCGACGTGACCGTGCAGGCCGAGATCCTCGACCTGCTGCGCGACCTGCGCGCCGAGTTCGGTACGGCCATCGTGCTGATCACCCACAACATGGGTGTGGTGGCCGACCTGGCCGACCGGGTGGCGGTCATGTACAACGGCGAACTGGTCGAGGAAGCGCCGGTGCGCGAGCTGTTCGCCGCGCCGAAGCACGAGTACACCCAGCGGCTGCTCGCCGCGGTGCCGCGCCTCGACATCGCCGACCGTCCGCAGGTGGCGCCGTCGGACGAGCCGGCCGTGGTGAGCGCCACCGATCTGGTGATCGAGTACGCGGGGCGGCTGGGCCGCAAGGGTTTCCGGGCGGTCGACGGGGTCAGCTTCGAGATCCGTCCGGGCGAGGTGCTCGGGCTGGTGGGCGAGAGCGGCTCGGGCAAGACCACCATCGGTCGTGCCATCGCGGGGCTGACGAAGGTCACCGGCGGGTCGCTGCAGGTCCTCGGCACCGAGATGAACGGGGTGCGCGAGCGGCGGTTCCGGCCGAAGCGCAAAGACCTCGGTTTCGTGTTCCAGGACCCGGCGACCAGCTTCAACCCGCTGCTCACCATCGCCCAGTGCGTCGCCGAGCCGCTGATCGTCCACGGCGCCGCAAAGGACGCGGGCGACGCACGGGACCGGGTCGATGAACTGCTGGCGGCGGTGCAGTTGCCCCGTGAGTACGGCGACCGGTTCCCGCACGAGCTCTCGGGCGGGCAGCGTCAGCGCGCCTCGCTGGCCCGGGCCATCGCGCTCGACCCCAAGCTGCTGATCGCCGACGAGCCGACGAGTGCGCTCGACGTGTCGGTGCAGGCGCGCGTGCTCGAGCTGTTCGGCGAGGTGCAGGAACGCTTCGGCTTCGCGACCCTGTTCATCACGCATGACCTCGCGGTGGTGGACCTGCTCGCCCACCGGCTGGTGGTGCTGCACCACGGCAAGATCGCCGAGGAGGGCCACACCGCCGACGTGCTGGGCAACCCGCAGAACGACTACACCCGTCGGCTTCTGCATTCGCTTCCCGTGCCCGACCCGGTGGAGCAGGCGGCTCGGCGGGCGCGCGGACCGCTGGCATCCTGACGGTACGGTGGTTGCGTGGCTGATGCACCCCTCGCCGTTCTCGCGGACGACCTGACCCTCGGCTACGGCGACGACGACGTCGCCGTCAACGGGGTGTCGTTCTCGATCCCGGTGGGCGGAATCCTCGGCATCGTCGGCGAGGCGGGGTCGGGCAAGAGCACCCTCGCGCGTGCGGTCGCGGCGCAGGTGCAGCACGGCGAGAAGCCGCTGCCCAAGATCTTCGGCGGGCAGCTCGAGATCTTCGGGCAAGATCTGCGCGACATCAGCGACAAGAAGCGCAGCCGCCTGACGATGCGCGTCGGGTACCTGCCGCAGGACGGCGGGTCGACCCTCGAACCCCATCTCACCATCGGCGAGAACGTCTCCGAGCCGATCTACTCGCGCGACAAGAAGTTCGACCGGCTGGAGGCGGGCGCCGCGGTGGCGACGCTGATCGACGCGGTGCGTCTTCCCCTCGCTGTGATGAACAAGTTCCCGCATGAGCTCTCCCGCGGTCAGCGGCAGCGTGTCGCTCTGGCGCGCGCGCTCATCCTCGAGCCGTCGCTGCTGGTGGCGGACGATCCGACCATGGGTGTCGACGTGCTCGTGCGTGGTCGCATCCTCACCGTCATCTCCGACCTGCAGCGCGAGCGGGCGTTCTCGGCGCTGGTGATCGGCCACGACATCCGCGAGCTGCGCACCATGACCGAGAACATCGGCATCATGCACGGCGGCATGTTCGTCGGCCTCGGTCAGGTCGACCAGGTGCTGAAGAACCCGCTGCACCCGTACGTCGAGAAGCTGGCCGAGTCGATCAGCCTGGCGGGTCCCGGTGCCCGGCACCGCATGCCGGGTCGGGCGACGGGCTGATGGCCGCGGCATGACCGATTGGCTGATCGGCGGATACGGTCCCGACATGGACGGGACCGCCTCCGGGATGCGGTGGGGGCGTTCGCATTCCGACGGCCGTTTCGAGGTGGGCCCGCTGGCCGCCGAGCTCGACTCGCCGTCGTGGGTGACCGTCGACGGAGCGCGTGTCTTCGCCGCGCTGGAGGGCGCCGGCGCACTCGTTGAGATGAGCCTCGCCGGTGGGCGGCTGGAGCCGGTGGCGCACCACGTCGTCGGCTCGTTGCCGTGTCACATCGCGGTGGCAGACCGGATGCCGGTGGTCGCCTGCTACGGCGACGGTCTGATCTGGACGCCGTCGGGTGCGATCCCGTCGGATGCCCCGCACGGGCCCCTGCCGGCGCAGGACGGACCGCACGCCCACCACGTGCTGCCGCTGGGCACCGCGGTGCTGACCCTCGACCTCGGCACCGACCGGCTGTACGTGCACCACGTCGTCGACGGGAAGCTGCTCCGCGTGCACGAACTGCCGCTGCCGCCCGGCACCGGACCCCGCGATCTGCTTCCGCTGCCCGACGGACGGGTGGCACTGCTGGGGGAGTGGAGCTGCGAGCTGATCCTGCTCGAGCCGATGGGTGACACGTTCGAGATCGTGCAGATCGTGCCGCTGCCGGGCGCCGTGCCGGGCACGGATCAGGCCGCCGGCCTGGGGCTCGCGGGACGCTTCGTCGTCGCCGGGATCCGCGGGTCGAACCTGCTGGCGACCCTCGAGCTGGGCGACGCCGTCGCGCCGGTGGCCTCCGTCGGCAGCGGCGGCGACTGGCCTCGTCACCTGGTGGTCGACGGGGAGTTCGTGCACGTCTCGAATCAGCTCTCGAGCACGATCGCGACGTTCCGTATCGGCCCGGACGGCATCCCGACCCTTGTTGGTGAGCCGGTGGCCGCGCCGTCGCCGACCTGCCTCGCGGCGGTCAGCGGTGCTCCCGAATTTTGATAGTCTTGCGAGGCTGTTTTCGCAGCGATCCCCGATAGCTCAATTGGCAGAGCAATCGACTGTTAATCGATAGGTTCTTGGTTCGAGTCCAAGTCGGGGAGCTTCGTCTTCACCTCGTCCGCGGCGGCGACCGCCACCCCGGACGGCGCGCAAACCCCACTCACGCGCCCCTACGAACGGATATCGCACCCACGCCCCAGCGTCCGTGGGATGCGCGCACCGCATCCGGAAAACGCGTCCCCACCCGAGTCCTCGGTAGCCGCCGACACAACTGCGGCTGAGGTGCGCGCTCGCGCCTCATAGGCGCGCGACCGCACACCTCAGTCGACGCTGCGACGCCCCGCCCCCGCCCGACGCGCACAAACCCCACGCACACCCCCGCACGAACGGATATCGCGCTCACGCCCCAGCGCCCGTGGGATTTGCGCACCGCATCCGGAAAGACCCCGCCCCCGACCGGACATACTTCACTGTGGACTTCGCCGACCGCCGCGTGCGCTTCGAGAACCTGATGCACGAGGTCGTCGAGCCGGTGCGCCGCTACCTGGCCCGCCGCACCGACCAGGCGACCGCGGACGATGTGCTCAGCGAGACGCTGCTCGCCCTCTGGCGTCGCATCGATGATGTCCCCGAGGATGCGATCCCGTGGGCGATCGGTGTCGCACGCCTGCAGTTGGCCAACGCGCAGCGGGCGATCCGCCGGCAGAATCGCCTGTTCGTACGCGTCGCAACGGTCGACCCGCCGCAGCAGGTGCCCGATCACGCCGACAGTGACATCGGCTACATCCTCGACGCGGTCGCCAGCTTGCGTCCGCTCGACGCCGAGGTGCTGCGGCTCTGGGCGTGGGACGACCTCACCCTGCCGCAGATCGCCGACGCCCTCGGCATCTCGGTGAACGCGGCGACCATCCGCCTGCACCGCGCCCGCACCAGGTTGCGCGAGGAACTCGGAAAGACCGTCGATCAACCGGGACATACAGGGGTGAAGGACGGAGACCGCACATGAACGACACCGACCACGACCACCTCCGCCGCAGTCTGCGCCGCGCGGACCCGGCCGCGTCTCTCCCTCCTCTCAGCACCGACCGTTTCGAACGACTGTTGAAGGACACGACCATGACCGACACCGCCGCCCCGACCGCCGCCCCGACCACCAGCCGCAGCCGCACACGCATCGCATTCGCCGCCGTGGGCGGTCTCGCCGCTGCGGGCATCGCGGCGTTTGCGATCGTCATCTCGATTCCCGCGTCGGCGCCGACAGTGCTCGAGGCGGCACCGGGCGGCGTCGCCATGAAGTGCGCCGCCGTCACCGTCGATTCCTTCGCGGATGTCGACCTCGCCTTCGAAGCACAGGTCGCCTCGATCGATGGCGGCACGGTCATGTTGCATGTGACCGACCACTTCGCCGGCGAGGTGGCCGACACGGTCGTCACGACGCAGGGCGACGGCCAGATCAGCGACGGCGGCCCCCTGGTTTACGAGGCGGGTGCGACGTACCTCATTGCGTCGATCGACGGTCGCGTGCTGTCGTGCGGGCAGTCCGGGGTCGAGAATCCCGAGCTGCGCAGCATCTACGACGCCGCGTTCTGAGGTCAGGCGGCCGCCGCAGCGGTCACTCGGTGATGGTCGGCTCGTCCGTTACCGAGAGGGTCAGCACCACCGTCGAGAGCACGTCGTCGGTTTCGAGCTCCTGCTCGAGCCGCCGCAGGCGCTCGGCGATGCGCTCCTCGCGGTCGTTGCCGGTCAGGTCGACGGCGGCGACGAGAAACAGCTTGCCGACCCCGACGAACTCCAGGTGCAGGAAGGTGACGCGCTCGATTTCGGTGTGCTGCATCAGCGCGTGGATGACGCGGCTGCGCACGCCCGGCGGCGGTGCCGCCCCGATCAGGTACCGGCGGTTGCGGCTGATCAGCACGATCGCGACCACTCCGAGCAGCACGCCGATCAGCAGCGAGCCGATGGCGTCGAAGACCGGGTTGCCGGTCAGCTGGTGCAGCAGCACCGCGAGGGCGGCGATCGCCAACCCGACCAGGGCGGCGCTGTCTTCGGCGATCACCGCGCGCAGGGTCGTGTTCGACCCGTTGATGACGTAGTCCAGGGTGTCCCGGTCGTAGCGGGCGGCGGCTCGGCGCGCCTGCCGGGTCGACTGCGCCAACGAGAAGCCTTCCAGGGCGAAGGCGACAGCGAGCACGATGTATGCCGCGGCGTAGTCGGCGACCGGCTCCGGTGCCAGCAGTTCCTGCACGCCGGTGACGACCGAGAGCACTGCTCCGACGGTGAACACTCCCACCGCGGCGAACAGCGACCAGACGTAGGCGTCGCGGCCGTATCCGATCGGGTGGCTTCGGTCGCGCGGGCGATCCCCCTTGCGATCGGCGATGAGCAGGAACACTTCGTTGCCGGCGTCGGCCCAGGAGTGGATCGCCTCGGCCATCAGCGACGCCGAGCCCGAGATCAGCGCGACGACGGTCTTGGCGATCGCGATCACGATGTTCGCCAGGAACGCGATCACGACGGCCATGTTGGGATGCTACGCGTGTACCCCCGTTACTCCCGCGGGAGGACGCGCCCGCGCCCCCCGGCCCGTAGCATCGCCTCATGCCGGGACCGGGGATGACGCATGCGCCATGGGCGCAGCATCACCCGCCGGGCTGGTGGGGCCCGGAGGGTCCGCCCGACTGGCGGCCGCCGCGCTGGGCGTCGCTCTGGCTGCCCGTGATCATCTCGTTCGCGGTGCAGGTGCCCTCGGCGATGATCATCTCGCGCTTCACCGAACTGCCTCCGCCAGAGACGGCGCTCAGCATCCTGATCGCCGTGGTGGGGCCCCTCGCCCTGATCGCGGCCCGGCGGTTCCCGGGACCGGTCGTGGCGATCACGGCGGTGGCGGCATCCGCAGATCTTTTCGTGAATGCGCGGGGCGGGCCGCCGTATGTGGCGCTCGCGTTCGCGATTCTCAGCGCGGTGGTGCGGGGTCACCGCATCTGGGCGTGGGTGTCGATCGGGGTGTGCTGGATCGCGTCGATCACGCTGGCGGGTGTGCTCGGCCGCGCCGAGTGGACGCCGTTCCGCATCGCGGGGACGACGCTCGGCATCCTGATCGTGTTCGGCATCGGCGAGAGCATCCGCTCGCGGCGTGAGCGGGTGCGCGAGTTCCGGCGGCTCGCGTCGGAGCGCCGGCAGAGCACGGTGCAGGCCGAGCGGGTGCGCATCGCCCGCGAACTGCACGATGTGCTCGCCCACTCGCTCAGCCAGATCAACGTGCAGGCGGGGGTGGGCCTGCACCTGATGGACAAGCAGCCAGACAAGGCACGGGAGGCCCTCGCCAGCATCAAGGACACGAGCAAGTCCGCGCTCGACGAGGTGCGTTCGGTGCTCGGGATGCTGCGCGCCGAGGGCACGCCGGTCGACGCCCCGCTCGTCCCCGAGCCCGACCTCGACCGACTGCCTTCGCTTGTCGCGTCCTCCGGGCTCGACGCGCGGCTCGACGACGGCATCGACCATGCCGCCGTGCCGGCGCAGGCCCAGCTGGCCATGTATCGGGTCGTGCAGGAGTCGCTGACCAACGTGTCGCGGCACGCGACCGGGGTCACGCACGTCGACGTCAGGCTCGAGCGGGTGGGCGAGAGCTACGTCGTGTCGGTGCGCGATGACGGTCGCGGCGAGACGGCGAACGAGTCGGGCGGTCGCGGTCTGCTCGGCATGCGCGAGCGTGCCGAACTGCTCGGCGGGCACCTGTCGGCGGGCCCCGCGGAAAGCGGGGGCTTCGAGGTGCGGATGGAGATCCCGGTATGACGATCCGGGTGGCGCTGGCCGACGATCAGCAACTGATCCGGGGCGGCTTCCGCAGTCTGCTCGAATCCGAACCGGATATCGAGGTCGTCGGCGAGGCCGGCACCGGTCGCGAGGCGGTCGCCCTCGTCGCCCGGGAGAAGCCGGATGTCGTGCTCATGGACATCCGCATGCCCGACGGCGACGGCCTCTGGGCGACAGAGCAGATCGTCGCCGACCCGGCGCTGGGCCACACCCACGTGGTGGTGGTGACGACGTTCGAGCTGGACGACTACGTGGCGCAGGCGATCCGTGCCGGGGCGAGCGGGTTCCTGGTGAAAGACACCGAGCCCGTGGAGCTGATCCGCGCCATCCACGTCGTCGCCGGCGGCGACGCCCTGCTCAGCCCGCGCGTGACGAAGCGCCTGCTCGAGCGTGTCGCCGGCACGCTGCGCGCGGCGCCCGACGACGCCCGAATCGAGACGCTCACAGATCGCGAACGCGAGGTGCTCGCGCTCGTCGGACAGGGGCTCAACAACGAGGAGATCGGCGCGCGGCTCTACCTCAGCCCACTGACGGCGAAGACCCACGTTTCGCGCATCATGTCGAAGCTGCTCGCCCGGGACCGGGTGCAGCTCGTCGTCACGGCGTACGAGTCGGGTCTGGTACGCCCGGGGGAGTAAGTCAGGTGCATCCGCGCAGCAGATTCGCGGATTGCGTCCGCCGACGAGTCTTGAGTCATCGGGTTCCGCTCCGGAGCCCCTGACCAAAGGACAACCGTGTTCACCTCTCTCGCCCTGGCTGCGGCCGCCGTGCACCCCTTCGGGCCCGGTCCGTGGCTGTTCTTCCTCGTGCCGCTGTTCTGGATCCTGGTGTTCGTGATCCTGTTCGCGATCTTCGGCCGTCGTCGCCGCGCCATGTGGGGCGCGTACGGCCCGTGGGCGCACGGTCACGGCTACGGCCCGTGGGCGCAGGCCCAGGCAGCCCGCAACGCCGAGTCGACTCTCGCCGAGCGCTTCGCGCAGGGCGACATCGACGAGAAGGAGTACCGCGCTCGGCTCGAGGTGCTGCGCGCGAACGTGCCGCAGCCGCCCGTGGCCAAGTAGCTCTGCGGAGCACGCCACCTCCCTCCGACTGGCCCCGTCTGCTCGCGCAGGCGGGGCCGTTCGGCGTAATAGCCTCGGGGCATGGCCACCCCCGAGACGACTGCGGCGGTGCGTGCCAGCCTTGCGGTCGGACTCGCGGTGGCCGCGTACGGGGTGTCGTTCGGGGCTCTGGCGGTCGCCTCCGGGCTCGACGTGTGGCAGACCTGTGTGCTCAGCCTGTTCATGTTCTCGGGCGGCTCGCAGTTCGCTCTGATCGGAGTGCTGGCCTCCGGCGGCACGGCCGCAGGCCCTGCCGCGATCACCGGAGCGGCCCTGCTCGGGGTTCGCAACTCCCTCTACTCGATGCGCATGTCGCCCATCGTGGGCGGACCGTGGTGGCGCAAACTGCTGGCCGCCCAGTGGACCATCGACGAGACCACCGCTGTCTCGACGGCGCAGCCGACGCTGCGGGGGCAGCGCGTCGGGTTCTGGGTCACCGGCGCGATCATCTACGTCGGCTGGAACCTGACCACGTTCATCGGTGCGCTCCTCGGCGATCTGGTGGGCGACGTGCGCATGTACGGGCTCGATGCGGCTGCCGCTGCCGCCTTCCTGGGGCTGCTCTGGCCGCGGCTGCGTGCGCGTCAGCCGGTGGCGGTGGCCGTCGGCGCGGCGGTCGTCGCGGCGGTGCTCATCCCGTGGCTGCCTCCCGGTCTGCCCGTGCTGGCGGCGGCGCTCGTCGCCGTCGTCGTGGGCGTGACCAACTGGCTGGGGGCGAGGCAGGCATGAACGTGTGGTCGATCATCCTGCTGGCCTCGCTGATCGTGCTGGTGCTGAAGCTGCTGGGCTACCTGGTGCCGCCGTCGTTCATCGAGAAGCCGGCGCCGTCGCGTGTCGCGAACCTGCTGACTGTCGCGCTGCTGTCAGCGCTGGTGGTGACGCAGACGGTCGAGCGCGATCACCAGCTGGTGGCCGATGCCCGGCTTCCGGCGATCGGGGTGGCGGCGATCCTGCTGGCGTTGCGCGCACCGTTCGTGGTGGTGGTGATCAGCGCCGCGATCGTCGCGGCGGTGCTGCGGCTTCTGGGCTGGATGTCGTAGCGCGCGTCTTGCGCCGGAAGAGGGCCCAGGTGACCACCGCCACCAGGGCGAACACGACGAACAGGGTGCCCCATCCGAAGATCGGTGCCGACGCGACGCCCCAGTTGTCGGTCAGCGGCACGACGACGAACAGGAACACCAGAAGCGTCAGCAGGTAGAGCCCCGTCCACGCGAGCTTCGACCAGCGGAAGATGGTGCGCCCGTCGAGGAACTCGATCGGCAGCAGCGCGATCACCAGGGTGCCGAGCGCTTCGAGGGTGATCGCGGCGAGGGTTTCGATCAGCAGGTTGTTGAAGAAACCGGGTCCGGATGCCAGGGACGCCAGTCCGTATCCGAGCCATGCCAGCACCCCGGCTGCGATCGTCAGCCCCACCCCGAGCACGCCGAGACGTGCCTCGTCCCGCAGGCGCAGCTCGCGGGCGTACGCCACCCCGAGCACGATGCCGAACAGGAACCCGGGCGAGATGCCGGCGAGCCGCGACACCAGCACCGAGACGGCGACGATCGCGAGTGCGGCGGGCATCGGTTTGAGCACGGCGGCGACATCGAAGGCGCGGCGGGCGACCCGCATGACGATGAGCGACAGACCGATGTTGATGGTGACGACCGAGATGACCATGGCCAGCATCAGCCGAACCGAGGCGCCGTTGGGGCCGAAGTCGGGGTCGGCGAACCCGAGCAGGAACGCGGCCCCCAGCACGGTGAGCATCGTGCCGACCCAGGGGCGGGAGAGGATGCGGGCGACCGGCTGCAGCATCCGGTGCGTGCGCCGCCGCAGCCGGGCGAGCCAGCCGAACGCGCGGTCGTAGTTGCTGCGGATCGTCGACTCGAGCAGTTCGGCGGGGAATCCGACGAGCAGCAGGAACCCGATGGCGATCGTCCCGCTCAGGACGATGCCGGCCGTGGTGAGGGCGAACGCGTGAGCATCGGCGTCGAACGGGCTGTCGACGCTCGAGCCGAACACGGTCGGGTCGGTGAAGCCGTGCGCGTTCGTTCCGCCTGCTGGGCCGGTCGAGTGGTGACCGCCCGTGCCGACATTCTTCTCGGGGTCGGGCACCGGCAGCGTGTCGAGCTGGGGGCCGGGGATCTCTTTCAGCCCGTGCACCGTCACGTCGGTCGTCATCGTGCCCGGCCAATACCCCGGCGCGGTGGCCGACACGACGATCTCGTGCGCTCCTGGAGGCACCACCGGGACGACGGTCTTCACGGCGAATGCGCCGGTCTGTCCGACCGTCATGCCGCCGAGGACGACGGGGTCGGAGTGCAGTTCGACGTCGACGACGGTTCCGGGCGGCACGTTCGAGGCGACGATCGTCAGGATGTCGCCGGTTCCGATTCCGTCGTCACCGATCGGCTGACCGTCTTCACCCAGCACCTGGAAGCTGAAGCCGAAGGTCTTCAGGCTGAGCGGCTGCTGGGGGGTCGCCAGGATGGTGATGGTGCGCTGGGCGCTGGCCGACAACACGCCGTACTGGTCGGTCTGCGAGATGGTAATGGTGTGGGTGCCCACCGAGAGGGGAGAGGTGAGGCAGCTGTACGTGGCCGACGACACCGGAGTCGGGTCGCACAGATTGAACGAGCCCTCACGCACCAGAGCGGTGCCCTCGGGGGCGAGCGTCATGCCGACCTGGACGCGCCGGTCAGAGCTCTGGTACCCCACGACAGGAGCGGTGAACACCGGCGCGGGCAGCGTCGGCACGATCGTGATCGAGCGGCTGACGGTGTCGGAAGCGGTGCCCCACGAGTCGGTGTAGTCCACGTCGACGCTGTGCGGACCGAGCAAGAGCAGCCCGGTGGTGCAGGTGTAGGTGGGGGCCGAGGCCACCAGATCGCAGCCGAGGAAGCTGGAGCCGTCGACCCGAATCGAGAGCTCGGCGTCGACAGGCGCGGTGCCGGTGATGTCGATCGTCGAGGCGCTGGTCTGCTCGCCGGGACCGGGGTAGGTGACGGTGGGCTGCGCCCACGAGTCGACGTTCACCGTGGTGGTCGTGCGGGTGCCGTAGGTGTCGTACGCGTCGAAGGACAGGGTGTGCGGGCCGGGGTCGAGGGCGATGCCGGGGCAGGACCAGAATCCGGCTGCCGGGATGATGACCCCGCAGAGGTCGGTGGCGCCTTCGCGGATGCGCACCGACGTGGTGACGCCGTCGGAGTTGCCGAAGGAGATCATCGGCGACAGCTGGCCTGACCCCTCCTGCGGGGCGTTGACGACGGGGGCGTCGGGCGGCGGCAGGATCTCGATGCCGAACTCGTCGTCGGGGCTGGCGCTGGTGTTGCCGGCCAGGTCCTGGGCGTAGACGCTCACCTCATAGAAGTGGCCGACCGTGAGCTGCGCGCCCTGACAGCTCCACGACCCGTCGGCGGCGGCGGTGTCGTTGCAATAGACGTCCGTAATCGAGGCGCCGCCGTTCGGATGGCCGATCGGGGTGGTGCCGAAGTCGCTGACCAGCACGATCGGGGTGGAGAACGGCTCGGCGGTGCCCGCACCGCCGCCGATCGTCGGCTGATTCACGCTGGTCTGGATGTTGACCGGCGCGAGGGTGCTGTCGTACGGCGTGCTGATCTGCGGGATGACCACGCTCGAGTCGACGGTGTAGGTCGTCACGGTGGCGTCGCTCAGCGCGCCCCCGACGGTCTGCTGCGCCGACACGGCGTAGTCGCCGTCGGCGAGGGCGGGGCCGGTGCAGCTCCAGGTGCCGTCGCCGGCGGCGGGTGCGCCCGCGCAGGCGAATCCGCCGATGGTGACGGTGAGTGCGGCGCCCGGCCACGCGCCGGTTCCCGAGACGACGGTCGGGTTCGCGTTGGACAGGATCTTGCCGGGCTGGTTCTCGGCGATCGAGACCGGCAACGAGATGGGGTACTCCCACCCTTCCGACTCCTGGGTGGCGGGGTTGCCGTCGTCGACATCGCGCGCCGCGGTGATCACGGTCACGTCGGTGCTGGCGGTGAAGACGACGTTGCAGGTCCAGTTGCCCGCGCCATCGGCCACGGTGTGGCAGTCCGGGCCGTACCCGTTCGAATTGACGGTGATCGCGTCGCCGGCCGTCGCGGTGCCTTGGAAGAGGAACGGGCTGTGGGTGATCGGGGTGCCTTCGAGGATGTCGTTGGTCACGTCACCCGGAGCAGCGCTGGCGCTCTGGGGTGCGGACAGCGCGAGGGCGGTGCCGGCACCGAGGGCGAGCAGGCCCGCGAGGACGAGCGAGAGGATGCGGTGCGCGCGTCGCGAGGTCGGTGCCTGCGTCGCGCCCATGGCTAATCCTCGAGATGATCCACGCCGGGCGTCCAGGAGGCTCCTGGAGCCCCCCAACTCTTCTTGCGTATGACCTTAGTGATCAAACGGTTTAGTGGATAGATCAACCTGTCGGCGTAGAGGATGCCGTCGAGGTGGTCGAACTCGTGCTGGAAGATGCGCGCCAGCCAGCCGTGCGCCTCGATCTCGTAGCCACGACCCTCGAGGTCGGTGGCACGCAGGATCGCGCCCTCGGATCGACGCAGTGCGAAGCGCTCGCCCGGAATCGAGAGGCAGCCCTCGGAGTCGGCGTCCTCATCCGGTTCGCCCACGGGGGGAGGGGTGATCCAGAGCTGCGGGTTGATCGCGGTGCCGCGGTGCTCGACGCCGTCGTCGTCGGTCCAGCGCCACACGAAGAGCCGCAGCGGCACCCCGACCTGCGGTGCCGCCAGCCCGACACCGGGCGCCGCGGCCATCGTCTCCTCCATGTCGCGCACCAGGGCGCGGATGTCGTCGTCGATCGCACCGACCTCGGAAGCACGGCTGTGGAGAACGGGCTCGCCCGTGATGAGGATCGGTCGGACGGCCATTCGGCAAGGATATCGGGGCGTCTGCAGGTAGATTCGTCGGGTGCCCGGCGACCTTCCTTCGACGTTTCAGAGCGTCATCGGCGGGATCCCGGTCGTCGGCATCGCGATCGCGCTCGTCGGCGGCGTCTTCCTGGCGCTCGGCGCCCAGTTCCAGCATCGCGGCGTCGAGATCGTCGAGGCCCGGCACGGCTCGGGCCACAAGCAGGGTCTCAGTGTGCGGCAGCTGCTGCGGCTGGCCTCCAGCGTGTGGTGGCTCGGCGGCACGGTCATGCTGGGTCTGGCGATCCTCTTCCAGCTGACCAGCCTCACGTTCGCGCCGCTCATCGTGGTGCAGCCGATCGGGGTCGTGGCCCTGGTGATCACGGCGATCGTGAACTCGCGGGTGTCGAAGGTGAAACTCGAGCCGCCCGCCATCCGCGCGATCGTGTTCTGTGTCGCCGGCGTCGCCGTCTTCGTCACCGTCGCCGCGATCTTCGCCAAAGAGACGGTGGTCGAGCGCCTGCAGCTGATCGTGGTGCTGATCATCCTCGGCGTCGTGCTGTTGGCGCTCGCACTGTCGTTCGCCTACTTCCGCAAGCGCGCCAGTGCCATCTTCTACATCTTGTCAGCGGGCGTGCTCTACGGTTTCGTGGCGACGCTGGCCAAGGTGGTCATCAACCGGGTGGGCAACGAGATCGCCGGCGTCACCGGCGGCGGATCCTTCGAGTGGCTCACGATCGTCTGCATCATCGGCTTGCTGCTCGCCGCCGCCCTCGGCGCCTACTTCGTGCAGACCGCCTATTCGGTCGGCTCGCCCGATCTGGTGATCGCGGGGCTCACGGTCGTCGATCCGCTGGTCGCCGTGATCATCGGCATCGCGGTGCTCGGCGAGGCCGCTTTGGTGCCGCTCTGGGCGCTGCTGATCTGGGTGGTGGCCGCGGCCGTCGCGATCTACGGTGTTTTCCAGCTGGCCAAACATCACCCGCAGACTCACCACGAAGGTAACGTCGTAGAAGAAGCCGTCGCCGAGGTCGTGGGCGAGGCCATCCAGCGTGCCGAGCATGTGCGGGCACGAGCCGACCGAACGAAGGACCATACCGAGTGACCGACGCGACACCCTCGCGCCAGCCGCTGCGCATCCTCATCGGCGCAGACACGTTCGCCCCCGACGTCAACGGGTCGGCGACCTTCACCCGTGCGCTCGCGGCGGGTCTCGCCTCCCGCGGACACGAGGTGCATGTGATGGTGCCGGGCTACCCGCACCATTTCGGCATCTTCACCGAAGAGCACGGCGGGGCGAACCTGATCGTGCACCGCATCTACAGCTGGCGCTGGTACCCGCACCCCTGGCTGCGGTTCATGCTTCCGTGGCGGGTGAAAGCCAACGCCGAGAAGATCACGCGTGCGGTGAAGCCGGATGCCATCCACTTCCAGTCGCATATCGTTGCGGGCCGTGGGCTGGCCACCTCGGCGAAGAAGCACGGCATCCGCCTGGTCGGCACGAACCACACGATGCCCGAGAACATCGTGCAGCACGTTCACATCCTGCCGAGGTTCATGCTCAACTGGCTGATTCGCATCCAGTGGAACTCCGCCCGTCACTGGTTCTCGAAGGCGGATGTGGTGACGGCCCCCACGCGCCGAGCCGCCGACTTCTTCGAGAAGGCCACCGGCATCCCGAACGTGCACGCGGTGTCGTGCGGCATCGACTCGTCGCTCTACCGGGCCGACTTCTCGCCGCGCACGCAGAACATCATCACCTTCCTCGGCCGGCTCGATGAGGAGAAGCACGTCGACGAACTGCTCGAGGCGGTCGCACGGCTCGACCCGGCTCTCGACGTGAAGCTGCAGATCGTCGGCGACGGCGAGGCGCGCCGCGGGCTCGAGGCGAAGGCTCAGGCGCTCGGCATCGCCGACCGCACCACGTTCACCGGCAAGGTCAGCTATGAAGAGCTGAAGGAGGCGCTGACGCGCTCCACGGTGTTCGGGATGCCGTCGCGGGCCGAGCTGCAGAGCATCGCCACCATGGAGGCGCTGGCGTCCGGTCTGCCCGTCGTCGCGGCCAACGCGATGGCGCTGCCGCACCTGGTGCATCCGGGCGAGAACGGCTACCTGTACGAGCCGGGCGACATCGATGCGTTCGCCGGGTACCTAACGAAGGTGCTTACGGCGCCCGAAGAGGAGCTGCACCGGCTGAAGCGCGGCTCGCTCGACATGATCAAGCCCCACGACATCCAGAGCACCCTCGACGTCTTCGAGGCGATCTACCGCGGCGAGGATGTCGTCGACCCGGTGACCGAGAGCCTGCCCACCGCCGGATAGGGTTTCTGTGCCGGAGCATCCGGCACGGGGCGGTAGCTCAGCTGGTTAGAGCAGCGGACTCATAATCCGTCGGTCACGGGTTCAAGTCCCGTCCGCCCTACGCTGGGCCTATGTCGAGTACCACGGGCCCCGACGCCCCGCGCTGGAGCGCATGGCGCGTGGTGATCGGCTTCGGCGTGGTGAGCCTCGCCGTCGATCTGGTCGCCGACGGGGCGCGCTCTGTCTCCGGCCCGCTGCTCGCGTCGTTGGGAGCCAGCGCCCTCATCGTCGGGATCGTGACCGGGGGTGCCGAAGCGGTCGGATACGGTTTCCGGTTGGTCTCCGGCCCGCTCGTCGATCGCAGCCGGGCGTACTGGGGTTTCGCGATCGGGGGCTACGCCCTGACCGCGCTCTGCATCCCGTTGCTCGCGCTCACCCCGTTCCTCGGCGCACCGGCTGTCGTCGCTGCGGCGCTCCTCATCGTCGTCGAGCGGCTGGGTAAGGCGATCCGCAGCCCCGCCAAGACGGTCCTCCTGGCGCATGCGGCGACGGCGGTCGGCGGAGGCCGTGGTTTCGGCGTGCACAAGTTGCTCGACCAGGTCGGTGCCTTCTCGGGCCCGTTGCTGGTCGCCGGGGTGATCGCGATCTCGGGCGCCCTGTGGCCGGCGTTCGCGGTTCTGGCGATCCCGGGGATTCTCGCGCTCGTGCTGCTGTTCTGGATGCGCAGCCGCGTTCCGGATCCGGCTGCTTTCGCCCTCAGTCCGAACGCTCGAAGCCGCCCCGCGTCGGTTGAGCGGACGGGAGCGAAGCTTCCCGCGTCGCTCTACCTGTTCGGCCTCTCGGCTGCGCTCACCAACTCCGGGCTCGTCGGCTTCGGAGTGATCTCGTTCCACCTCACCGACGACGGCCTGGTCCACCTCGCCGCGGTGCCGCTTGTGTTCGCAGCGGGCATGGCGGCGGGGGCGATCGCGGCCGTGGTGACCGGTCGCGCGTATGACAGCGTCGGGGCGGGGGCGCTTCTCGTCGTGCCCATCCTGGTCGCGGGCATCCCGATACTGACGTTCTCGACGTCATTCGTGCTTGTGCTGATCGGCGTCGTCATCTGGGGTGCGGCGACGGGCGTGCACGATTCGACGGTGAAGGCGCTGGTCGCCGACCTGGTTCCGGTGGCTCGCCGCGGCACCGCGTACGGCTTGTTCGCGGTCTTCCAAGGGGTCGGCGTTTTCGCCGGCGCGGCGGTCGCCGGCAGCCTCTATCCCGATGCCGTGGCGCTCAGCCTGGTCACCGTCCCGGCACAGATCGCCTCGCTGGTGCTTCTCGTGCTCGTGGTCCGCTCACGGCGTCGAGTTCGCGCCAGCTGACCTCGTCGCAGCTGCGTCCGCCGCCTTTTGCGTGCGTCGACCCAGCACCGACACAAGGATCCTCAGGGCGAGCATCCCTGCCCCGAGAAATACGAGAGTCCACCCGATGATGGCTGCCCGCGGGACGGCGGCGACCAGCACATATGTCCCCGCAGCGATCGCCCCCAGCCAGACGATCACCCCGAGAACTCGAAACCGCAGAAGCGCCTGGCGTTGCCGACGGCGGAGCTTCTCGATGTCCACCGGCCCAGAATGGCCCGTGGCTCGGGTTGTGCCTCAGTTGCCGGATCTACGCGACGTGCTGCGCCAGGAACTCCAGCTCGGGCGGGATGACCCGCCGCCAGTAGCCGACGTCGTGGCCGCCGGGCTCGAATCCGCCGGCGGGCGGGGTCGAGAAACCGGCGGCGTAGTCGCGCACCACCGGATAGAAGCCGTCACCTGTGCCACAGTCGATGCGCACCGGGATGCCGTCGAGCTCGCCCTGACGCCCGGCGAGGTCGTGCGCGGCGTAGTCCTCGGCATCGTCGAATGCGCCCTCGGGGGAGTGCCCGGCGTCCACCCACATTGCCGGACTCTGCGCGACGACCCCAGCCACGCGATCCGGACCGAGCTGCGACGCCAACAACAGTGCGCCGTACCCGCCCATCGACCACCCGATCAGGCCGATGCGGTCGGTGCGGAGGCCGTGGTCGCCGAGCAGCGGCAGGAACTCGTCGACGACCATCGCGCCGCTGTCACCGCCTGAGCGCCGGGGGTGCCAGTAGCTGTTGCCTCCGTCGACGGATCCCAGCGCGAACGGCGAGCGGGCGTTCGCCTGAAAGCTGTCGAACCCGAGCTTGGTGAACGCGGTGCGGTTGGTGCCGTCGTAGCCGTGCAGGATCACGACCACGGGCAACGCGTCGCCCACCGCCGCTCCTGGCGGGTAGGAGATCGTCCACCCGCACCTCGCGCCGCCACGCGCCTCCGACACGAACTCGCCCCGCACCGCCGGCCCGGCAACCGCCTCCGGGATCTCGCCGTCCGGACCGTTCAGCCCGAGCAGCGCATGCAGCGTGGTTCGCCCCGGAATCAGCCCCGCCTCGATTCCGGCCACACCGGTCGCACCCGCCACCAGTACCCCGAGCCCACCCAGCAGCAGGCCCCGCCGGCTGAGCCGCCCGCTCATCGCAGGTCGCGCACCCGTGCGGCGATGCTGCCGTCGGCGCCGCTGCGCCGCTCGTAGGTGACCGCGATGATGAGCAGCACGGCACCCACGACCGCGAGGGTGATCCACCAGGGAACCGAGTCGATTCCGCGGGCGAGCTGAACCACGAACACCAGGATGTTCTCGATCGGCAGAACGATGATGCCCAAGAAGAACGGCGCCGCGAGCTTCAGCTGTGCGCCCACCAGGATCGCCAGTAGTGCAACGACGATCACCCCGACGGCCCGCCACACCATGGGGTTGGTGCCGGTGGCAAACACCGATGCCAGAAACAGCACGACGATGCCCGGCGCCAGCAGCGGCCACGAGCCACGGAATCCGATCGGCCACGAGTTCACCGAGCGCGCGGTGGCGGGCGCGCCATCCGCCCCGATCATGCCGAGCACGCCGGCCCCGAGCAGCATCAGGCCCAGCGGCACCGAGAACGTCTCGACCCACAGGTCGCGCGCGCTCCACCCGACGATGGAGACCACAAATGCGAGCAAGAACACGAACCACACCGGCGGCAGGGTCGTGGTGGCACGACGCGCCCGAAGCGCGATCACGATCATGAAGGCCAGCAGCAGGAACATGAGGGCCCACATCGTCCAGATCGAGGCCCAGTCGAAGTGGCCGGGCTTCAGCGCCACGATCGAGAACACCACGTACAGCACTGCGGGTGCGTACATCCAGCGGCTGCGAGCCAGGCGCGACTGCGGTGCCTCGTCGATCAGCGCACGTGCGGCCGCCGCCGCGGCGAGCGCGCCCGCGGCGCCGAGCGCCAAGCAGATGAGCAGGCGTCCGATGCCGTCGGCGACGAGCCGGTCGGCGTGCAGCCCGTATCGCAGCCCCTGGATCGCGCCCGCCGACCCGGTGATGATCGCGATCAGCAGCGTGGGCACTCGCAGTGCCGCGAGGCGCGTCATCCACTCCCGGCCACCGCGGCCGATGATCGTGCCGATGAGCAGCAGCACCCAGACGCCCGCGAGCAGTGCGTACGCACGCAACGGCATCGTGAGGTTCTCGGGGGTGCCCGTCACCGCCAGGATGCCGAGCACGGGAACGGAGGCCACACCGAGTCCGCTCGCGTAGAGCGGCAGCCCCCGCGCTCCGCGAGCGGTCACGATGACGCCGATCACGGCGAGCGCGATCGCCGGCGGCAGCAGGTACGGCTCGACGCCGGTGACGCCGCGCAGCGCCCACAGCGACCAGAGTGCGCCGGTGAAGGAGGCGAACGCGACCCACCAGGCGTACCGTCGGCGGCCCCAGATCGCTGTCGCCGTCGCCCCCACCCCGAGCACCAGAAGCACGATGAACGAGGTGTCGAGGCCTGCCGCGCTGCGCAATAGTGCCAGCAGCACCGCGATCGCTCCGGTCAGCAGTGCCGAGACCTCGATGAAGATCCGCGCCAGCCCCGCCTCGCGTTCGGGCAGCCCGTGCCGCACGAGACCAGACCGGATGAGCCCGGTGCTCGGCAGCACTCCTGCGACCAGCACCGCGATGACCGGCAGCGCATACGGCGACCCGCTTGGCAGCAGCTGCGCGAACAGGTTGGTGATGACCACCGCGAGCGTCGGCACCAACAGGCCGGCGGCGACCGCGCGCAGTCCCACGTTCAACCCGGGCCGTCGGGTCAGCATCAGAGTGAGCGCGAGCAGGAAGATCATGCCGCTCGAGAGGGCCGCCCACCCGCTGCGCTCGAGCACGACGACGCCCACCCCGATCAGGAACGGCACCGCCGTGACGATCAGCACCGCATACCAGGCGGGCGCGCGCAGCCGGCGCACGAGAGTGGCGGCGATCGCGGCGGCCGCACCCACCGCGGTGGTGATGGCGAACACCGCCGGGGTGCTGAGGTCGAGCAGGTCGAGTGCTCGCGCGACGAGAACGAGCGAGTAGGCGTAACCGACGCCCCAATGCACGGGGTGGTCGACGGTGCGCACCGTGCGCGCCAGCACGGCCAAGACCACAACGATCGCGATTCCGGCGTAGACGGTCCACACCGGGTCGACGACGCGAGCCACCTCGCCCCACGAGAGCAGGGCGCCCAGCACCAGCGCCGCGTGCGCCCCGACGACCGCCGGAATCCGCACCGCCGCCGACGCCGCACGCACTGCCGGCACCAGCAGCAGCGCGAGCGCGCTCACCAGAGCAGCACCGATCGCGATGCCGACCTGCACGAGCGGCAGCCAGGCGCTCCACGATGCGAAGGCGAGCGTGCCCAGCATCAGGAGAGACACGGCGACGGCGCCGGCGAGCGCGAGCCCGCCCGAGACGCTCCGCGTGCGACGCCATCCGATGAATGCGACCGCGCCCAGACCGGCCGCCGCCGCGAGCAGCCCCAGCACGATGGAGATGCCGCCCGTCACGCCGAACGGATCCTCGACGCCCTCGTACACGCGCGTGAACGACAGAGCCCTGAACACGACGACCAGTGCGCCGAACGCCACCGTGAGCACGGATGCCGCACCCGCGACCACCAGCGCTCCGGCGCTCAGCCAGCCACGTCGCACCCGCGCCGGCGTGGGCAGCAGAGTCAGCCCGACCAGGGCAACCGCGGCCGCCGCGGGGGCGAGCGCGACATACCATTCGCGCTCGGCGAGCGACAGCGCAAACGGCAGCGTGGCGACGGCGGCGACCGACAGTCCGCCGGCGGCGAAGCTCCAGAACGCCCGGATGAGATGGCGCGTCGCGAGGAACGCCCGCAGCGCCAGCGCGGCCAGGCTCGCCGCCACCGACACCCAGTAGCCCGCCGGTGTGGGGGAATACGCGAGTGGCAACTGCACCAGCACCGTCACCGCGGCCGCGATGTGCAGCACGGTGAGCACCACCCGGTCGGCCCTCAGCGCCGAATCGAACCGCGGTTGCGCCTTGCGCGCCACCTCGAGCAGAGCGAGCACGGCGAACGCCGACCCGATGTGCCCGAGCACCGTCACCCACAGCCCGAAGCCGGCGTCGTATCCGGCATACCCCGCCATCGCGGGTACGAACGTCAGGCCGGCCAGCGCCACCAGCAGCCAACTGCGGATGCGGGCGGCGACCCCCACGGCCACCATCACCACGCCGCTCACCAGGGTTCCGATCGCGGTGAACACCCACCCGCTGACCCCAGCCGGAGCCGCCTCCGACAGCGCGTAGACGTCCAGGGCCACGAACACCATGCCGAGCGCGCCCACCGCTTCGGCGGAGAACTGCAGGCTGCGGCGGGCGAGCAACCACGCCCCGCCCAGGAACACGACGGTCACGACGCCGACGATGACGCTGCGCAGCACGTGGTCGGTCAGCTCGGGATTGAAGAAGGTGAAGACGATCGCGGCGACCGCGAAGAGCCCCGCACCGGCCACCGCGAGCACAGACTGCACCGTCGCGCTCGAGCGCTGCGCCGCGGGCTCAGCCACCGCATCCGCAGCCACGCCCGCCGACGCGGCGCCCTCGCGCGCGACCGGCGCCGCCGTACGCACCTCGACCGGAGAAATCGGCACCGCATCCAGCACGGCCTGCCGCGCTTTCAGCGCGTCGGCCGCCGCAACCGACGCGGCCCAGAGCCGTTCGGCGATCTCGCCCCGCAGGTCGGCGCCGCAGTTCAGACAGCGGTGATCGGCCAGGCCATCCACCCCGCACCGGGGGCAGTTGACCCCGTCCTGGAGGTGGCGGATGGCGTCGTCGCTCCAGGGCTGCGGCATGCCGTCAGTCTAGGGAGGTGAAAGAGAGGGCCCCTCACACCGCAGGATGATCTGCGCTGTGAGGGGCCTGTGAGCGAGAGGTGTCAGTTGATGCCGGGGATGACGATCCAGCCCTGCTCCAGCACGATCCAGATCAGCACGAGCACGATGGCGATGACGGTGAGTCCCACCCCGGAACGGCGGGTCGAGCCGCGCAGCACCAGCTGCAGGATCAGCACGATCAGGGTCGCGATCGCGAGGATCAGGCCGCCGAAGGGCACCGAGACGAAGAACGACAGGATGAACAGCGCGGCGACGATGATCTCGATCACGGCGAGGATCGCCGTGCCGCGCCCGCGCACGCGGATGATGCCGTCGATCAGGGCGAGGATCGCGCCCACGAGACCGATGACGAGAAGCCAGGACAAGGTGATCACTGAAGGATTCCTTCCGTCGGAGGCCGGAGCCCCGGCGCGACCCCAGCCGCGCCGACCCTCACCCTAGCGGTGCGCGGAATCCCGCCCAGCGGACGCCCAGCTGACTCCCAGACGACGCTGTTTGCCCAAGAATGCGGGGCATCGCGATTATTGCCCCGCATTCTTGGGCAAACAGCGACTGGCGGCCAGTCAGGCGTGAACGGGATTGCGGGCCTGCGCGACCACCCGGTCGAACGCGCGGCCGAGCGCGGTGGTCGACGCGATCGGGTCGCCCGCATAGCCCCCGGTCATCGCACCGTCGCGAGCCAGCATCAGGTCGTCGGCGGCCTCGCCGGGCATCGGATGACCGAGCTCACGCAGCAGCTGCTCGAGAACGTCGACGTACCACTCGCGGTGACGCTCGACCGCGCGGCGCACCGGGTGCCCCGGCTCGGGGAACTCGGCGGCGGCATTGAGGAAAGGGCACCCCCGGAAGCCGGGACCCTCGATCGCGCCGATGATCGCATCCTGCAGCGCCCGCAGAAGGTGCAGCGGGGCGTCATCGCGGCCGAGCTGGTCTGCTGCCCACTCGGCGGCCAGGCGGTGCCGGTGATCGATGTAATCGGTGATGAGCCGATCCTTCGAGCCGTAGTGCTTGTAGAAGGTGGCCTTCGTGACACTCGAGGCACTGATCAGGCGGTCGACGCCGACGTTGCGGATGCCCTCGTCATAGAAGAGCTGGTTGGCGGTCTCGAGGATGCGCAGCTTCGCCGGTGCACTCGGAAGCGGGGCACCCGGCATGGGGATCTCGATCGGCACTGTACGGCTCTCTCGCTCTGCTCCGGCGGTTCGTGCGTCAGGGGATAACGTGCGACCCGCGCGTGCGCCGTGACCGCCGGGGGAGCGGTCACGGCTGCACGGGCTGTGGAGTTCGGGTTTCCAGCGCTCGGATGAGGGGGTTTCATCTGAGCGGCGTTCGAGCTAGGGACTCTGTGCGCCGAGCACCACGATAGCACATGCGGACAGACAGACTTGTCTGTTTGTCCGCAGAATTGACCCCCACTTCGGGTGGCCGTCACGGCGCACTGACGTAGAGTCGAACGCGATGAACGGCGCCGTGCAGCTTCCCCTCGACCTGGCCGAGCTGACGGTCACCGCATCCGGAGGCACCCTCGTGCGTCGCAGCATCCTGCCGAGCGGGGTGCGCATCCTGAGCGAGCAGGTGCCTGGTTCGCAGAGCGCGACCGTGGGCTTCTGGGTCGCCGTCGGGTCGCGCGACGAGCAGCCGGTCACGTACGGCTCGACCCACTTCCTCGAGCACCTGCTCTTCAAGGGGACATCGAGCCGCACGGCACTCGACATCGCGGTCTCCTTCGACTCGGTCGGCGGCGAGCACAACGCGATGACGGCGAAGGAGTACACCTGCTACTACGCCAAGGTGCGCGACCGCGACCTGCCGATGGCGGTCGACGTCCTTGCCGACATGTTCACCTCGTCGCTGCTCGATCCCGGCGAGTTCGAGGCAGAGCGCGGCGTGATCCTCGAAGAACTCGCCATGGCCGACGACGACCCCTCCGATGTGGTCAGCGAGCGCCTGTTCGAGGCGGTGTTCGGCGATCATCCGCTCGGCAGGCCGATCGGCGGCAGCCCGCAGTCGATCGCCGCCGTCGACCGTGAGGCGGTGCTCGCCCACTACCGGGCCAACTACCGTCCGCAAGACCTGGTGATCACGGTGGCCGGCGCCGTCGACCATGAGGAACTGGTGCGCCGGGTGGAGGCCGCGCTCGCCGCGGCCGGATGGGATCTCTCGGTCGCGGCATCGCCCGTCGAGCGCCGCGACGCGGCCGCGGGCCTCATCGACCGCGGAGCACCGTTGGCTCTGGTCACGCGGCCCATCGAGCAGGCGAACCTGCTGCTCGGCGTCGAGGGGCTGCCGGCCGGAGACCCGCGGCGCCCGACCCTCGTCGTCCTCAATTCGGTGCTGGGCGGCGGGATGTCGTCGCGGCTCTTCCAGGAGGTGCGCGAGAAGCGCGGCATGGCGTATTCGGTGTACTCGTTCGCGTCGAGTTACGCCGACGCCGGCATCGTCGGCCTCTACGCGGGGTGCTCGCCCAAGAACGCGACCGCGGTGGCCGAGCTGATGCTGTCGGAGTTCCGGCGGCTCGCCTCCGAGGGCATCAGCACCGACGAGCTGGCACGTGCGCAGGGTCAGCTCGGCGGGGCGTCGGCGCTCGCGCTCGAAGACTCCGACACGCGCATGACGCGGCTGGGTCGCAGCGAGCTGACCTTCGGTGAGTTCGCCGACCTGGACGAGACACTGCGCCGCATCGGAGCCGTCACCATCGCCGACGTGCAACAGCTCGCCGCCGAGCTGAGCGCCCGCCCGCTGTCGGTGGCCGCCGTCGGCGCACTCGAGTCGTCCGCGTTCGCGGGCGTGGCCGACGAGACGGCGGCCGCCTGATGTCGCGTTACCTCTACTTGGTACGTCACGGCGAGCAGCTGGACGCCGAGCATGGCCTCCCGGACGGTCCGCTCAGCCCCCGTGGTGTGCGGCAGGCGCAGGCGATCGCCGAGCGTCTCGGCGGCGTGCCGTTCACCGAGGCGTGGACGTCGCCGCTCCAACGCGCGCAAGAGACCGCGCGCATCATGACCGAGCGGCTGCCTGCGCTGGAACCGCACCCCTCCGCACTGCTCATGGATTGCATCCCCAGCGGCCCCGAACCCGACCTGCCGCACGCGTTCGAGTCGTTCTTCGGCGGCATCACCCCGGTCGAGATCGAGGCCGGCGAGGCGCAGATGGCGGATGCCGTGGCCGAGTGGATGACCCCGTCGCGTGAGGACCGTCACGACCTGCTGATCACGCACAACTTCGTCATCGGCTGGTTCGTGCGCGAGACGTTCGGGGCGCCGAAGTGGCGGTGGCTCGGGCTCAACCAGGCCAACTGCGGTCTGACGATCATCCGGGTGCGCTCGGCGAAGCCGCCGGTGCTGGTGACGCACAACGATCTCGGCCATCTCCCGCCCGAGCTCCGCTCGGGCCTCCCGGTCGATCAGCCGTACTGATCCGGTGATCGAGTGCCGCCGAAGGCGGTGTAGCGAGATCCGCTACCCGGCCAGCGGTTTCTCGAACCAGTGCGTCGCATTCGGGTTGTCGTTGTACGGCGCGATCTCGGAATACCCGCTCGTGCGGTACAACCCCTGCGCAGCTTCGAGGGTGGCGTTGGTGTCGAGCACGACGACCCGTGCGCCGAGGCCCACTGCGCGCGCTTCGAGCTCGGCCAGCAGGGTACGACCCCATCCGCGCCCGCGCGTGACAGGGTCGAGCCACAGGTGCTTGATCTCGGCGCGATCCGGCCCGATCATGCGCACCCCGCCGCATCCGACGGGGTCGTCGTCGTCGGTGTAGACGACGAGGAAGGTGCCGCGCGGTGCCACGAACGCGGACGGGTCGGGCGGGGTGCGGGTGTAGAGCCCGCCGGTGAACCCCAGCTCGCGGCTCGTGAAGTAGTCCTCCAGCAGCCGTGCCGCGACCGGGTCGTCGATCGGGGTGGGGACGTAGCGGGGCATGCTCCGAGGCTACGCTGGAGCAATGGTCATCCGGGTCGCGGTCGTGGGCGCGACCGGTCGCATGGGCCGTCTCGCCCAGCGACTCATCGATGAAAGCGACGACCTCGCGCTGCATGCGGCGATCTCGTCGAAAGACTCCCTCGACGCCCTCGCCGGGGCCGACGTCGTCTTCGACGTCACCGTCCCGGCCGTATCTCCGGGCATCGTCAACGCGGCGCTCGACCGCGGCATCCCGGTGCTCGTCGGCACCTCCGGGTGGACCGCCGAGCGCATCACCACCCTGCGACGACGGGTTCAGGATGCCGCGCCGGGAGTCGTGATCATCCCAAACTTCTCGCTCGGGTCGGCTCTCGCCACCGCCTTCTCGGTGCTGGCCGCACCCTGGTTCGACTTCATCGAGATCGTCGAGAGCCACCACGCCGGCAAGGTCGACTCGCCGTCGGGCACCGCCATCCGTACCGCCGAGCTGATCGGTGAGGCGCGCGCCAACGTGGGCCCGGTTGCCGCTCCGCACGCCGATCAGCGGGCGCGAGGGCAGCAGGTGGCGAGCGTGCCCATCCACAGCCTGCGTCACGACGGGCTGTCCGCCCGGCAGGAGGTGGTGTTCGGGGGCACCGGCGAGACGCTGCGCCTGGTGCACGACACCCACAGCGACGCCTCGTACGAGGCCGGCATCCTGCTCGGACTGCGGGCGGCCGCGAACACCGAGGGTGTCATCGTCGGCCTCGACCGTCTGCTCGACCTCGGGCTTCCCCGGTGAGAGTTCGCGTCGCTGTCGTCGTGATGGCGGCCCTGCTGGTGCTGTACCTGGTGTTCGCGCTGCGCTACGGCACGCTGCTGATCGGCACCGGAACGCCGGTCGGCGCCGGGATCGGGCTCGCTCTGCTCGTCTTTCCGCTGATCGCCGCCGGAGCGCTCGTCGCCGAGCTGGTGTTCACGGTGCGCGCCGACCGCCTCGGCGCACGCCTCGACGCCGAGGGCGGGATCCCCGACCTCGACCTCCCGACGCTTCCGAGCGGGCGGATCGACCGGGCAGCGGCGGATGCCGTGTTCCCGCAGTTCCAGAAGGCGGTCGAGGACGACCCCGAGAACTGGCGAACGTGGTACCTGCTGGGTCTCGCGTACGACGCAGCCGGCGACCGTCGCCGGGCGCGCTGGGCGATTCGGCAGGCGATCAGACGATCGCGCGCACCGCGTCGGTGATCGTGGGCTGAGACCAGACGAACCCGTCCTCGGCCAGCTTGGCGGGGATCACCCGCGCGTCGTCGAGCAGCAGCCGCGACCCGGCCTCGCCGAGAGCCTTCACCGCGATCGACGGCACCCGCAGCACGTGCGGGCGGTGCATGACTCGCGCGAAAGCCTCGGTCACCTCGTCGCTCGTCGCCGGCTCAGGACCGGCCAGGTTCACCGGTCCGTCGAGCTTCGAGAACAGCAGATGCATCAGCGCCGACACCTCGTCCTCGAGGCTGATCCACGGCCAGTACTGGTCGCCACGACCGAACCCGGCGCCCAGACCCACGCTGGTCAGCAGGCGCACCGGGGTCATGCCACCGCCGTCACGGGAGATGACGACCGCGGTACGCGGGTTGACGACCCGGGTGGCGCCGGCGGCGATGGCGCTGGCGCCCTCCCAGGCACGGCACAAGTCGGGGAAGAAACCGTCTCCGGTCGCGGAGGTCTCGTCGAGGGTCTCACCGGGGCGGTCGCCGTAGATCCCGACCGCCGACGCGCTGACGAAGACCTTCGGGGGCTTCGGTGCGGCCACGATGGCCTCGGCCAGGGCGACGGTGGGGCGCACCCGGGACTCGAGCAGCGTGCGGCGGTAGGCGGGAGTCCACGGGATGCGGCCCACGCTGGCTCCCGACAGGTTGACGACTCCGTCGACACCGGCCAGCACCGCCGGGTCGAGAGTGACCGCGTCCCAGCGCACCTCATCCGCAGCGCGCGTGTCGCGCCGTACCAGACGCACGACCTCGTCACCGCGAGCGGCGAGCCGCGCGACGAGTTCGGTGCCGATCAGTCCGGAGGCCCCGGAGACGAGAACGCGCATCGCGGCCGTCAGGCCAGGCTGGCTTCGAGCGTGATCGGGATGCCGGCGAGCGCCTTCGACACGGGGCAGTTCGCCTTCGCATCCTCGGCGAGCCGCTGGAACTCGTCGTCGCCGATTCCGGGGATCTTCGCGCTCACCAGCAGGTGGCTGCCGGTGATGCCCTCCCCGGGCTGGAAGGTGACCGCGGCGGTGACCTGCAGGCTTTCGGGCGCGTGGCCCGCCTGCCCGAGCGCGTTGGAGAAGGCCATCGAGTAGCACGCGGAGTGCGCGGCCCCCAGCAGTTCTTCGGGGTTGGTCTGGCCGACCACGCCCTCGGAGCGTGCCTGCCAGGTCACGGGGAACTCCGCCGCGTCGGAGGAGTCGAGGGATGTCGTGCCGGACCCGCTGGTCAGGTCGCCGAACCAGAGCGTCGTTGCTTCACTCGTCAGAGCCATAGCCCCAGACTATGCCGACCGGATCAGCTTCGTCCTGACCAGAAGCAGATAGATCTGGCATCCGAGGCAGTAGCCGAATACCGAGTTGAGGAACGCGACCACGAAGGCGGCTGCGGCGGAGACGGTGACCGCGGCGGGCACGCCGAGCAGCTGCAGGACGATCCCGATGCCGACGACCGCGAACCCGACACCCTGCGCGAAGGTCGGGGGTGCCGGGTCTTCGAGGTGGGCGGGCGGAGCGAGCCGTGGGCGGATGAGGCGCCGGAAGACGACTCCGTACGGATGCCGTGCCGCACCGAGAAGGGCCGCCAGCAGGAAGACGATCGCCTGGGCACCGAGCAGCGCGGTGGCGGCCGCGGTCTGGCCGGCCAGTCCGAGTGCGACGACGGTGAGTGCGACGACGGCGGTGATGGCGGCCGAGACGCGGGGGCCGCGAGGGTCGATCTGCGGGCGTTCGGTCATGCCACTTTCTCCAGTTCGGCCAGCACCGATTCGCGGCGCACGGCGCCGCCGATCCGCGACCGCACCACTCCGTCGCGATCCAGGATCAGGGTGGTGGGAGTCTGCAGCACGTTGAATCTGCTCACCAGGTCGGGTCGGTCGGTGATGTCCACCTCGACGTGGCGCACGCCGTCGCGCTCGAGCCCGCGGAGCACGCGAGCGGTGGCCCGGCAGGGGGCGCAGACGTCCGACGAGAGCTGCAGCAGGGTGGCCCGCGGCCCGAGTTCGATGTCTCCGATGCGACCGGCCGCGGGGGTGACGCGCCCCTGGCTCGCGCGCCACAGCATCCCGAGCAACGTGGCGAACGCGACGAGCGCGACGAGGGCGATCGGGATCATGCCCGTCACGGTATTGCGGTGTGGGTGCCGGTGGGCGTGTGTTGCCGTCTATTACGATCGGGCCGATGCACCCCTACGAGGATCTCCTGCGCGACACGTTCGATCACGGCGTGCACAAGACCGACCGCACCGGTACCGGCACGCGCAGCGTCTTCGGCCGTCAGATCCGGTACGACCTGTCGCAGGGCTTCCCGCTGATCACGACGAAGCGCGTGCATTTCAAGTCCATCGCCGTCGAGTTGCTGTGGTTCCTGCGCGGTGAGAGCAATGTCGCGTTCCTGCACGAGCACGGCGTGACGATCTGGGATGAGTGGGCCGATTCCGAGGGCGAGCTCGGCCCAGTCTACGGCGTGCAGTGGCGGTCGTGGCCGACGCCGTCGGGGGAGCAGATCGATCAGATCTCGGATGTCATCGAGCAGATCCGGGTCAATCCCGACTCCCGCCGCCTGATCGTGTCGGCCTGGAATCCGGCCGATATCCCGCGGATGGCGTTGGCGCCGTGTCATGCGCTGTTCCAGTTCTATGTCGCGGACGGTCGGCTGTCGTGCCAGCTGTATCAGCGCAGCGCGGACATGTTTCTCGGCGTGCCGTTCAACATCGCCAGCTATGCGCTCCTGACGCACCTGATCGCGCAGCAGACGGGTCTGGAACCCGGCGACTTCATCTGGACCGGCGGTGACACGCACATCTACGACAACCACGTCGAGCAGGTGCGCGAGCAGCTCTCGCGCGACCCTTATCCGCTCCCGACGATCCGCATCCGCAAGGCCGAGACCGTTTTCGACTACACGCTCGACGACTTCGAACTGGTCGACTACCAGCACCATCCGGCGATCAAGGGCGCTGTGGCGGTATGACGCTGTCGCTCATCTGGGCGCAGGCTCACGACAGGGTCATCGGTTTCGAGGGCCGGATGCCGTGGCACGTCCCCGAGGATCTCGCGCATTTCCGCGAACTCACCTCGGGTCAGACGGTCGTCATGGGCCGCAAGACGTGGGATGCATTGGACCCGCGGTTCAAGCCGTTGCCCGGACGCCGCAATCTCGTCCTCACGCGCGACGCCTCGTGGAACGAGCCGGGTGCCGAGCCGATCCACGCTTTGCCCGCGGAGGGCTGGATCATCGGCGGTGCAGAGCTGTTCGCCGCGACGATCGATCATGCGGACCGCCTTGAGGTGACGGAACTCGACCTCGATGTGCCCGGCGACACCTGGGCGCCCCCCATCGGAGACTCCTGGTCTGCCCCCGAGACGGAGTGGACGACGTCGACCTCGGGCGTGCGCTACCGCTTCCGCTCCTACACCCGCGCCGCCTGAGCGCCCGCAATCCCAGCCGCACCACCCGCTGAGCCTCCACGCCCTCTGAGCATCCACGCAGGAGGACACGTGTCCATTCTGCGCCGCTCGGGTTCGGTGACACGGTTGGGTGACACCGTGTCACCGGTGTGATCCGATCGCAGGTTGGGTGACGTGGTGCCACCGGTGGGCGAATGTCACCGAACCGTGTCACCGAATCCGAGGCGCCGGAGAAGCGACCGGATGCGCTGGGCGAGGCCGCCGCGGAACCCGTCGTACACACACCCGGGCGCCCACAGATTCGGCCGCGGCGAACTGTTGGGACGCGCCAGAGGCGAAGGCTGGACAGCATGAGCAGGATTCTCGACGCGATCGATCATTTCGGAGGGATGGCGTCGACGGGCGAGCTGGCGTCACGCGGGGTGGAGCGGTGGGAGCTCGACATCGACGTGTTCTACGGCAAAGTGCTCCGCATCCGCAAAGGGCTCTGGGCGCGTCCCGGCCTCTCCGAGCTGGCCGTCCAGGCCCAGCGCGCGGGAGGCCGGCTTGCCTGCGTCAGTGCGCTTGCGTATCACGGCGTCATTGAGCCCGTGCCCGGCACGCTGCATGTGGCTGCGCCCCTATGGGCAGCATCGTGGCGGCCGGGACGCCCGAACGCCGATGTCATCCGGCACTGGAGCCGCAACGAACAACGTGGCGACCGGATGGCCGTCGCTCCCGAGGACGCCTGGGCGCAGTTCGCCCTGTGCCGCGAGGTGTCCGGGCGAGACGTCCGGCTGCGACAAACCGATAGCCTGTAACCCGTGTCTACGGCAGAGAATCCCTTCGGGCAGGTGCTCGTCGCGCTCGTGACCCCGTTCACGGCCGACGGCGAGGTGCACTGGGCCGACGTCGAGAAGCACGTGGACGACCTCGTCAGCAACGGTGCCGACGGCATCGTCGTCACCGGCACCACAGGCGAGACCAGCACCCTCACCGACCCCGAGAAAGTGCGTCTGGTCGAGGTCGCCAAGCACGTCGCCGACGGGCGGGCCAAGATCATCACCGGCGGAGGCTCGAACGAGACCGCCCACGCCATCGAGCTGTACAAGCACAGCGAAAAGGCGGGGGCCGACGGCGTCATGATCGTCACGCCGTACTACAACAAGCCCACGCAGGCCGGCATCCTCACCCACTTCCGGATGATCGCCGACGCAACCGATCTTCCGGTGATCCTGTACGACATCCCCGGCCGGACCGGCGTGCCGATCAAGTACGAGACGCTGCTGCGCGCCGCGAAGCACCCCAACATCCTCGCCGTCAAAGACGCCAAGGGCGACCTCAGCGAAGTCAGCCGGGTCATGAATCAGACCGACCTTCTCTACTTCGCCGGTGACGACGCCAACGCACTGCCGACCCTTGCCATCGGCGGCACCGGCCTCATCGGAGTCACGGCCAACATCGCGCCGCAGCCCTACCGCGCGATGGTCGACGCCATCAACGACAACAACCTCGCCGCGGCCACCGCGGCGCACCGGGCGCTCGAGCCCCTGGTACGCGCGACGATGACGCACGTGCCGGGTACGGTCGCGACCAAGTACATCCTCCACGGGCTCGGGCGCATCTCCAGCCCCCGCGTGCGGCTCCCGCTCGTCGGACCGGAGGAGTCCGAGGCCGCTCTCATCGAAGACGAGATCGCTCTCGTCGACCACGTCCCGGGCGTGGACTTCACCAACTTCCGACCCGACCGCAACGCCGCCGCAGGGGGCGCACTGCCGAAGGTCGCCGGCACCACTCGCTAGGAGCGACTTGCCCAACTCAGCCGTTTTCGATCCGCCGCCGCTCGCGCCCGAGACCCTCCGCGTCATCCCCATCGGGGGTCTCGGTGAGATCGGGCGCAACATGACCGCCTACGAGTACGAGGGCAAAATCCTCCTGGTCGACGTCGGCGTGCTGTTCCCCGAAGAACACCAGCCGGGCGTCGACCTGATCTTGCCCGACTTCTCGCCCATCCGGGATCGCCTCGACGACATCGTCGGCATCGTGCTCACCCACGGCCACGAAGACCACATCGGCGCCGTTCCCTACCTCCTCCGGCTGCGGCAAGACATCCCGCTGATCGGCTCCACGCTGACGCTTGCTCTGATCGAGGCCAAGCTCAAAGAGCACCGCATCACGCCCTACGCACTGACTGTGCGCGAGGGCCGACGTGAGCAGGTCGGCCCCTTCGACCTCGAGTTCATCGCCGTCAACCACTCCATCCCCGATGCGCTCGCCGTCGCGATTCGCACACCCGCCGGTCTCGTGCTTCACACCGGCGACTTCAAGATGGACCAGCTGCCGCTCGACGAGCGGATTACCGACCTCCGCGCATTCGCCCGGCTCGGCGACGAAGGCGTCGACCTCTTCCTCCCCGACTCGACCAACGCCGACGTGCCCGGCTTCACCGCCCTCGAGCGCGACATCGGGCCGGTGCTCGAGAGCGTCATCGCCAAGGCGAAGCGCCGCGTCATCGTCGCCAGCTTCTCCAGCCACGTGCACCGCGTTCAGCAGGTGCTGGATGCCGCGGCAGCCAACGGCCGTCGGGTCGCGCTGGTCGGTCGATCGATGGTGCGCAACATGGGCATCGCCGCCGAACTCGGATACCTGAAGGTTCCGGATGGCGTGCTCGTCGATCTGAAGAAGGCACTCGATCTGCCTGACGACCAGGTGGTCTACATGAGCACCGGGTCGCAAGGCGAGCCGATGGCGGTGCTCGCGCGCATGGCCAACCTCGAGCACCAGATCGAGATCGGCGAGGGCGACACGGTCATCCTCGCGTCGAGCCTCATCCCCGGCAACGAGAACGCGGTGTACCGCGTCATCAACGGCCTCACGAAGTTGGGCGCCAAAGTCGTGCACAAGGGCAACGCCCGGGTGCATGTCTCCGGCCACGCCGCCGCCGGTGAGCTGCTCTACTGCTACAACATCCTGCGTCCGCGCAACGTGCTGCCGGTGCACGGCGAATACCGGCACCTGACCGCGAACGCGGCACTCGCCGTCGAGACCGGGGTCCCCGAATCCAGCACCTTCGTCGGAGAGAACGGTGTCGTGCTCGACCTGGCACACGGCGAGGCACGTCTCGTGGGCCAGCTCGACCTCGGGTACGTGTACGTCGACGGCTCGACCGTCGGCGAGATCACCGATGCCGACCTGAAGGACCGCCGCATCCTGGCCGAGGAGGGGTTCATCTCGATCTTCGTCGCCATCGACCGGCAGACCGGCCGGGTGATCGTCGGGCCCGAGATCCAGGCCCGCGGTTTCGCCGAGGACTCGTCGGTCTTCGACGACGTTCTGCCGCAGATCCAGGCGGCGCTCACCGATGCCGCACAGAACGGAACCCGCGACCCGCACGGGTTCCAGCAGGTGATCCGACGCACCGTCGGTCGCTGGGTCAACACTCAGCACCGCCGCCGGCCGATGATCATCCCGGTGGTCATCGAGGCCTGACATCGATCCTCGGGTGGATGCCCGACGATCGAAAACGCGCAAGTGTTGGGTAGGAGTTCTCCCGAGTCTTTGATTGGCTGTCCCCGTGAGCATTGCCCGCAAGTGGGTGTTCCCCATCCTTCGCATCGTGGTCTTCGCCGTGATCGCGGTCGCCCTGGTCAAACTGGCCTTCTTCGCCGACCCGGTGGAGCAGTCGGCGGAGCAGCCGACCGGCGAGATCGTCGAGCCCCAGATCCAGGTCACCCGGGGCACCATTCAGAACGATGTGGTGCTCAGCGGAAGCGTCAATGCCAAACCCGCGATCCCCGTGAAGGCCACGTTCGGGGGCGAGGTGCGCCAGGTGCTCGTCAAGCAGGGCAAGGTGGTGAAGAAGAACACCCCCGTCATGGTGGTCCGCGCTGATCTGGTGAACGCCAACGGCACCCCCTATCAGCGAGTCGAGACGGTGTATGCCGGCGCCAGCGGTGTTCTGTCGTCGTTCTCGGTGCTCGTGGGTCAGGTGGTCGGCATCGGAGATGTCGTGGGTCAGGTCGCCCCGCAGACCTTCAACGTGACCGCGTCGATCGCGCCGGAGCAGCTGTACCGGCTCACCGAGAAACCCACCGAGGCTCAGGTCACCGTGCAGGGCGGCCCGGCGCCGTTCACCTGCACCGGGCTCGCGATCATCACCCCGCTGCCCGGCGATAGCGGCGGCGACCCCTCGGGTGATGGCAGCGGCGGCACGACGGTGCGGTGCAACGTCCCCGCCGACGTGCGGGTCTTCGCGGGGCTGGTGGCCGACATGACCATCGCGGGCGGTGTCGCGGAGGACGTGCTGGTCGTGCCGATGACCGCGGTGCAGGGCGCCGCCGACACCGGCATCGTGTACGTCATCGGCGCCGACGGCGAGCAGGAGGAGCGCAGCGTGACGCTGGGCCTCAACGACGGCGTCAACGTCGAGGTGACGGGGGGCCTGACCGAGGGGGAGACGATCCTGCAGTTCGTCCCCGGTGCCGCCGCCGGTGGCGGCGATGGTGGTGTCATCATCGACCCCGGCTTCACCGACGGCGGCGAGGTCGTCACGAAGTGACGCTGCTCCAGTTGCGGGGCGTGACGCGTACGGTCGAGCTGCCGGACGCGGAGCCGCTGCACATCCTGCGCGGCGTCGACCTCGACGTCGAGGTGGGCGACCACGTCAGCATCGTCGGCCGCTCGGGCAGCGGAAAATCCACCCTGCTCAATCTGCTGGGGCTGCTCGACACCCCCACCAGTGGCCAACTCGTCTTCGACGGCGTGCCCCTCGAGAAGCTGGCCGGCGGGGAACGCGATCGCCGTCGTGGCGCCGACGTCGGCTTCATCTTTCAGCAGTTCAACCTCCTCGGCGGCCGCACCGCTCTCGAGAACGTCATGACCCCCTTGCTCTACGCCCCGGGACGCCAGTTCTGGCGCCGCGAGCGGATCGCCACCGAGATGCTCGAGAAGGTGGGTCTGGGCGATCGGCTGTCCTCCATGCCGGAACAGCTGTCGGGCGGTGAGCAGCAGCGCGTCGCGATCGCGCGTGCCCTCGTGCGGGGCCCGCGCCTGATCCTCGCCGACGAGCCCACCGGTGCCCTCGACATCGACACCGGCGCCGCCGTCATGGCGCTGCTGGATGAGGTGGCCGAGTCCTCCGGCGCCGCGCTGATCACGATCACGCACGACCCGAACGTCGCCGCCCTCGCCCGGCAGCACTACCGCCTCGACCGCGGCGTGCTGACGCCGGTCGACGTCACCCGGGTGCTCACCCTGGCCGAGCAGGGCGCCACGCTGTGAGGGTCTGGACCGGGCTGGTCGGCTCCGTCGTCGAGGCGTGGGCCGAGCTGCGCATCCACCGCACCCGCGTGCTGCTCAGCCTCATCGGTGTCGCGGTCGCGGTCGCCGCGCTCACCGGGGTCGTGGCCCTCGGGGCGATCGCCCAGCAGTCGCAGATCGAGACCCTCGAACGCCAGACCGGACGCCCGGCGCTGCTGTCGGTGACGAGCTACAACGCAGTCTCCGGCGCGACGCCCGACCCCGCGACCCTCGACGCGGCTTTCGAGTCGACGATGGAGCGGTACAAGATCCGCTACCACAGCCGCAACGCGTACACGAACCTGTCGATCCAGTTCCCCGACGGTGTCCGCGACGTGCAGGCGCAGGTCGTCGACCAGCAGTTCGGTGTGATGCACCGGATCCGACTGGCACAGGGGGAGTGGTTCGCGTCCTCCGACGAAGACCGCCTCGCCCCCGCGCTGATCGTGAACGAGGTGTTCTGGAAGCTGCTGGGCTCGCCCGCGCTGGCATCGCATCCGACCGTCACGCTCCCCGGTGCGCAGCCCACCACCGCCGTCATCACAGCGGTCACGCCGTCGCCGCAGTTCGAGGATTTCCCTTCGGCCTACCTGCTGACGTCCGCATTCGACCGGATCGCCAGCGAGGAGCAGAAGGCGCAGACCTTCCCGAACTATGAGGCCTGGGTGCCCCCCGAGCTGGCCGACCAGCTGACCGGCCTGATCCAGCGCGATGTGGCGGGTGCCCTGGGCGCCGACTGGCAGACCGACGTGACTCGCAGTGACTACCTGGCCTTCAGCGACCAGGACCCGCTGCTGTTCATCAAGCTGCTGGTGACCGGAGTCGCCGTGCTGATCCTGCTGCTCGGGGCGCTGGGCCTGGTCAACATCTCGATGGTGACGGTGCGGCAGCGCATCCGCGAGATCGGCATCCGTCGCAGCTTCGGGGCCACGGCAGGCCGGGTCTTCTTCGCGGTGATGATGGAGAGCGTCGTCGCCACGATGGTCGCCGGGGTTGCGGGGGTGGCCATTGCGGTGCTCGTCGTGAAAAACCCCTGGGTGAGTTCGTTCGTCGCGCAGGGGGTGGAGGACGTGCCCGCATTCCCCCTCGAGGCGGCCCTGATCGGTTTGGGATCGGCGACGTTCGTCGGAGCGCTCGCCGGTCTGCTCCCTGCGCTGGTCGCGGTGCGCGTGAAGGTCATCGACGCGATCCGGTACTGACGCGCGTCGCTCCTCGCCGACGTCGCAGGCCGCGGGTACCGTCGCTGCATGGCCACGAGCACCCGGTCCTCGAATGCGCGCGCCCGGTCGGGCTCGCGCAGCACCTCGACGCGCTCGCAGCCCACCAAGAAGCTGCCCAAGAACGCGCCGGCCGACGAGCCGGGTCTGTTGACGGCCGCCTGGCTCGGCATGGCGCATGTGGTCGGCGGAGCCGCCCGGTTGTTCGGGCGCGAGACCCTCGCCAAAGACGAGCGGCGCGACGGCGTGCCGTTCCTGCTCATCGTCTTGGCGGTCGCCGGGGCGATCGTCGAGTGGTTCGTGCCCACCCAGGACGTGGCGATCGCTCTCGACAACTACACGTTCGGCGGGCTGTTCGGGCGCGTCGCGTTCGCGCTACCGGTCATCATGCTGATCTTCGCGGTGTGGCTGTTCCGCCACCCGTCCACCGTGCACGACAACGGGCGCCTCGGCATCGGCGGCGCCATCCTGCTCAGCAGCCTCGCCGTGCTCTGCCACGTCTTCGGCGGGCAGCCGCAGCCGGCCGATGGGGCGAATGCGCTCGCCGCAGGCGGCGGCGTGATCGGCTGGATGCTGACCTGGCTGTTCGCGCAGATCGGCGCCCAGTGGCTGGCGGTGATCCTCGCCGCCGCGGGCCTCGTGCTCTCGCTCTTCATCATCACCAAGACCCCGCCGAATCGCGTCGGCTCGCGGCTGCGCGAACTGTACGCCTACCTGTTCGGCGCCGAGCTTCCCGAGCCCGCCGCCAAGAACGCCACCCAGACCCAGCAGTTCGGGTCGCTCACCGACCTCGGCTTCGACCCCGACGACCAGACCTCGATGCCCTGGTGGCGCCGCGGCCGCAAGGGCGGCGAGAAGGCGTTCGACACCCCCGTGGTGGAGCAGACCGACGTGATCGCGCCGGCAGAACCCGTCCAGAACGATATCGACCTGCTCGACGAGCTGATGCGTGCCGAGGATGCGGTCCGGCGTTTCTCGGGCGAGGTCCCGGTGGTCGAGCAGCAGCCGAGCTACCAGCCGACCCTGCCGGAACCGGCGGCCGCGCCGAGCGGGCCGGCCACTGCATCCGCCCGTCGCCCCTACCGGCTGCCTGCGGCGTCGCTGCTGGCACCGGGCACGCCGCCCAAGGCGCGCACCGCGGCGAACGACGAGGCAATCGCCGCGATCACGAGCGTGCTCGGGCAGTTCCAGGTCGATGCGAAGGTGACGGGGTTCACCCGCGGCCCGTCGGTGACGCGCTACGAGGTCGAGCTGGGCCACGGCGTCAAGGTCGAGCGGGTCACCGCTTTGGCCAAGAACCTGTCCTACGCGGTCGCGTCGAACGAGGTCAACATCCTCTCGCCGATTCCCGGCAAGAGCGCCATCGGCATCGAGATCCCCAACAAGGACCGCGAGATCGTGTCGCTCGGCGACGTACTGCGCTCGGGCGCCGCCGCGAAGTCGACGCATCCCCTGACGATGGGGCTCGGCAAAGACGTCGAGGGCGGGTTCGTCGTGGCCAACCTCGCCAAGATGCCGCACCTGCTGGTGGCCGGCGCCACCGGCTCGGGCAAGTCGAGCTTCATCAACTCGATGATCACGTCGATTCTGATGCGCGCGAAACCGGCCGAGGTGCGCATGGTGCTGGTCGACCCCAAGCGGGTCGAACTGGCCGCGTATCAGGGCGTGCCGCACCTCATCACGCCCATCATTACGAACCCGAAGAAGGCGGCCGAGGCGCTGCAGTGGGTCGTGAAAGAGATGGACATGCGCTACGACGACCTCGCGTCGTTCGGGTTCCGGCACATCGACGACTTCAACCGGGCGGTGCTGGCGAACGAGATCGTGCTGCCTGCGGGCTCCGAGCGGCAGCTGCAGCCATACCCGTACCTCCTGGTCGTCGTGGACGAGCTGGCTGACCTGATGATGGTGGCGCCGCGGGATGTCGAGGACAGCATCGTGCGTATCACGCAGCTCGCGCGCGCCTCGGGCATCCATCTCGTGCTGGCCACGCAGCGACCGAGCGTCGATGTCGTGACCGGCCTGATCAAAGCCAACGTGCCGTCGCGCCTGGCGTTCGCGGTGTCGTCGATGACCGACAGCCGCGTCATCCTCGACCAGCCGGGGGCCGACAAGCTGATCGGTCAGGGTGACGGGCTCTTCCTGCCGATGGGGGCGTCGAAGGCGATCCGCGTGCAGGGCGCCTGGGTCGCCGAGGACGAGATTGCCGCCGTGGTGGCCCACGTCACCGCACAGGCCCGGCCCGAGTACCGCAACGACGTCGAGGCGGTCGCCCAGCGCAAAGAGGTCGACGCCGACATCGGCGACGATCTCGAGCTGCTCTTGCAGGCCGCCGAGCTGGTGGTCAACACCCAGTTCGGGTCGACCTCGATGCTGCAGCGCAAGCTGCGGGTCGGGTTCGCCAAGGCCGGCCGGCTCATGGATCTGCTGGAGTCGCGCGAGATCGTCGGGCCCTCGGAGGGCTCGAAGGCGCGCGACGTGCTCGTGACCCCGGAGCAGCTTCCGGGGGTGCTGGCACGCTTGCGCGGCGAGGATGACGGATATCCTGAGGAGGAGGCATCGTCGGACGAGGATGCCTGGAGTCTGACCGGCAGGGAGTGAGATGAGCGCGACGCAGCAGCCGCGCCCCAATCCCATGAAGGGCCGGGTGGTGGCACGCGGCGAGACCACCGCCAGCGCCGGGAACGTGGCGAACATCATCACGGTGGTCCGCATCCTGCTCGCGCCGGTGTTCGTGTGGATGCTGATCGCCGACGATGGCCAGGGCGGTCTGCTGCGCTGGCTGGCTGCCGGCCTGTTCCTGCTCGCGATCCTGACCGATGCGGTCGACGGCTTCCTCGCCCGCGACCGCAATCTGGTCACCGATCAGGGCAAGCTGCTCGATCCGATCGCCGACAAGGTGCTCGTGGGGGGCGCGCTCGTGGCGCTGTCGATCCTGGGCGAGCTGCCGTGGTGGGTGACGATCGTCATCCTGGTGCGCGAGGTGGGCATCACGGTGTGGCGGCTCATCGCGCTGCGCGACCACGTCATTCCGGCCGGCATTCTGGGCAAGATCAAGACCTGGGCGCAGGCGATCGCGATCTCGTTCGCGCTCGTGCCGCTGCCCGCGTTGCTGGGCGAGTGGATGAATGTCGTCAACCTCGTCCTGATGTCGGCGGCGTTCGTGCTCACGGTGGTCAGCGGCGTGGAGTACCTGTATCAGGCGTGGAAGGCGGATCGCGCGAAGAAGGCGGCGTGAGCGTCGCCGCCGACGTCGTCGATGCGCTGCGTCGTCATGGGCTGACGATCGCGGTGGCCGAGTCGCTCACCGGTGGTCTGCTGATCGCCGAACTGGTGTCGGTGCCGGGCGCCTCTACCGTGGTGCGCGGAGGCATCGTGGCCTACGCCACCGACCTGAAGTCAACGCTGCTCGGCGTCGACGATGCATTACTGACGACCTCCGGCCCCATCCATCCGGATGTCGCACGCGGCATGGCGGATGGCGTGCGGATTCGCCTGGGTGCTTCCGTCGGCATCTCGACCACCGGTGTGGCGGGTCCGGATCCTCAGGACGGGCATGCCCCAGGGGAGGTGTGGCTGGGCTTCGCCATCGGTGAGGACGTCACGGCCGTGGGCCTTGATCTGGGGGGAGACAGGGCGGCAATCCGGCGCGACACTGTCACCGAATCCCTGTCGCGACTTCGAGCTCTTCTCCCGGAATAGGAGGCGTTTCGATCTCGTTACAGATCGTGTCGTCTCAGGCACCACGCAGACGGCAGGATTTAGAGTTCAACTACCGGGCGGGGTATGGTTACCTCCCCGAGGAGGAGAGAGGAAGGCCCGTCATGGTCCTGGTTCGTCAAGAAATCGGCGACGTCCTCCGCGACTTCCGCCTGCAGAAGGCGATGACTCTCCGCCAGGTGGCGTCCCGTGCGTCGGTGGCCCTGGGGTACCTCAGCGAGGTGGAGCGCGGCCAGAAGGAAGCCTCGAGCGAGATCCTCGCGTCGGTGGCCGAGGCTCTCGACACTCCGATCTCGGTGATCATGCGCGAGGTCGGCGATCGGCTCGCGCTCGTCGAGGGCGTCAGCTTCGACCGGGCTGTCGTGCCCGACACGCTGCCCGATGAGCTGGTGGCCGAGTTCGACGGCAATCTGGTCAGCCACTAGTCCTAGACGTTCCCGACGCCCCCGGCTCTCGTGCCGGGGGCGTCGGCGTGTCCGCACCGGAGGGAAGGTTCACCGGCATGAAGCTCAGCGAGTTCCAGTTCGCGGTCGATGCGGAGTTCGGTGAGTTCGGCCGGGTGCTGCTGCGCGACACGGTGGTCGTCGCGTTGGGCAACCGCACGCCGCAGGAGGCGCTGGCTGCGGGGGTGCCGGCCCGTGAGGTGTGGCTCGCGCTGTGCGAGGTTCAGGACGTGCCGGTCTCGCGTCGCCACGGTGCGGGTCGTCCGACGCCGCCACATGGCTGACGACACGCCGCAGCGACGGCTTGTCGAAGATCTGTTCGAATCGGCGTAGTGTCGTCCACAGGGTTTTTCGAAGACGAGTTGTCCACATCACGCCCGTCGGTCCGTCGCTATGTCGGACCTCGGGCGTAGCGTTCGACACGTCGGAAACGACCAGCCCTGCCGGGTTTATCCGGGCCTTGCGTCATCGGCTCGGGTTCGTACCGGCAGCCTATGGGCGCACCGTGCACCACCGAACGAAACCGGAGACAGCAATGCCCTCACCCGCAGACCGCGAGAAGGCCCTCGAGACCGCCCTCGCCCAGATCGACCGTCAGTTCGGCAAGGGCACGGTGATGCGCCTCGGCAGCGACGAGCGCGCTCCGGTAGCCATCATCCCGACCGGTTCCATCGCGCTGGATGTGGCGCTCGGCATCGGCGGTCTCCCGCGCGGCCGCATCGTGGAGATCTACGGCCCGGAATCCTCGGGTAAGACCACCCTCACGCTGCACGCGATCGCCAATGCTCAGCGCGGTGGCGGTATCGCCGCGTTCATCGACGCCGAGCACGCGCTCGATCCCGAGTACGCCAAGAAGCTCGGCGTCGACATCGACTCGCTCCTGGTGTCGCAGCCCGACACGGGCGAGCAAGCGCTCGAGATCGCCGACATGCTGGTCCGCTCGGGGTCGATCGACCTCATCGTGGTCGACTCGGTCGCGGCGCTGGTGCCCAAGGCCGAGATCGAGGGCGAGATGGGCGACAGCCACGTCGGCCTGCAGGCCCGGTTGATGTCGCAGGCGCTGCGCAAGCTCACGGGTGGTCTCAACCAGACCCAGACCACGATGATCTTCATCAACCAGCTCCGCGAGAAGATCGGCGTGTTCTTCGGCAGCCCCGAGACCACCGCGGGTGGCAAGGCTCTCAAGTTCTACGCCTCGGTGCGGTTGGACATCCGCCGGATCGAGACGCTGAAGGACGGCACCGAGGCGGTCGGTAACCGCACCCGGGTCAAGGTCGTCAAGAACAAGATGGCACCGCCCTTCAAGCAGGCCGAGTTCGACATCCTCTACGGCGTCGGCATCTCGCGCGAGGGCTCGCTGATCGACTACGGCGTCGACCAGGGCATCGTGAAGAAGTCCGGTGCCTGGTACACCTACGACGGCGACCAGCTCGGACAGGGCAAGGAGAACGCGCGCAACTTCCTCCTGCAGAACCCCGACATCGCCGCCGACATCGAGAAGAAGATCCTCGTGAAGCTCGGCATCGGCCAGCAGGCCGGCGGCGCGCAGGCCGCGCCGTCCAACGTCGAGTCCATCGAGAGCAAGCTCGGGCGCAAGGGCGCCTGAACGACCACCGCACAGGCCGTGCAGCCGAGACCGGGGAGGGGAACCAGATGAGCGACGCATCCGAGCACCTCGCCCCGGTCTTGTACCTGCCGTGGG
>DATJFV010000010.1:0-6016 GCA_035495435.1 Pseudolysinimonas sp.
AGGACGGATTAGGCATGAGTCGGCGCCGGAAAGGGAGAGGCCGACTGCCCGACTAAACTCGGGAACCGTGCCCGACAGTCCCGCGATCACCGACAAGGCCGTTGCAGCTGCGGTCGATGCCGCCCTCGCCGCGATCGCGGCAGCCGACGATTCCGCGACCCTGAAGGCCGCCCGGTCGGCGCACGCGGGGGAGCACTCGCCGCTCGCGAAGCTCAATGCGACCCTGCGCGACGTGCCGGCCGACCAGAAGGCCGCCGCGGGCAAGCTCGTCGGCGAGGCTCGGGCGCGGGTGAACGCTGCGCTGGCCGCGCAGGAGTCGACGGTGCTCGCCGCGGAGGAGACGGCGCAGCTCGCGAGCGAGGCCGTGGATGTCACCGAGGTACCGCGACGCTGGCGGCGCGGCGCACGGCATCCGCTCTCTCTTCTCATGGAGGAGATGAGCGACCTGTTCATCTCGATGGGCTGGGAGATCGGCGAGGGCCCCGAGCTCGAGCACGAGTGGTACAACTTCGACGCCCTGAACTTCGACGAGGACCACCCTGCGCGCGCCCTGCAGGACACGTTCTACGTCGAGCCGGTGGAGCGGCACCTGGTGATGCGCACCCACACCAGCCCGGTGCAGATCCGGTCGCTGCTGACGCGTGAGCTGCCGGTCTACGTCGCCGCGGTCGGCAAGACGTTCCGCACGGACGAGCTGGATGCGACCCACACGCCCGTGTTCCACCAGATCGAGGGCATCGCCATCGACAAGGGCCTCACGATGGCCCACCTGCGCGGCACGCTCGAGCACATGGCGCGCAGCCTGTTCGGCCAGGAGGCGCAGATCCGCCTCCGTCCCAACTACTTCCCGTTCACCGAGCCCAGCGCCGAGATGGATGTCTGGGTCGAGAACCTCAAGGGCGGCCCGCGCTGGATCGAGTGGGGCGGCTGCGGCATGGTGAACCAGAACGTGCTGCGCGCCGCCGGCATCGACCCCGGCGAGTACCAGGGCTTCGCGTTCGGGATGGGCATCGAGCGCACGCTGATGTTCCGCAACGGGCTCACCGACATGCACGACATCGTCGAGGGCGATGTGCGCTTCTCGCAGCAGTTCGGGATGGTGGTCTGATGCGCGTTCCGATCTCGTGGCTCGGCGAATGGGTCGACCTGCCCGACGACGTCACCCTCGAGCACCTGCACGCTGCCCTGGTGAAGGTGGGACTCGAAGAAGAAGACACCCACGGGTATCAGCTGACCGGCCCGATCGTGGTCGGCCAGGTGATCTCGGCGGTGCCCGAGCCGCAGTCGAACGGCAAGACGATCAACTGGTGCCAGGTCGATGTCGGTGAGGCCGAGCCGCGCGGCATCGTCTGCGGGGCGCACAACTTCAGCGCCGGTGACAAGGTCGTGGTGACGTTGCCGGGTGCGGTGCTGCCCGGCCCGTTCCCGATCGCCGCGCGCAAGACCTACGGCCACACCTCCGACGGCATGATCGCCTCGCAGCGTGAGCTGGGTATGGGCGACGAGCACGACGGCATCCTGCGGCTCGCCGACCTGGGCATCGACGCGCCGGTCGGGGCGGATGCGATCGAACTGCTGGGCCTGAACGACGCGGCGGTCGAGGTCAACGTCACACCCGACCGCGGGTACGCGTTCTCGATCCGCGGGATCGCGCGCGAATACTCGCACTCGACAGGCGCCGCGTTCCGCGATCCCGCCGACCTGCCGATCACCGAACCCGACGGCGCGTTCCGCGTCGAGGTGCACGACGACGCGCCGATCCGCGGCCGGCAGGGCGCGTCGGTCTTCGTCACGCGCACGGTGCGCGGCGTCGACCGCAGCCGTCCGACCCCGCCGTGGATGGCATCCCGGCTGCGCCTCGCGGGCGTGCGCTCGATCTCGCTGCCGGTCGACATCACCAACTACGTGATGTTCGAGCTGGGCCAGCCGATCCACGGCTACGATCTGGCGAAGCTCGACGGCGGCCTCGTGGTGCGCCGGGCGCAGCCGGGCGAAACGCTCGAGACCCTCGACGGCACGGTGCGCAAACTGAACCCAGAAGACCTGCTGATCACCGATGGGTCGGGCCCGATCGGCCTGGCGGGGGTGATGGGCGGCGCGACGACGGAGATCACCGACGAGACCACCGACATCCTGATCGAGGCGGCGAACTTCGACCCGGTGTCGATAGCGCGCACACTGCGGCGGCACAAGCTGCCGAGTGAGGCGTCGAAGCGCTTCGAGCGCGGCGTCGACCCGCGTGTGGCAGCCGCTGCTGCGCAGCGCGTCGTCGACCTGCTGGTGGAGCTCGGCGGCGGCACCGCAGATCCGCTCGGCTCGGTGCTGGATGCCTCCGCGGCGCCCAGCCCCATCACGATGCCGCTGTCGTTGCCCTCGTCGCTCGTCGGGGTCGAGTACACGACGCAGCAGATCGTCGACACCCTGCAGTTGATCGGCGCCGAGGTGACGGTGACGGGCGATGTGGCCACGGTCGTGCCGCCGACCTGGCGTCCCGACCTGATCGACGGCCCCACGCTGGTGGAGGAGATCGCGCGGATCATCGGCTACCACGAGATCCCGTCGGTGCTGCCCGTCGCCCCGCCGGGGCGCGGCCTCACCCGTGCGCAGAGCACCCGGCGCCGTGTGGCGCAGGTGCTGGCCGCTGCAGGTGCGACCGAGGTCCTGAGCTACCCGTTCGTCTCCGCAGCGACGGTGGAGCGCTTCGAGCCGGGGGCGAGCGCCATCCGGCTGGCCAACGCCCTCGACCCGCAGGTGCCGCTGCTGCGCCGCACCCTGCTGCCGGGGCTGCTCGACACGGCGCGACGCAATCTGTCGCGCGGCCTGACCGACCTGGCGCTGTTCGAGGTCGGGACGGTGTTCCGTCCGGAGGCCGGCACGGTTCCCGGCACCGATGGCATCCCGGTGGGGGCGGTGCGCCCGGACGAGGCGTCGCTGGCTGCGCTGGAGGCGGGCATCCCGCCGCAGGGCTGGCGGGTAGCGGCGCTGTTCGTCGGGGATGCGTCGCCGAAGCAGCCGGGGGCGGGTGCTGTTCCGGCGGGGCTCGGGGATGCGCTCGACGTGGTGCGTCAGCTGGGTCTGGCGACGGCGACGCAGCCGGCCATCGCATCCGGCAGCCACCCGGCGCTGCACCCGGGTCGCACGGCCGAGGTGAGCGTCGCCGGACGCGTCGTCGGCGTCGCGGGCGAGCTGCTGCCGTCGATCGCCGCCGAGTTGGATCTGCCGCGCACGGTCGCGCTGGTCGAACTCGACCTCGACGCCCTCATCGAACTCGGCGCTACGGAGATCGCTGCGACGCCCATCGGCACCTTGCCGGCGGCGACGCAAGACCTCTCGCTGGTCGTCCCGGTCGATATTCCGGCCGGCGACGTGCTGAGCGCGGTGCGCACTGGCGCCGGTGAGCTGCTCGAGCATGCGCGACTGGTCGACGACTACCGCGGAGCCGGTGTGCCCGAGGGATCGAAGTCGATCACGCTGGCGTTGCGCTTCCGCGCGCCCGACCGCACACTCACCGCGGCGGAGGCGTCGGAGGCGAAGCTGGCGGGCGCCGCGCTGGCGGCGGAGCGCTTCGGCGCCACCATCCGCGAATAGCCTCTCGCCGGTCGAGTAGCCGCGAAGCGGCGTATCGAGACCCTCGCACCGGATGTCTCGACACGCGGGCTTCGCCCGCTACTCGACCGCCAGACGCACTACTTCTTGCCGGCGCCCAGCAGCCCGCTGAGCAGTTCGCCCGCGATCTGCTGACCCTGCGGGCTGGAGAGCAGCCCACCGACGAGGTCTCCGATGCCGCCGCCCGAGGATGCCGGGGCCGCCTGAGGCTCGGGAGCCGCCGCGGGTGCCGACTCGGTCTTGCCGCCGAGGAACTGGTTCGCCAGCCACGACAGCACGATCGGCGCCACGATCGGCAGCACCTGCTTGATGATCTCTCCGGTGACGTCGCTCTTGGTGCTGCTGGCGGCGAGCTTGTTGACCACGGCGTCTTCGTTCGCGCCGAAGACGTTCTTGACGATCTTCTTGCCGTCGTCGGTGTCGACGTCCTTCACCGTGCGGGCCTTGCCGCGGTGGTGGTCGAGCACGTTGTACAGCGTCGCCTGGCTCTTCTCGTCGCGCTGGGCGTTGGCCGCGAGGCCGCCGACCAGACCCGGCAGCACCTGCTTCACCGCCGCCTCGGCGACGTCTTCGCTGATACCGAGCTGCTTGGCGATGTCACCGACGGGGATGGCGTCGAGCAGGGCATCGAGATCTGCCATGTGATCCTCTTTCTTCCGGCCGGGCTCCCTTCGAGACCGGCACCGGTCTCAGATTAGCGTCGGGCGAGGTCGAGCCAGTAGGGTCGAGGCGTGCAGCTGACGCAGAACGACATCCGGGCCACCGCCCGTCGCCTGCGTCGCGCGCGCCGACTTTCGGCGACGCCGCTGCGCTGACTCACAGCACCTTCGCGACGTCGCCGCCTCGCTCGAAGCCGAGCAGACCCCGATCCGTCGAAACGAAGGTTGTCCATGCCCCTCTCCGTCGCCATTGCCGGCGCCAGCGGCTACGCGGGCGGCGAGCTGCTGCGGCTGCTCAGCGCGCACCCCGAGTTCGAGGTGACGGTCGTCACCGCGCATGCCAACGCCGGGCAGCCTCTGTCCGCAGTTCACCCGCACCTGGTCGCCTACCGCGATCTGGTCCTGCAGGAGACGACGGCGGCGACGCTTGCGCAGGCGGATGTGGTGTTCCTCGCTTTGCCGCATGGCGCATCCGGTGCCCTCCAGCTGCCGGATGACGTGCTCGTCGTCGACTGCGGCGCCGATCACCGGCTGACCTCGGCCGAGGACTGGGCCACCTTCTACGGCGGCGAGTACCACGGCGCCTGGACCTACGGCATGCCCGAGTTGCCGGGCCAGCGCGAGCTGCTCAGCGGGGCGACCCGTATCGCGGTGCCGGGCTGCAACGTGAGCGCGATCACCCTGGGGCTGACGCCGGGGGTCGCGGCCGGGGTGATCGAGTCCGACGACCTGGTCGCCGTGCTCGCCGTGGGTACGTCGGGTGCCGGCAAGTCGCTGCGACCCGACCTGCTCGCCAGCGAGATCGCGGGTTCGGCGTCGGCGTATCAAGTGGGCGGGGTGCATCGGCACACGCCGGAGATCCTGCAGAATCTGCGGGTCGCCGGGGCGACCGACCCGACCATCTCGTTCACGCCGGTGCTCGTGCCGATGGCCCGCGGCATCCTGGCCACCTCGACCGCTCGTCTTGCGCCGGGCGTGACCCCCGCGCAGGTGCGGGAGGCGTGGGTGGCCGCCTACGCTGACGAGCCGTTCGTGCATGTGCTGCCCGCCGGGTCCTTCCCGCGCTCGGGCGACACCACCGGCGCGAACACCTGCCTCATCGGCCTCGCCGTCGATGAGCGCGCCGGCCGGGTGGTCGTGGTGAGCGCTCTGGACAACCTGGTCAAGGGCACCGCGGGCGCTGCGATCCAGTCGGCCAATCTGGCGCTCGGCTTCCCCGAGACGCTCAGCCTTCCTGTGAATGGAGTCGCCCCGTGAGCACCACGTACGCGCAGGGTTTCGAGGCGGCCGGGGTGGCCGCGGGCCTCAAGTCGTCGGGTGCTCCCGACCTCGCTCTCGTCGTCAACCGCGGCCCGCTGCAGAACGCCGCTGCCGTCTTCACGAGCAACCGCGCGCAGGCCAACCCGATCATCTGGTCGCGGCAGGCCATCGCCGACGGCGTGGTGTCGGCGATCGTGCTGAACTCCGGCGGGGCGAACTGCTTCACGGGCGCCGAGGGATTCCAGACCACCCATCTGACCGCCGAGGCCGCGGCCGAGTCGGTCGGTGTGAGCGCCGGCGATGTGCTGGTGTGCTCGACCGGCCTGATCGGCGACCAGCTCGACCGCACGAAACTCCTGCCGGGGGTCGCGACCGCCGCGGCGGCGCTGAGCGCCGAGGGCGGTGCGGATGCCGCGCGCGCGATCATGACCACCGATTCGGGTCCGAAGACGGCGACCCGCGATCGCGACGGGTGGCGCATCGGCGGGATG
>DATJFV010000011.1:0-13136 GCA_035495435.1 Pseudolysinimonas sp.
CAACAACCTCCCGCGCACGTTCAAGCGCGCATTACCGTGAGACACGAGACCTCCTGGCCGTGAAGAACTAGACAGCTCCACTAAGCCAGGAGGTCTCCCCGTCTCACAACGGCAGTGTCACCAACGTCTCTGCCGAGTACACCTAGGCGGTGTCGACGAGGAGGTGACGCATGGCCGAGATGCTCGACGGCTCCGCTGCCGGTCTGCAACTCGCCTGGCCGATCAAACGGTCGTTTCAGGACTACGTGGCCGACGCGGATGGTGAGATCGAGGTGCGCGACGGTGCGGCGCGCACCGGGCACGACTTCGTCTTCCCGGGAGGACCCTCCGGCGAGGGGCTGCACTTCACTGGGGCGGTCTCGTTCCGCGCGCACGAAGGCATGCTCTCGGTCGACCTCGCCGACCCCGCGATCGAGCGGCTCGGCGAGGCGTGGATCGTGACCGTCCTGGCTCCGCTCTCCGGGGGAGTCGCGAGCCGCATCGAGCTCGCCCGGCTGCCCGACCTCGCCCGGCTGCCGGACGAGGTCCTCGGCATTCCGTTCGCGACTCAGCCGCGCCTGAGCATCCTCGGCGTACGGTTGTTCGGCGAGGTATACCAGCCGGGCATCGCGCTCGACGTGCTGCGCGTCGAGTCACTCCGCTAGTGGATGACGCGGTCGGCGTAGCGCGGCGGGTCGCCGAGGAACGCGCGTCGGGAGCGTGGCGACGTGCCGTCGGTGTCGAGCACGCCGAAAAAGGCGCCCAGCTCGGCGGCGATGAACACCCGGCCGCTCCAATTCGCCTTGTCGGGGTAGCTGTGCAGGTGCGCGATCACGCGCCCCACGAACTCGGGCGACTCCATGATCGTTCCGAGTTCGTCCGTGCCGTACCTGTCGGTGTTCTGGGCGGCCGTGCGTGCGGGCTGCTGGTTCAGTGTCGGTCCAGCGATGCTCGCGGGCGCGAAGGGTCGTGCTCTCCTTGCAGGGATGCCGCGGGATCGAGTCGTACTTGAGTCCGACGGGCCATTTGCGCGAGCAGGCGGCCTTCCGATCGGTCCCTGGAACCTAGCCGACTCGATAGCGGACTTCGCTCAAGTGTGGGGTGTCACAATCGACGACGCGAACGCGCAGATTCGACGAAACGAGTCGTGGCTCGCGCAGGTAGCGAGTGCGCGAACGTTTGATCGCGCGACGCTTCCGCACGACTAGGGGATACGGAATGGCGATGTCGATCGCGGGCCAGCGAGCGGATCGCAATTGGGCGAGGACCTTCGCGACATCAGTTACGACGAAAACTAATCGCTAGATGTTGGTCTCAGTCACGGCTAGCACACATCGCGACGTCGTCTCCGCGGTCTCGCCAGCGCGGTAGATCCAACAGGAGTCCGATCATCACTTACCGTCCCTCTCCTCGGCGCGTGAGAAACGCATCGGCGGCGCAGGCTTCACGCCACGCAGCTCGTCGTGCTCCGGGATACCGGGCACGCCCCAAGGCGTGATTTCGACTTCGCCGCCGGAGACGTCGACTCGCTTGGGAAGCATGACTCGGACCGCCTCGCCCGGGAAAGTGCCGATCTCGAGAGGCCGGCCTGCAGCCGATCCGTCAGTGATCGCAGCGGCAAGTGCTACGTGGTCGCCAATTCGAGCGCGCGGAAGTGCGTATCGAGCAGTTCCGAGACTGATTCGGCGTCCGAGGATCTCAAGTCTGAGGTCGGCGACGTCGGTGAAGACGGCGCCGGCGCCTGCTTTGATGACCTCGACGATCTGAGAGTCGATATCGGCACTGGTGGTGCCCGAGAACGTATCGACGAAGGGATGCAAGATCACCTTTCCATCGAGGAGCAAACGTGCCATCCGAACAGTCATGCGGTCGTAGTTGGTGATCGATTCCGGCACGGGGAAGTCCACGCCGAGTTCTTCTTCGAGTCGGGCGAGATCCTCGGTCAGGAGTGCGAACTCGCTCGAGAGGAACTCCTGGGCCTCGGCACTGTCGACGCGATCCGTATCGCCGGAGTAGAAGCTGGCCAGCGCGTTGCCATCCAGCACAATTCTGACCTTCTGTCGCGCGAACATCTCCTGGATGAAGCGCACACCACGCATCGCCTCGCGAGCAAGGAGGCCCGTTCCCTCGTGGTGGAAGGTCATACGTCCTCGATCGAGACCGTCGCGATCATCGAAGTCCATGAAGAAGGTCACGTCGATGCCGCCGGCCAGGCGGCCGCGAAGGGTGACTCCCCGTCGTCCACGGCCCAGGTGCGTCGTCGTGCCCGAGTAGGACCGGAGAACGACATCGTCTTCGTCGAGAACTTGCATCTCCATCGGCATCGGGTCGTGGAGCGACGGGGTCGCCGGAAAGTTGAGCATCGGTGCACGCGGCGTCTCGGAGAGCGGGGACCACGAGGGTGCTGCAACCTCGAGGTCCGCCAGGTATTCGGAGCCGAACGTGAGGTCTTCACTGTCGCCGTAGTCGAAGACTCGCTGTGCACGGTCGGCCAGGGGATCCCCCTTCGGCACGCGGACGGTCACCCGAGTTAGCCCGATCGGTTCCCGCTGCTGCGCTAGGCGATGCTTGGGCTGGATCGTCTCAACGTAGTTGCCGTTCGAGAAGCTGTGGGCGACAGTCCAATTCGGACTGCGCGCGTCCGCCCGCTCATGGAGCGCCTGGATGGCGTCACCGAGATCGTTCGGGCCGGCCAGGACCGCCCGCTCAAGTTGGAGGGTCCGCAGCGCATCGGTGAGGGGTTCGAGTGCCGCCCAACGTTGCACGTCGGGAAACCGGCCCATCAGCGCGTCGAGCTTGGCGCGACCCATCGTGGTCAACCGAACCTTATGCGCTTTCTTCAAGCTGAGGACGAAGTCGCGCTCGCCGACGGTTGGGTTTCGTGGAACGACAAGCGTCCATCTCGCCGGATGATGTCTCATGGCGGCTTCGAACGACTTCCGGATCTGCGGTTTGCGCGCCTTCGCCCAGGGCCCCGAGAAACCCTCCGGAAAAAACTTCAACTGGTAGATATGAAGGAACTCATCACCGCGTCGGACGTCGATGTCGATTCCGCCGTCGCCGCCACGGCCGTCGATCACATCGACGTCCAACTGAGGATCGTCAGTCAGGTGCAAGCGAGTCAGCAGTGCTTCGACGAAACGATCGAATGTGGTCTGATCGAGCCGATCCCACGAGACACGACCGTCGATCTCCGCCACCTGGCAATCCTCTCAGCGACTAGGGACGTCGCCGAGATGGCGCGACACCATTGCGAACTGAAACGCCAACCTAGCCGCGACGCTCGGTGTTCAACACGTCTGAAGCCGAACGGCCGCGGCGCCTCGTCGCGACCCCGGACCGCTTGAGCAGAGCGGAAACCGTGCCACGCCAGATCGACCACTCAGTCGCGAGTTCATAGGTTGATTTCCCCGCGCCGTACGCCTCGCAGATCGTCGCGACGTCTTCATCGGAGAGGAGTCGACCTCGAGGTCGATTGTTTTGAACCCCCGGAGGTGTCGCGCGACGACGGGCTCGAGATGAGCTCCGTGGGCTGGCGAGCGCTGCCAACTTCTCAACAGATACGGGGAGGTTGTGTTTTGAATAGCGTCCCAGAACCTCCACCGATTTCTTGACGCTCGTCAGTCCAGCAGCTCGAAGGTGCTGAGGAACTTGTCGTGCTCCTCCGGCGTGCCGCCGATGACCAACAATTGGTAGAAGGTGTGGCCCTCTCCCGCCATGACGATCGTGGAGTCCTTGCCGTCGCTCCAGACGAAGTCGGCCGTGACCGCCGGAAGACCATCGAGCTCGGTGGTTTCGGGCGTCGGGAGATAGGTGGGGGCGGCCAGGTGCACCAACGCGAAGACGTTGTCCTCAAGGGTCTGCGGCGTGTACTCGTTGTCTGACTGCGTCGTCCCACCAGCGATGTAGTACACCCCGTCGGGAGCCGTGGGGTCGGGTGTCGTGGAGTAGCTTGCCCGTTGCGCCCCGTTGGCGTCGTCGGGAACGGGCTCGACGGTGGGCTCGGCGGGGAACGTGATCGCGAAGCCCGCGGCCTCATCGGTGTAGACGAAGCCGGCCGCCGCATCCGGTGTCTCGGTGTCGGAGCCCGCGGCTGGCGAGGCGCCCGGAATGAGGCTGCACCCCGCGACGAGGAGCGACGCGGTGACGGCGAGTGCGCCCGGCGCGAGGCGTGCGCGTCGGCGGCCGGATGTGGTGGCTGTGACGGTCTGCATGTGGCGCTCCGCTCGGGTGAAGAATCTTCGTTCTCACGAACGTAGTGGGTGGCGGTCGCGTCTGTGCCACGATGGCGATGAATCCTTCGCAATCCTCAGAAAGGAGGCGGCGTGGAGACCGACCCCGATCTGCCGCCGCGCGACGAATTCGTTCGCTCGACCGGGGACGCGGGTGCCGCTGCCGATCGCTATAACGAAGGCGTTGCCCTGTGGGGCGCGGATCGTGTGGCCGACGCCCTCCACGCTTTTCGTGATGCCGCGGCAGCGGGCGACAAGGACGCCGAGTATGCGCTCGGGCGGGGACTTCTCTGGGTCGGCGACACGGAGGAGGCCGTCGCGCTGCTTGGCCGACTCAGTTCCGGCTCCGGCGAGTTGGCAGATCTCGCAGCGGGCGATCTGGGACGCCACCTCCTCGGCGTGGGATCGGACATCGGCCGTGCAACTCGGCTCCTGGGACGGGCGGCAGCTGCGCATCCCGAGTACCGCTCCGACTACGCCCAGGCTTTGGCCGCATCGGGGCAGAAACCTGACGCAGTCGAGTTGCTCGAGCGCGAGACGCGTCAAGGCAGTCGCGACGCACCGATCGTGCTGGGCAACATCTACCTCGAACTGGGCGACGACAGCTCCGCAGAGCAGGCCTATCGAACCGGGTTTCAGCGTGGTGATGCGCACTCGGCGTACAACCTGGCGGCGCTTCTCGCAGACAGGGGCGACATGGCGGGAAGCCGCCGATGGCTTCAGGCCGCAGCGGATGGGGGAGACGAGTGGGCCGCAGGCCGCCTGGCGGGGTTGGGGCCGGAGGCATGAATTCCGACGGCGGCGTCACACGACGTCAGAAAGGAGGCGGCGTGGAGACCGATCAGGATCTGCCGCAATCGCGTGAGGAGCTTGTTCGCTTCATCGATGCGCTCAGCGATTCGTTCGACCCGAACTCGGTCGAATGGGAGAACGTCACAGTGGCGGACTACCTGATTGGTTGCGCGGGGTGGTTGCACGACGCCGAAGGGGCCTACATGAGCGTGGGCCAACCGATGCCGGCATCGGTCACCTGGGCACTGGTCGCTCGGATGCTTCGCGCCGGCACGATCTATGAATAGGTCGTGCGCCCGGACGCAGCGCATCGTTCGGCGTACCCGCGAAGGTCTCGTCGACGAATTCATCGTCGACTTCCACGGAGTGACGCCGCCGCGGAACTGCGTCGACTGGGTGAGCTTCGACGCTCCCGTCGACCGAGGTCCATTTCTTATCTATCGACGTGCTCTCACCGACTCCCGCGGCATGCGAGCCCTGCAGCATGCGCGGGATGGCCAAGACGCGGCCAGTTCGTGGATCGAGACCGCGGAGCCGGGATGGTTGGGACCTTCACTGTCCAACTCGTTCTTCACCGACGAGATCCTCGACTTGATGTACGACCATCGCGAGCCGGCCTGGGATGACGCCCTCCGCGAGGGCGCAGGCTGGTTCGGCTGGTATGTGCTTACGGCCGCACCCTCGCAGATGGAACTCCTGTATCTCGTCGCCCCGCGCCGGGGCGAGTCCATCTCGACGAGCGTTCGATCGTTGGCAGCACGCGTAGGAGATGCCGGCGGCGTGATGCCGCCTCGGTTCGTGTCGTTCCTCACGGCGATGGGGTACCCGACAATCGGCGAGCCCGCGTTTCGCCTCGTGCTGCCGGGGATCGACCGTCAGAGATACCTGCAGGGGGCCGGGCTCGCGCCGATTCTCGCTGAGCCGCGACCGCTCTGATCCGCGGCATCCTGCCGTAGTGTTTGCCTGCGCGCCCGAGAGGTATAACATCAGACTCAGACCGGATGCACAGCAGCACCGACAGAGAACAGAGGAGTTCCCTTGGCCGTCGACAAGAGCACCGCCGGAGTCGGCGAACGCCAGTACCACATCGGCATCGCACCCGGCGAAGTGTCGACCGTGGCGCTGCTGCCCGGGGATCCGTTCCGGGTGCCGCTGGTGGCCGAGTTCCTCACCGACGTGCAGACGGTGGCGCACCAGCGTGAGCACATGACCATGACCGGCATGTACAAGGGGCGCAAGATCACCGCGACCTCGACCGGCATGGGCTGCCCGTCGACCGCGATCGCCGTCGAGGAGCTGATCCGGGTGGGGGTGACCTCGTTCATCCGCGTCGGGTCGTCGGCGGGTCTGCAGGCGGGAGTCACTCCGGGCGACCTGCTGGTCAGCGAGGGCGCCCTGCGCAACGACGGCACGACGGCGGCGTACGCCCACCACGGCTTCCCCGCGGTGCCCGACCTCGCCATCACCATGAGCCTCACCGAGACGGCGCGCGAACTGGTCGCCGGTACCGAGACGAAGGTGCACACCGGCATCAACGCCAGCGACGACGCCTTCTACGCCGAAACCCCGGAGTGGATCGCCGAACTCAACCGCCTCGGCGTGCTGAACGTCGAGATGGAGAGCGCCGCCCTCTACGTCGTCGCCCGGCTGCGCGGCGTGCGCGCCGGCATGATCTGCTCCACCTCGAGCAACCTGTTCGACGGCGCGAGCCTCTACTCCGGCATCAAAGAGCGCCTCAAGGCCGGCTGGATGCTCAGCATCGAAGCCGCCCTCGAGACGGCGGTCCGGCTGGAGCTGTAGATGCTGATCGACCTGCACAGCCACCTCGAGGGACGCGTTCGCCCCGCCACCGCGGCCGAGCTCGCCGCGGACCTCGGCGTGCCCGCACCCGCCGGCGGCTGGCAGCAGGCGATCCGCCTCGACGGTCCCGCCGACCTCACCGTGTACCTCACCAAGGTCGCGGCCACCTACCCGCTGTTCGGGTCGCTGGCCGCGGTCGAGCGCATCGCGCGCGAAGCGGTGACGGATGCCGCGGCGGCCGGGCTCGATTATCTCGAGTTGCGCTTCGGTCCGGCCACGCACACCGGGTCGCACCGTGACCTGGCACAGGTCATCTCCGCGTTCGCCGCGGGGCTGCGAGCCGGATCGGCAGACACCGGTATGCCCAGCGGCGGTGTCATCGCGGCCCTGCGCCACCACGACCCCGAGGTGAACGACGCGGTCGCCCGCGCGGCATCCGCCCTCGCCGGCAACGGTATCGTCGGCTTCGACCTCGCCGGCGACGAACTGCTGTACCCGCAGCTCGACCCGCACCGCAGCGCCTTCGACATCGCCCGCGCCGCCGGACTCGGCATCACCTGCCACGCCGCCGAGGCGGCCCCGGCCCCCGCCGCGCGTGAGGCGGTCGAGAAACTCGGAGCCACCCGCATCGGGCACGGCGCCCACGTGGCCGACGATCCGGAGGTGCTGCGCTGGTGCGCCGACACCGGAGTCGTCATCGAGGTGTGCCCCACCTCCAACTGGTACACCGGCGCGATCTCCGCCATCGCTGAGCATCCCGCACCGGTGTTCCGTGACGCCGGAGTGCGCGTCGTGCTCGGGGACGACAACCCGATGCAGACCGGCTCCGACCTGCGCGCCGAACGCGACGTGCTCGTGCGTGACCTCGGCTGGACCGACGCCGCCCTCGCCGACCTCGACCGCGCCAGCATCGACGCCGCGTTCCTCGAACCCGCGCAGCGCGACACGCTGCGTGCCCGCTTGTAGCCCCGCAACATCCGCACCACCCACCCCGCAGCACCCACCCCACACAGGAGAGACACATGCAACGACGCATCACAGCATCCATCGCCCTCGCGGCGCTCGCCGCCGTCACGCTCAGCGCGTGCGGCGCACCGCCCGCCGAAAGCGACAACGGTGCCAAGACCGACTTCCTGCCCTGCGCGGTGTCGGACCTCACCGGCTTCGACGACAACGACTTCAACGAGCTGACCTACAACGGCCTGAAGGAGGCCGCGAAGGAGGTCGGCGCCGAGACGAAGGCGGCCGAGTCGACCGCCGAGGACCAGTACGTCAGCAACATCTCGAGCCTCGTCGCCGAGAACTGCGACCTGATCGTCACGGTCGGGTTCGCGCTCGCCAACGCCACCCGCGACCAGGCGAAAGAGAACCCCGACGTCAACTTCGCCCTGATCGACAGCGCCGTGTCGAACGACGACTTCTCGCCCCTCGTGCTCGACAACGTGAAGCCGGTGCTGTTCGACACCGCCCAGGCGGCGGTGCTCGCCGGCTACCTGGCTGCGGGCGCGTCGAAGACCGGTGTCGTCGGCACCTACGGCGGCATGCCGTTCCCGTCGGTGACGATCTTCATGGACGGCTTCCAGCAGGGCGTCGAGCACTACAACGAGGTGCACAGCGCCAACGTGCAGGTCGTCGGCTGGGATTCCGCCGCGCAGAACGGTTCGTTCGTCGGCAGCTTCGACGACCAGGTCGCCGCCAAGACGGTCACGCAGAACCTGCTCGACCAGCGCGCCGACGTGATCATGCCGGTCGCCGGCACCCTGTTCAAGGCCTCGATCGACGCGATCAAGGACCGCGGGGTCGACGCCGCCATCATCGGGGTCAACTCCGACGCGTACGTCAGCGCACCCGAGGATTCGGCGTACTACCTGACCTCGGTGATGAAGAACCTGACCACCGCCACCAAGGAGGTCACGCTGGCCGCCGCGAAGGGCGACTTCGACAACACACCGTACGTCGGCACCCTGGAGAACGGCGGGGTCGGCATCGCCCCCACCCACGACTGGGAGTCGAAGCTCGACCCGGCGCTGCTGGCCGAGGTCGAAGAGCTGCAGAACGCCATCATCTCGGGCGACTTCGCGGTGACTTCGCCGTCGTCGCCGAAGGCCTGAGGTCTGAGGGTCTGAGGGTCTGACCGGATGAGTGAGCGGCCGCCCGTGTCCGTACCGGATGCGGGCGGCCGCGTCACGCTGCGCCGCGACGTCGGCGTGTTCGCCGGACTGACCGGCTGGGGATACTTTCCGGTGGCGTTCGCCGGGCGGCTGCCGTTCGCGATGATGATCGTCGGGTTGTTGACGCTCATCGCCTCCGTGCGGGGGTCGGTGGCCGAGGCAGGGCTCGTCGCCGCGTTCGCCGGCGTGGGGACGGCGGCCTGCGGCCCCGGGATCGGGTCGCTCGCCGACCGGGTGGGGCAGCGCCGGGTGCTGCTGATCGTGTCGGGCGTCAGTGTGCTGGCCGGCGGTGGGTTGCTCGCGGCGGTGGCGGCCGGGGCGCCGGTCTGGGTGCTGGTGCCGATCGCGGTGGTGCTCGGCGGCACCACGCCGCAGGTGGCTCCGTTCTCGCGGGCGCGGCTGGTCGGCGTGGCGGCGCAGGCCCGCACGCCCGAGCGTCGCGCGCGGGCGACGTCGCTGGTGATGAGTTACGAGTCGATCGCCGACGAGTCCTCGTTCGTGCTCGGCCCGGTGCTGGTGGGGCTGCTCACGGCGCTCATCCACCCGGCGGCGCCGCTGGTGGTCTCGATGGCGCTGACCCTCACCGTCGTGGTCGGGTTCGCCCTGCATCGCACGGGGGCGGCGGTGGTGCCGCACGCGCATGACGCACGCATTGCATCCGGGCTCGCCGCAGCATCCGCCTCCGCCCACGAGAGCACGGTCGCGCTGCTGCTGCGCCCGCGCATCCTGATCCTGGTGGTGGCGATGCTGCTGGTCGGTGGCGTGTTCGGTTCGACCCTCACCGCGCTCACTGAGTTCATGCGCGAGCGCGGTGCGGTCGGCGCGTCGGGCATCGTCTACGGGGCGATGAGCGCCGGTGCCATCGTCGTCGCGCTGATCGTCGCCGCGCTGCCGGCACGATTCGCCCTTCCGGCGCGCTGGCTGCTGTTCGCCGTGATCGGGCTCGCGGGTGCCGGGGTGATGGTGCTGTCGGGTTCTGCTCGCGCCGGTTCGGTGGGCGCCATCGTCGCCGGGCTGGCCCTCGCCGGCTGCGGCATCGGCGCCGTACTCGTCACCCTGTTCAGCCTCGGCGCCGCCGAAGCACCCGCGGGTCGCACCACAACGGTGCTGACCGCGCTGCAGAGCACCCTGGTGGTGGGTCAGGCGCTGGTCACCGCCGCGTGCGGCGCCCTCGTCGAGGTGACGGATGCCGCGGCCGGCTTCGCGGTGACCGCCGGCCTCGCAGCGGGGCTGATCGCCCTCGCGGCGATCCGGGTGCGCGGATTCAGCGCGCGCTGAGCCTCAGACGCCCGAACCTCAGACGCCCGAGCCTCAGACGCCCGAGGTCAGGTTCCACTGCGTGACCGACAGGTGCGCGAACGCCGGCGGGATCGCCGACTTCGAGATGTAGGCCGGCACCCCGCCGATCTCGGCGGTCTGGGTCAGCACCAGCAACGGGTCGCCCGGTTTGATGTCGAGGTGCGCCGCACGGGTCGGGCCGGCGAGGCTGGGGGTGATGCGGCAGATGCCGGCGGTGAACACCCCGCCGACCCGGCCGGTGAGCGCCCGGAGCAGCGTTGACTCCTCGCGTGCGGCGTCGGCGAACTCGCGCGCCACCGGTTCGCTGATCGGGGCGAGGTAGCGCTCGACCGGCATGTACTCCTGCACCAGCGCCGCCGGCTGGCCGTCGCGCACGATCACGCTCTCCCGGAACCAGAACTCGGCCGCCGCATCGAGGCCGAGCAGGTCGGAGACGAAGTCGGTGGTGGCCTGCTTGCTGAACTCGAGCACCCGCACGTCGAGCCGGTCGCCGCCCTGCAGGAACAGGTTCTCGAGCGGCTGGAAGTCGTCGAGCCCCTCCGCCGGCGGCGACTCGGCGACGAAACGGCCGACCCCGCGGCGGGTGGTGATCAGCCCGTCCTCCTCCAGCAGCATCAGCGCCTCGCGGACGACGGTGCGGCTGACGCCGAGCGAGACGCAGAGTTCGGTCTCGCGGGGCAGCAGTTCACCCGCGGGCAGGATGCCGGTGCGGATGCCGCGCGAGATCCGCGAGTATACGGCCACACGCAGCGGCTGGCCGGGGGAGGTGAGCAGCGGCTGCTCGAGATACTCCGCGCTGTCGGTCATGGGCATGAGGAAGTATAACGTCGCACCGCCTCCGGGCGGTCGGGCGTGGCACCCCGTTCGGGGACTTCCCGCAGGCCAGGATGGAACTCCAGACTGAAATCGCTTGCCGCTGTCGGGGGGACGGCGGCGATTCCATGGAGGACCGCAATGCGATCCAGACTCGCCGCTGCCATCGCCGTCGTCACGTCGGCCGCTCTCGTGCTCGCCGGCTGCTCGATCGGCGGCGACGCCGGATCCGACCCGAACAACCCCAACCAGGTCGAGGCGATCACCTGGTGGGCCTCGGGCACGGAGAAGACGGCCCTCTACGACCTGGTCGACGTGTTCACGCAGGCCAACCCCGACATCCAGTTCATCGACGCCTCGGTGCGCGGTGCCGGCGGTGCCAAGGCGCGCAAGTCGATCGCGGCACGGCTCGCCGCCGACAACCCGCCCGACACCTTCCAGGCCGCCGCGGGTGCCGCGCTCAGCGACTACGTCGCCGACGGTGAACTGCAAGACCTCACGAAGTTCTACGCCGACAACGGCCTCACCGACGTCTACCGGGCGGCGCTGCTGGAGCTGCTCAGCGTCGACGGCAAGATCTACTCGGTGCCGAGCGACATCCACCGCGTGAACGTGCTGTGGTCTGACACCAAGCTGCTCACCGCGGCGGGAATCGACCCGACGGTGGCACCGGCCAACATCGACGCGCTGCTGGCGAACCTGCAGAAGCTGCGCGCCTCGGGGGTGGAGTACCCGCTGGCCCTCGGCGACGGGCTGACCCGGCTGCAGCTGTTCGAGAACGTGCTGATCGCCGACCTCGGCGCCGTGCTGTACCAGAACCTCTGGAAGAGCACGAAGAACTGGGAGGGCGGGCGGCTCACCGTCGCCATCGAGCACTACGGCCAGTTGCTCGACTACGTCGAACCCGCGTCGGGGTCACACGACTGGACCGAGGTGGTGCAGAGCGTCGTGCAGCACGACGCCGCCTACGTGGTGCTCGCCGACTACGCGCTCGCCGCGTTCCAGAACGCCGGGTACACCTACGGCAAGCAGTACACGGCGATGCCGATGCCGGGCACCGTGGGGGTCTTCGACTTCACCGCCGACTCGTTCACACTGCCGGTCGGCGCCGTGCACGACGCCGCCGCACGCAAATGGCTGCTCACCGTCAGCTCGGCCGAGGGGCAGAAGGCGCTCAGCCACACGAAGGGGTCGATTCCCGCGCGCACCGACACCGTCGCGACCGACTACCCGCCGTACCAGCAGGGGGCGATCGCCTCGCTGAAGATGGACACCGTGGTGCCGTCGATCGCGCACGGCATCGCCGCCGACCCCGACTGGCTCGACGCGATCAGCACCGCCGTCGACCGGTTCGGCGACGACCGGCGCACGGCCGCACTGGCGAAGGCGCTCATCGCCGCCGCCGACGCGGCGCTCGCGGAGTAGCGCTCGGCGCTCGGGACGGGCGCGCTCTCTGCCTGCTCAGGCCTGCCCGGTGAACTGCGGCGGACGCTTCTGCTGGAACGCCGCGAACCCCTCGCGGTAGTCGTCGGTGTCGCACAGCGCCGCCTGGGCGCGGTTCTCGGCGTCCATCGACTCCCACAGCCCGACGCGTTCGTCGCGGAGCGCCCGCACCAGCTCTTTGGATGCCAGGAACGCCTGCGTCGCACCCGTGGCGACCCGGCGCGCGGTTGCCCGCACCTCATCCGCCAGCCGCTCGGCGGGCAGGGCCTGCGAGAACAGGCCCGCGGCGACCGCCTCGTCACCCGACATCAGCCGCCCGGTGTAGATCAGGTCGAGGGTCTTGTGCGCCCCGAGCCGCTCGACGAACAGCGCGTGCCCGCCCGAGTCGAGCGTGGCGCCCAGGTTCGCGAACGGTGAGCCGATCTTGGCCGTGTCGGCGACATACACCACGTCGGTCGCGATCAGGAGCCCGAGGCCGACACCCAGGCACGCGCCGTGCGCCGCCGCGAACGTCGGCGCCGGGAACGCGGCGATCTGCCGCAGCAGCGGCGTGACCAGGTCGCCGAGGTAGCCGAGCACGCCGTCGGTACGCGGGTCGACCCCTGCG
>DATJFV010000012.1:0-59997 GCA_035495435.1 Pseudolysinimonas sp.
TATCGACAAGTCTTCACCTCAAACGACGAACGAACCGCAGCCCTTGCACCCTGGCTCGAGCACTACAACACTCGACGCATCCACTCCGCACTCGGAGCCCCACCGATCAGCCGAGTGTCACCAACGTGACTGCCGAGTACAACTAGACCTCGCGCTGCGAAGGCTCGATCCCCCGCGTGCCGATCGGTTTGCCACGCTGATGGACGCCGACGATCAGAAGATCCGGCGCGAACTTGGGTTCTTGGTCGATCGGCGAAACAAAATCTCGCACGGACAGAGCGAGAGCGTGGCTCGGCGCAAGTCGCTCGACCTCGCCGACATCGCGCTAACCATCGGGGACTGGATGACGGGCGAACTAGATCCCCGATAGGCCTAAACGACCATGCTCTCGCCCGGTGCAGCTCCTTCATCATTCTCAACCACGTTGTCATCGTCGCCGGCGTTCGCCGTGCGCTTCGCTTTCATGCGAGCGACGCGCGCGGAACCTTGATAAACCTCGTTGAGAATCTCGGACATTACGTCCAGCACCGCTTCGCAATCTTCCGGGCTGGAAGCCTCCACGAAGTCGCCGTGAGCCATGTCGTTCCCGAGGTACCGCAGCTCATGTGCTGCATCGCGGGTGAATTCACGCACGAAACCGAGCTTGCAGAGCTCGTCTATCTTTTGGCTCAGCATTCCCTTGGTGATGCCCTTGTCCTTCGATGTGGCCTCCACGACTGACCGCGCGACGAGCATTGCGCCGCGCAGCGAGCCAATCGAACGGCAGCGGAAGGCCTCATCTGCGGCGGACGCAATGTGATCTGGCACATCCGGAAATTCGCGGCCAGCGACCGCATCGGGTGTCCAGTCGATGGTCGCGTTCGCCCACATCCCCGGACTATTTCCCGCGTCCGGACGGCCACCGAAGTCACCCCACGCCTCGCCGATACTCAACCGCTTGCAGTGGCTACAGGCAAACGCCGCCTGGAACCGGTGACGCACGTTGCCCTGCTGCTTTGAGCTCCGGATAACTACGGCATCTCTGTGGAGCGTCATCGTTGAGTAAGCGGAACACCAGCCACACACTCGCGCCGTCACTGGGCCACCCTTCTTGAAGTGCCTCGAACATTAGCGCGATCGACTGACGGACGCTGAGGCTCGTTGGACCACAGGAACGCGGCAGCAGAGGCCGGCGCAACGGTCGCGTCGACCCAGTGCTTGCGCAGTTGCCGTTGCAGGGTGCGCGTAGCCCAGTGAACGACCAACCGGTGCGGGCCTGCGTCCGACGAGACCCGCTTACGACATGCGACCGCTAGCCGTACCGGGAATGCACCAGCCCTCGGCAGTCCGGCGGATCGCAGTCGGGTGAGCAGCGGATCCAGCGCGCGTCCAGCTCGAGCGCGGCAAGATGTTACCACGCCTGATTGCGACCGCCCATCCCGTGACGAGTAACGTCCTTCATCACGTAGTTGAGCGCTTTCGACAGGTACCAGGACGTTCGAGCGCCGTCGCCGTCGCCGTCAGCGCGGAACGGATCGTCGGCGTCGGGTGCTTCGTGCCGCGCGATCCGAACGAGCAGCTTCAGGTGCAGCACGCCGCGGTCTTGCCACTCGCGAACGAGAAAGTACTCGAGCGAGTCACACTGGGCAAACACGACGGATGCGCGCGGCATTCGGTGATTATCGAGACCCGCTAGGGGAGCCGGCCGAACCCATGTCGATCGTCCTGCAGTTCTTCGGGGATCTGTTTCTGACGGCGCTCACAACCGTGCCGTGGACCAATGGCGCGAAGTCGGATCGCAGAGCTATCGAAAAGGGAAGGGTGTACAGCGGGATTCGAGCGGTCGAGGGGCGCGTCCTCAACATCGGAACCGAATGGAGCACCGGGATCTGCGAGGTCACTCCCCGGCATCTCCGTTTCGTGCCTCGTATGGGAATCGTGGGCACGAGAGACATTCCGGTCGAGTCGGTGCGGCTTGCTGACCTGGGTGTGCGAGAAGGAGTGGATCTCGACTCCCGCCCGTCGACAGCTCTGCGTGTGACAACGCAGGCCGGGGACCTCTATTGGCAGATCCCCGTTCGAGTATTTGATGACGTGCTCAGCCGGCTCGAGGTTCAGGTCACGCCGTAGTGGCGGATGTCTCTGCCGGTGTCCACGTACGCGCGCCGAATCCGGATTATGACGCGAGGCTATTGGGTTCGTCGTTGTTCTTGAACTGCTGCGCGGCCGTGAACCACGGTCAGGCACAGCGAAGTGCAGGTCACTTCGGTACGAAGCGGTCCGTGTTCGAGGCGACTCTCGCCGTCGCGTCCACCTGTCCGACACCCGGGCAATACTGGGGAAGGTGACCGCACTCGCCCCGTACTTCCTCTTTCCCGGCACCGCACGCGACGCCCTCACGTTCTACGCCTCCGTCTTCGGCGGCACTCTGGTGCTGAACACTTTCGGCGAGTTCAGCCGCACCGATGGCCCCGCGGATGCGATCGCGCACGGCATGCTGCAGGGCCCCGTCGAGCTGTTCGCCGCGGACGCCGGCGACGGGGACACCCCGGCGCACATCGAGGGGATGCACTTCTCGCTGCTGGGCACCGCCGACCCCGACACCCTGTACCGGTGGTTCGCCGGCCTCTCCGTCGGGGCGACGAAGGTCGACGAACTACAGCAACGACCGTGGGGCGACTACGACGGCACGCTCACCGATCGGTACGGGGTGCCGTGGCTGATCGGGTACCAGGTCGGGTAGGGCAGGGTCAGTTCTTCCGGGCGCGGACGAGCTCCACGGCGCCCGCACGGCTGCGGCGCGACTCGAGCACGTCGAACCCCGCAGCGCGCACGACGGGCATCTGGCGGCGGGTGAAATGCTCCCCGGCGAGCGGGATCGTCACCCGCTCCACCAGCCACTGCAGCGCCCAGACCGGCGGCCACGTGCTGCCGACATGGTCGAACAACAGAAGCTCACCGCCGGGGCGCAACACGCGCCGCATCTCGGCGACCGCGGCATCCGGATGCGGAATCGAACACAGCCCCAGCTCGCACACGACCGTGTCGAAAGACGCGTCGTCGAATGGCAGATGCTCGGCGTCACCGATCACGAGATCGAGGTCGCGCCCCAGGTCGGCGGCGCGGCGACGGGCGAACGCGGCCATCTCATCCGTCAGGTCAAGGCCGGTCACATCGACGTCGTCGGCATAGAACGGCAGGCTGCGGCCGGTGCCGATCGCCACCTCCAGCACGCGGCCCCGCGCACGCGCGCCGACCCACTCGCGGGCCCCGGCGAAGATCCAGCGCTCGGTGCCGGCGATCGAACGGTCGTAGCCCTCGGCGGCTCGCCGCCACACCCGCCGTTGCCGCTCAGTCGCGTCCACGAGCCCAGGGTACTTACGCCGGCCCCCCGCAGCGCGGCACTATGGCCGCATGAGATACGGGATCGACGCGCCCACCGCGGTGCGGCTCGTCCGCGAAGGCATCCAGCCCGAGCACCAGCTCGTCGCGCCGAGCGTGCTGCGCTCCGACGCGATGGCGCTGCTGTACGCGCAAGTCACGCGCGGCAGCACCTCCGAGAAAGACGCCCGCGAACTGCTCGAACGCCTCGCCAGCCTCAAGGTGCGGGCCCTCGGCGACCGGGTTTCGCGCGCCACCGCGTGGAAGCTGGCGCGCGAGCACGGCTGGGACGATCCGTCGGAGGCCGAATACATCGCCGTCACGAAACTGCAGGCGGATGCGCTGGTCACCCTCGACCCCGAGCTGCGGCGCCGCGCGCACGGGCTGGTCGAGCTCGCCGACTACTCCGCGTTGCTGGGGTAGACATCGACCTTTGTACCGAAATGCAACTGTGTACACATTTCGCTATGATGGGCTGATGAACACCGTGACCACTCGGCAGCTGCGCGACGAACTCTCCGATGTGCTCGGACGGGCGGCATTTGGACACGAACGGGTCGGGATCACCCGGCACGGCAAGCTCGCAGCGGTCGTGATCAGCGTCGATGACCTGAACCTGCTTGAAGAGCTGGAGATGGCTCGCGACGTCGCCGACTTCGCCTCTGCAAAACGCTCCGACGACGGCGGGCGCGTGAGCCTGGACGAACTCGAGGCTGAGCTGCCCGCTTGAGTTACACGGTCGAACTGACGACGGCCGCTGCGCGTCAACTGCGCAAGATCGAGCCGACGACACGACGTCGGCTGCTCCTCGCGCTACGGGGTCTGGAGACGGATCCGCGCCCTCACGGCTGTCGAAAGCTCGCGGGCTACGACGACGCGTGGCGGGTGCGTGTCGGCGACTTCCGCATCCTCTACGAGGTGCACGACACGGTGCTGACCGTGACCGTCTTCCGCCTCGGTAACCGTCGCGACATCTACGACGCCTGACACCGTCCTCGCACGAGACCCCGCGCACCCGCGACTAGTGTCATCCCGTGCGCATCGCGATCCTCGGAGCCGTGCTCCTGGTCGTCGGGGGCATCGCGATCGCCACCGGCATCCTTCCGCCGGATGCCGCCCTCGCCGTCGCCGAACGCGTCTGGCCGGTGCTGCTGTTCGCCGTCGCCGTCACCATCGTCGCCGAACTGGCCGCCGAGGCAGGCGTGTTCGCCGCGATCGCCGAGCGGCTCGCGCGGTTCGGGCTGCGGCGGGCGTGGATGCTGTGGCTGCTGGTCGTGCTGCTGGCGGTCGCGAGCACCATCTTCCTGTCGCTCGACACCACCGCGGTGCTGCTGACTCCCGTCGTCGTGCTGCTGGCCCGGCACAACGGGTTGCCGCCGCTGCCGTTCGCGCTGACCACCGTGTGGCTGGCCAACTGCGCGTCACTGCTGCTGCCCGTGTCGAACCTCACCAACCTGCTCGCCGAACACGCCCTCGGGTTCTCCGACCCCGGCCGGTTCGCCGCCCTCATGGCCGCCCCCGCGATCGTCGCCATCGTCGTGCCGTGCATCGCGATCGCCGTCCTCACCCGATCGACCCTGGCGATGCGGTACGAACCGGCCACGGCACCGCCCGTCGCCGACCGTCCGCTGTTCCTGGTGTCGGCCGTCGTCGTCGCGGCTCTGCTGCCGTTGCTGGTCAGCGGGATGCCGGTGTGGATCCCGGCATGCGTGGCGGCGGCGGTGCTGGTGGTGGCGTTCGCGATCCGCCGGCGCCCGGCGCTGCGGTTCGGGTTGATCCCGTGGCAGCTGGTGCTGTTCGCGTCGGGCCTGTTCCTGGTCGTCGAGGCGGGGCACGAGGTCGGACTGACGGCCCTGCTGAGCGGCGTGGCCGGCGGCGGCGAGGATCCGCTCGCGCTGCTGCGGCTCGCGTTCACCGGGCTCATCGGTGCGAACGGAATCGACAACCTGCCCGCGTACCTGGCGCTGGAACCGGTCGCCGCATCCCCCACCCGCATCGCCGCCCTGCTGATCGGCGTCAACGCCGGCCCGCTCATCACCCCGTGGGCGTCACTGGCGACCCTGCTCTGGCACCAGCGCCTCGTGACCCTGGGGGTCGAGCTGCGCTGGTCGCGCTACATGCTGCTGGGCCTGGTGGTCGCGCCGGTCACCGTGGCGCTCGCCACGCTCGCGCTCGCGCTGGTCTAGGCGGGCGCGGCTAGAGGTCGGAGGCGCTCGCCCCGAACGTGTCGCACGACTGCACGCCCGAGGTGTAGCCGGTCGTGAACCACTTCTGCCGCGACTCGCTCGAGCCGTGCGTCCAGGTCTCGGGCTGCACCTGGCCCTGCGTCGTCTCCTGGATGTTGTCGTCACCCACCGCGGATGCCGCGCTCAGCGCGTCACGCATCTGGGCATCCGTCGGGGGTTTCAGGAACGCGTCCGGCCCGGTCGACGCGCCCTTGATCCAGGCGCCCGCGAAGCAGTCCGCCTGCAGTTCGAGCCGCACCCCATCGGATGCCGGACCGGTGGTCTGCAGGTCGAGGCCGTTCATCAGACCGGTGATGTTCTGGATGTGGTGACCCCACTCGTGCCCGACGACATAGAGCTGGGCGAGCGGCCCGGCGGTCGAGCCGAACTGGCTGCGCAGCTGGTCGAAGAACGCGGTGTCCACATAGATCTGCTGATCGGGCGGGCAGTAGAACGGGCCGACCGCGCTCGACGCGGTGCCGCACCCGGTGCTGGTGGCGCCGGTGAACAGGTTGATCTTCGTCGGAGTCGCGCCGTCGAGGGTGTCGGCCCAGAACGCCTCGAGCGACGCCGCGGCGCCCTTCATGCGGCAGTCGAGATCCTCGTTGGCGTCCTGGCCGGTCTGGCACTGGTCGAGCGACGTCTCCTCCACAGGGCCCGGAGCGCCGCCTCCGCCCACCAGTCCCGTGAGGTCGACCCCCAGCAGCTGGCCGATCAGGAAGATGGCCAGTATGCCCAGGCCACCTCCACCGATCCCGATCGCCGTGTTGCGCCCGCGCCTGCTGGTGCGGCCGCCCGAGATGTCAGAGCCCTCGTTGAAGGTCATGGCGTAACGCTAGCCGCCTCCGCTCAACGCTCCCAGGTCGTCATGGTGTCGATCGCCTGCTTCGTCAGGTCGAGGAAGCCCTGCACCTCGGCCTCGCAGCCATCGCCACCGAGCACGTAGTAGCAGTGGTCGATCACGTCGCTGCCGTTGTCCGACGCGGCCTGGATCGCGTCGACCGTCGGCTGCAGCGCGGTCAGACCCGAGTAGTCGCCGCTGGCGAAGTCCTCGGCGCTCCACGGGCTGAAGTCGAACACGGTCTTCACGCCGTTGACCTTCTGCAAAGTGGTGAGCACGCCCTCGACGCAGGGGCCCTCGGCTCCGGATGCCGCATCGGCCGCCGTGCAGGCACCGGTGTAGTCGGCGTACTGGGTCTCGAGCTCGGCGCGCGCTGTCTGCAGCGCGTCGAGGGTCTCGGGCGAGTCGATCGAGAACTCGAGGTCACTCAGCGAGACCACCGCGGGAGCCGTCGGGGTCGGGGTGTCGTCGGCGGGTGCCGGGGCAGGGGAGGTGCAGCCGGCCAGCAGCAACGTCGCGGCGGCCGCCGTCAGCAGAACGAGTCGAGGAGCGGTCATGCGTCGAGGATATCGGCGCGCGGAGGCCGATCCGCACGCCCTGGGGCCTCCGAACTCGTAGTGTCATCTCTGCACGTCCACCCGATGGGAGACCCACATGGCAGCATCCGACCGCACCCGCTGGATCGGACTCGTCTTCATCAGCATCGCGGTCGCGTTGATCATCGTCGACTCGACGATCGTCAACGTCGCGATCCCGTCGGTGGTCGACGATCTCGGCATCAGCTCCACCCAGGTGCAGTGGGTGCAGGAGAGCTACACGCTGGTGTTCGCGGCGCTGCTGCTGGTGTTCGGAACGCTCGCCGACAGGTTCGGCCGCCGCCGCATCCTGCTCATCGGCGTCACGATCTTCGCGCTGTCGAGCGTCGTCGCAGCCCTCGCCCCCACGGGCGACCTGCTGATCGCCTCGCGCGTCGTGCAGGGGGTCGGCGGGGCGATGATCCTGCCGGCGACGCTCTCGACCCTGAACGCGACCTTCCAGGGACGGGAACGCGGCATCGCCTTCGCGGTGTGGGGCTCGACGATCGGCGGCATGGCCGCCGTCGGCCCGCTGCTCGGTGGCTGGCTGACCACCTACTTCTCGTGGCGGTGGGCGTTCGGCATCAACCTGCCGCTGGGTGTCATCATCGTCATCGGCGTGCTGCTCTACGTGAAGGCCTCTCGCGCCGACACACCGCAGCGGGTCGACATCGTGGGCGCCGCGATCTCGGTCGTGCTGTTCACCGCACTCGTGTTCGGGCTCATCGAGGGCCGCACCTACGGCTGGTGGCTGAGCGACACCCCGCCCGACTTCTGGACCCTCGACATCTCACCGATCCCGTTCGCCTTCGGTCTCGCCCTTCTCGCGCTCATCGCGTTCGTGGCCTGGGGTGTGCACCGTCAGCGGGCCGGCAAGAGCACCATGATCGCATTCGGGCTCTTCGGTATCGCCTCGTTCCGCAACGGCAACATCGCCGCGATGGTCGTGTCGCTCGGCGAGTTCGGCATCATCCTGTCGCTGCCGCTGTGGCTGCAGAACGTTCTCGGCTACGACGCGCTGCAGACCGGGTTCGTGCTGCTCGCCCTCGCCGGCGGTTCCTTCGCCGCATCCGGGTTCGCCGGCGCACTCAGCGGCAAGATCGCGCCGCTCACCGTGGTGCGCATGGGCATCATCGCCGAGATCGTCGGCCTCATCATCGTGGCGCTCGTCATCGCCGTCGACACCCCGTGGTGGGCGATCGCCGGCGGCCTGATCGTCTACGGCTTCGGGGTTGGGCTCGCGACCGCGCAGCTGACCGGCGTCGTGCTGGCCGACGTGCCGGTGGCGCAGAGCGGCCAGGCGTCCGGAACGCAGAGCACCGCGCGCCAGGTCGGCTCGGCCCTCGGCATCGCCATCCTCGGCACGATCCTGTTCAGCTCGCTCGGCGCGCAACTCGCCGACCGGCTGCCCGACACCATTCCCGACGACGTGCAGACGCAGATCGTGGATGCGGTGGTCGGCAGCGCCGGAACCGCCATTCCGGGGCTCGAGGCCCGCTCGCCCGAAGCGGCGGACGCGGCACGGCAGGCGTTCAGCGACGCGACGCGCTACTCCGCGTACAGCGCCGCCGGATTCCTCGCGCTCGGCCTGCTGTCGACGATCACCCTGAGCGGTACCCGTCGACGCGAGCCAGCGCCAGTCGAGTAGCGCGCAGCGTCCCCGCCGGTCGAGTAGCGCGCAGCGTCCCCGCCGGTCGAGTAGCGCCCAGCGCGTATCGAGACCCCCTCGCGAGGAACCGTGGTCTCGATACGCGGCTTTGCCGCTACTCGACCGACGGGTTCCTCGATACGCGGCTTCGCCGCTACTCGACCGACGGGGAGCGCTACAGCGCCTTGACCGCGCCGAGCACCTTCGTCAGCGAGTCCTTCGCGTCGCCGAACAGCAGCGTCGTCTGGGGCTCGTAGAGCAACTCGTTCTCGATCCCCGCGAAACCGGGCCGCATCGAACGTTTCAGGAACACGACCTGCCTGGCCGACTCGACATCGAGAATCGGCATGCCGTAGATCGGCGAGCCAGGCGTCGACTTCGCCGCCGGGTTCACCACGTCGTTCGCGCCGACCACCAGCGCCACATCGCAGTTCTTGAACTCGGGGTTGATGTCGTCCATCTCGCGCAGCGATTCGGTGGGCACATTCGCCTCCGCGAGCAGAACGTTCATGTGCCCCGGCATCCGACCCGCGACCGGATGAATGGCGAACGACACGTCGATCCCCTTGGCCTCCAGCGCGGTCGCCAACTCGGCCATCGTGTGCTGCGCCTGGGCCACCGCGAGCCCGTAACCGGGCACCACGATCACCCGCTGCGCGTAGCCGAGCAGAATCGCCACATCTTCGGGGCTGGCCGACCGCACGGGGCGGTCGGACTGCTCGGTCGACCCCGCCGTCGACCCGCCGCGGAACGCGCCGAAGATGATGCCACCGACGCTGCGCCCCATCGCGGTCGCCATCGCCCGGGTCAGGATCGTGCCCGACGCACCGACGAGCGTGCCGGCGACGAGCAGCAGCACGTTGCCGAGCACCAGCCCCGACGCCGCCACCGTCAAACCGGTGAACGCGTTGAGCAGCGAAATCACGATCGGCACATCCGCACCGCCGACCGGCAGCACCAGCAGCGCCCCCGCCGCCAGACCCAGACCGAGCAGCACCAGCGCCACCCAGAGCTGGCCGGTGATCACCAGCAGCGTGCCGGCGGCCAGCGCACCCAGCACCACGATCACCATGACGACCGGCTGGCCGGGGAACGTCACCGGGCGGGTCGTCATCAGCTCTTGCAGCTTGGCGAACGTGATGCACGACCCGGCGAACGACACCGATCCGACGAGGATCGTGAACGCGATCGCGAGCGCCGACCACGGCGTCTCCGAGTGCGGCAGCTCGAGCAGCGCCACCAGCGCCGCCGCCCCGCCGCCGACGCCGTTGAACAGCGCAACCAGCTGCGGCATCTGGGTCATCTGCACCCGGCGCGACACCGGCGCGGCGATCGCCGACCCGACGGCGATGGTCAGCAGGATCCACGGCAGGTTGTCGATGCGGGTCGACAGGAACACGGTCACCAGCGCCACCAACGCCCCGAACGCGCCGACCAGGTTGCCCCGGCGCGCGGTCTTCGGCGAGCTCAGTCCCTTGAGCGCCAGGATGAAGCACACCGCCGCGAGCAGGTAGAGCAGGGCGGCCCATTCGAACGAGAGCAGGATCACTTCTGCTCCCCCTTCGCTCGGCGGCCCGCGAACATCTGCAGCATCCGGTCGGTGACGACGAAGCCGCCGACCAGGTTCACGGTCGCCAGCAGCACCGCGATCAGCGCGATGACCAGCACCAGCGGGTCGCTGGCCTGACCGGCGACGATGATCGCGCCGACCAGGATGATGCCGTGGATGGCGTTCGCCCCCGACATCAGCGGGGTGTGGAGGGTGCTCGACACCTTCGACACCACCTCGAAGCCGACGAACACCGCCAGCACGAAAATGGTGAGCAGCGCGATGGGATCCATCACTTCGTCCTCCCGGTGGTCGAGCCTGTCGAGGCCAGAGCCTCTGCAGTGGGTGCGTGCTGCACCTCACCGTCGCGGGTGAGGCAGGCGCCGGCGACCACCTCATCCGCGTAGTCGGGGGCGATGGCCCCGTCGTGGGTGATCAGCGCGAGCAGGTTGGCGACGTTCTTGGCGTAGAGGCGCGACGCGTCGTACGGCATCGTCGAGGCGGCGTCCTTCATGCCGACGAGGGTGATGGTGCCGCCGTCGACCTTCACGTCGACGTCTTTGCCGGCGACGCTGCCCTCGACGTTGCCGCCGGATTCGGCGGCGAGGTCGACGACGACCGACCCGGGTCGCATGCCCGCCATCATCTTCGTGGTCACCAGCCGCGGCGCCGGACGGCCGGGGATCTGCGCGGTGGTGATGATCACATCCGCCGCCGCCACATGCGGGGTGAGCAACTCGCGCTGCAGGGCGGCGCGGTCGGCACCGAGCTCTTTCGCGTAGCCCCCCGACGCGTCGGCGGCGTCGAGGTCGAGGTGGATGAAGGTGCCGCCCATCGACTGCACCTCGTCGGCGGATGCCGCGCGCACGTCGTTCGCCGACACCTTGGCCCCCAGCCGCTTGGCCGTCGCGATCGCCTGCAGCCCCGCGACACCCGCACCGAGCACCAGCACCTTCGCGGGAGGGATGGTGCCGGCGGCGGTCATGTAGAGCGGGAAGAAGCGGGGCAGCCGCGTCGCCGCCTCGAGCACGCAGCGGTAGCCGGCGACGAGAGCCTGCGACGTGAGGGCGTCCATCGACTGTGCGCGCGAGATGCGCGGCACCAGCTCGAGGGCGAAGGCGGTCACCTTCGCGTCGCGCAGCGCTTTCACGGTCGGCAGTTCGGATGCCGGCGACCCCAGGCCGATGGTCACGGTTCCCGGGGTGAGGGCTTTCGCCTCCGCCGGGGTCAGGGGCCGCACGTGGACCAGCACGTCGACCTTCTTCGGGTCGATCGTCGGAACGAGCTTCGCGCCGGCGTCCGCATATTCGGAGTCGCGGTACCCGGCGGACTCACCGGCCCCCTTCTCGACCTGCACGGCGTGCCCCAGCCCGATCAGCTGCTGCACGGTCTCGGGGGTGGCGGCGACGCGGCGTTCGCCGGGGATCTTTTCGCGACGGACTGCGATCATCTGCGCTCCTCATGCCACATCCGTGGCGAGTGCAGGCTATCGGCAGCGCCGGAGCGGTGTCACCGCAAACGCGCCTCCGCCGCCGAAACTCTGCCCGATCTTGCGCGGGCGCGAAGTTCAGGCGGCGGCGCCCTCGGCCCCGGCGACGACCTCGAGCACCCCGGTGCCGTAGGACTCGAGTTTCTTCTCGCCGACGCCCGAGATCGCGGCCAGCTCGTCGAGCGTGCCGGGCCGGGTCACCGCGATCCCGCGCAGGGTCGCATCCCCGAACACGATGTACGCCGGAACCCCTTGATCGCGCGCCACCGCCGCGCGCCACTCCCGCAGCTTCTCGAACAGCGACCGTGCCGCCTCGGGCAGCTCCGCCCCCGCCGATGCTTTCCGTCCGGAGCGCGCCGCCCGCGGAGCCTCCCGACGCAGCAGCACGGTGCGCGACCCGCTCAGCACACCCGCCGAGGCATCCGTGATGACGAGCGTGCCGTACCCGTCGGAGTTCACGGCGAGCAGCCCCTGGGCCAGCAGCTGCCGGACGACCCCGCGCCACTCCTGGTCGCTCAGCTCGGTGCCGATGCCGTAGGTGGTCAGTTCGTGGTGGGAGAACTGCCGCACGCGGTCGTTCTCGCGCCCGAGGAGGATGTCGATGAGGTGACCCGCGCCGTACTTCTGCCCGCGTTCGCGCTGCAGCCTGACGATGGTGGACAGCAGCTTCTGCGCCGCGACCGTGCCATCCCATGACTCGGGGGGCGACAGGCAGGTGTCGCAGTTGCCGCAGGCGTGCGAGGCCTGACCGAAGTACTTCAGCAGCTGCACCCGCCGGCACTCGACCGTCTCGCAGAGGGCGAGCATGGCGTCGAGGTGCTGGGTCTGCCGGCGTTTGTGGGCGGCGTCGCCGTCGCCCTCGTCGATCATGCGACGCTGCTGCACCACGTCGTTGAGGCCGTAGGCGAGCCACGCGGTGGAGGGCAGGCCGTCGCGGCCGGCGCGACCGGTCTCTTGGTAGTAGCCCTCGACGCTCTTGGGCAGGTCGAGGTGGGCCACGAAGCGCACGTCGGGTTTGTCGATGCCCATGCCGAACGCGATGGTCGCCACCATGACCACCCCGTCTTCCCGCAGGAAGCGGGCCTGGTTGCGCCGCCGCACCTCGGCGGGCAGCCCCGCATGGTACGGCAGCGCCTCGATGCCCTCGGCGACGAGCGCGTCGGCCGTCTTCTCGACGGAGGCCCGTGAGAGGCAGTAAACGATGCCGGCGTCGCCGGGGTGCTCGGTGCGCAGCAACGACAGCAGCTGCGCGAGCGGCTGGTTCTTGCCCTCGATGCGGTACTGGATGTTGGGCCGGTCGAAGCTGGCGATGAACTGCTGCGCGCCCTCGAGCTGCAACCGCGCCACGATCTCGCGCCGCGTGGCATCGGTCGCAGTGGCGGTGAGTGCGATGCGCGGCACGCCCGGCCAGCGGTCATGCAGCATCGACAGCTGGAGGTAATCGGGCCGGAAGTCGTGCCCCCACTGCGACACGCAGTGCGCCTCGTCGATCGCGAACAGGGCGATGCGCGCCCGGTCGAGCAGGGCCAGCGTCGACGACACGGCGAGCCGCTCGGGCGCCAGGTACAGCAGGTCGATCTCGCCCGCGAGCAGCTGCTGCTCGACCTGCTGCCGGGCCGCCGCGTCTTGCGTGGAGTTGAGGAACGCGGCGCGCACCCCGACGGCCGAGAGGGCGTCGACCTGATCCTGCATGAGTGCGATGAGGGGCGAGATCACCACCCCGGTGCCTTCGCGCACGAGCGCGGGGATCTGGTAGCACAGCGACTTGCCGCCGCCCGTCGGCATCAGCACCAGCGCGTCGCCGCCGTCGACCACGCGCTGCACGATCTCGGCCTGCTCGCCGCGGAACGACTCGTACCCGAAGACGCGATGCAGCACGTCGAGAGCGGGAGTCATGCGCCCACTGTACGTGGGGCGTCTGACCGGGCCGGCCTCGGCATCCGGCCCTGTGCACGGCCTGCGCCTGTGAGCGGGTGGGGGTCCGCTAGCGTGACCTGATGCTAGTCGTGGTCATCGGTCTGGTCTGCGCCGTCGTCTACGGCGCCGGCGACTACTTCGGCGGGTTCGCCTCGCGCCGCATCGCCCCGGTTCGGGTCGTGGCGCTCGCCGGTCTGGTGGGCCTCAGCCTGTTGGCCGTCGCGTCGGTGTTCGTCGGGGGCGTGTTCTCGGGCGAGGCGGTGCTCTGGGGCATGCTGAGCGGCGTCGCGGGGTCGATGGCGATCCTCACCCTCTACTGGGCCCTTGCGATCGGGCCGATGAGCATCCTGTCGCCGCTCACCGCGGTGATCTCGGCGATCGTGCCGCTCGGCTGGGGCGTGGTGCTCGGCGAACGACTGAGCCCCGTCGGATACGTCGCGCTCGGCATCGCCCTGGTCGCCGTCGTGCTGGTCGGCTTCGTGCCCGAGAAGGGCGCGGTGCGCCCCTCCGTGAAGGGCGTCGTCCTGGCGTCGACCTCGGGTCTGCTGATCGGCGTGCTGCTGATCCTGCTGCACGCCGCCCCGGCCGACTCGGGGCTGCTGCCGCTGGTCTTCAACCGGGTCAGCTACCTGCTCATCCTGTGGACGATCGTGCTGGTCCTGTGGCTGCGGGCACGGCGCGGCGGCACCCCGTTCGGTCCGCCCGCCCGCGTGGCGCTGTGGCCGATCGTGGCGGCGGGTCTGGCGGATGCCACGGCCAACACCCTGCTGATCGTCGGCTTCCGGCTGGGTGAGCTGAGCGTCGTCGCGGTGCTGACGGCGCTGTACCCGGCGGGCACCATCGCACTCGCCGCGATCTTCCTGAAGGAACGGATCGCGCCGGTGCAGTGGGTGGGCCTGGCTCTGGCGCTCGTTGCGGCGGCCATGCTCGCGCTGGCCTGAGCCAGGCGAGCAGACCGCCGAACGTCGGTTACGCGCCGGCGAGCTGCGCGATGACCGCGTCGCCGGGAGCGGCCGGGATCCACTCGGCGGTGATCTCGGCGCGCTGCAGCAGCTCCTCGGTGCGGCGACGGCGGTTGCGCGGCACCAGGGTGACGACGCGACCCTCCTTGCCGGCACGGCCCGTGCGGCCCGCGCGGTGCAGGTACGCCTTGTACTCGTCGGGCGCGTCCGCCTGGATCACCAGCGTGATGTCGTCGACGTGGATGCCGCGGGCGGCCACATCGGTCGCCACCAGCACGTCGACCCGACCGCTGGTGAGCTTGTCGAGCGCCCTCTGCCGGCGGGACTGGTTGAGGTCGCCGTGGATGCTCTCGGCGCGCAGCCCGGCGTCGTCGAGCAGGTCGGCGAGCATCTCGGCGAACGCGCGCGTGCGTGCGAACACCAGCTTCTTGCCGGGGCCGGAGGCGAGTTCGATCAGCACCTGCTGCTTGTCGCGCTGGTCGAGCACGAGCACGGTGTGCTCGATGGTGGAGCTGGCCTGGTCCTCACCGGCGACCTCGTGCACGCTCGGGTCGACCAGGTACTTCTCGACGATCTCGGCGACACCCTTGTCGAGGGTGGCCGAGAACATCAGCTTCTGGCCGCCGGGGGCGGTCTGGTCGAGGATGTGCTGCACCGGCTCGGCGAAGCCCAGCTCGCACATGTGGTCGGCCTCGTCGAGCACCGTGATCATCGTCTTCGACAGGTCGAGCTTGCCCTGGGCGGCGAGGTCGCCGACCCGGCCGGGGGTGCCGATCACGATGTCGACACCGCGCTGCAGGGCGCCCACCTGGCGGGCGTACGGCACACCGCCGTAGATCTGGGTGGTGAACAGGCCCACGCTGCGGGCGATCGGCTGCACGGTGCGGTCGATCTGCAGAGCGAGCTCGCGCGTCGGGGCGAGGATGAGGGCGCGCGGGGCGCGCCCGAACTCCCGCCGCTGGTTCGAGCCGGCCTGCTGCTGGAGGAGGCGCTCGACCAGGGGTGCTCCGAACGCGATGGTCTTGCCGGAGCCGGTGCGCCCGCGCCCGAGCACGTCGCGGCCCTGGAGCACGTCGGGGATGGTGGCGGCCTGGATGGGGAAGGGGCTGTCGGCGCCGAGCTCGCTCAGCGCGCGGACGATGTTCTGCCCGAGACCCAGGTCGTCGAACGTGACACCCTCGGCCTCGCCGGCTGTGATCGCCTGCGCCTCGAGGCGCTCGAGCACGACATCGTCGGTCGGCTGGAAGGGCGTGCGGTCCGCGTCGCGGCGCGGGGTGCGCTCGACGTAGTGCTCGGCCCGCTCGCGCAGCTGGCGCGTGGGGCGCTCGCTGTTCGCGCGATGCGGACGGTCGGCGCGGTCGTCGAAGCGGCGGGCCGGGCGCTCGGCGCGGTAATCGAAGCGGCGGGCGGGACGCTCGTCGCGCTCGACACGGGCGGGGCGCTCGGCCCGGTCGCCGCGCTCGAAACGGTCGGTGCGCTCGCCGCGCTCCTCGAACCGACGGGCGGGGCGCTCGCCGCGGTCATCGAATCGGCGCGCCGGGCGCGCCTCGTCACGTGCGGGGCGCGCATCCTTGCCGCGCGGCTCCCAGTTGGGGCGGCCCTCGGCGGCGCGCTGCGGAGCGCGGTCGTACCCGCGACCGGTCGCGGCGCCGCGCCGGTCATCGAAGCCGCGACCCTCGCGAGCCGGACGACCCTCGCGGGCCGGTGCGGCATCCCGAGCCTGCGCGGCGCCACGGGGGCGCTCGGCCTTCGCGCCGCGAGCGACACGCTCGTCGGCGTTCCAGCGCGGCTTCTTGCCGACGGGGCGCGGGGTCTCGTCGGGGCGGTGACCGCGGTGCTTCGCGCTCTTGCTGCCCGGCTTGCGGGTTTCGGTGGACGCGCGGAACGGTTTGGGCGCGCGGTTGTTCTGAGGCATGACTGTTCTTTCCGTGTTCTGCAGAGTGCGGCGTCGCATGACGCCGAGAACCCGGGCGATGCTGACCGGGGCCGTTTTCCTGAGGCCAGAGGGTTCTGGCTGATTGGCTCGCAAGGGAATGCCCTGGCGATCCGGCCCGATCGACGTACAGTGATGCGCGCGGCAGAGCCGCGATGTCGAGAGCCGACCAGACGACGATACCCGACGTTGCTGCGAACCGCATTAGGATTCCACCTCATGCGTGTCCGGCCCTCGATCTTCGCGTCGGCCGGCGCGCTCGCCCTGGCCGCCGCGGTGCTCACCGGGTGCGGTCCGACCGGCACCGATTCGGATGTCGTGCAGGGCCAGCCGGTCGCGGTGAACCCCGAGCTCTCGACCCTGCCCGACATCGACGTGGTCACCGACATCGCCTACGGATCCGACCCGGCGCAGGTGCTCGACGCCTGCCTGCCGCCGCCCCCGGACCAGCCCGCGCCCCCGCAGACCGACGCGCCCGGTGCCGACCTGCCGCAGCCCGACGAGCCGCTGCGCGCCGCGATCGTGGTGGTGCACGGCGGCAGTTGGGCCCGCGGCGACAAGGCCGATATCGCCTGGCGCGCGGTCTGCCAATGGCTGGCCTCGGCGGGGTACGTGGCGTTCTCGGTCGACTACCGCCTCGCGCCGAAGCACATCTTCCCGGCCGCGTTCGACGACGTCTCGCTCGCGGTGCGCTGGCTGCGCGAGCCCGCGCAGTTGGAGCGGTTCCAGATCGATCCGGATCGCATCGGCGCGTTCGGCGGGTCGGCCGGCGCGAATCTGGTGGCGCTTCTGGGCACTGAAGGATCCGGGTCGCTCACCACCGGTTCGCGCGTGGCTGCGGTCGCCGAACTCAGCGGCCCGATCGACCTCACGGGGCTCGCGACCACCGACGACTTCGTGCCGGTGCAACTGGCGTACCTCGGATGCCCATCTGAGGAGGACTGCCCGAACGCGGTGGCCGCGTCGCCGTTCTACCAGATCGATCCGACCGATCCGCCGTTCTTCGTCGGGCACTCGAGCGCCGAGCGCATCCCGCTGGCCCAGGCCGAGATCTTCGTGGCGGGCCTGCGCGCCGCCGGCGTCTCGGTCGACTTCGTCACGGTCGAAGGCACCCTGCACTCGATCGCGATGCTCGACGCCGACCTCAAGAAACGCATCGTCGAGTTCTTCGACGACCACATCGGCACCCCCGACGCACCCGTCGTCGGGGACGACGGCGGCTGACGCCGCGCCGAACTCAGTCGGTCGCGGGCGGCGGGAACGTCCCCGGGAACACCGGCGGGGCCGGAGGAGCCGGCGGCGGGAAGACCGGCGGCTGAGGCGCACCCGGCTGCTGCGGCGGCGGCGTCGGCCGCTGCGGCTGCTGCGGCTCGGTCGGCTGCGGCGGCGCGGTCGGCCGCTGCGGCTCGGCCGGCGGCGCGGGGAAGGCCGGGGGAGCGACCGGAGCCTGCGCGGGCGGCGGGAAGGTCGGCGGCGCCGGACTCGGCTGCGGGGCCGGGCTCGGCTCGGGCGCCGGGCTCGGCTGCGGCGCCGGGCTCGGCTCAGGCGCCGGGCTCGGCGGCACGGGCGCCGGAGTGGGCGGCACGGGCGCGGCAGCCGGAGGCACCGGCCCCGACGGCTGCACCGGAGGCAGCGGCTCGTGCGTCGACGGCAGCGGCGGCTGCGGCTGCGCCGGCAGCACCGGGTCTTCACCGCGCCCGCCGCGCGGTGCGCGAGGCGCCTCGGCCAGCTTGCGCGCACGACGCTCCTCGCGGCGCTCCTTCGCGCCCTCGACGACCGAGTACAGCGAGGGCAGCACCACCAGGGTGAGCAGAGTCGAGGAGACGAGTCCGCCGATGACGATGATCGCGAGCGGCTGCGAGATGAAGCCACCGTGCCCGGTGACGCCGATCGCCATCGGGGTGAGCGCTCCGATGGTGGCGAGTGCCGTCATCAGGATCGGCCGCAACCGGCGCGCGGAACCGTGCACGATCGCATCCCGCACCCCCATCCCGCGGTCGCGGTACTGGTTCACCAGGTCGATGAGAACGATGGCGTTGGTGACCACGATGCCGACGAGCATCAGCAGGCCGATGATCGAAGGCACCCCGAGCGGGATGCCGGAGGCCAGCTGCAGCAGCACGGCACCGGTCGCCGCGAACGGGATCGACACCAGCAGCAGCAGCGGCTGCCGCAGGCTGCGGAACGTCGCCACCATGATCGTGTAGACGATCAGGATCGCGGCGAGCAGCGCCAGCCCCAGCTGCGAGAACGCCGACGACTGGTCCGCGGTCACACCGCCCAGCTCGGCGGTGGCGCCGGCGGGCAGGTCGAGCTTGTCGAGCGCCTGCTGCACCTGGGCGGATGCGGTGCCGACGTCGGCGGTCTCGGGCGTCACCGTGACGGTCGCGCTGCGCACCCCGCGGATGGTGGTGACACTGGAGGGCCCCTCGACCTGCTCGACGGTGGCGAGCGACGACAGCTTCTTCAGCCCCTTCGACGTGGGCACCTCGAAGTCGCGCAGCTCGTCGATGGTCAGCGGCGCCTTGGGGTCGGTGATGTAGATGTCGAGCGTCTTGGTGTCGATGACGACCGAGCCGATCGAGGCCGGCAGCATCGAGTTCGCCACGATCCCGCCGACCGCCGCCTCGGTCAGCCCGACCTCGGCCGCCTTCTTCCGGTCGACGTCGATCGAGATGTAGGGGAGGGTCTCGGACAGGTTGCTCTCGGCCTGCTGGGTGACGTCGAGTCCACGCACCGCGGTCAGGATGTCGTCCGCCGCCGTGCGCAGCGAGTCCTGATCCGGGGCGGAGATCTGGATCTCGATGTCGCTGGAGAAGCCGCCGCCCCCACCGCTCGACACCGAGACGTCGCCCACGGCATCCGGGTTCAGTTTCTCGAGCGACGCGCTCACCGCGGAGCGCAGCGCATCCTGGTCGGCGTCGGGGTCGGTGGTGATCGAGAACGTGGTGTCGCTGCCGCCGCCGAGCAGCACCGCGAACTGGTTGCCGCTCGAACCGACCGACACCTGCACGGTGTCGATGCCGTCGATCGCCCGCAGGTCGTCCTCGACCTTCTTGGCCGCGGCATCCGAGGCCTCGAGGCTGGTACCGGCGGGCATCGACTGCCGCACCGTCAGCGTGTTCTGCCCGCTGTTGCTGATGAAGTTGGTGGGCAGCTTGGTGGCCAGGAACCCGCTGCCGACCAGGATCAGCAGCGCGGCGATGAGCACGATGGCGGGGAAGCGGAGCGTCCAGTGGATGACCGGCAGGTAGACGCGCTGCAGCACGGTCGGCTTGTCCAGCTCGTCCTCGGCCTCGGCGCGGACGGGCGGCGGCACCGAACCCTGCGCCTCCCAGCGGCGGTGCGCGCCGAGGCGACCGGAGAGCGCCACCAGGCGGATGAGGCCGACGATGGAGGCCAGCGCGACCACGACGGCGACGCCGAGCCCGACGAGCACCGGGACGCCGATGCTGTCGACGAGCGCGGCGGGATCGGACGGCAGATCGGACGGCAGCAGCACCCAGGCGAGCGCGGCGAGGCCGGCGAGCACCACCACCTCCGCCCCCAGCAGCAGGCCCGGATACCGCAGGAACGACCGCACCACCGGGCGCCCCGCCCAGCGCTGCTCGCCCGGAGTCAGTGCCGGCGGCGCTTCGGTCACCGGTGCCCGCAAGAACCAGTACGCCAGCACCGGGACGATGGTGAGCGCCACGAACAGCGACGCCGCGAGGGCGATCGTGATGGTCAGCGCGAAGGGCCGGAAGAGTTCGCCGGTGATGTCAGTGACCAGAGCGAGCGGCAGGAAGACCGCAACAGTGGTGACCGTCGACGCGGTGACGGCGACGGCGACCTCGCGCACAGCGGAGCGGATCGCATCGAGCTTCGTCTCGCCGAGGCCGAGGTGGCGCTTGATGTTCTCGATCACGACGATCGAGTCGTCGACGACGCGCCCGATCGCGATGGTGAGCGCGCCCAGGGTGAGCACGTTCAGCGAGTACCCGAACGCGAGCATGCCGATGAAGGTCAGCAGCACCGACACCGGGATCGACACGGCGGTGACCAGGGTCGAGCGCACCGACAGCAGGAAGATGAAGATGACGATCACGGCGAACAGCAGACCGAGCAGGCCCTCCTGCGCGAGGGACTCGATCGACTGCTCGATGAACGGCGCCTGGTTGAACACCACGGTGAACTTCGCGCCGTCGCCGAGGGCGTCGGCCAGGCCCGGCAGGGCGTCGCGCACCGCGTTCGACACCTCGACGGTGTTGCCCGCCGGGGTTTTCGTGATCGAGATCGTGAGGGAGGGCTCACCGTTGACCCGCGAGTAGCCGGTCACCGGCTCGTCGGCCACCTCGACGGTGGCGACGTCGCCGATGGTGGTGAGCTTCGGCTCGACCACCGTGCCGTCGGGGAGTGTCACCGGCCCGCGACCGCCGAGCAGCGGCAGCGCCGCGATGTCGTCGGCGGAGGTGAGTCGCGTGCCGCCCTGCACGATCAGGGTGTTGTCGCCCTCGGTGATGGTGCCCTCGGGCAGCAGCACCCCGTTGGCGTCGATGGCGTCGCGGATTGACTGGTTGGTGAAGCCGCGCTTGGCCAGCTCATCGGTGTCGGGGGTGATCTCGATGCGCTTCGCGGTGGTGCCGAGAAGGGTGACGTCGCGCACGTCGTCGATCTGCTGCAGGTCGCTGATGGTCGACGCCTCGAGCCGCGCCGACAGGTCGTCCTGGCTGAGGTCGCTGGTGACCGCGACCACCAGCACCGGCAGGTCGTCGAGCGACCCGGTGATGACGCGCGGGTCGACCGACTCGGGCAGGTCGGGGATGCGGTTGATCGCCAGCTGCACCTTCTGCTCGACCGAGGTCAGGTCGGTGCCGTAGGTGAAGGAGGCCGAGACGCTGGACAGCCCGGAGGTCGAGGTGGCGGTGGTCGAGTCCAGCCCGGGCACCCCGCGGATCGCCGACTCGATGGGGGTGGAGACGTCGGCCTCGACCACGTCGGGGCTGGCGCCGGGGTACTGGGTGACCACGACGAGCTGCGGCAGCGTCACCGAGGGGAACAGCTCCTGCTTCAGCGTCGTCAGGGCGACCGTGCCGAACAGCGCCACCACGATGGTGAGAAGCGCGATGAGCGCACGGTTGCGCAGGCTGAAAACGGACAGCAGGTGCACGAGAGTTCTCCTCGGGGCGGCGCCACAGTGGCGGCCAGGTTCGAGCGCACGCCACCGTGCACGGGGTCCAGTATCGCAACGCCCTCTGAGAGCGGCCTACTCCCGGGGGATGAATCGGGCGGCGGCCGCCCCGGCTCTAGACGACGGCGGCGAGCTCGTCGTCGCCGATCGGCATCGGGGTGCGGGCCACATCGCGCCAGGCGGCGGCGAGGGCGTCGACGGCGCCGTCGATCAGGTCGGCCGGGTGGCTGAACGGGATGCGGATGAACCGCTCGAACACCCCGTCGATGCCGAAGCGGGGCCCGGCCGCGATCACCAGACCGTGGTTGCGGGATGCCAGCGCGAGTTGCGACGACACCGGGGCTCCCAGGTTGGCCCAGACGGTCAGGCCGCCCTCGACATGCGGCACGCTCCACGACGGCAGGGCCTGTGCGAGCCGGGCGGCCAGATGGTCGCGCCCGGCACGCAGGTACTGCCGGCGGTCCTCGAGGATGCGGTCGTACTGCGGCAGCAGTTCGAGCAGGATCAGCTGCTCGAAGATCGGGGTGCCGAGGTCGAGGGCGAAGCGGGCGCGCGACGCCCGCTGGATCAACTCGCGGTCGGCGCGGATCCAGCCCAGACGCAGCCCGCCCCAGATCGTCTTGCCGACCGAGCCCAGAGTCACCGCGCGCCCGAGCGACGCGAACGGCGGACGCGACTCCTGGCCATCGAGACCGAGCTCGCCCATCGTCTCGTCGACCACCAGGGTGGTGCCCTGGCGTGCGGCCAGGTCGATGGTGCGCTCGCGCAACTCCTGCGACATCGAGCGCCCCGTCGGGTTGTGATAGTCGGGCATCAGGTATCCGAGCGTGGGGCTGGTGCGCTGCAGCGCCTGCTCGAGAGCCAGTTCATCCCAGCCCTCGTCGGTGGTCACGGGCACCGGCACCAGGCGCGCGCCCGCACCGCGCAGCGCCTCGAACGCGTGCGGATAACTGGGGGTCTCGACCAGGGCCCGGTCACCGCGGGAGAGCAGCGTGCGCGACAGCAGCCCGATGGCGTGCTGGGCGCCGATCGTGATCATCACCTCGTCGGCGTCGGTCGGCAACCCGCGCGCCGTATACCGGTCGGCGAGCGCCTGGCGCAGGACGCGCAGGCCGAGCGCGTCGAACCCGGACTCCCCGAGGAAGCCGGGCAGCAGAGCGGAGGCGCGTTCGGCGGCCGCGGCCACCACGGGCACCGCCGGCAGCGTCGCCTTGCTGAAATCGAGCAAGCCCGGGCCGGCGATCGGGTCGGGGGCTCCGGCTGCGCCGCGGGAGGGCAGCCGCACCATGCTGCCCGAGCCGCGCACACTGTCGAGGTAGCCCGACTCGCGCAGGTCGGCGTACGCGGCCGAGACGGTGGTGCGGCTGAGGCCCAGGTGCGCAGCCAGTTCGCGCTCGGCCGGCAGGCGGGTTCCGAGAGAGAGGCGCCCGTCGAGCACGAGCAGCCGGATGCGGTCGGCGAGCGCCGCGTAGGCCGGACCGGGGCCCGAGGTGCGCCAATTCTGAATCAGTGCCCCGAGAGCACGCGCGGAGAGGGATGCCACGGCGGCCACCCTACCCGAATTGGCACCTTGTGAGAAGTCCAATCCGGCGGTGGGATGGGAACATGTCCCGATTGGCCCTCTTCGTCGCACCCGGCGAGCGTCTCCGCTCGACGCGGCGCATCATCCAGCTGCTGATCGGCCTGTTGCTCTACGGCATCGCCATCGCCCTGATGGTGCGCGCCGGCATCGGCGTCTCCCCCTGGGACGTGCTCACCCAGGGCCTGGCGCACCAGACCGGCCTGCCGTTCGGACTGCTCACCAACCTCATCGGTGTCGTCGTGCTGCTGCTGTGGATTCCGCTGCGTCAGATGCCCGGCGTCGGCACCGTGCTCAACGTGCTGCTGATCGGCCCGAGCGCACAGCTGGGCCTCTGGGTGATCCCGCAGCAGACCATCCCCTGGATCCAGGGCCTCGTCTTCGCCGGCGGCCTGGCGCTGCTCGCCGTCGCCACCGGCCTCTACATCGGGGCGCGGCTCGGCCCCGGCCCCCGTGACGGCCTCATGACCGGGCTCCACCGGCGCACCGGCTGGCGCATCTGGATCGTGCGCACCCTGATCGAGGTCACCGTGCTCATCATCGGCTGGATCCTCGGCGGCCAGGTCGGCATCGGCACCCTCGCCTTCGCCCTGCTCATCGGGCCCATGGTGAATGTGACCCTGCCCGTGCTCACCGTCCCGGGCGGGCCCGACCCGGCCCCGGCATCCGCCCCCTCACCCGAGAAGGAGGTGACCGCATGATCGTCGCCCTGCTCTCGCTCTCGGGCCTCGCACTCTGGGCCTCGATCGCCACGGTCGTGGTCGTCGCACGCGACGGCTACCGCCGGGTGCCCACCGCGCACATCGCGCGCTGATCGCCCGCGCAGACACACCGCACGGCCGGCATCCATCGCTCCGGATGCCGGCCGTGCGTGCGCGCTACAGGGTGCGATCCGCGAAGATCGCCATCGCATCCCGCACGAACGCGGCGCCGTCGGCACCGCCGTAGTTCGCCGCGAAGCGCTCATCGGCGACGTACATCTCGCCGAGCCCCACGAAGTACTCCTTCGTCGGGTGGCCGTCTGCGGTCTGCGGCGTGCCGGGAATGCCGCTCAGCCAGTCGTACTGGCGTTGCGCCAGGGCCTGGGCCTCGTCGCTGGCCGGGTCGACGCCGCTCTGGGCGGCCTCCATCCAGTCCGAGCCGAGCAGCTTCACGCGCGCCTGCCAGGCGCGCTTCTGCTCGGGCGACAGGCTGCGCCACCAGGCGTCGCTCTTCGCGTACGCCTCGGCGCCCCAGCGCTGCTCAACCTCGTCACGGTACTGCGTGTGGTCGAAGCCGTCGAACATGTTCTCTGCCATCGGTTTCTCACCTCCCTTCAATTGGGTCAGGGTGCGCTCGACGCTGGCGTACTGCCGGGCGAGCCGGTCCCGTTCGGCGGAGAGCCACTCGAGATGCGTGCGCAGCGCCGCGGTGTCGTCGCGGTGGCCGGCCAGCACCTCCGAGATCGCCGGGATCCCGAGGCCCAGGTCGCGCAGCAGCAGCACCCGCTGCAACCGCACGAGCGCGTCGGCGTCGTAGTAGCGGTACCCGTTCGCGCCGATGCGGCTGGGCTTCACCAGTCCGACGTCGTCGTAGTGACGCAACGTGCGGCTCGTGGTGCCGGCCAGTCTCGCGATGTCCTGAATGCTCCAGTCCATGGCTCCCTCCTCTCGTGAGTTCGACGGTAGAGGTTGACGCTACGTCAAGGTCAAGCGCGGGGTGGCCCAGCCACCGTGCGCGGATGAGGAATTCCGCGGCGACACGCCGTCGGCTCGGGGCGCAGCCCGGCGCGCCGCGGGGAAGTTCCTCATCCGCGCGGGTGGGTGCACGCGCGGCGACCCCTCGCCCGGCAGGGCCGCGCCCCCACACCCACTCGCGATATATCTTGACGTGCCCCAACTCGCGATATATCTTGACTTCATCAACACGCGATATATCGCGAATCACGTTCGAAAGGAGGGCCCGATGGCCCAGGAGAAGTGGCTCGTCGACGGCCCCAAAACGATCGACATCGAAAGCGCCCGCACGCTCAAGGTCGGCCTCATCGGCGGCCAGGTCGACATCGTCGCCCACGACGAGCCGGGGGTGCGCGTCGAGGTGCACTCGGTCAGCGGCAAAGACCTGAAGATCAGCGTCGACGGCGACCAGGTCGAGATCGACCACCCGCAACTCAGCTGGGACAACTGGCTCGACGTCTTCAAGAGCTGGTCGGGGCGCGCCCGCGCCGACGTCAGCGTCATGGTGCCGCGCGACATCCGGGTCAAGCTCGGCGTGGTCAGCGCCACAGCGCTGCTCAGCGGCACGGCGCAGCAGGCCAGCCTCAGCACCGTCAGCGGCGACCTGGTCATCGACGGGGTCACGGCCGATCTCACCATCAACTCGGTCAGCGGCGAGGTCACGGTGCGCAACCACGAGGGCCGCATCGGCGTCAACACGGTCAGCGGCGACATCACCGCATCGGGCGAACTGCGCGGCTTCGCGGCCGACAGCGTCAGCGGGGCCGTCATGATCGACGCCTCCGAGATCCCCGACGACATCAAGGTCAACACCGTCAGCGGCGCGGTGACGGTGCGCCTCGACGCCGACACCCCCACGTCGTACTCGCTCAACACGGTCGGCGGTCGCCTGCAGGTCGGCGACAACTCGATCACCGGGGTCAAGGGGCGCTTCGCCGGCAAGTGGGGCGACCTCGACAAGCGCTGGACCGACCTGCGCGTCAACACCGTCGGCGGCGACATCAACGTGCTGCGGGCGGTGCGCGCCTCATGAGCCCCGCCGTCTTCGCCCACGGGCACCTGCGGCTCTACCTGCTGAGCCTGCTCGCCGAGCGCTCCATGCACGGGTACGAACTGATCCAGGCGCTCTCCGACCGCTTCGGCGGCACCTATGTGCCGAGCGCCGGCACCATCTACCCCCGGCTGGCGAAGCTGGAGGAGGAGGGCCTCGTCACCAAGGAGGCCGACGGCCGCAAGACCGTCTACGCCATCACCGACGCGGGCCGGGCCGAGCTCGAGGCACGCGCCGGCGACCTGGACGGCATCGAGAGCGAACTCACCGACTCGGTGCGCCGGCTCGCCGACGAGGTGCGCTCCTCGGTGACGGATGCCATGAAGACACTGCGGGCAGACCTGGCGGCCGCCGCGCGCGAGGCTCGCGACGACGCCCGCGCCGAGGGCCGCGTGCAACGCGGCGATGCGGACGACGTGCGCGTGCAATCGCGCGTGCGCCTCCACGAAGCCGAGACCCTGCTCACCACGTTCCGGTCGGAACTGCGCGCCGACCTGCGCATGGAGGCGGCTCAGGGCATCATCACGCAGCAGGCGCTCGACGCGCTCACGGAGGGGCTGCGCACGGTGCGCCGCGAGGTCACGGCCGCGCTGCGCGTCGGAGGCAACTCACTCGGCTGATGCGGCCGGTGCGACGCCGACCGCGGCGGTGCCGTCGAGTTCGTCGTCGTGCACCGCGCGGGCGTCGAACCCGGCGGCGCGCATCAGCGCCACACTCGCCGGAGCCTGCCGCACGCTCGTCTCGACGATGAGCACCCCGCCCGGCGACACCCACTCGCGCGCACCCGCGATCACCCGACGCTGCACGTCGAGCCCGTCGCTTCCGCCGTCGAGCGCCATCAGCGGCTCGTGCTCACGGGCCTCGGGCGGCATGTTCGCGATCTCCGCGGTCGGCACGTAGGGCGCGTTGGCGACCAGGATGCCGAGGCGTCCGGCAAGCGCGGAGGGGAGTGCCGCGTACAGATCGCCGGCGAACACCCGGTCGGAGCCCAGGGTGCGGGCGGCGACTCGCACCGCTGCGGGATCCAGTTCCGCCGCGTAGACCTCGAGGTCGGGGCGCTCGGCCGCGAGCGCGGCGGCCACCGCTCCCGCCCCCGCGCAGAGTTCGACGACCACGGATCCCGGGGGCGCGAGCGCCCGCGCCTGGTCGACCAGGATCCCGCTGCGCTGCCTCGGCACGAAGACGCCGGGTTCCACGGGGATCCGCAGCCCGCGGAACTCCGCCCACCCGAGGATCACTTCCAGCGGCTCACCCGCGACCCGGCGCGCGATGTGCTGCTCGTACGCTCCGGCCTCGATCAGCAGGTCGGCCTCGTCCTCGGCGAACACGCACCCGGCCGCCCGCAGACGCGCGATGATCGCGTCGCGTTCTGCGGCATCCGTCACCCGGCGAAGCCGATCGGAACGTAGAGGTCCTGCACCCGGTCGGACGCTGCCGTGTGGTCGTTGCGGGTGTAGATCGCGCAGGCGACGGCGCGGCAGTCGACGTGGTCGTCGGCGGGCGGCGGCACCTCGAGGTAGGCGGTGAAGGTTCCGGCGGCCGGGTCGTCGTAGCCGCGGGCGCCGAACAGTTTCCACGCCCAGTCGTCGTTGATCCAGTTGCTGGGGGCGTACTGCTGCGCGTTCTCGTCGCCTGCCTCGCCGCCCTGCGGGATGCCGCCCAGGCACGGTCCGGGCTTCGTCGCCGGGTCGTCGGGAATCGCGCAGATCGCCACGTAGATGCCCTGCCGGCCGTCGTACCCGCTGCCGGTGACGATCAGGTGGTCGCCGGGTATGAGGGCCGAGGTGTCGGGGTCGCTGCCGTCGGCGGCCGTCACCCGGATGCTGCGGTCGCGCCCGTCGTCACCGGTCGCGGATGCGGTGAGCGGCCAGTCCTGCGCCGGCGGCTGCTGATTGGCCGACCCCTGATCGCGGTGGGTCAGAATCGGCACGGCGATCACCGCGGCGACCGCGAGAACGACCAGGACGACCGCTCCTGTCGCCCACAGCCACCACCGCCGCCGCGTTGTCCTCATCCCGTGAATCCTAGATTCACAACGGCGCGCAGCGGAGTACAGTCGTCCCTCGTGACCGAGGACCGCCCCGACAAGGGCTCCGCGCAGAAGCCCGTCCAGAAAGAGGTTCCGCCCGCCGACGCGGGCGACCAGGCACCGCCGGTCGAGAGGTCGCCGAAGCACTGGTTCATCGGCGAACCCTTGGCCAGCGACAAGCTGGAGTCGCAGCTGCTGCCCAAGCACCTGGCGCTGCCGATCTTCGCCAGCGACCCGCTGTCGTCGGTGGCGTACGCGCCGCAAGAGCTGCTCATGATCCTGCTGATCGGCGGGCTCGGGCTGCTCGCCTACGGCCCGTGGGTGGCGCTCGCGGTGGTGGTGCTGATGAGCGTCGTGGTCCTGTCCTACCGGCAACTGGTGAAGGCGTACCCGTCCGGCGGGGGCGACTACGAGGTGGCGCGCAAGAATCTCGGCGAGAAGGCCGGGCTCATCGTCGCCAGCGCCCTGCTGGTCGACTACGTGATGACCGTGGCGGTGTCGGTTGCGTCGGGGGTCGACAACATCATCTCGGCGCTGCCCACACTGAACCCGTTCCGGGTCGAGATCGCCATCGGGTTCATCGTGCTGCTCGCGGCGGTCAACCTGCGCGGGGTGCGCGAGTCGAGCAAGGCGTTCGCGGTGCCGACCTATCTCTTCATCGCCAGCATCGCGGTGATGGTGATCGCGTTCCTCATCCGCTCGGCGCTGGGCGACATCCCGATTGCCGAGAGCGCGCAGTACCAGGTGCAGGCCGAGAGCCTCACGCAGGCGGCGTTCATCCTGCTGTTGCTGCGATCGTTCGCCAGCGGATGCGCGGCGCTGACCGGCGTCGAAGCGATCGCCAACGGGGTGCCCGCCTTCCGGCACCCGAAGATCCAGAACGCGCAGAAGACGCTGCTCGCGATGGGCAGCATCGCCATCCTGCTGTTCGCGGGCCTCGTCGTCGCTGCACTCATGTCGGGCGTTCATTACGCCGAGAACGCGTGCCACCTGATCGGGTTCGACAACTGCGAGAGTGTGCCCCAGCGCAGCCTGATCGCCCAGATCGCCGCGGCCACCTTCGGCAACAACTCGGTGCCGTTCTTCATCATCCAGGCCGCGACCGCCGCGGTGCTGCTGCTAGCGGCGAACACCGCGTTCAACGGGTTCCCGCTGCTGGGCTCGGTGCTCGCGACCGACCGGTACGCCCCGAAGGCGTTGGCCACGCGCGGCGACCGCCTGATCTTCTCCAACGGCGTGATCGCCCTCTCGATCACCGCGGCGCTCATCCTGTTCGTGTTCCGAGCCGATGTCACCTCGCTGATCCAGCTCTACATCATCGGCGTGTTCGTGTCGTTCACCCTGGGCCAGACGGGCATGGTGCGGCACTGGCTGCGGCTGCTCAAGAACGGCACGCCCGACCGGGGGTCTGTGTACCAGTCGCTCGCCATCAACCTCGTCGGCGCCGTGATGACCTTCAGCGTGCTGGTCATCGTCACGGTGACGAAGTTCACCCACGGCGCCTACATCGTGTTCATCGCGATGCCGATCCTGTGGTTCTTGATGCTGGGAGTGAACCGCTACTACCGCGACGTCGACCGCGAGATCGAGGTCGACCCGCGCGAGAAGTTCGGGTCGAAGGGCGACCACGCGATCGTGCTGGTCGGCCGCATGCAGAAGCCGGTGCTGAAGGCTCTCGACTACGCGATCGCCGCCCGGCACGACAGCATCGAGGCGGTGCACGTGTCGATCGACGACGATGCGACGGCGCACCTCGAAGAAGAGTGGGCCGCCATGCAGATCAAGGTGCCGCTCGTGGTGCTCGAGTCGCCGTACCGCGACATCTCGCTGCCGCTCATCAACTACATCAAGCGTCACCGCGCCGAGCACGGCTCCGAGGTGGTCACGGTCTACACACCGCAGTACATCGTCGGCCACTGGTGGGAGGGCTTCCTCCACAACCACAAGGCACGGCGCATCCGCCACAAGCTGGCGCTCGTGCACGGTGTGGTGATCGCGCTGGTGCCGTGGCTGCTCGACTCCTCGACGTTGATCTACGGTCGCCGGTCACGGCCGCTTCCCGGCCAGGACCGCCGCGGTGAGCCGGTGCGGCCGGTGATGCGCAAACCGATGCCGCCCGCCCGGCCCGACGCGAAGGTATCGTCGCGCAGGTGAATGTCGTCGCCGTCCTGATCGGCGGGCTGATCGGAACGGGCCTGCGAGTGGGGCTGGATCTGGCTCTTCCGCACGGCTCCGGCCAGTTCCCGTGGTCCACCTTCGTGGTGAACATCGCCGGGTCGCTGGCGCTCGGGCTGCTTGTGGCACGGGTCTGGCCGGTGGCACCCGCATGGCTGCGATTCGGGCTCGGCACGGGGATGCTGGGGTCGTTCACCACCTTCTCGGCCTTGGCCGCCTCCGTGGTCACCCTCACCGCCGGAGGCGACCCGCTCCTCGCACTCGTCTACCTGGTCGCCAGCCTGTTCGTCGGCATCGGTGCAGCCGTGGCGGGCCTGCGGATCGGTGCCCACCCGCCGGCCTCCGAGGCGCAGATCGGGCCGGACGAATGAGCGGCCTGCTGTTCGCGGCCGTGATGGTGGCCGGAGCCCTCGGTGCGCTGCTGCGCTACGCCGTCACGCGGGCGTTCGCGGGGCGACCGTCCCGGTTGCCCTGGGCGGTGCTGGTGGTCAACGTCGCGGGGTCGCTGCTGGCCGGGGTGGCGATCGCGCTCGGCGCCTCGGCACCGCTGGTGCCCGAGATCGCCGTGTCGGGGTTCGCGGGAGGCTTGACCACGTTCAGCACCTTCAGCACCGAGACCGTGCAGCTCGTGCTCGAGGGCCGCCGCCGCGCGGCCACCGTCTCGGTGCTGTTGAACCTGGTCGGCGGCCTCGGAGCGTTCGCGCTGGCGTATGCGGTGACGCTCGCCGTCACGGGGGCCGTCGCAGCCTGAACGGGCCGGCGCGACGGACGCGTCGACGCCCGGCGTGCGCCTTCCGGCCGGCGTTTCTGACCCCCGAACGGGTCCCGTCTCGGCCCCGAACGGGGGCGCGCGACCTTCCTGAACGGATTCATAGTCTGGCTGTGCAGAGGAATCCTTTGGGGGGAAATCACTGTGTCATCGACACTCATGACGGCACCGGCCGCGGGCTGGTACCGCGATCCGGCCGACTCCGGCGCCTGGCGCTGGTGGGATGGCGCGTCGTGGACCGAGCACCTCCGTGCCGTCGAGACACCGGAGCAGACGGGGCCGGTACAGCTGACCCCTCCGCAGACCGCACCGGTGCAGGTCGCGCCGGTGCCGGCAACACCGCAGGGCGAACCCGTGCAGGGCGAACCGGTGCAGGCCGCTCCCGTCGAGACGACACCCGTGCAGACCGCGCCCGCCGAGACCGCACCCCCGCAGCACGAACCCGGCCAGCCCGAACCCGTCCAGCACGAACCCATGCAGTCGGCGCAGGTCGTGATCGAGCCCGTGCCGACGCACCGTCCCGTCTTTGACCAATTCGTCCCGGCCAGCTCACCCGCGCCGGTCGCCGCGCCTCCGCAGCCCGCGCCGCCCGCGCCGCCCGCGCCGGTGGTCGCCGACGGGATCCCCGTGCCCGGGCAGACCGCCCCGCCGCCCGAGGTGCGCTTCGGAAGCGTCTCCCTCACCCCCGCCATCCCGGTCACCGACCAGATGTACTGGCACTCCGCCGCAGCGGAGAAGATCGAGGTGCCGCGCCTGACGCACACCGAGTCGATCCGCGCGCAGCGGGCGAACGCGGCCCCGACATTCGTGCGCGACTGGAACGACCTCGGCTCGCCGCAGACAACGGGTGTGTGGCTTCTCGCCCTCTCGCCGCTGCTGTATCTGGTGGTGGCTTTTCTGCTGGGCGTCGTGCAGGGGCTGAGCGGGGGAGCCTTCGGCCCGTACCTTCTGCTCGTCGTGGCGGCCGTCGCCACCGGCCTCAACTGGATCTTCGCCTACACCGACCAGCGTCAGTTGCGTGAGCGGGGCTACCACCCGGCACCGCTCGGCTGGATGCTGCTGTTTCCCCCGATCGCCTACCTGATCGCGCGTGGCCGGGTGGTCCGTCGTGAGGGCATGAGCGCCTGGCCCCCGGAACTGGTGTACGTGCTGGCGTTCGGCGCCCTGGTCGGCATCAACGTGCTGTCCCGCCTCGGCGTGCTGTCCCTCGGGATCGGAGGCTGACGTGTCAGCGGCATCGGTGCTCACCCTTCCCGTACCGGGCTGGTACCCGGACCCGGCCGGAATCGCCGCCTACCGCTGGTGGGACGGCGTCGACTGGACCGAGGGCACGCACGACGGCGCCATGCCGCACGCCCCCGCAGCGCCGACGGCGGCGCCTCTGCCGGCCGAGCCCGCGGCGTTCCCGCCCATAGCGCCCGAGCCCGTCGCGCCCGCGGCCCTCGCACCCGAGCCCGCGGAGCCCGAACCCGCCGCATTCGAACCGGTGGTCTTCGAGGCCGCGGTCTTCGAGCCCGCGGCGCGGCCCACCGCCTCCGCACCCGCCTCCGCACCCGCGTTCGCATCGGTCGCCACCCCGGCCCCGGCCTCCGCCCCCGCGGCCCCGCGCACCACCGCATCCGCCCCCGCCGTACGGCGCGGAGTCAGCGCCGCCAAGACCCGCTGGTCGACGATCCTCACCGCGTACCCGTTCGTGTACCCGTTCGCCGTCGGCACCATCGTCGGCCTGGCCTACGCCGGCGGGTCGTCGACGAGCCCGTCGACGCTGGCGCTGATCGCCGGCGCCACCGCCTTCGTGCTGCTGCTGCCGACGTTCCTGCTCGCCGAACGCGACCGCAAAGAGCTCGCCGACCGCGGCTACCAGCCCGCTCCGTCGGTGGGGTGGCTGCTGCTGCTGCCGCCGATCGCGTACCTCATCGCCCGTCGGCGTTTGGTCGGACCGGCCTGACCCCCGACCGGCGCACCGGGCGGCGCGCTAGGCGTGCAGCTTGCTGAGTGTCGCCACCACCTGGCGGGCGATGGTGCGGCCGGCGCGGTTGGCGCCGATGGTGGATGCGGTGGGCCCGTACCCGGCGAAGAACACGCGCTGATTGCGCCACGACGCCCCCGACCCGACGGTGACGCCGCCCGCCTTCTCGCGCAGCTTCAGCGGGGCGAGGTGGCGCAGCTCGGGCCGGAAACCGGTCGCCCAGATGATCGCGTCGGCGTGCTGGAAGGCGCCGTTGCTCCAGCGGATGCCCTCCGGCTCGATCGACGAGAACATCGGGATCACCGACAGCAGACCCCGGTCGATGGCGGCCTGGATGCGGCGGCTGCGCGGCACTCCGGTGGTCGACACGATCGAGGGCAGGGCCCGCCCCTCGCGAGCTGCTTCATCCTGGAGCGCCACCGCGTTGACGCCCGACTCGATGTTGAGTTCCTGATCTTCGAGGAACTCGATGGGGCGGCGCGCCACCCAGGTGAGGCTGTTCGGGACGCCCTCGAGCTCCATGAGGAACCCGATGGCGCTGGTGCCGCCGCCGACCACCACCACGTCGCGACCGCGGAACTCCTCGGCGTCGACATAGTCGATGGTGTGCAGGTGGCGGCCACGGAAGCTGTTCATGCCCGGATACCACGGAATGAACGGGGCGCCCCAGGTGCCGGTCGCGTTGACGATGATCTCGGAGGTCACCTGCCGGGGGCCGTGCTCGCCGGTGAAGTCGACGGTGAAGCCGTCGAGCTGCTGGGTGACCTTCGTCACGTCGACCGGACGGACCACCTTCAGGTCGAAGTGCTCCTCGTAGCGCGCGTAATACTCGGCGACCACCTGTTTGGCGGGCAGCTGCCGGTCGGCGGTGTCGAAGCTGATGCCGAGCTCATCCATACCCGGCAGGTCGTTGACGCGGTGCGCATAGCCGAGCCGGAGGGCTTCCCAGCGATGCTGCCAGGCACCCCCGGTGCCGGGCCCTCGGTCCAGCAGCACGAAGTCGTTGCCGGGGTCGAGGCCCAGGCGCCGCAGGTAGAATCCCACCGACAGGCCGGCCTGACCGGCACCGATCACGACGACAGACGTGTCGGTCGTGCGGTCAGTCACCGCACAAGGCTACCGGGCTGCCCGGGTGATAGACTTTCGGGCAGTCTTTATCGTTCCTGAGTTCACGAGGGGGTCACGCATGGGGCGCGGCCGTCAGAAGGCGAAGCACACCAAGGTCGCACGCGACCTCAAGTACTTCAGCCCCGACACGAACTACAGCGCACTCGAGCAGGAACTGGCGGGAAACCCGCGCCTGGACGAGGACCTCAGCAAGTGGCCGGAGTACGCCGCGGTCGATGTCGACGACGAGGACGACGGCCTCGACGCTGACGCCAAGACCGCGTAGCGCTGGTCACCCGGCGTAGGCGCCCACCAGGCGCACGGCGCCCCCGTCGACACCCTTCGCGCCCTGCTCGAAACCGTCGAGATCGCGCTCCCCGACGGTGACGCGACCCGCGACCCAGGCCGGCAGCCCCGCCGACGTCAGCGAATGGGTGACGGCGCTCGCCGCATCCTGACTCACCACCGCGAGCATGCCGACGCCCAGGTTCCAGGTGCCCTCGGTCTGCTCCAGCGACAACTCGCCCCAGTCCGCGAGGACACGGAACACCGATTGCGGGTTCCAGGTCGAGCGGTCGAGTTCGACCCACGCGCCACGCGGAAGCACCCGCGCCAGGTTCGCCGCGATCCCGCCGCCCGTCACGTGACTCAGCGCGTGCACCGCACCGGGCAAGCCGTCCAGCAGGCTCAGCACGGGGGCGGTGTACAGCCGGGTCGGCTCGAGCAGCGCGGCACCGACCGGGCCGCCGAACTCGTCCGCATGGTCGGTCAGTGCCAGGCCGCGGCGGGTGATGATGCGGCGCACCAGCGAGAAACCGTTGCTGTGCAATCCGCTCGACGCGATCGCGACCACCACGTCGCCGTGCTGCACGCGCTCGGGGCCGAGCACCGCATCCGCCTCGACCGCGCCGACCGCAGCGCCCGCGACGTCGTAATCGTCGACGGCCATCAGACCCGGATGCTCGGCGGTCTCGCCGCCGACGAGCGCCGTGCCGGTCTCGGCGCACGCCCGCGCGATGCCCTCGACGATGGCGGCGATGCGCTCGGGGTGCACCTTGCCGCAGGCGATGTAGTCGGTCATGAACAGGGGTCGGGCGCCGACCACCACGATGTCGTCGACGACCATGCCGACCAGATCCTGGCCGATCGTGTCGTGGGTGTCGAGGGCGATCGCGATCGCGATCTTGGTGCCCACGCCATCCGTGCTGGTCGCCAGCAGCGGGCGGCGGAAGTCGCGCAACGCGCTGACGTCGAACAGTCCGGCAAAACCGCCCACACCGCCGAGCACCTCGGGCCCCTGCGTGCGGGCGACAGCCGCTTTCATCAACTCGACCGCGCGGTCACCCGCGGCGGTGTCGACGCCGGCCTGGGCGTAGGGCTCGCTCACCCGTCCAGCGTATCGAGCCCGGCGGTGCGCCCACGTCGTGCCGGAATCCGCGCACGGCCGCGAGTTCGCCCGTGGGACAAGCGGCGCGAAGTTTCCATATGGGACACTGGAACGCACCCGGTCGGGTGCGACTCCCCGAGACTTACGGAGTTCCTCCCGCAATGTGCGGCATCGTCGGCATCGTCTCCTCGAGCCCCGTCAACCAGCAGGTGTACGACGCGCTGGGTCTGCTGCAGCACCGCGGACAGGACTCGACGGGTATCGCGACGAGCGACGGCTCGATCATCCACATGCAGAAGGCCCGCGGTCAGGTGCGTGAGGCGTACCGCACCCGCGACATGCGCAGCCTGCTCGGCACCATGGGGCTCGGCCACGTGCGGTACACGACGCGCGGCGACGCCCGCAAAGAGCAGGAGTCGCAGCCGTTCTACGTGAACGCCCCCTACGGCATCGTGCTGGTGCACAACGGCAACCTGACCAACACGCGCGAGCTGACCGATCAGCTGTTCCACATCGACCGGCGGCACCTCAACACCGACTCCGACACCGAGCTGCTGGTCAACGTGCTCGCGCACGAGCTGCAGCAGCAGGTGCGCGGCACCGACCTCGACCCCGACCAGGTGTTCGACGCGATCACCACCCTGCATGAGCGGGTCGAGGGCTCGTACGCCGCCATCGCCCTGATCGCCGGACACGGTCTGCTGGCGTTCCGTGACCCCTTCGGCATCCGCCCCCTGGTGCTCGGGCGTCGTTCGGCCGGCCTGGTCGGCGAGGAGTGGATCGTCGCCAGCGAATCCCTGGTTCTGGAGTCGGCCGGCTACGAGCTGGTTCGGGATGTCGCGCCCGGTGAGGCGATCTTCATCGCCCGCAACGGAGAGATGTTCTCGCGGCAGTGCGCACGCGATCCGCGGCTCATCCCATGCTCATTCGAGTACGTCTACCTGGCCCGCCCCGACTCGGTGATGAACGGCATCTCGGTCTATGAGGCGCGCCTGCGACTGGGGGACCGGCTCGCCGACACCATCGCCCAGTACACCCCGTCGGGGGCGATCGACGTGGTCATGCCGATCCCCGACTCGTCTCGCCCCGCCGCGATGCAGGTGGCGCAGAAGCTCGGCATCGAGTACCGCGAGGGCTTCTACAAGAACCGCTACGTCGGCCGCACCTTCATCATGCCGGGGCAGGAGCAGCGCCAGCGCAGCGTGAAGCAGAAGCTGAACGCGATGTCGAGCGAGTTCCGCGGCAAGAACGTGCTGATCGTGGACGATTCGATCGTGCGGGGAACGACCTCCAAAGAGATCGTCGACATGGCGCGCACCGCAGGTGCCAACTCGGTGACGTTCACGTCCGCTGCCCCGCCGGTGCGGTATCCGCACGTCTACGGCATCAACATGCCGTCGCGCCGCGAACTGATCGCGTCGGGGCGCAAGATCCCCGAGATCGCCACCGAGCTGGGCGCCGACTACCTGATCTACCAGGAGGTTGCCGACATGCAGGCGGCGATCCTCGAGGGCTCACCGATCGAGGCGCTGGAGATGAGCTGCTTCACCGGCGAGTACATCACCGGCACGGTGAGTGACGAGTACCTCGCCTGGGTCGAGGCGAACCAGCTGAGCTGAGGCTTGCGGGGCGCGCGCTGCGGCGGTGGCGCGTGCGGCACTCGGCGCACTCGTGGAACTCGGCGCACTCGGCGCACTCGGCGCACTCGCGGCACTCGGCGCACTCGTGGATGAGGAACCTCAGCGCGACACGCCGCACGTGCTCCCGTGGCCGCGGCGTCGCGGGATTCTCCTCATCCGCGCACGGTGGGGGTGCGGTTGTACGGGTGCGTCGGCCCGGGCGCGCGTCGCGGACGAGGAACCCCGGCGCACTCGCGGATGAGGAACCTCGGCGCGACACGCCGCACGTGCTCCCGTGGCCACGGCGTGTCGCGGGATTCTCCTCATCCGCGCACGGTGGAGCGGGGGTGGGCTCCGGCGTGCGGGTGGGTTGACTCAGGGCGGGTGGGGTTGAGTCCGCGCGCGGGATGGCCGGCTAGCTCTGCTCCGGGTCGCCGGAGTCCTCCCCGGCATCCCCCACGACTTCGCGTTCGGCGGTCACGGTGCGCGCCCGTGCGATCGAGACCCGGTCGATGATCAGCCCGACCGTCGCGCCGAGCACCACGCCGGCCGGAATGCCGAACAGCAGGAAGTATCCGAACGAGGCGACGAACCCGACGTTGGGGTCGGCAGGGTAGAGCGATGTGAGGACCAGCGTGACCAGGAACCCGACGAACGCCCCGATCACGAGGAACACCGGCAGCTTCGGCGCCCGGCGGATCCTGACCTTCTCGCTCACGCCTCCCACGGTACAGGCAGGTGATCGCGCAGGTCGGCGCGGGTCCCGGATGCGGTGACCCGCGCATCCGCGATCGCCTCGTCCCAGCGCATCGCCCCGGTGGCCAGCGCGATCCAGGTGTGCGCGTCCATCTCGACGACGTTCGGAGGGGTGCCGCGGGTGTGCCGCGGGCCCTCGACGACCTGCACCGCCCCGTAGGGGGGCACGCGCACTTCGAGGGTGTTGCCCGGCGCCTGGTCCTCCAGCACCTGCAGCAGGTAGCGCACCGCGAGCGCCGGGTCGTCGCCGCTGCGCACCGCGTGGGCGCCTAGTCGAGGATCGATTCGACGACGCGCCATGGCACGATCTCCACCTCGAGGTATCCGCCCGCCACCGCCGGGTCGGTCTCGCGGGCCAGACGGGTGATCTCCGCGGTGGCGACGCCGCGCACCACCGTCTGCCCGGCGCCCTCGCGACCGGGGAGCGGCCCCGCGGCGACGAAGTATCCTGCGTCGCGCAGCGCAGCGTGGAACCCGCGATGACCGGGGAACCAGTCAGCCTGGAAGAAGGGCACCGCCGGGTCGGCGTTCGCGCCCGGCGTGTGGATCAGCAGATGCCACAGCCCGTCCGCCTCGGTCATGAGGCCACGCTAGCCGCAGGTAGCCTGGTGCGGTGAGAATCCTCGTGCTCGGTTCCGGAGCGCGCGAGCACGCCATCGTCACCGCGCTGCTGGCCGAGGAGGCGGGTCATCAGATCGTCGCCGCGCCGGGCAACGCGGGGCTGGCGGCCGTGGTCGAGACGGTCGCGCTCGACCCGTCGAACGGCGCCGTCGTCGCGCAGTACGCCACCGACAACGCCATCGAGTTGGTGGTGATCGGCCCCGAGGCACCGCTCGTCGCGGGTGTTGCGGATGCGGTGCGTGCGGCCGGCATTCCGGCTTTCGGCCCCGGCAAGGCGGCTGCGGCACTCGAAGGATCGAAGGCCTTCGCGAAGCGGATCATGGACGCCGCGCACGTGCCCACCGGTCGTGCCGTGCGTGCCACCACCATCGACGAGGTCGCCGCAGCGCTCGACGAGTTGGGCGCCCCGCACGTGGTGAAGGCCGACGGCCTGGCGGCCGGCAAGGGTGTGATCGTCACCGACGATCGCGACGCGGCGCTGGCGCACGCCGAGCACTACCTGCAGCAGGGCCCGGTGCTCGTCGAGGAGTACCTGGCGGGGCAGGAGATCTCGCTGTTCTTCCTCGCCGACGGGCACGACGTGCTGCCGCTCAGCCCCGCCCAGGATTACAAGCGGGTCGGCGACGGCGACACCGGGCCGAACACCGGGGGCATGGGCGCGTATTCGCCGTTGCCGTGGCTCGGCGACGAGGCGGCCTTCGTCGAGGAGGTGCTCGACACGATCGCCCGGCCCACGGTGCGGGCACTCGAGGCGGAGGGCACCCCGTTCATCGGCCTGCTGTACTGCGGCCTGATCGTGACCGACGCCGGCATCCGCGTCATCGAGTTCAATGCGCGCTTCGGCGACCCCGAAACCCAGGTGGTGCTGCCGCGTCTCGAGACGCCGCTGTCGGGGCTGCTGCTCGCGGCGGCGACGGGCGGGCTGGGGCGGCTGCCGTTCCCGACGTTCTCGTCCGACGCCGCCGTCATCGTGGTGCTGGCCAGCGAGGGCTACCCCGACGAGCCGGTGACCGGTCGAGTGATCCGGGGGCTGGACGCCGCGGCCGAGGTTCCCGGTGTGACGATCGCCCACGCGGCAACCGCCCTCGTCGACGGCGAGTACGTCGCCACCGGGGGCCGCGTGCTCGGCGTCGTCGCGCGCGGGGCCGACATGGCCTCCGCCCGCGAGACGGCCTACCGCGCCATCGCGCGCATCGAGCTCGAGGGCTCCTTCTATCGCACCGATATCGCCGAGAGGGCACTGTGATGACTGCGATCGAGTCGAACCACCCCACCGACGGCGATCCGCGCATGGCGGCGCTGCGCTGGACCCACGTCTACTCGGGCAAGGTGCGCGACCTGTACACCTCCGAGGCGGCACCGGGCCGGGTGCTGGTGGTCGCCAGCGACCGGGTCAGCGCGTTCGACCACATCCTCGAACCGGCGATCCCCGGCAAGGGGGCGCTGCTCACCCAGCTGAGCCTGTGGTGGTTCGCGCGGCTGGGCATGCCCAACCATCTGGCGGCGGCGCACCCGTCGCTCGGCGAGCATCTGCCTCCGGGGATCGCGGAACGCTCGATGCTGGTGCATGAGCTCGACATGTTCCCGCTCGAGTGCGTGGTGCGGGGGTACCTCACCGGGTCGGGCTGGGCCGAGTACCAGGCGACGCAGAGCGTCTGCGGGGTGCCGCTGCCCGCGGGGCTGCGCAACGGCGACCGGCTGCCCGAGCCGATCTACACCCCGGCGACCAAGGCGCCGCTCGGCGAGCACGACGAGAACATCACCTTCGATGAGACCGTCGAGCGGGTCGGCGCTGACGACGCGGCAGCCCTGCGCGACGCCGCCCTGCAGGCGTTCACCACCGCGAGCGCGATGGCCGAGCAGCGCGGGGTGATTCTGGCCGACACCAAGTTCGAGTTCGGCCGCGACCCCCAGACCGGCGAGATCACCCTGGCCGACGAGGTGCTGACCAGCGATTCGAGCCGCTACTGGGACGCCGAGACGTACGCCGCCGGCGGCGAGCATCGCCTGGACAGCTTCGACAAGCAGATCGTGCGCGACTGGCTCGCGGCGAACTGGGACCGCACCGGAACCCCGCCGGCTCTCCCGGCGGAGGTGGTCGAGAAGACCGCCGCCCGGTACCGCGAACTGATCGACCGCCTCACGGCGTGACCTCGTCGGGCGCTGTGACCTCATGACCGGCGAGACGACGGATGCCGCGGGCATCATCGTGCGTGCGGTCGCGTGGGATCATCCCGGCGGGGCGGTGCTCCGCGAGGCGCAGCGGGTCGAGGTGCGCGAGGTGTACTACCCCGAGCTCGCGGAGTCGGAGCCGGGACCCGCGCCCACCGCCGAGGACATCCTGGTGTTCTATGTGGCCTTCGACGGCGACCGTGCAGTCGGTACCGGTGCTCTCCGCGGAATCGACGCCGAGCACGGCGAGGTGAAACGCATGTATGTCGACCCGGCGTACCGCGGATCCGGTGTCGCCGCCCGGATCCTGCGCACCCTCGAAGACGACGCGCGTGCCCGCGGCTGGAACCGTCTCGTGCTCGAGACCGGTGACACGATGCGACCGGCGCAGCGCTTCTACCGCCGCATGGGCTACGAGCCGATCCCGCTGTTCGGTCATTACGCCTCATCCGACCTGTCGGTGTGCTTCGGGAAGTCGCTGGCGTAGCCGGGCGTTGCACTGAGCATGGTCCTTCATCCCGAGCAGCTCGCCGCGGACACCGCGATGGGTGCGGTGACGCTGAATGTGGCCGACCCCGACCGCATGACGACGTACTACCGCGACGGGGTGGGGCTCGAGGTGCTGAGCCAGGAGGGTCCGCGGACCGTTCTGGGGCGCGGCGCGACCCCCGTGGTGGTGCTCGAGCACACCCCGGCCCTGAAACACGCGGCTCCGCACGAGGCGGGGCTGTTCCACACGGCGATCCTGTTCGACACCGAGGAGGCGTTGGCGGCGGCCGTGTACTCGGTGGCGCAGAAGTATCCGGGCACCTTCACCGGGTCGAGCGACCACCTGGTCAGCAAGGCGTTCTACTTCGACGATGTCGAGGGCAACGGGGTGGAGCTGTACTGGGACCGCGACCGCAGCGAGTGGTCGTGGACGCACGGCACGATCGAGATGGGCACGATCTTCCTCGACCCGAACCGGTTCCTTCAGGAGCACCTCAGCGAGCGCGCGCTCGAGGGCCCCGGTTTCGGTGCCGCCCAGGTCGGGCATGTGCATCTGAGCGTCGGCGACATCGCCACCGCGGCGGAGTTCTACGTCGACCGGCTGGGCTTCGATCGCACCATCGAGATTCCCGGCCAGGCGGTGTTCGTCAGTGCGGGCGGGTACCACCACCACATGGCGATGAACGTCTGGAACAGCCGCGGGGCGGGCCGCCGGCAGCGCACTCTCGGGCTGGGGCAGGTCGACATCGTGGTGCCGGGTGCCGACGACGTCGGTGAACTGACCGAGCGGATGCGGCACTACGGCGTCGCGGCGCGTGACGACGGGCAGACGGTCGCCTTCGATGACCCGTGGTCGAACCTGATCAGGGTGCGAGCCGCGGGCTAGGACGCAGCGCCACCCGCGCACCGGCGACGAGCGCCGCGTAGGCGACCGCGGCATCCGCGAGCGCGAACTCGGCGAGGTCGGCCGGTGCGCCGGACCGCGCGATGCCGAGGGCGAGCTGCTCGGCCGTGAAGGCGCCGCAGGAGGCGACCGCGGCGACGGCTGCGGGCAGGTCGTCGTCGATGCGGATCACGGGGGTGCGGGCGAGCAGGTGCACGTGGGTGGCGCAGCCGCCGGAGAGCTCCCAGCCGCGCATCACCCGGTCGTACCCGTACCGGTGGCTCCCGACGCCCGCAGCCCAGACGATGCGGTCACCGACGGCCAGCCGCACCCCGTGCACGTCGCGCGGACGCCGCTGCGCCGCCACCGCGACCACCCGTCCCACCTGCTCGTGCCCGAGCACGACGGGGCCGTGCACGTGGTCCGCGCCGGCGAGGATGCGCGCGTCGGCCGGGCACAGAGTGACCAGTTCGACGGCGACCAGCGTCTCGCCGGGACGCAGCACCACCGCGGGCACACCGATGACCGCCAGCGGCCGACCCGCCCCCAGGAACACCACCGCTTCGGCGCCGATGTCGAGCTGCCTCGGATCCGCGGCCGCGCGCGCAGTCACGGTCACGGCGCCGACGGTACGCAGGGCCGGTGAACGCGCGCCCAACGCGGGCTAAACTCATCCGCCGTGAGCACCGGTCGCCTTCCCGAGCGCAAGCCGGGTCTGCTGCGGGCCAGTCGCGCGCTGGCGGTGCTGCAGGGTCCGGTGGTGCTGCGGCAGGGGCGCCGGTTGCGGCAGGCGACACCGCACCTGCCCGATGCGGCTCTGCCGTGGACCGGTGAGGTGCCCGGGCCCGATCCGGTGCGGCTTCTGGTGCTGGGGGATTCGACGGCAGCGGGCGTCGGGGCTCCGACGCAGGAGGATGCGCTGCCGGGGTGGCTGGCGCGCGCCCTGCAGGAGCGGACCGGCCGCGGCATCCGGTGGCGGGCCGTGGGCGAGAACGGCGCGACCGCGCGCGACCTGGTCGAGCGCTACCTCGAGGCCGCCCTCGAGCAGCCCGCCGATCTGCTGTTCCTGACGATCGGCGCGAACGATGCGATGAAGATGCGCGGCGCCGGGGCGTATGTGCGCGATGTGCGCGCCATCCTCGACGCCTTCGCGGGCGCGAACCCCGGCTCTTTCGTGGTGATGTCGTCGCTGCCGGTGTTCGGGCGGTTCACGCTGTTGCCCGACCCGCTGCGCACCGCCCTCTACCGGCACAGCCTCGCGCTGGAGGGCGCCGCGCGCCGACTCCTGGAACCCCGCCCGCTGAGCGTGATGTCGGCCGACCCTCCGCCGTACGCCGACGACTTCTGGGCCGACGACCTCTTCCACCCCGGTCCGAACGGTTACCGCGACTGGGCGGAGTGGGCGATCGACGAGGCGTGGGACCGGGGCCTCGCGGCGGCGCTTCAGCGATGAGCCGGCTGCCGCTGCTGCTGCTCGCGCCGGTCGTTCTGGCGCAGGGCGCGCGCCTGCGCCGGACCACCCCGAGCATGCCTCCCGCCGCTCCCCGTGAGGGCGGGCCGGGCCGGGCGGGGTCGGGCGTGGTCCGGCTGCTGGTGCTCGGCGATTCGACCGCGGTGGGCACGGGGGTGACCGACATGGCGGATGCCGTGGCCGGCCACCTGGCCCGTCGCGTCCCGGCCGCGTGGCGGGTGGTCGGCGACAACGGTCTGCGCTCCGATGAGCTGCTCGACCGGTATCTCGCCACCGCAGCGGAGCGCCCTGCCGACCTCATCGTGGTGCTCGCGGGCTGGAACGACGCACTCCAGCTGCGGTCGGCACGCGCGTTCGCGACGGCGACCGGCGCCCTGCTCGACGGGCTGCGCGCCGCCCACCCGGCCGCGCGGATCGCGCTGGTCGCCCCGCCGCGGTTCGGGCGCTTCGCGGTGTTCCCGCAGCCGCTGCGCTGGGCGCTGGGCCGGCACACGGACGGTCTGACCCGAGCCGCACGGCGGCTGACCGTCGAGCGCGGCATCCCGCTCGTGCCGGGTTTCGACGGGGTGCACGTCGCGAGCGACCGGTTCCACCCCGACGCGGCCGGGTATGCCGGGCTCGCCGCCGACGTGGCCGTCGCGCTCCATTTAGACTGAGCACATGCCCACCATCGTGGTCGACGTCATGCCCAAAGCCGAACTGCTCGACCCTGCGGGCAAGGCGGTGGCCGGCGCCCTGCACCGCCTCGGCAAACCCGAATTCAGCGCGGTGCGCATCGGCAAGCGCTTCGAGCTGACCGTCGACGGCGAGGTGACCGATGCGGTGCTCGCCGAGGCGCGCGAGCTCGCCGCCGACATGCTGAGCAACGGCGTCATCGAAGACGTCGTCGGCGTCTACGCACTGCCCGAGCAGGCCGGCGCCTGATGCGCATCGGCGTCGTCACGTTCCCGGGCTCTCTCGACGACCGCGACGCACAGCGCGCGGTGCGGCTCGCCGGCGGTGAGCCGGTGGCGCTCTGGCACGGCAGCCACGACCTCGAAGGGGTCGACGCGATCGTGCTGCCCGGCGGGTTCTCGTACGGCGACTACCTGCGCTGCGGGGCGATCGCCGCACGTTCGCCGATCATGGCCGAGGTGATCTCCGCCGCGAACGCGGGGATGCCGGTGCTCGGCATCTGCAACGGCTTCCAGATCCTCGTCGAGGCGCACCTGCTGCCCGGCGGCCTCATCCGCAATGACCACGGCGACTTCATCTGCCGCGACCAGGTGATCCGGGTCGAGAACGCGTCGACCGCGTGGACGAACGGGTTCACCGTCGGCCAGGAGATCACGATCCCGTTGAAGAACGCGGAGGGCGGCTTCATCGCGTCCGAGGAGGACCTGAAGCGGCTCGAGGGCGAGGGGCTGGTGGCGTTCCGCTACGTCGGCGTGAACCCGAACGGATCTCTCGACGACATCGCCGGCCTCACCAACGCGCGCGGCAACGTGGTCGGGCTGATGCCGCATCCCGAGCACGCCTCCGAGCCCGGCTTCGGCCCCGACACGCCCGCCGCCATGCGGTCGGGTGTCGACGGCCTCACCTTCTTCACCAGCGTGCTGTCGCACACCCTCGCCACCGTCTAACCACCGCACCACCTGAAAGGATCGACGACGATGTCGGTTCAGGCGCCCTCCGCCGTCGTGCTCATCCGGCCGCACCACTTCGCCCCGAACTCGCAGACCGCGTCGGACAACGTGTTCCAGACGATCGACGAAGGCCGCAGCGCGCGGGAGGTGGCGGATGCGGCGCGGGCCGACGCCGACCGGCTGGCGGACGCGCTCGAGGGGGCCGGCGTCACCGTGCACGTCTTCGACGACCTGGAGGAGACCCGGCCCGACAGCGTCTTTCCGAACAACTGGTTCTCGACCCACGCCGGCGGCCGGATCGCGGTGTACCCGATGTACGCCCCGAACCGCCGCCTGGAGCGCCGCACCGACGTGCTCGAGCTGCTCAAGCACCGCTACCGGGTGCAAGAGATCATCGACTACTCCGGGCTCGAACCCGACGGGCTGTTCCTCGAGGGAACCGGCGCGATGGTGCTCGACAACCTGAACCGCACCGCCTACGTGGTGCGTTCGCACCGGGCCGACCCGATCGTGCTGGAGCGCTTCTGCACCGCGTTCGGCTACGAGCCGATGGTGTTCGATGCCGAACTGCACGGGGTGCCGATCTACCACACCAACGTGATGATGTGCATCGGCACGGAGTTCGCGCTCGTCGGGCTCGACGCCATGACCACGCGCCGCGACGAGATCGCCGAGCGTCTGGCCGAGCAGGGTCGCGAGGTGATCGCGCTGACCGCGTCGCAGCTCGAGGATTTCGCCGGCAACGCGATCGAGCTGCACGGCCGCGACGGGCGGGTGCTCGCGCTCTCGGAACGCGCCGCCGCATCCCTCACCCCGTCACAGGTCGAGATCATCGAACGCAGCGCGCGCCTGCTGCCGGTGGACGTCTCGACGATCGAGCTGGAGGGCGGGTCGGTGCGCTGCATGATCGCCGGCATCCACCTCGACAAGCGCCCCGCGGCACCCCCCGCTACGTGACGTCGCGGCGCCAGAACGTGGTGGCACCGATGACGAGGAAGACGACGGCGTACCCGGCCAGCACGAGGCCGCCCTGCCACCACTCCAGCGCGTCGGAGCCGCCGGCGAGGGTGCTGTAGAAACTCGCCCCCACCAGCGCGTCGCTCGCCGCACCCGGCAGGAAGCGCGCCACGCCCGAGAGGGCGTCGACGAACGCGGCCGCGGTCCGCGCGATCGGCTCGACGAACTGGGTGAACGCCAGGATCGCCACGATCGAGCCGACCTGGCTGGGGATCAGCACCCCGATCCCGACACCCACCACGCCCCAGATCGCCATCGCCAGCACCATCCGGGCCACCAGCGCCCAGGTCGCGCCGTCACCCAGCTGCGTGTCCTCGCCCACCGCGTTCAGCACCGCGGCACCCGGTCCGACGGTCGCCGCCGACCCCGCGACTCCGTACGCCGCGCCGAGCACGGCCGCGACGACCAGCTTGCCGACGAGCACCATCCAGCGGTGCGGTGTCGCCAGGAACGTGGTGCTCAGCGTGCGGTGCCGCACCTCCGACGTCACCGACATCGCCCCGAGGATCAGCGGGAACACGAAACCGGATGCGGTGGCCATGCTGTAGACGATCGGCGCGAGTTCCAGCCCGCCCAGCTGCGGCCCTCCCGCTCCGGGGGTCTGCGGAGCCACGGTCAACGCGAACGCGATGCCCGCCGCACCCAGCCCCGCGTAGCCGACCAGGATCAGCAGAAGCAGCCACCACATCCGGGTCGTGAACGTCTTGGCGAACTCGGCGGCGATCGCCCGCCCGAGCGCGGTCATCGCGCAGCCCCCTCACCGGTCGCGGCGTCGTGGCCGACGAGGGCGAGGAACTCCTCCTCGAGCCCGCCTCCGCCGCGCAGCTCGCGCAACGCCACCCCGGCGGCCAGCGCGATGCGGCCCACCTCGGCGGGGTCGGCGTCGACCGACAGCCCCTCGGGCACCGCGCGCGGGGTCAGCCCGGCCACCGTCAGCGCCGCCGCGAGCGCGGCCCGGTCGGGCGCGTCGACCACGGTCGCCTGCCCGGCGCCGAGGCCGGTGAGCGGGCCGTCGTAGCGCAGCCGCCCGTCGGCGAGGACGACGACGTCGTCGACGGTCTGCTGCACCTCGCTCAGCAGGTGCGAGCTGAGCAGCACCGTCCGCCCCTCGGCGGCGAGGGCGCGCAGGAACCCGCGAGTCCAGCGGATGCCTTCCGGGTCGAGTCCGTTGATCGGTTCGTCGAGAACCAGCACGCCCGGATCGCCGAGCAGCGCGGTCGCGAGCGCCAGGCGCTGCCGCATCCCCATCGAGTACCCTCCGACCCGACGGTCGGCGTAGGCGTCCATGCCCACCAGTTCGAGCACCGTGCCGACACGTGCGCGTGGGAGGCCCCCGGCGATCGCGGCCGCGGTGAGGTGCGCGCGGGCGTTGCGGCCCGGGTGGAATGCCGCCTCCAGCGCGGCGCCGACCCGGCGCATCGGATCGGGCAGCGTCGCGTACCGCACCCCACCGATCGTGGCGCGGCCCGCCGTGGCGGTGACGAGCCCGAGCAGCACCCGCAGGCTCGTCGACTTGCCCGCGCCGTTGGGCCCGAGGAACCCGGTCACCCGGCCGGGCTGCACGGTGAAGCTGAGGTCGCTGACGGCCCGGACCGCGCCGAAGTTCTTGGTCACGCCCTCGAACACGATCGTCTCGCCGCTGGTCATCGCGCGTCCTCCCGGTCGTGCGGCTGGGCCTGGAAGCCCCGGCCGCGCTCCTCCGCTTCCGGGCTTCCGCTGAACAGCCCGTCAGCCGACGAGCCCTTGCCCGACGCACGGCGCTCGGCCTCGACCAGCTGCACCCGCTGCCGCGGCAGACCGGCGGGGCTCTTGGCGTGCATCCACTCGACCAGCTTCTCGCGCACCGCGCACCGCAGATCCCACAGCGCCCCGGCGTTGGCGGCGGTGACGAGCACGCGCACCCGCACGAAACCCCCGGTGGCGCCGGTGATCTGCAACGATGCCGTGCGGCCGTCCCAGAGCGGCTCGTCGGCGACGACGCGCTGCAACTGCTCACGCATCTGCTGCGGGCTGACCCGCCAGTCGACGTCGAACTCCACCGATCCGAGAAGTTCGCTGCCGTTGCGGGTCCAGTTCTCGAACGGACGCGACGTGAAGTAGGTCGAGGGCAGAATCACCCGGCGGTCGTCCCAGACCCGCACGACGATGTAGGTCAGCGTGATCTCCTCGATCCGCCCCCACTCGCCGTCGGCGATGACCACGTCGTCGACCCGGATCGCGTCCGAGAACGCCAACTGCAGCCCCGCGAAGACGTTCGAGAGCGCCGACTGTGCGGCGATGCCGGCGACCACGCTGACGACGCCCGCGGAGGCGAGCAGGCTGGCCCCGGCGGCCTGCACGCCGTCGAAGGTGAACAGCACCGCGCCAACGGTGACGATCGCGATCACCACCGTGGCGACGCGCCGCAGGATCGCGACCTGGGTCGTGATCCGCCGCGCGACCCGGTTGTCGTCGACGTCGATCGGATGCCGTGCGAGCGTCCGCGCGAACAGGAAGCTGACGATTCCCGCCGCCAGCCAGCCGCCCGACGCGATCACGGCGACGCGCAGCACATGCACCACCGCCGGCTCGGCCTCCTCGGCCGAGGCCGGCCAGAACGCGGCCACGGCGATCCAGAGTCCGGTGGTGAGGATCAGCACCCGGAACGGTCGGCGAATCGACCCGATCGAGCGGGCATGCCATCCGGCGCGGCGTGCGATCAGGCGAATCGGGATGGTGACGGCGAGCGTGATGATGACGGCGGCCAGCACCGCGGCGACCGCGGCGATGGTGAAGGCCGTCCACTCCTCGGGCAGGGACACGAGCGTCCTCCTCTGGTCGGGCTCCTCTCCACGGTAACGGGTGCGCGGGCGGGCCGGTCAGTACGCTGGGCCGATGGACGCCGACCGGGACCGTCGCCGCCGACGCGACCGTGTACGGCTGGAGTCACTGCGCGAGAACGTCGCTGCGCGGCTCTGGCCACTGCCGGTGGCCGCGGTCGTGATCGCCGTCGCCCTGGGAGTCCTGATCCCGCTCGTCGACAGCGCCGTCGACAGCTCTCTGCCGCCCGCGCTTGCCGCAGCGCTGTTCTCGGGGGGCTCGGAGGCGGCGCGGGCCGTGCTCGGGGCGATCGCCGGTTCGCTGGTTTCGGCCACCACCCTCACCTTCTCGCTGACGGTGGTGGCGCTGCAGCTCGCCAGCACGCAGGCCTCACCGCGGGTACTGCGGCTGTTCGCCCGCGACCGCGTCGTGCACCGCACGCTCGCCGTGTTCCTGGGCACCTTCGCTTTCGCGTTGACCGTTCTGCGCACGGTGCGCAACCCCGCAGACCCCGAGCCTGCCGTCGTTCCCCGCATCGCCGTCACCCTGGCGTTCGTGCTCACCCTGGTCAGCGTGGTCATGCTGGTGCTGTTCCTGTCGCACCTGGCCCGGCAGCTGCGCATCGACACGGTGCTGCGCGACGTGCACGACGAGACCAGCGCCACGATCGCGCTGGTGTCGGAACGCGATAACGGCGACGACGCGCCGGCGCCCCCGCGGCCGCCGCACGCCCGGCCGGTAGCGGCGGCCCGCTCGGGGTTCCTGACCGGCGTCGACCGCGAGCAGCTGATGCGCATCGCGGTCGATCACGACCTGGTCGTGGAGGAGACCCGCACCATCGGCACCGACCTGGTGGCGGGCACGCCCCTGGCCTTCTGGTGGTCGCACGATCCCGCCCGCGTGGTGCCGCCCGACGAGGCCGAGCGCATCGACGCCGCGGTGGCAGACGTGTTCGGGCTCGGCTACGAGCGCACCCCGACGCAGGACATCGGCTTCGGCCTGCGCCAGCTGGTCGATATCGCCACCCGGGCCCTCTCGCCCGGTGTCAACGACCCGACCACGGCGGTGCACACCCTCGGGCACATCTCCGCGGTGCTGAGCGACCTGGCCCGCCGACCGGCGCAGCCCGCGGTGTGGAGCCGGGAAGGCGTTGCACGGCTGGTGGTGCGCACCCACGACTTCGCCGACCTCGTCGAACTGGGCGTCGCACAGGTGCGGCGCTACGGTTCCGGCGACGCCGAGGTGGCCGACCGGCTGCTCGCGCTGCTGCAGGAGCTCGCCTGGGCATGCGGGAGCGACGATCAGCGGGCGGTGGTCCGGCAGCAGCTGGCCCGCCTGATGGCGACCATCGCCGAACGCGAGCACGACGAGACCGAGCGTGCGAGATTCGCTCGACTGCAGTCGTCGGTGGAGGCCGCCCTCGACGGCCGGTGGGACGCACCCCGCTAGCCCCCACGGCATCCGCACCCCCCGCGCCCCCGCGCCCCACACGCACCCCGCGCCCCCCGCACTCTCGGCGAGCCGTCGATTTCGCAGCTTCTTGAGCGCGCGAACCTGCGCAACTGACGGCTCGGCGAGGGCTGTGGGCGGATGCGGGGGCGATCCGCCGGGTTCGAGCAGCATGGGCGGGTGTCGCCTCGCATCCCCCTCCCCGAGCCGCTCGATCGTCGACCGTTCGGGATCAGCGAGGGCGCGGAGCACGGGCTCGGACGCGGGCGCCTGAGCGGCCCCGACCTCGCGATCCCGTTCCGCGGCGTGCGCTCGGCCATCGACGCCGACCGGGCCGAACTGTTCGCACCGCGACTGCGGCGCGGCGATCGATTCAGTCACACCACCGCCCTGCGGCTCTGGGGCGCGCCGCTGCCGCACTCCGAGCAGAGTGCGGTTCACGTGACGTCGACGGCCGGGTCGCGGCACCGCGCACGCGGCGCGACGGGCCACGAGAGCGCGAACCCGGCATTCGCGACCCGCAGCGGTATGCCCGTCAGCACGTGCATCGACGCGTTCATCGAGTCGGCGTCGATCCTCGCCCTCGACGACCTCGTCGCCGTCGCCGACTACCTCGTGCTCGACCCGCGGCGTCTGGATCCACTCGATCTGCGGCCCTACGCCACACGCGACGACGTGCTGCAGCACCTCGCGCACAGCTCGGGGCGTGGTGTGCGCACGGCACGCAGAGCTCTGGGCCTCAGCCGTCCCGGCGTCGAGTCGCCGCGCGAGACCGCCCTGCGGCTGATGCTTGTGCGTGCGGGGCTGCCCGAGCCGGTCTGTGGCTGGGAGGTGAGCCACCCCTCCGGACGCCGCGTCGGATGGTTCGACCTCGCCTGGCCCGAGTGGCGGGTCATCGCTGAATACGACGGCGACCAGCACCGCACGTCGCGGCTGCAGTACGAGCGCGACATCCGACGGTTCGACGAGGCGACCGAGCTGGGATGGAGGGTGATCCGGGTGCGCGCCCACGGCATCCGCACCCCCGCCGCCACCGCCGACCGGGTACGCACCGCGCTGGTCGCCCGCGGATGGACGCCGAGACGTCAGTTGCGCAGGCTCACGTGACCGGGACGGTGCCGAAGTGACGGCTCGGCGGGGGGTGGGGCGGGCTCGGGTGGAGGCGGGGGCGGGGTCGGGGGTGGGGTGAGTGGGCGGGGGTGCGGATGCCGTGGGGGCGTGGGAGGGGGGCGCGGGCGTGGGAAGATGGGGGCGATGATCGACTCGGTTGAGAACGCCGCCGCCACTCCCGAGCGCGAGCAGCCGTACGCAGCGCTCGGACTCAAGGACGACGAGTACGCGCGCATCCGCGAACTGCTCGGTCGGCGACCCACCAGCGGCGAGCTGGCGATGTACTCGGTGATGTGGAGCGAGCACTGCTCGTACAAGTCGAGCAAGGTGTGGCTGCGCCAGTTCGGGCAGAAGGTCAGCCCCGAGATGACGAAGAACCTCATGGTCGGCATGGGCGAGAACGCCGGCGTCGTCGACATCGGCGAAGGCTGGGCGGTCACCTTCAAGATCGAGAGCCACAACCACCCCAGCTACATCGAACCGTTCCAGGGTGCCGCGACCGGCGTCGGCGGCATCGTGCGCGACATCATCTCGATGGGCGCCCGCCCGGTGGCGGTGATGGATGCGCTGCGCTTCGGCGCAATCGATCACCCCGACACCGCACGCGTGCTGCCCGGAGTCGTGTCGGGCATCAGCTTCTACGCCAACTGCCTCGGCCTGCCCAACATCGGCGGCGAGACCTGGTTCGACCCGGTGTACCAGGCCAACCCGCTCGTCAACGCCCTCGCGGTCGGGGTGCTGCGCCACGAAGACCTGCACCTGGCCAACGCCCGCGGCGTCGGCAACAAGGTGGTGCTGTTCGGCGCCCGCACCGGCGGCGACGGCATCGGCGGGGCCTCCATCCTCGCCTCCGACACCTTCAGCGAAGGCGGCCCCACCAAACGCCCCGCCGTGCAGGTCGGCGACCCGTTCGCCGAGAAGGTGCTCATCGAGTGCTGCCTCGAACTGTTCGCCGGCGACCTGGTCGAAGGCATCCAAGACCTCGGAGCGGCGGGCATCTCGTGCGCCACCTCCGAGCTCGCCAGCAACGGCGACGGCGGCATGCAGGTCTCGCTCGACGAGGTGCTGCTGCGCGACCCGTCGCTGACCGCCGAAGAGATCCTGATGTCGGAGAGCCAGGAACGCATGATGGCGATCGTGCGCCCCGAGAAGCTCGCCGGGTTCCTCGCCGTCACCTCCAAGTGGGACGTCGAGACCAGCGTGCTCGGCGAGGTCACCGACACCGGGCGGCTCATCATCACCTGGCACGGCGAAACCATCGTCGACGTCGACCCGCGCACCGTCGCCGTCGACGGCCCCGTCTACTCGCGGCCGCTCGCCTACCCCGCCTGGCTGGATGCCGTGCAGGCCGACAGCGCAGCGCGCCTCCCGCGGGCCACCGGCTCCGACCTCGGCGAGCAGGTCGTGCAGCTCATGTCGAGCGCCAACCTGGCCGGAAAAACCTGGATCACCAACCAGTACGACCGGTACGTGCTGGGCAACACCGCCCTCAGCTACCCCGACGACGCCGGCATGGTGCGCGTCGACGAGAGCAGCGGGCTGGGCTTCGCGGTCGCCACGGATGCCAACGGCCGCTACTGCTACCTCGACCCGTACCAGGGGGCGCAGCTCGCGCTCGCCGAAGCGTTCCGCAACGTCGCCGTCAGCGGTGCCACCCCCGTCGCCGTGAGCGACTGCCTCAACTTCGGCAGCCCCGAGAACCCCGAAGTGATGTGGCAGTTCTCGCGTGCCGTCGAAGGTCTCGCCGACGGCTGCCTCGAACTGGGCATCCCCGTCACCGGCGGCAACGTCAGCTTCTACAACCAGACCGGCGACGTGCCGATCCACCCCACCCCCGTCGTCGCGGTGCTCGGCACCATCGACGACGTGGCACGGCGCGTGCCGTCGGGCTGGCAGGATCCCGGCGACAACGTCTATCTGCTGGGCACCACGGCACTCGAGCTCGACGGCTCGGCCTGGGCCGGAGTCGTGCACGGGCACCTCGGGGGGCGCCCGCCCGTCGCCGATCTCCCCCGCGAGAAGGCGCTGGCGGGGCTGCTGGCGGCCGGCGCGCACGAGGGACTGTTCAACGCGGCGCACGACCTCTCCGACGGCGGTCTGGCCGCAGCGCTCGTGGAAGCGTCGCTGCGCTTCGGGGTCGGGGTGCGGGTGTTCCTCGACGAACTGCTCGACCGCGACGGCATCGACCTGGCCACCGCGTTGTTCAGCGAGACGGGCGGGCGGGCGGTCGTCGCCGTCCCGCGCGAGGAGGACGTGAAATTCATGCGTCTCTGCGAGGGGCGCGGCTACCCGGTGCTACGCATCGGCGTCACCGACGCCGGTGGCCTGGACGGCGCCGCGGTCGAGGTGCAGGGCGCGTTCGTGCTTCCGCTCGAGCGACTGCGGGCCGGATACCAGGGCGCCATGAGCGAAACGTTCGGCCCGGTCGTCGGCCAGCACTGACGCGCTGGGGTTGCGCGGGTTCGCACCCCGCGCGCAGCCCCCGCACCGGCCCGCGCGCCCGCCCCCCGCGCTCGGCGACACGCGCCACGCACCGCGCACCGCGCCACGCGCCGACGGCGAGTTGACCGTTTCGCACCGTCTCGCGCCCGCTGAAGGGGGCGAAATTGTCAGGTCGCGAGGGCGCGGCGCGCGGGGGGCGCGGGGGGCGCGCTAGGGCGCGCGGGGGCGGCGCGCGGGGCCGGGGGCGCGCGGGCGCGGGGGCGCGCGGGTCAGGCGGGGGCGAAGTGCACGCCGGTGAGTTCTTCCGCGAGGTCCCAGAGCTGCGCGCCGAATGCCGGGGACGCGCTCGACGCGACGGGCGCCAGTGGCGCGGGCAGCCCTCGCAGCGTCGCGAAACTGGGGCCGTAGAACGTGCCGCCCACGGCATCCGGATCGGTCGCCGCCCGCACGCTCGGCCACGCGCCCGCGTCTTTGCCCTGCCCGACGAACGCGAACAGCACGATCTCGCTGACACGTTTCGCCCGCGACTGTTCGCTGATGCCGGGCCGGCGCGGCGCCAGCCCCGAGACGGCGAAGCCCGGATGCGCCAGCAGCGACATGCGCTCGGAGCCGGCCGCGCGCAGCCGCCGGTCGAGTTCGAGGCCGAACCCCTGCACCATGTGCTTCGACATCGCGTAGGCGCGGAAACCCTGATACCGGCGCTGCGACAGCAGGTCGTCGGGCGCGAGGCGCACCATGCGGGTCGACTGGCTGCCGAGGCCGACGATGCGGGCGGTGGGGGCCAGGGCGTCCCACACCTGCGCGGTCAACGCGAAATGTCCGAAGAAGTTGCCGCCGGTCAGCAGCTCGATGCCGTCGGCGGTGACCCGGCGCCGGGGCGGCGCGATGACGAGCCCGGCGTTGTTGATCAGCCCGTCGATCGGGCCGAGGCGGCGCAACGCATCGGCGGCCTGGGCGACCGACGCGAGCGAGGTCAGGTCGAGGGGCACGACATCGACGGATGCGGTGGGCACCTCGCCGCGGATCGCCGCCACCGCGGCGCGGGCCTTGTCGGCGTTGCGGGCCGCGAGCACCACCCGCGCACCCGCAGCGGCGAGCTGCTCGGCGGTGAAGTACCCGACTCCGGCGTTACCACCGGTCACGACGAAGGTCTTGCCGTGCTGCGACGGGACGACGGGACTCATTCCTGCGTCGTCACCGAGCCGGTTGCGAGCCGCTCGTGGTGGTGGATGACCTCGGCGACGACGAAGTTGAACCACTTCTCGGCGAACGCGGGGTCGAGCTGCGCCTCCTCGGCGAGCGCACGCAGCCGGGCGATCTGAGTGCGCTCGCGCTCCGGATCCGACGGCGGCATGCCGTGGGCGGCTTTCAGCCGACCGACCTGCTGGGTGAACTTGAACCGCTCAGCGAGCAGGTGCACGATCGCGGCATCCATGTTGTCGATGCTCAGGCGGATCGCCGCCAGCTGCTCTGCGACGCTGGTCTCAGGGGAAGCCTCGGCCATACCGCGAGACTAGCCCGCGCCCCCACTGTAGACAGGTCGTTCTGTCCCCGTGTGGGGGCTTTCTCAGCGGGTGAGCGAGCGGGTTAATGGAGGGAAGTCGTACGCGTCGGACCCTCTCAGCCGGCGACCCGCCGTACCGACATTGGGGATTATCCGTGGTGGGCCCATGTTCGGTCGTTCCATCCCCCAGGAGTTACCCCCATGCCGCAGCCCCGTCACGCAGGGCTCCCCGCCGTGCGAGGACCGCTCGCACCCACCGCATTCCGGGCGCCCGAGCCCGGTGTGCGGCTCACCATCGTCCCCGATCTTCCCCTCGTGCCGGTGCGCTCCGTGGTCGCCGCCGCTCTCGACGCAGACGACCGGCACCGCGATGTGGTCTGGGTGGAGCTGCCCGCCGCGCCCGCCGACGACCGCGAGGCGTGGGACGCGATCCGCGCCGGGCTCGCCTCCGCGACCGGAGCCCCGCTCGCGGGCGACCCCGACGAAGCCGTCGCCGACCACCTCGCCGGGCTGACCCGCGAGCTGATCCTGGCCCTCGACATCCGCCCCGGCGTCTCGCACGACCTCGACGCGCGCCTGCTCGGCCTGCTGAGCGCCGCCCCCCTGCTGTCGATCGTCGCGATCTGCCCGGGCCGGCGCATGCTCGAGGTGATGGGCCGCGTCGAGCACGGCGCCGTGCTGGTGTCGGGGTCGGCGCTGGTGGCCGACGCCGACGGCATCCGCACGTTCGCAATCAAACTCGGTGTGCCGCTGACCGACGAGGACGCGATCGCGCTGTCGCATTCGCCGATGATGCTGCCGGATGTGCTGCCCGCCGTGATCGCGTCGGCGAGCCTGGAGGAGATGGAGACCCAGGGCGACGCCGTGTCGTACCTGCTGGACGAGTGCGAGAACTACCTCACCATGCGGTTCCGCGCCACCTCCGACGGAACCGTGACCGGGCTGCTGCCGCTCGCCGTGCCCTCGACCCTCACCCCCGCGATCCTCGAACTGGTCGCCCCGGCGATCGCCGAACGCACCCAGCTGGACCGCGCCGCCCAGTCGCGCATCGTCATCCGCGAGCCCGGCGACGGCCCCGCCCGCTACCGCATCGAGCCGATGCTGCGGCGGGTGCTGATCCTCGAGCTGCGGTTCCGCGACCCCGCGCTCGCCCGCCGGCTGAGCTCGTCGCTCGGCGAACACTTCCGCGACAAGGGCGAGGTGTTCGAGTCGATCGCGCACTTCTCCGACGCCGAGGACTGGGATGCGGTGATCGAGACCCTCGACGGCGAGATGTTCCGGCTGCTGGCCGAGGACCCGCTGCGGGTGCACGACGCGATCCTCGCGCTGCCGCGCCGGGTGCGCGACGAGAACCCGCGCTTCACGCTGTGCCTAGAGGTCGGCTGGCAGCCTCGCGAGGGTCTGGCGCAGGCGTACCTGACCATCGCCCGGCGGGCGGCCGGGATCTTCGGCCGGCTGCCGCGCGAGATGTCGCCGTGGGACATGCTGCACGTGCTGCTGGTGAAGACGATCGTGTTCCGGTTGAAGGGCGACTTCGCGGCGGCGCTCGACGCAGCCGACGAGCTCGACTCGCTGCTGAACGACGACGACGACATCGCGGGGCGACCCGTCGGCACCCTCGCCGAAGCCCACTACCAGTCGGGAATGACCCGGCTGCTGGGGCTCGACCTCGTCGGCGCGCGCGAGAGCTTCACCCGCAGCTTCACGCTCACCCAGAACCGCGGTGATTCCGCCGAGAAGCTGACCGAACGCGCGGCGGAGGCGACCGCGCTGGTGCGTGCGCTCGAAGGCGAAACCGATCACGCATCCGCCTGGCTGGCGCTGGTGCCGGATGCCGCCCTCGGCACCGCCGGCCTGGTCGCCTCCGCGCTGATCGCCATGGGCCACCTCGAGCCGCACGACGTGCGGGAACGACTCGACGCGCTGGCCGAACTCGACTCGCACGACGAACTGTGGCCGTTCGTGGCGCACGCGCAGAGCCGCTACGGGCTGTACTGGGGCGACCCGGTCGAGACCGACAGCGCACTCGACCGCACCTGGGCCGAGCACGGCGAACAGCTCGTCGCCGGGTCGACCGCACAGGTGCTGCTCACCTCCGACGCCGCCGACCTGGCACTGCTGCTGGGGCAGCTGTCGCGGGCGGAAGCGGCGCTCGACGCGGTGCCCTCGCGCAACACCTGGATAGCGGTGCCACGGGCTCGGCTGGCGCTGCTCGGCGGCAACCCGAAGCACGCGCTGCTGTTCATCCTGGAGGGTCAGCGCCGGGGACGCGTGGAGCGCTACGGCCAGCTCGACCTGGCGGTGCTGCGCGCCTCGGCGGAGCTCGCCCTCGGGCGGGAACAGGACGCCACCGCCTCACTGCTGCGCGCGATCAACCAGGCCGAGAAGACCGGCGTCATCGTGCCGTTCCACCTGCTGCCGCAGGAGACGCTGCACGCGCTCGAAGAGCTCGCCCCCGAAGCGCGCGCGTTCGTGCGCCGCCACCACCTCGAGGGAACCAGCTACCTCGCCCCGTACACAGCGGTCGCGGGGGCGCTCAGCGAGCGCGAACTGATCGTGCTGCGTTCGCTGGAGCCCGGTGCCACCGTCGAACAGGTCGCCAAGAAGCTGTTCGTCGCGTCGAACACGGTGAAGGCGCAGCTGCGCTCCATCTACCGCAAACTCAACGTGTCGACCCGCACCGAGGCGCTCCTCGTCGCAGCGGAGCTCGGGCTGCTCGACACCGAGTCCCGCAGCGCGTAGCGCCGGTTGAGTAGCGCCGAAGGCGCGTATCGAAACCCGCCCCCGCGCCCTTACTCGCCCCGGCGCGGCCGCAGCACGGTGTCTTCGAGGCGGTTGTCGAGCACCGACTCGAGTTCGCGTTTGTCCTGCGCGAGCTGCTCGCGGATGTCGACCGCGAGCCGCCGCTGTTCGCGCATGAGTCGCTCGTGGGCGACCCGTTCGAGCTCGCGGGCGCGCTGCTCGTAGCTTTCGCGCGCTTCGCGTTCGGGGTTGGGTGCGGTGTCGGTCGCCGCGGGGTGGCGGGCGGCACGCACCTCGACCCGGGGCAGTCCTCCGATTTCGCCGAGCAGGCTCCCCGCGACGGGGATCGCGCGGGTCTCGAGGTCGTCGGCGGGTTCCGGCGCGGGCGCGGGGGGCGGTGCGGTCTCGAGTGCCCGCGGCTCGGGGCTGCGCGGTGCGGGCACGGCCCGCGGCGGGATGGTGGACCCGGGTCGCGGCAGGATGTGCCGGATCGGCGGCGGCACGGTCGCGGCCTCGACAACGTCGCGCTGCATCCGGATCGACACCGTGTTCACCACGGTTCCCTTCACCTCGGGCACCGTGTTCTGCGTTCCCGGCTGAGGCGCCGGGGCGCTCGCGTAGGCGCCTCCGGCCAGCCGCGACGGGTCGGGCGCGAACCGCGACGCCGGCTTCGGCGGGTCGGGGCGCACCACGATCGGACGCTCGACCAGCTTCGGCGGCTTCTCACCCGTTGCGCGGGGCAGCGCCGCGAAGGCGGAGTCGAGGGCGCGCGCCGTGCCGATGGTGTGCTCGACATCGGTTATCTGCTCGCGCGAGGCGACCGGTGCGGGGGCGGATGCCGGGGCCGGCTGGGGGGCAGCGGATGCCGGGGTCGGGAGCGGGGTCGCGGCCGGGGGCGCCGGGGCCGGGAGCGGGGCAGCGGATGCCGGGGCCGGGACACGGGCGGGTTCGCGAAGTGCTTCGGGCGGGGTCTCCGCGGATGCCGGGGCCGGTTGCGGGGTCGCGGGCGGGGTCGCGGATGAGGAACCCGCTCCGACACGCCGCGCGCCCGCCACGGAGTCACGGCGCGTCGCCGGAATCTCCTCATCCGCACGGGTGCCGTGCTCCCCGGGTACACCGCGCTCCCCGGGTGCGCCGCGCTCCGCGGGTGCGCCGTGCTCCGCGGGTGCGCCGTGCTCCGCGGGAGCGTGCGGATCGACCGGGATGCCGACCGAACCGGCGGGTGCGGTGACTCGGCGGTGAGCTGTGCGGGGTCGTGCAATGGCGAGTTGGGTGCCCGGCTGGGGAATGGGGTCGGCCAGATGCGCCGGCGAAGCGCTGCGGGGTTTCGGTGCGACGACCGGAGCAGCGGCCGTCGGGGTCTCAGTCGGCGCGAGTTCGGAAACCTGGGTGTGCGCGGATGAGGACTCTGCGGGAACACGCCGGCCCTGCACCCCGGAGACACGGCGCGTCGCCGGAATCTCCTCATCCGCGCGCTGTGCCGGCGCGGCGGCGGGCGCGAACTCCGCCGCCACCGCAAGCTCCGCCGCCCGCACACCCGCCGCACCGTCCGCACCCACCGCACCAGCACCCGCGCCCGCACCCGCCACCGCGCCGCGGTATCCCGGCGCGTACACCGGTGCCGGCACGCCGTCGCGGCGACGGTCTCCGGATTCCGCGCGACGCAGGGCCCGGCGCGGGGCGCCGGTGAGCACGATGCCGGCGGGAGTGCTTCCGGCCGGTGCCCGCCCCGCGAACTCGGGCGAGCTGCTGGCCACCTCGGCCATGCGCGACCTGCTCGCCGATCTGCGTTCCCGGTTCGACGTGGTGCTCGTCGACGCACCCCCGGTCGCCGATGTCACCGATGCC
>DATJFV010000013.1:0-13243 GCA_035495435.1 Pseudolysinimonas sp.
GCGCCGGTGCCCGTGGCGACGGCGACCTCTGCCGCGGTGCTGCGGGCGACATCGAGGGCGGAGGCGCCGCGCGACCACAGCAGTGCGATCTCGGGGGCGCGCGTGGTCGTGAGGAGGCGACCCAGTTCGGCGAGGGTGACCAGGGCGATCGCTGCGAGCAGGAGCAGAACGACCGGCTGGATCGCCTGAAGCCCGTCGACCCGGGTGCCCAGTTCGATCGCGCTGCGCTTGAAGCGACCCTGTTTCTCGAGCGTGATCAGTTGCGAGTTGACCTGGCCGCGCCACTCGGTGCCGATGCGGTTCCATTCGGCCACGATCGGCGCGAGGTCGCGGGCCGACACGGTCGCGGGGTCGGGCACCAGCGTCCAGCGGGCGCGTGGATCGGTGTCGAGCTGCGGCCACAGCGACTCGTCGACCACCACGAGACCGACGTCGACGCCGTCGGCACCGTTGGTGACGAGGGGGTCGCCCATCCAGCGCGGGTCGAGCGCGTCGTCAACCCGCCAGGTACCGGCGACGACCGCGTAGGCATCGCCGATTCGCACCCTGTCGCCGGCACCGATTCCCAGCAACTCGGCGCCGTCGGCCTGCAGGCTGACCTCGCCGGGCCCGGTCGGCCAGGCGCCCTCAACCAGGCTCGCCCGCTCGGGCAGGTCGCCGATGCTCACCACCTGCACCCGCCGCGAGTTGGCAGCGACACCATCGTCGATGCGCGCGATGTCCACGCGCGCCCCGACGGTGCGGTCCACGTCGACCCGGATCCCGGGAAACGATCGCCTGATCGCCGCGCGCACCTCGGCGTCCTGCCGTGCGGCGTCGGCATCCAGCGCCAGCGACGCGCGCAGCGCGCGGTCGGCTCCCGCGCGGCTCTCGAGCCCCTGGCGCACGCCGTCGTCGGCTGACTGGCCGATGAACCCGATCACCCCGATGCTCAGGCCCGAGACGAGCGCCACCACACCGAGCAGGGCCCCGAACAAGCCGGCATGCTCACGGAGGCGCTTGACGGACAACACGGTGCGGGACCTCGATCGTGGCGGAGCTGACTTCGCGAGTTTAGTTCGGCCCTAGGCTGGGAGGCCCATGGCAGCAACCGACCCCGCCCGCGCGTCGATCGCGCAGCCGATCATCGCCGGAGTGATCGCCGCCGTGACCGGGTTCGCCAGTTCGTTCGCGCTCGTGATCGCCGGCTTGCAGGCGGTCGGGGCGAGCACCGAGGAGGCGGCCTCGGGGTTGTTCGCCCTCTGCATCGGGCAGGCGCTCGTCGCCATCGCCCTCAGCCTGCGCTACCGCATGCCCATCGCGATCGCCTGGTCGACGCCGGGGGCTGCGCTGCTGGTCGCGGCGAAGGGGCTCACCGGCGACTTCTCGGCCGCCGTGGGGGCGTTTCTGCTGTGCGCCGTGCTGCTCATCGTCACCGGTCTCTGGCCCTGGCTGGCGCGCGCGATGACCCGCATCCCGAAGCCGGTGGCCAGTGCGATGCTCGCCGGCATCCTGCTGCCGATCTGCCTCTCACCGGTGCTGGCCTCGGTGGGCGAGACCTGGTGGCAGGGCCTGACGGTCGTGCTCGTCTGGGTGCTGATGGCGCGCTTCGCCCCGCGCTGGGCGGTGCCGGCCGCCGTGGTCGCCACGGCCGTCGTGGTCGGCATCTCCGCTGGCGGCAATCCGCTGGCGGGGCAGTCGATCGCCCCGACGGTGCGTCTGGTTCTGCCGAGCCTCGACCCCGCCGTTCTGGTGTCCCTCGGCATCCCGCTGTACATCGTCACCATGGCCGGGCAGAACGTGCCGGGCTTCACGGTGCTCACCGGCTATGGCTACACCGAGCCGCCGGCCCGTGCGATCTTTGCCGGCACGGGTCTGGTCAGCGCCGGCAGCGCACTGCTCGGCGGCCACACCCTGAACCTCGCGGCCATCACCGCCGCGATGATGGCCGGACCGGAGGCCCACCCCGACCGGGCGCGTCGATGGATCGCGACGGTCTCGGCCGGGATCAGCTACATCCTCATCGCGCTGGTGGCGAGCGCCGCGACCGCGCTGGTGTCGGTGAGCCCGCCGATCCTCATCACTGCGATCGCGGGTCTTGCGCTGTTCGGCGCTCTGGCCGGATCGGTGACCACAGCGCTCGAGGAGCCGCAGCATCGCATCGTCGCCGTGATCACGTTCCTCGTCGTCGCCTCGGGCATCACCGTCGCCGGCATCGGGTCGGCCTTCTGGGGCCTGGTGGTCGGCGGGGTGCTGATGCTGTGGTTCGGCGCGCGACGCCGCGTCGGCGGCTCGTGAGATAACTCGAGAGTGCTGACCTCTCCGCGTGCCGTCTTGCACCGCACCGACCCGATCCTGCGCGTGCTCGGGTTGTCGACACTGATCGGCACGCTCGGCCGCGGCGTGTTCCTCACGGTCACGGTGCTGTACTTCAGCTTCGTGGTCGGGCTCAGCGACGCGCAGCTCTCCATCGTCGTCGCCGCCTCGAGCGCGACGGGCATCCTCACCTCGATCGTCGGTGGGCACCTCGCCGACCGATTCAGCGCGCGCCGGGTGCTTCTGGTCATCCTCATGATCGAGAGCGCGGCGCTCGCGTCGTATGCCATGGTCGGCGCGTTCTGGATGGCGGTGGCGGTCGCCTGCCTGGCCTTCGGTTCCGAGGCGGCTGCTCACTCTGCCCGCTCGGCCATCATCGCGCGCGGGTTCACCGGGCCCGACCGGGTCGGGGCGCGGGCGGTGCTGCGCACCATCACCAATGTCGGCATCGCCGTCGGCAGCGCCGCGGGTGGCCTCGCACTCGCCGTCGACACCCCGGCGGCATACCGTGCGATCCTCGTGTCGGCGGGGGTGGTCTACCTCGGCGCATCGCTGCTGACGCTGCGGCTGCCGGCATCCGTCGACGCGGCAGCAGGTCACGGCGCCGCTGCCGACGCGCCGGTCGAGCAGGCGCTGGATGCGGCGAAGCCCTCGCGCTGGGCGCATTCACCGTGGCGCGACCCGCGCTATCTGCTGTTCAGCGCCCTCGGCGGGGTGTTCGCGATGCAGTTCGGCCTGCTCGAGTTCGGGGTGCCGCTCTGGGTCGCGCACGATACCGCGGCGCCGAAGTCGATCGTGTCGGTACTGCTCATCCTCAACACGGTCATCGTGATCGCCTTCCAGGTGCCGCTGTCGCGCGGCACCCACGACCTCCGCGTCGCCGGGCGAGTCATCGGCATCGCCGGGGTGCTGATGGCCGGCGCCTGCCTGGTCTACGGATCGGCGGCCGGCATCCCGCCGGCCTGGGCGGTCGTTGTGCTGCTCACCGCAGGTACGGCGCACGCCTTCGCCGAGGTGCTGTCGCAGGCGGGGGTGTGGGGGCTCAGCTTCGAGCTCGCCGACCCGGTCGCGGCGGGCGCGTACCAGGGCATGGGCGGCACGTTCTACTCGCTGGGAGCGACCGCCGCGCCGTTCGTCGTGACAGGCACGGCGCTCGCCTCGGGCATGCTCGGCTGGGTCGTGCTGGCCGCGGTGTTCCTGCTGTCGGCCGTGGGTATGACCGTGATCGCGGTGCGTGCGGCGAACGCGACGGATGCCGAACGCGCGTCCCCCTGAACCCTCAGTCGAGACCGCGACGTTTCAGCAGCGGCGCGATCTCGGCGTCGCGGCCGCGGAACTCGCGGTACGCCTCGAGCGCGTTCTTCGAGCCGCCGACCCCCAGCACCATGCTGCGGAAGCGGTCGCCGTTGGCGCGCGTGAGTCCGCCGTTCTCGGTGAACCACTGCACCGTGTCGGCGTCGAGCACCTCGCTCCAGATGTAGGAGTAGTACCCCGCGTCATAGCCGCCCGAGAAGACGTGGGCGAAGTAGGTGGAGGAGTACCGGGTCGGCACCGCCGGGTTCGCGAGGCCGACGTCGGCGAGGGCCGCCGCCTCGAAAGCCGCCACATCGGCGACCGTGTCCGCGGCATCCGGCGCGAGCGTGTGCCAAGCCTGGTCGAGCAGCGCGGCCGCCAGGTACTCGCTCGTCGCGAAGCCCTCGTTGAAGGTCTCGCTGGCCCGGATGCGCTCGACGACGCCCGCGTCGATCGGCTCACCGGTGACATGGTGCCGGGCGTAGTTGGCCAGCACCTCGGGCCACAGCATCCACATCTCGTTGACCTGGCTGGGGAACTCGACGAAGTCGCGGAACACCTCGGTGCCGGCGAGCTTGGGGTAGGTCACCCGGGCGAACAGCCCGTGCAGCGCGTGCCCGAACTCGTGGAAGAACGTCGACACCTCGTCGAAGGTCAGCAGCGTCGGCTCGCCGGGAGCCGGTCGGGGCACGTTGAGGTTGTTGACGACGACCACCGGATGCTGCAGCAGCGCGTTCTGCGAGATCAGCGAGTTCATCCAGGCCCCGCCGCGCTTCGAGTCGCGCGTATACAGATCGAGCAGGTACAGGCCGACCCCCGAGCCGTCCTCGTCGGTCACCTCGAACACGCGCACGTCAGGGTGGTAGGCGACCAGATCGGGCCGCTCGGTGAAGGTCACCCCGTACAGCTGCGACGCCGCCCAGAACACCCCGTCCTGCAGCACCCGCTCCGCCTCGAACCACGGCCGCAGCGCAGCGGTGTCGACGTCGTACTTCGCCTGACGCACCTTCTCGGTGTAGTAGGCCCAGTCCCAGGATTCGAGCACCTCGTCCGGGTTCATCGTGTCGAGATCCGCCTGCTCTGCGCGGGCGTTGCGCGCCGCCGAGAGCGCCAGCGGGCGCAGCATCTCGGCGACGGCCTCGGGGGAGCCGGCCGTCTCATCCGCCGTCACGGCTGCCGCGTGGTTCGCGAACCCCAGCAGCCGGGCGCGCCGGGCGCGCAGTCGCACGATCTCGAGCAGCACCTCACGGTTGTCGTGCTCGCCCCCGCGCGACCCCCGAGCCCGCGACGCCGTCATGACGCGCTCGCGCAGACCGCGGTGGGTCAGCGAGGCGAGGTAGGGGTGCCCGGTCGGCAGCACCAGCGTGATCAGCCACCCGTCGAGGCCCCGGTCTGTCGCGGCCTGTGCGGCGGCGGAGCGTTCGCCGGCGTCGAGACCGTCCAGCTCGGACTCGTCGGTGACGTGCACCGCGAGGTCGTTGGTGTCGGCCAGCAGGTTCTTCTCGAACCGGGTGGTCAGGGTCGATATGCGCTGATTGAGCTCTTTCAGCGCCTGCTTGTCGGCGTCGTCGAGGCCCGCACCCGCGAGGGTCATCTCGGTGTGCCAGCGCTCGACCAGGTAGCGCTGCTCGGCGGTGAGGCGATCGTCATCGCCGAGGGATTCGAACACCGCGCGCACGCGAGCGTAGAGGAACGAGTCGAGCATGATCGCGTCGCGGTGCGCGGCGAGCTTCGGCGCCAGCTTCTCCTCGAGATCGTTGGTGAAGTCGCTGGAGTCGGCCGAGCTCTTGTTGAAGAACACGTTGGCCACGCGTTCGAGCAGTTGCCCGCTGCGCTCGAGCGGCTCGAACGTGGTCTCGAAGATCGGCGCGTCCCGCTTGCGCACGATCGCCTGGACCTCGGCGAGCTGCTCGGCCATACCGGCCTCGAACGCCGGTTCGTAGTGCTCGTCGCGGATGTCGGCGAACGGCGGCAGGCCGTAGGGGAGGGTCGAGGGCGAGGCGAACGGGTTGTCGGCGCTGAGCTGAGTCACTCAATCAGCCTAGATCGGCCCGCCGACGGCTATTCTGCGCCGCATGGGAATGCTCACGAGCGGCCGGGTCGAGATCGAGGCGACGGCGGCGGATGTCTGGCCCTGGCTGGTCGAGCCGGTCAAGCTGGCGGCGTGGCTGGGCTCGTCGGCGGGGATGCCCGACGACCCCGCGGAACTGCATGCCGGCTGGAGCACGACCACCACCGGCACCCCGGCGGGTGATGTGCACCTCGAGATCACCGCGTACGAGCCGCCGACGCTGCTGTCCTACCGCTCCACCTACACCGGCGGCGATGCCGTGTCGACCTACCGGCTGACGGAGGCCGAGGGGACGACGACCGTGGTGCTCGAGGGCGATACGGACTGGGGGAGGCCCGAGGGAGGCCTCGACGCCTCCGTCGATTCGGCGCTCGCGGGTCAGCCGGAGGACGTACGCGACCTGGTCGAGACGCAGCTGGAGGCGCTGGAGGACGGACTGCAGCGCGGCGCGTTCGACGCGATCGCCCAGCCGCAACTGCAGCAGGCGGTCGACGTCGCCTTGCAGAAGCTGAAGTCGCTGGTCGAAACCGCAAAGAGTTGATTGCAAAGAAATACTTGCAATGACTTGATTGCAAAGATATCTTTGCAGTCATGGCAGAGGAAACCCCGTTCGCGACCTACCCCACGCACGGCCCGGCGCTCGGAACGGACGAACTCCGCGCCCTCTCCCACCCGCTGCGGCTGCGCATCCTCGACGAGCTGAGCATGTACGGCCCGCTGACCGCGAGCGGCCTGGGCGAGCGGCTGGGGGAGTCCAGCGGATCGACCAGCTACCACTTGCGCCAGTTGGAGCGGGTCGGCCTGGTGGCGGAGAAGGTGGGCAAAGGCAACGCCCGCGAGCGCTGGTGGGAGCGCCGGGCCGGCTCGATCACCTTCCCCGACCCGGCGGACTTCCCCGCCGGCAGCGCCGACCGGCTGGCGGCCCGGCTGCTCGGCGAGGAGGCGCTGCGCGCGCGCGAACAGGCGTTCCGCGAGTTCATCGCCCAGGACGAGGACGCCATCGGCGAGGACTGGCAGCGCGTGTCCGTCGTGAACACGATCAACCTCAAGCTCCTGCCCGAGCAGCTGCATGCGCTGGTGACCGAGATCGACGAGGTCGTGGCCCGGTACATCGCGGACTACCGCGCGACGCCGTCGCCCGGTGCCCGGCCCGTGCAGGTTCAGTTGAACGCCTTCCCGCTGGCGCGGGGCCACGAGATCACCGACAGCGGCGAGGCGGAGAGGAGCGCGGAATGAGCGAGATCGTCTACGAGATCAGCGGCCTGCCGTGGCTGGCGGTTCGGCTCGGTCGTGCCCTGGAGCGCTGGGGAACGCGGTCCGCCCGGCCCGTTCCCGCCGAACGCGTCCGCCGCCGGGTGACGCGGCACCTGGCCACCGAGGCCGCCGTCGAGGCGCGTCGGGCGGCCCTGGTCGACATGCACCCGTACCTGCGCGCGCGGTGACCGCGGCCCTGCGGGTCCAGCGTCAGTCGGCGAGCGAGCGAAAGACCGTGTCGGTCGGCGGGTCGTAGCGCAGGGTCGTCCCGTCGTCGAGTTCCACGATCGGCCGGCCCTCCAGCCAGGTGAGGGTCCAGCGCCAGGCGCTGGTGTCGGTGCCGGTGAGCTCCGCCTCCACCTCCGCGACCGCGGCACGCATCGCGTCGGGAAGGCGGGCGGGTGCCTCGGAGCCCACCGCCCAGCGGGTTCCGAGCTCCATCAGCCGAGCTCCTTCTCGTAGACGACCCAGTCGGCGCGCGTCGCGATCCGGTCGTAGAGCAGTTGCGCCGTCTCGTTGCCGGCCGCAGTGATCCACCGGAACGTGCCGCCGCCCGCCGCTTCGGCATCCGCGTATCCGCGCTCGATGAGGGCGCGTGCGACCCCGGTGCCCCGGTGCTCCGGCGCGACATACAGGTCGTCGAGGAACCACCCGGGACCCGCGGTGAAGGTATCCCAGAGACGGCGGATGTGGGCGAAGCCCACCAGCTCGCCCTCGCGCTCCGCGACGATCGCATGTACCTCGTGGGCGGGGTCCATGAGCCAGCCCCAGACGCCGTCGAGCACCTGATCCGAGAACGTCGTCTCGTAGAACACCCCGTACGCGCGGAACAACTCGCGCCACGCCTCATGGTCGGCTGCGGTCACCGGGCGGATGTTCATGGTGTCAGCTTCTCTCGGGCCACCAGCAGGCGGTGCAGGTCGAGGCCGCCGTAGACGGCGGTGGCGGTCGCCTGCGGGTTCGCGCACTCGTCCTTCGGCGCGTAGACCGGAGTGATCTGCTGGTCGCCGTAGTGGATCCAGATGATTAGCGGATCCACGAGCACAGCCGCGCACACGACGTCGTCGGGGATCGGCAGATCCGGCACCGCATAGGCCTCGAGCAGGCCGGGCACGTCGGCGGCGGCGACCCGGTCGACGAACTCCTCGATCTGCGGCGTGCCGTCGGGAGCCTCGTCCCAGGGCCGGGTGGTGCACACGTACACCCCGTCGACCTGGTCGAGCGGAATCTGCGTGGCGTCGTAGTGCACCGCGCTGACCAGCGGGCACGTCAGCTGCACATGGGCGTGGGTCGCGGGGACGAGCGGGAAGATTCCCGGCCCCGGAGCGGTGCCCGGGCCGTGCTCGCCGATCGCGGCGGTGAGATACGGGTCGGGCTCGGGCGTCTCGGTTCCCGCACCGGCGCATCCGGCCACCAGGCCCGCCAGCACGACCACCGCTGCGGCGCTCGCGATCCCGCGTCTCATGAGCCCATCATGCCCCGTGCGGTGCCTGCTCCGGCGTCTCGGCGAGCACGATGTCGGTGACCGCGATCTCGTCGGCCTCGACCAGGGTCAACTCGCCGATCTTGCCCACGGCGCGCAGGTCGTCGACGGCGTCGGCGATCAGGGCGGGGCCCGCCAGGGTGGCCGAGAGCACCTCGGTCTTCTGCGACGCCTTCGCGTCGGTCTTCGCCCGGCGGATGCCGATCAGCGCCGCGCTGACGGCCGGCAGCAATCCGCGGGGCGCGTCCGCCTCGAGCACGGGCCACGCCGCCCGGTGGATCGAGTCGTCGTGCGTCCAGCGCCAGACCTCCTCGGTGGCGAACGGGATCACCGGCGCCAGCAGTCGCAGCATGATGTCGAGCGCCTCGCGAAGCGCGGCGTTCGCGCTGCCGTCACCGGCGTAGGCGCGCTCCTTCACGAGTTCGAGGTAGTCGTCGCAGAACGTCCAGAAGAACTGCTCGGTCACCTCCAGCGCGCGGGCGTGGTCGTAGCCGTCGTAGGCCCGCGTCGCCTCGCGCACCACCACCGCGAGCTCGGCCAGCATGTCGGCGTCGAGAGGATGCGTGGCGCGCGCGTCGGCAGGGGGCTCACCGAACGAGTACACGAACTTCGCCGCGTTCAGCACCTTGATCGCCAGGCGTCGGCCGATCTTGATCTGCTTGGGGTTCTGCGGATCGAAGGCCGCGTCGGTACCGAGGCGAGCCGACGCCGCCCAGTAGCGCACCGCATCCGACCCGTGCTCCTCGAGCATCGCCGCCGGGGTCACCACGTTGCCCTTCGACTTCGACATCTTCTTGCGGTCGGGGTCGACGATGAAGCCCGAGATGCCGGCGTGTGTCCACGGGATGCTGCCGTGCTCGAGCTGCGCCCGCAGCACTGTCGAGAACAGCCAGGTGCGGATGATGTCCTGCCCCTGCGAGCGCAGGTCGTAGGGGAAGACGGCGGCGAACAGTTCGGGATCGGTCTCCCACCCGCCCGCGATCTGCGGCGTCAGCGACGAGGTCGCCCAGGTGTCCATGATGTCCACCTCGCCGACGAAGCCGCCCGGCTGCCCGCGCTGTGCCTCGTCGTAACCCGGGGCGGCATCCGACGAGGGGTCGACGGGCAGCGCATCCTCCGCAGGCACGATCGGGGCTGCGCGGTCGGGTTCGCCCTCGGCGTCCACCGGGTACCAGACCGGGATCGGCACGCCGAAGAAGCGCTGGCGCGAGATCAGCCAGTCGCCGGTGAGACCGCCGACCCAGTTGTCGTAGCGCACCCGCATGAAGTCGGGGTGGAACTCGATCTCGCGCCCGGCGGAGAGCAGCCGGTCGCGCAGGGCATCATCGCGCGCCCCGTTGGAGATGTACCACTGGCGCGTGCTGATGATCTCGAGCGGCTTGTCGCCCTTCTCGAAGAACTTCACCGGATGCGTGATCGGGCGCGGCTCGCCGATCAGGTCGCCCGATTCGCGCAGCAGCTCGACCATGCGCGCCTTCGCGCTGAACACGGTCTTGCCGGCGAGTTCGGTGTAGGCCTCGCGGCCGGCGTCGGTGAACAGGTCGGCGGCCGGAGCCTCGGGCAGCAGCCGCCCGTCCGGTCCGATCACGGCGCGGATCGGCAGGTCGAGTTCGCGCTGCCACACCACGTCGGTCACGTCGCCGAAGGTGCAGATCATCGCAATGCCGCTGCCCTTGTCCTGCTGGGCGAGGTGGTGGGCGACGACCGGCACTTCCACACCGAAGAGCGGGGTGGTCACCGTGGTGCCGAAGAAGGGCTGGTAGCGCTCGTCATCCGGATGCGCGACGAGCGCCACGCAGGCCGGCAGCAGTTCGGGGCGGGTGGTCTCGATCTCGATGGTTCCGCCGTCCGGCGTGTGAAAGCTCACCCGGTGGTACGCGGCGGGCTGGTCCTTGTCTTCCAGCTCGGCCTGGGCGACCGCGGTGCGGAACGTCACATCCCAGAGCGTCGGGGCGTCGGCCTGGTAGGCCTCGCCGCGGGCGAGGTTGCGCAGGAACGCGCGCTGGGCGGTCGCCTGTGCCTCCGTGCCGATGGTGCGGTAGGTCAGCGACCAGTCGACGCTCAGGCCCAGCGCGCGCCAGACGTCCTCGAACTGCTTCTCGTCCTCTTCGGTCAGCCGCTCGCACAGTTCGATGAAGTTGCGCCGTGAGATCGGCACCTGATCGGCGGCCTTCGTCGACGCGCCCTCGCCGCCCTCGAGCGGCGGGGTGAAAGCGGGGTCGTACGGCAGCGACGGGTCGCAGCGCACCCCGTAGTAGTTCTGCACCCGGCGCTCGGTCGGCAGACCGTTGTCGTCCCAGCCCATCGGATAGAACAGGTTCTTGCCGCGCATGCGCTGGTAGCGCGCCGCCAGGTCCATGTGGGTGTACGAGAAGACGTGGCCGATGTGCAGGCTGCCGGATGCGGTGGGCGGCGGGGTGTCGACGCTGAAGACGGATGCGCGGCCGGCCTCGAGAGCGGCGCTGCGGTCGAACCGGTGGGTGCCTTCGCGCTCCCAGACCTCGCCCCATCTGGCTTCCAGGCCCTCGAGGGCGGGCTTCTCGGGGATAGCAGACGTCATGGAAGGCTCCGGTTCGACTATGTACGGCACCGTGTCGATGGTGAGGTGCCTGAGTGTGGCTCCAGTGTAGAGCCCCATTACTGGGGAATGCGGGGGCCTGGGATCGTGCTCATGCTGGTTCGGTGTCCAAACGGTGGGGGACGCGCAGACGTGGGTGGTCGGTGCGCAGACGGATCCTCGCGACGATCCTCTGCGTCGCCGCGCTCGGGCTCGCCGGGGCGGGCGGCACCGCCTATCTGGTGGGGCGGCAGTCGATCCTGCAGGGGATCGACCAGCGCCTGACGGAGCAGGTCGCCGACGCTCGCCTGATCGCCCTGGGCGCCCGGCCGGGCCAGCCCCGATTCGAAACCACCCGTGACGCCCTCGCCGCCGTGGTCTCGCAGGTCACACCCGACCGGCACTCCACCTCAGTCGGCATCCTCGACGGCCGGCCGGCGTTCGTTCCGGGGGTGCAGACGGCGTTCCCGATGCCGTCGGACGCGTCATTCATCGGGCGAATCCTCGCCGAGGTGGCCGGCGGCGGGGTCGTGATCGGCACGGCCTCCACCGCGGTGGGCGACCTGCGCTATATCGCCGCGCCCGTGGCGATCGACGAGGGGCGAGGGGTCTTCGTCCTCGCCGTCGACGTGCACTCCGAACTGGGCGACTTCGAGGGTGCGATGCGCGCCTACGCCGCGGCCGCGGCCGGCGTGCTGCTGATCATCGGCTTGGTGGGATGGCTGGTCGCGGGGCGGGCGCTGGCACCCATCCGCCGCATCCGGCTCGCCGCCGAGGACATCACCGCGACCGACCGTGGTGCGCGCATCCCGGTCGTCGGCCGAGACGACGTCTCGGACCTCACCTCCACCATCAACGACATGCTCGACCGGCTCGATGCCGCGCTCACCAGCCAGCGTCGCCTGCTCGACGACGTGCGGCACGAGCTGAAGACCCCGATCACCATCGTGCGCGGTCATCTGGAACTGCTCGATGCGCACGATGAGCGCGAGGTCGCGACCACGCGAGCGATCGCGATCGATGAGCTCGACCGGATGTCGGGGATGATCGACGAGATCGAGTTGCTGGCCGAGAACCGCCTGCTGGTCGCGCGGCGCGAGCGGGTGCACGCGGGGGAGCTCTCCCAGGAGATCTTCGCCAAGTCGCGCGGGATCCCCGGCCATGTCTGGCGCTCGGCGATCAGCGCAACCTCGGTGGTCAGCATCGACCGGCACAAGATCGTGCAGGCCTGGCTGCAACTGGTCGACAACGCGGTGAAGTACTCGCCGCCGGGGTCGCTGATCATCATCGGCTCGGGCGACTTCGAGGGCTCGGTGGAGTTCTGGGTGCAGGACACCGGTCCGGGCATCCCGCCCGGCTCGGAGCAGACCATCTTCGACCGGCACGCGCGCGGAGAGACGGGGGACGCACCCGGGTCGGGCCTCGGCCTGTCCATCGTGCGCTCGATCGTCACGGCGCACGCCGGGCGCGTCGCCGTGGTGTCGGGAACCGGCGGCACGCGGATCGGGTTCGTGCTGCCCGCCGTGTCCGTCGCGGCGAAGGTGGGGGCCCCGGTGTGACCACCATCCTGATCGCCGAGGACGAGCAGCGCATCGCCGGGTTCCTCGAGAAAGGCCTGGGCAAGGCCGGATTCCATACCCTGCATGCTGCCGACGGCCTCACCGCCCTCGAACGAGCCCGGCGCGAGCGGCCGGATCTGGTGCTGCTCGATGTCGGGCTGCCACTGATGGACGGGTTCGATGTGCTGCGCGCCCTGCGCGTCGACGACGTCACGACGCCCGTCATCATGCTCACCGCACGTACCTCCGGAGCCGACACGGTGGCGGGTCTGACCGGTGGCGCCGACGACTACGTGCCCAAGCCGTTCCGGTTCGACGAACTGCTCGCCCGCATCCAGCTGCGCCTGCGTCGCAGCGGTGCCGCCACGACGCTCAGCCACGGCGGGATCACTCTCGACCTGCACACCCGCCAGGTGTCTGCAGGCGGGCGTCGCGTCGAACTGTCATCGCGTGAGTTCGCGCTCGCCGAAGAGCTGCTGCGGCATCCGGGTGAGACGCTCGGTCGCGACTACCTGCTCTCCCGGGTGTGGGGGTTGCAGTTCGATCCCGGATCGAACGTCGTCGATGTGTACGTGCGCTACCTGCGGGCCAAGCTCGGCTCCGATCGGATCGAGACGGTCCGCGGCGAGGGCTACCGGCTCGTCTGAGGACTGCCGGCTCGTCGCGCGGCCGCCGGTTCGCCAGACGTCACCGGCGTGCCGCAAACGAGAAGTGGGGGGGGCCCCCCCCCC
>DATJFV010000014.1:0-55770 GCA_035495435.1 Pseudolysinimonas sp.
GCCGAGGTCGACGAAGGCGCCGAAGTTGACGATCGAGGACACGACGCCCTTGCGGACCTGGCCCTTCTGGAGGTTGTTGAGGAAGGTGCTGCGCGACTCGCTCTGCGTCTGCTCGAGCAGCGCACGGCGGCTCAGCACGACGTTGTTGCGGTTCTTGTCGAGCTCGAGGATCTTGGCCTCGATCTCCTGACCGAGGTACGGCGTGAGGTCGCGCACGCGACGCAGCTCGATGAGCGACGCCGGCAGGAAGCCCCGCAGGCCGATGTCGACGATCAGGCCGCCCTTGACGACCTCGATGACCGAACCGGTGACGACGCCGTCGTCATCCTTGATCTTCTCCACGTCGCCCCAGGCGCGCTCGTACTGCGCGCGCTTCTTCGACAGGATGAGGCGGCCTTCCTTGTCCTCCTTCTGGAGAACCAGCGCCTCGACCAGATCGCCGACGCCCACGACGTCAGCCGGGTCGACATCGTGCTTGATGGAGAGTTCGCGCGAGGGGATGACGCCCTCGGTCTTGTAGCCGACGTCGAGGAGGACCTCGTCGCGGTCGATCTTGACGACGGTGCCCTCGATGAGGTCTCCGTCGTTGAAGAACTTGAGGGTCTTCTCGACCGCGGCCAGGAAGTCTTCAGCGGATCCGATGTCGTTGATCGCGACCTGCTTGGTGGCCGAGGCGGTCGTTGCGGTTGCCATGTAGTAGTTGCTCCGATGGTGGGACAGAATCAGGCCAGGGACGAGATGGTGCAGTGTGATTCGCCCGAGGCAGGCGGATAGGACGCCACGAAAGTGACGTTCCAGACTACACCGCCGCGAGCACTCCGCGCATATAGGCCAATTCGGTGTCGTAGACATGGGCCGACTTGATGACGAACGTCAGGCTGCCGACGGGCCGCGCCAGGCGCTGTGCGACCTGATGCTGGATCGCCGCGAGCTGCACCAGGTTGCCGTAGCCCTTGGCACCGAAGTCGATCGAGTGCGCGTACACCACGAGGTCGACCGCCTCGTCGGGCACCCAGAAGTCCAGCATGCTGACGCACGGGATATAGCTCGTGTCGATCAGCGGCTCGAACGTGGTGATCGTGGCGGAGCGTGAGGACGGGTCGGCGCCGAGGCGCGCGACGATCCAGTCGACCTGGTCCCGCCCGGTGGCGGCGTAGTCGTGGAGGCGGCTGGCATAACTCCGGGCGTCGCCCAGCTCGGCCACGAGATCGGGCTCGACGAAGTTGCGGCGCATCCAGTCGAGCCTCTCCGGATCGGCGAAGCGGGCGATGAGCTCGTCGGCGGGATCCGGCTGGGCGACTTCGAGCGTGACGACCGCGAGTTCCCTGATCGGCAATCCGTCGTAGCGCGAAATGCGGCCGGCATCCAGGATGTCGCGAGCGATGTCCAGCCACGCCTCGCCGATCGAGGCGGTCGATATGGTCAGCACACCCGAACCTTATCGGGCGGCGAGCGGCACAGCCGCGCGCGCGTCGGCGAACAGCGTCGCGTAGTCCGACGCCATCCGCTCGGCTGAGAAGCGACCCTGGGTCACCTGGCGGCACGCCGCCCGGCTGAGCTCGGTCGCGCGCAGTGTCGCGGCGACCAGGGAGGCGCGCGAGCCGCAGAGGTAGCCGGTCACCCCGTGGTCCACGATCTCCGGGGCGGAGCCGCGCGGCGTGGCGATGACGGGTGTTCCGCAGGCGAGCGCCTCGATCATCACCATGCCGAAGGGCTCGTCCCAGGCGATCGGGTTCAGCAGCGCGATCGCGTCCCCCACCAGATCGAGTTTCTCGGCGGTGCGCAACTCCCCCAGGAACTCGATCTCGGGCCCCAGGATCGGGCGGATCGCCTCATCGAAGTATCTGTGCTCCGCAGGCTCCCGCATCTTCGCCGCGATCCTGAGCGGTATCCCCGCCTCACGGGCGACCTCAGCCGCCTCACGGACGCCCTTCGACGGGCTCATCCGCCCGAGGAAGCACAGGTACCCGCCGGCTCCGGAGCCCACGGGCACCGCCGAGGAATCGATCCCGTGCGGGATGATCGCCGCGAGCGGGACGGACCCGGCTGTCGAGGCCTGATGTCGCGAGATGGCGACGGTGTGCACCCGTCGGCCAAGTGCCGCATACAGCTCGGTCAGGGCGGGATCGAAGGCGCCGTGGACGGTTGTCACGATCGGAATGCCGGACGCGGGATACGGGATGTGAGGCCCGGCGACGGTGTGGTCATGCACGACGTCGACCCCCGCCTCGAGCAAGGCGCGATGTGCGCGCAGCACATGGCGCACCTCGGGGACGGTGCTTCCGAGCTGACCGGGGACCGGCGCCTCGAAGCCCGGCAGCCGCTCGACGCGGCAGGCGCTTCCGGCCGGGGCGGCGAGGAGCACGTCATGCCCGCTGCGCTGCAACGCCTCGGCGAGATCGCTCACGACCGCCTCGATCCCCCCGTAGCCGCGCGGCGGGGTGGTGAACCACGGCGGGGAGATCATTCCGATGCGCATCAGCCGGCGCGCCTCCCCCGCGCCCGCTCCAGCGAGAACCCGGGCGGAAGACCCCGCACCTCCACGGCATCCCGGGCGACCCGCACCTCCACACGAGCCCCGCCGATCAACAGGTTCTCGATGCGCGCACCCCCGATCTGCGGCGGAAGAGCCGGGTCGATCCGGATGGTCTTGGCGTGATCATCCACCTCGAGCCGCAAGAGAGTGCGCATGAGCGAGATGGGCGTCGCCGCGGCCCAGGCCTGAGGACTGCAGGCGTTCGGGTATCCCACCGGTCGAGCCTGCTCCGCCCGCGGGAAACCGCAGAACAACTCCGGCAGTCGCCCGTCGAAGTGCCCCGCGGCGTCGAACAGCGCCATCGCCACCGCCTGCGCCTCGCGCACGAATCCGTACCGCATCAGGCCCGCAGCGATCAGGGCGTTGTCGTGCGGCCAGACCGACCCGTTGTGGTAGCTGACCGGGTTGTATCGCGCCATCTCGCTCGAGAGCGTTCGCACGCCCCACCCGCTGAACATGTCGGGCGCGAGCAGTCGGCGTGCCACCAGGGCAGCCTTGTCGTGGTCGACGATGCCGCTCCACAGGCAGTGGCCCATGTTGGACGCCCGTGCGTCGACCGGCCGGCCCTCGCCGTCGAGGGCGAGCGCGTAATAGCCGCGCTCGGGCAGCCAGAACCGCGCGTTGAAGTCGCGCTTGAGCCGCGCTGCACGTTCGGTCCACGTGCGCACGAGTGCACGATCCCCGACGAGACGCGCCATGCGTGCGCGCGCAAGGAACGCGGCGTACACGTAGCCCTGCACCTCGCAGAGAGCGATCGGTGGGGTGGCGATCGTGCCGTCAGCCGACGCAATGGAATCCCAGGAGTCCTTCCAGCCCTGGTTGATCAGACCGTGTGTGGACGATCGCTCGTACTCCACGAAGCCGTCGCCGTTGCGGTCGCCGTACTCGTCGATCCAGGCCAGGCAGCGGTCGACGCGGTCCATGAGCTCGGGCAGGTGCTCGTCGCCCTCGGGTGGCAGCCCCCAGCGCAGCAGCTCCCCCACCCCCACCACATAGAGCGGGGTCGCATCGATGGATCCGAAATAGGTGTCGCCGCCGGCGAGCAGGGTCGTCATCTCCGGACCGAACCGCACCTCGTGGAGGATCCTGCCCGGCTCCTCCTCGCTGCCGCGGTCCACGTGCTCACCCTGACGGTCCCCCAGCGACCGGAACGTGCTGAGGGCGATACCGGGATCGACGGGCAGGGTCATGATCGAACTGAGGATGGAGTCTCGGCCGAACAACGCCATGTACCAGGGCGCTCCCGCCGCGATGACCGTGCGTCCGGGACGTGCCGGGTCCACGATGCGCAGAGCCCCGATGTCGACCTGGCCCTGGTGCACGGCGTCCGCAACGTCATCGTGGTCCTCCACGGTCGTCCGGGATGCGCCGGAGTGCCACTCCACGTACTTCAGGTCCTGCTGCTGCTGCACGTCGGCGTGCTCGTCGGGGGCGGTCATGACGATCTCGCCGCCGACCGTCGGGACGATCTGAAGCAGACGGCTCCAGGTGCCGCGTGCGGGGACCCGTGCACGCGAGATCAGGCGGGAGCCACGCACCGTGGCGTGCTCGGCCCGGATGGCGACTCCCATGCGGGCACCGTCGTTGCGTGCCTCGATGAGGAGCACGTCGTCGGCGACCCGGCGGCGGAGCCGGGACGCAGCTCGACGCCGCGACGCCTTGACGTCGAACAGGTCGGCGAAGTCGGCGGCGAACCGCATCTCGACGCGCACCTCGATGTCGCGGTCTGAGAAGTTGCGCAGCACGAGCAGCTCGGTCAGCCCGGTCGCGACCGTTCTGCGCCGCTCGATGACCAGCGAGCTCTCACTGGCTCGCTCATCCTGGGTGCGCAACCGGCCGAGCAGGACGGCACGGTAGGGCAGATCCGATTCCACTGCCAACGGTTCGACCGGGTGGCCGTTGATGCGGGTCAGCCACGTCGAGAGGATCCGGGTGTCGCGCACGAACAGCCCGTGCGGAAGTCGCGGGTGAATGTCGCCGTCGGTGTCCGACACGCAGAAGGATGCGCCTTCCAGGATGGTGACGGACCCGGCGTCCGGCCCGGCGAGGGTGCTCGCGTTCCAGCCGGCCATGCCCACATGGTCCAGCCGAGCGTGGCACCCCTGCCAGGGTCCTTCGTCCTCCGGCGCCGGCCTAGGTCAGCAGTTCGGAACGCAGGGTGTCGAGGCCGACGCCGCCGAGGTCCAGTGCACGTTTGTGGAAATCCTTGAACGAGAACGCGCTGCCGGCTTTCTGCTGCGCCGCCTCGCGGATCTGCTCCCAGATGCGCTGGCCGACCTTGTAGGAGGGCGCCTGACCCGGCCAGCCGAGGTAGCGGTTCACCTCGAACCGGATGAACGCGTCATTCATGTTGACGTTGTCGCGCATGAACCGAAGAGCCTCATCCGCATCCCACGTGCCCGTGCCCGAGAGGTTCGGCTTCTTCAGGTGCACACCGATGTCTAGCACTACGCGTGCCGCACGCATACGCTGCCCGTCGAGCATGCCCAGTCGGTCGGCGGGGTCGTCCAGGTAACCGAGCTCCTCCATGAGGCGTTCGGCGTAGAGGGCCCAGCCCTCCGCGTGCCCACTGGTGCCTGCCAGCTGCCGGCGCCAGGTGTTCAGCTCGGCGCGGTTGTAGACCGCCTGCCCGATCTGCAGGTGATGCCCCGGGACTCCCTCGTGGTACACGGTCGTGAGTTCGCGCCACGTGTCGAACTCGGTGACGCCCTCGGGGACGCTCCACCACATCCGCCCCGGCCGCGTGAAGTCGTCGCTCGGTCCCGTGTAATAGATGCCGCCCTCCTGCGTCGGCGCGATCATGCACTCCAGACGTCGGACGGGCTCGGGGATGTCGAAGTAGTTCGCCGCGAGTTCGGCCACCGCCCGGTCACTGGTTGCCTGCATCCAGCTCTTCAGCTCATCCGTGCCGTGCAGCTTGCGGGAGGCATCGTGCTCGAGGAACTCGATCGCCTCGGCAACCGAAGCCCCCTTCTTGATCTCCCCGGCGATGCGGGTCTGCTCCTCGACCATGCGACGCAGTTCCTCGATCCCCCACTCGTAGGTCTCGTCGAGGTCGATGGTGGCGCCCAGGAAGTGACGCGAGCGCAGCGCGTAGATGTCACGGCCGACCGCGTCCTCCTCGAGCGCCTTCGGTGCCAGTTCCGTCTCGAGGAACTCGGCCAGCTCGCCATAGGCCTCGGCCGACGCCTCCGCACCCGCGCGCAGGTCGGCGCTCAGGGAGTCGGGAAGTGCGCCGCCCGCGTCGAGTTTCGCGGCACCGGTGAAGTCGAAGAAGAACCCGAGTGGGTCGGCGTGCTTGCGGGCCTGCACCGCCACCTCGACCACCTGCCGACGGGCCGGGACGACGCCGGCCGCGATTCCCGCGCGCAACGTCTCGATGTAGCCCCGGACCCCACCGGGGATGTTGCCGAGGCGGTCGCCGATGATGCGCCAGTCGTCGACGGTCGCTGTCGGCATCAGGTCGAAGACGTCGCGCAGCTCCTGGGCGGGCGACGCGATCACATTCAGGTCGCGCAGATGCAGCCTGGCCTCGTACGCCTCTTCCTGAAGTCGCAGCTCGGAGAGCAGATCGGCGCGGGTGACCCGATCGACATCGTCTGCGGGCTCGGCCTGCTCGAGCTGCGCAATGACCGACCGGGCGGCGGCGGCGAGAGCCTCGTGCCCCGCCGGCGAGGTGTCGGCGACACGACCGGTCGGCTCGCCGAGGCCGGTGTAGATGCCCAGTTCGGGCAGCTGGTCGATGAGGGTGGTGACCCAGTCCTCCGCGATCGTGTCGATCGGAGTCGTGGGCCGAGGAGCATCATTGGTCATGCCCTCACCCTATGACCGGGTTATTCCTTGTCGAGGTCGGTCTCGAGCAGGGCGACGAGCTCGTCGAGGGCTGCGTCCGCGCCCTCTGCATCGGACGAGAGCGTGACCGTCTCGCCGTGCCCGACTCCGAGCGACAGCACGCCCAGGATGCTGGCGGCGTTGACGCTCTTGCCTGCGGCCGAGGTGAGGGTCACCGGCACCCCGGCCTTTGCGGCGGCCTGGCTGAACAGTGAGGCGGGGCGGGCGTGCAGTCCGACGCTGGATGCGACGGTCACGGTGCGTTCTGGCATGGATGCCTCCTTCGTCTGGGTGAACTCTAGGTCAGGGTTCGATGGTCACTTTGATGGCATCGCCGCGCGCGACGATCTCGATCCCCTCGAGCACGTCGCCGAGAGGAAGCCGATGGGTGATGAGGTCGGACACGGGGACCGCGCCGGATGCGATCAGCTCGAGTGCTCGCTTGTTCTGTTGCGGGGTGGAGCCGTTCACCCCGACCAGGGTGAGCTCGCGGTAGTGCACGAGGTTCGCGTCCACGCTGATGGTGGAGGCGTCGCGAGGCAGGCCGCCGAAGAGACTGAGGCGGCCGCGCCGCGCGAGCATCCGCAGGCCCTGCTCTTGAGCGGTGCCGGATGCTGCGGCCGTGATCACGACGTCGGCACCGCGTCCGCCGGTGAGGTCGAGCACCGCCGCCACGGGGTCCTGGGTGTCCGTGGCGACGGTGTGATCGGGGCGGACCAGTGCCGCAGCCGCCGACAGCCGGTCCGGATTCAGATCGATCAGGATGATACGCGCAGCACCGCGCGCTCGGGCAAGCCGCACATGCAGGCAGCCGATCGGGCCGGACCCGATGACGACAACCGTGTCGCCCGCGCCGACACGCGCCAGCTCCTGGCCGTTCAGAACACACGCGAGAGGCTCGGCCAACGATGCCTCCGCGTACCCGAGCCCATCAGGGATACGGGTGAGTCCGTCCACGGCGAGGACGGCCGCCGGCACGATCATGTACTCGGCGAATCCGCCGGGGTACTGGTACCCCATCGATGTCTGGTTCGGGCAGATCGCCTGGTGTCCGGCGAGGCAGTCGGGACATGTGCCGTCGGGTATGGCGGCGATCACCTGCACGCGGTCCCCCGGCGCCCAGACCTCGACGCCTGCCCCGACGGCCACGATCTCTCCGGCGATTTCGTGACCCATCACCTGCGGTGGCGACATGTTCGGGTGGCCCGCGCGCGAGATCTTCACGTCGGTGCCGCAGGTGGAGCACGCGCGCACCCGCAGCTTCACCTCGCCCGGTGCGACATCCGGCTCGTCGATCTCTTCGAGCCGGATGTCGCCCGGTGCGTAGAACGTGGCGGCTTTCACCTGCGGTCTACTCGTCGTCCTCGTCGGAGGCCAGCAGCTCGTAGACCTGGTCGGGAGTGGTGGCGCCGCGCAGCGCGGCGGCCTTCTCCGGGTCGAGCAGCACCGTCGCCAGCTGCGACAACAGGGCGATGTGCCCGTTGCCCTTGGCGGCGATGCCCACGGCCACGCTCACCGGGTTGCCGTGCCAGTCGACGCCGTCGGGGAAGCGGAGGACGACGATGGCGTCGTCCTTGACCGCGTCCTTACCGGCGAGGGTGCCGTGCGGAATGGCGACACCCTCGCCGACGAAGGTGGAGACGGAGTTCTCGCGTTCGAGCATGGCGTCGACGTAACTCGGGTCGACGGCGCCTGCCTCGACGAGAGCCGCGCCGGCCTGGCGGATCGCGTCATCGCGATCCGCGGCCTTGGCATCCAGACGGATGGATGCCGGGGCCAGCAGGTCGGTCAGCGGCTTCTGAGTCTCCTCGTCCGACATCCGTCAGACCTCGACCGTCGTGCCATCTTGGATGGCTTTGACGATCTTGGCGACCGCCGGATCGCCCAGGAAGAGCTGGAACGGCACGACCGGGATGTCGGGAACGACATGCCGGGCGCGATCCGCCAGCCCCGCCTGGGTGACGACCACATCCGCATCGCTCGGAATGTGCGCCACGGGCGAGTGCTCGACCGTGACGCCGTTCTTCGCGAGCTGCTTCTTGAGGGTGGAGGCGAGCATCACGCTCGACCCCATCCCCGCGTCGCAGGCGACGATCAGCTTCTTGACGCTGGATCCATCGAGAGTGGCCATGTCAGTTCTCCTTCGTTGTAGACAGGTGGTCCGAGGCTACGCTCAGGCCCTCTTGGACGCCGCTTTGTTCTCGGCGGACTTCTCGCGTGCGGCCTCGAGGTCGAGTTCCGCATCCACGGCGGTCTCTTTACGTCCGAACCCGAGCAGCAGCGAGCCGACCACGAACGTGACCACGGCGGCGATCACGACCCCGATCAGGATCAGGGCGATCTCGTTCGGTGGCGAGACGACCGCCCAGGCGATGATGCTGCCGGGAGACGCCGGCGCCCGCAGACCGAGGCCGAAGATGACCTCCCACAGCACGCCGGAGGCGCCGCCGATGATGGCCGCAACCACCAGGATCGGCTTCATCAGCACGTACGGGAAGTAGATCTCGTGGATGCCGCCGAGGAAGTGCACGACCATCGCAGCCGGCACCGTGGGGCGGATCGCACGCGGACCGAAGAGCAGCATCGCAGTGAGGATTCCGAGGCCGGGGCCGGGGTTCGACTCGATCATGAAGAGGATCGACTGCCCGGTCTCGGCCGCCTGGCCCGTTCCAATCGGAGTGAAGACACCGTGGTTGATCGCGTTGTTGAGGAACAGAACCTTGGCAGGTTCCACCACGATCGAGACCAACGGCAGCAGGCTCGCATCGGCCAACCAGCTGGCGAGCCACCCCAGACCCTGAGTGATCCAAAACGCGATCGGGCCAATGATGTAGATCCCGATGATGGCCATGATGCCGCCGATGATGCCCGCCGAGAAGTTGTCGACAAGCATCTCGAAGCCGCCCTTGACCTTGCCTGCAATGACCGCATCCCACTTCTTGAGAACCCAGGCCGAGAGCGGTGCGATTAGGAAAGCGGCCAGAATGGCGGGTCCGATTTCCGCGATCGACGTTGGTGCAGTCGGCGTGCCCTGCGGGTCGAGCACGCCATCCGTCACCGTGCCGTGGCCCAGGTCGACCGGCACCAGCGCCAGCGCGACAGGGGCCAGCATCGCGCCGATGGTCGCGACCGCACCGATCACGCCACCGCGGTGGCCGTAGACGCGGAAGCCACCGGTGAACGCGATCAGGATCGGGATGAGGATGTTGATCAGCGGCCCGACGACGGTCGCGATCTGCTTGGTCCACTCGAGCGTGTCGACGGGCTTGCCGTCGATGACGTGCCCGGTGGCGTAGTTCACCCAGCCGGTGTCGATGAACAAAGCGGTGATCAAGCCGAACGCGATGAACGCGCCCAGGTTCGGCATCACCATGCCGGCGAGGAAGGCGCCGAACCGCTGCACGCGAGCGCGCGCTCCGGTTCCGGTGACCTCCGGTGTGTATGCGGTCATTTTGGGTGGTACTCCTTCGTACTCGGGAGTTGGGAGTGGTGGCGGTTCAGCTGGCCACGAGGGGCCGATCCAGGTCTGGCTGCCACACCAGCTGGACGATCGAGCGGTCGAGGTCGGTGGGGCCCGGCACGGCGCTTCCGGGCAGGCGGGTCGCGGCGGCGCCCCAGGTCAGGGCTTCGACGAGGGCGCCGTCGATGTCGGCCTCGTCGACGCTGAAGCGGGAGAGGAAACCCGCCAGGAAGCTGTCGCCGGCGCCGACGGTGCTGCGGATCTGGTCCACGGGCGACTCACCCATGACCATCCCGCCCGGCCCCACGAGCAGCGCGCCCTCGGCACCCAGGCTGACCACGACGTACTCGACGCCTCGCGCGCGAACCTCCTCGGCGGCCTGCACGACATCGGCGACCGAGTTCAGCGGCCTCCCGATGAGTTCAGCCAGTTCGGCGCGGTTCGGCTTCACGATGCGGGGCCCGGATGCTAGAGCCGCTTCCAGCGCCTCGCCGCTGGTGTCGACGGCGATCGACGCTCCCGCCGCGGTCGCCTCGGCGAGAAGCGTGGTCACGCGGGAAGCATCGAACTGGGGCGGGGTGCTGCCCGAGAAGACCAGCCAGTCGCCGTCTCGCACGCTCGTGCGGATGGCGGTGGCGATCGCCGTCAGATCGGATTCGGTCAGCGGCGACCCGGGTTCGTTGAGCTTCGTCACCGTGCCGTCGGGCTCGCAGATCGTCAGGTTGGAGCGGGTTCGTCCGCTCACCGGCACGAAGCGGCACAGGATTCCCTCGAGCTCGAGCAGGTGACTGAGCTCGGCACCTTCGGGCCCGGCGACGGCCACGATGCCGAGCGCCGAGACACCGTTGGCACTCAGGGCACGGGCGACGACGACCCCCTTGCCACCGGGTTCGAGCACCGGCTCCGAGGTGCGCACGAGGGTGCCGCGCACCAGCGCGTCGACCTCGACCGTCCGGTCGAGGCTGGGGTTCAAGGTGAGGGTGACGATCACACCACCACCACCCGTGGGCCGGCGTTCTCCAGGTCTTCCGCGAGTTCGGGGTCGAGCCCGCTGTCGGTGATCACCGTGTCGACGGCAGCCAGCGGTGCGACGCGAGCGAAGTCCTCACGGCCGAACTTGGTGTGGTCGGCGAGCACCACCGTGCGGCGGGCCGCATCGATGAGCGCGCGCTTCACGCCCGCTTCGGCGACATCCGGGGTGGTGAGGCCGCGTTCGACGCTGATGCCGTTGATGCCCATGAAGGCGACGTCCGCGAAGACCTCGGCGACCTGCTGACGGGTCCACTCTCCGACGGCGGCGAGGGTGCGGCCGCGGACGATGCCGCCGAGCAGGTGCAGGCTGATGTTGGGCCGGCCCACGAGTGCCGCCGCCACCGGGATCGAATGCGTCACCACCGTCAGCTCGCGGTCCGGCGGAAGCAGCTCCGCCATCCGCACCGTCGTCGTACCGGCATCGATGATGATCGACCCGCCGTCGGGCAGTTCGTCGAGGGCCGCGCGCGCGATCCGCTCCTTCTCGACGATCGCGTGCACCTCGCGGTCGGCGATCCCGGGCTCGATGCCCAGCCGCTCGACGGGGATGGCGCCGCCGTGCACCCGGCGCAGTACGCCGCGGCGCTCCAGGGCGGTGAGGTCACGCCGTACGGTCTCCGGTGTCACCGCGAGTTCGCGGGCGAGCCCGGCCACATCGACCCGCCCCCGCGCACGCGCGGTGTCGAGGATCTGCTGGTGCCGCTCCGGTGCGTACAACAGGTCGGACCTCTTCGTCGAGTCGGGGGTGGAAATGTGGTTCTGGGCTTATATAAGTCCGTTTGTGTCCGAACGTCAACCTGGGCACGCCGATTTGGCCCGTATTCGGGCTCGAACAGACACAGAGGCGCCGCGCTCCCTGAGAAACACAGGTGAACGCGGCCGCGGATTCAGTGCGCTGCGGCGTCCCAGTTCGGACCGGTGCCGAGTTGCACATCGAGCGGGACGCTCAATTCGGCCGCGCCCGCCATCCGCGTGGTCACGATCGAGCTCAGCTCCTCGAGCTCACCCGGGGCGACCTCGAGCACGAGCTCGTCGTGGACCTGCAGCAGCATGCGCGACGCGAGCCCGCGCTGCCGGATGTCGGCGTCGATACCCAGCATCGCTCGCTTGATGATGTCGGCGGCCGAGCCCTGGATCGGCGAGTTGAGCGCCTGCCGCTCGGCGTTCTCACGCAGCACGCGGTTGGTCGAGGTCAGGTCGGTGAACGGCCGGCGACGCCCGAAGATGGTCGTGGTGTAGCCGTCCTCCTTGGCCTGCAGCACGACACCGCGCAGATAGTCGCGCACGCCGCCGAACCGGGCGAAGTAGTCGGCCATCAGCTCTTTGGCCTCGCTGGTCTCGATGCGCAACTGCTTCGACAGCCCGAAGGGGCTGAGTCCGTAGGCGAGCCCGTACGACATCGCTTTCACCTTGGTGCGCATCGCCGCGGTCACGTCGGCGGGAGGCACGCCGAACACCCGCGACCCCACGAACCGATGCAGGTCCTCGCCCGAGTTGAACGCCTGGATGAGGCCCTCGTCCTCGGAGAGGTGCGCCATGATGCGCATCTCGATCTGCGAATAGTCGGCAGTCAACAGCGTCTCGAACCCGTCGCCCGCGACGAATGCGGAACGCACCTCGCGCCCGACCTCCGTCTTGATCGGGATGTTCTGCAGGTTCGGGTCGTTGGACGACAGCCGCCCGGTGGCGGCGCCGGTCTGCTCGTAGGTGGTGTGGATGCGTCCATCGGTGCCGATGCTCTTCTCGAGAGTCTCGACGATCTGGCGGATCTTGGTGGCGTCGCGGTGCTGGCGCAGCATCGCCAGGAACGGATGCGGGTTCTGCTCCTCGAGATCGGCGAGCGACTGGGCGTCGGTCGAGTAGCCGGTCTTGTTGGCCCGCGTCTTGGGCATGCCCAGTTGATCGAAGAGCACCTCCTGCAGCTGCTTCGGTGACCCCAGGTTCACCTCGCGGCCGATCTCGGCGTACGCCTTCGTCGCGATGCCGGCCGCCTCGGCTCCGAGCCGGGCGTTCAGCTCCGCCAGCACGGAGGCCGAGACGGTCACCCCTTGGCGCTCCATCCGGGTGAGCACCGGCACCAGCGGCACCTCGATCTCGGTCGAGACCCGCAGCGAGCCGGGATCGAGACGCTTCTGCAGATCATCGGCCAGCCGGGCGACGTACCAGGCCTCGGTGGCCGGGCTCACCGCATCGGTGGCCGGCACCAGTTGATTGGGGTCGGGCTCGGGGAGCGTCTCGCCCAGGTAGTAGTAGATCAGCGCGCCGAGGCTGTCGACCTTCTGGTTCGGGCGCAGCAGCCAGGTGCCGAGCATGGTGTCGAACGCGACTCCGGTGAGCTCGACCCCGGCATCGGCGAGCAGACGCGTCGCCCGTTTGCTGTCGTGCATCACCTTGGGCGCGTCGGAGGACAGCCACGACGCGAGCACGGAATCGGAGGCCGAGGCGACCTCGACCGAGTCATCGGCGGTGGACAGGCCCACCACATCCGGCCGCCCGTTCAGCGAGGTGATCCGCACGCCGATCGGCTGCCCTTGGCGAGTGCGCAGCCACTCGCCGAGCGGCTCGCCCGACAGGGCCACGACCTCGGGTGCGCTGGTGGTCGTGGCGGTCGGCGCCTCGAGCAGAGCCTGGTCTTCGGCGGCCCCCTCGATCTTGAAGACCCGGTCGAGCAGCGTCTTGAACTGCAGCCGGTCGAACAACTCGCGCACGGCGGGAGCGTCGATGGGCTGGCGTGCGAGGTCGGCGGGGCCGAACTCGAGTTCGACATCGGTGACCAGCCTGTTCAGTTTGCGATTGCGGATGGCGCGGTCGCGCTGGTCGCGCAGGTTCTGCCCCACCACCCCGGAGATCTCGTCGGCGTGCGCGAGCAGATTCTCGACTGTGCCGTACTGCTGCACCCACTTGACGGCGGTCTTCTCACCGACCTTGTCGATGCCGATCAGGTTGTCGCTGGTCTCGCCGACGAGCGCCGCGACCTCGGGATATTGAGCCGGCTCGATACCATAGCGCTCGCGCACCGCGTCGATGTCGTAATTCTTGAGTTCGGACACGCCACGCACGTTGGGGTACAGGACGGTGATGTCGTCGGTGACCAGCTGCAGGGTGTCGCGGTCACCGGATGCCACCAGCACCCGGTAGCCGTCGGCGGCACCGCGGGTGGCGAGGGTGGCGAGGATGTCGTCGGCCTCGTAGTCGGGCTTGGTCAGGACCTGCACGCGCATGGCGGTCAGCGCCTCTTGCAGGAGCGGGATCTGACCCTTGAACTCGGGCGGGGTCTCGCCGCGCGTGCCCTTGTACTCGGCGTACTCGCGCGTGCGGAACGACTCGCGCGACACGTCGAACGCGACCGCGAGGTGCGTCGGCCGCTGCTGCTGGAGGAGCAGGAGAAGCATCGAGATGAAGCCGTGGATCGCGTTGGTGTGCTGCCCGTCGCGGGTGGTGAAACTGTCGATCGGGAGAGCGTAGAAGGCCCGGAATGCCAGGGAATGGCCGTCGATGAGCAGGAGGGTAGGCTTTTCGGAGTCCGGCACGGGCCCAGCCTATCCGCCGCTTCCGACACCCCTCCCGCAAGGAATTCGATGACGAAACTGCCTCCCGGAACGCCGCAGGAACTGATCGACCGGCTCGGAACGGGCGGGGGTGAACTGCCCCGCAAGATGGGCATCGAGTTCCTCGAGCTCTCGCCCGAATACTCGGTAGCGACCATGCCGGTGGTCGGCAACCGCCAGGTCGTCAATCTGCTGCACGGGGGCGCCTACGTCGTGCTCGGCGAATCGCTGGGGTCGATCTCGTCCGCCCTGCACGGCGGTGTCGGCCGCATGGCGGTGGGCATCGAGATCAACGCATCGCACACCCGATCGGCGACCGAAGGCATAGTCACCGGCGTCTGCCGCGCCATCGCGCTCGGCAAAACGCTCTGCACACACGAGATCGAGATCAGCGACGAGCAGGGTCGCCGGGTGTCGACCGTGCGCATGACCAACCTGCTGCGAGACCTGCGCACCGAGCACACCTGATCCGGAGTGCGTTGCAACGCCGACCTCAACGCCCGGCCTCTTGGCGGGCTTCCGCTCGCGGCGGGTGGGGAGACGTTACCGGGCATCTGGCGCTCTGCAACACCCGATGGCCTGGATGCCTCCGGCTGGCGCGAGGTGACCGCCGCCGGAGTGGGACGGATCATCGACCTTCGGAACGAGGGCGAGTACGGCGAGGCTCCGAACCGGCCGGCACACCTGGAGCTCATCCGTGCGCCGCTTGAGGACCCTCAGGATCCGGACTACACCGCGCTCTGGGACCGCAACTGGGCGATCGCGGACTTCTACTTGTGGGGTATTGCCCGATGGCCCGGCCTCTGGGCTACGGCCTTGGCAGCAGTAGCGGATGCTCCGCCGGGCGCGGTCCTCATCCACTGCGCCGGCGGGCGCGATCGTACCGGGGTCATGTCAGCCGTTCTCCTCGATGCAGCAGGCGTGACGCGGGAAGCAGTGCTCGAGGACTACCGCGCAGGAATGCGGGGCACGAATGAGATGCTCCGTCGCCAAGGGCAATCCGACCACCAGGCGAGGATTCCGGAGGACAGGATGGACGAGATCCTGGGTCGGTTCGGCGGCGCCCTGGATCGCATGCTGGATCACGCGCCAGCGGCATTCGAGACGTATGGCCTGGATGAGGTGCTTTCTCGGGCGGCGCGGCGCCTCCTGCCCACCTCGTAGTCCGAGTCTTCCCCAGACCGCGCTCAGAGCATGTCGAGCCGCAGCACCACGTCGGCGCTGATGCCGTCGATCTGCTCCTGCGTGATCGTGCTGCTCGACGTCGTCTCGCCGTAGACCGAGATCACGATCGGACCCTTCTGCAGAAAGTCGATCGTGACGGATTCGCTGGCCGAGTTGCGCAGCGTCTCGACATAGCGAATGCCGGCCACGTCATCCGGAAGGCCGCTCAGCGTCGACACCCGCAGCTTCGTGACGTCCAAGGTCACCGTGTCGCCGTCGCGCAGCTGATACGCCGGGCAGGCCGCCACCGCGGCGCGGAACTCGCTCAGGAATCCGGATGCCGTGGCCGCGTCATCGAACTGGCGCGCGTACACCTGGATGAGACCGAACCGGTCCTCGTCGAGCTCGGTGAAGGTGCCGACCAGATAACTCGGATCGTCGGCCCGCGCGCCGGTGTCGAGCCCCGACACGAGATAGGGCGACGACACCACCGGCGCGCACACCGCAGGGGTACCGCCATTCGACGCGAAGTACTCGGTCTCGGCGGCCAGCTCGTCCCCGGAAGTGCTGAGCTCGGTCCCCGCGCTGAAGCTGGTGTTGTCACCGCCGTCGTCCGCCCCGACGATCGCCATGACCGTTTCCAGTGTGAGAGACCCGGACGGCCCCTGCTGCGGCCCGACGGGTGCCATGGTGCCGGGATCCATCTCGACGCTACGGTCGTCGAGGCACCCGCTCAGCGCGAACGTGAGAGCGAACGCGGCGACGACAAGCGCAACGACCCGCGGCACGACGCTGCGCCGCGCTACTTCTTGGCCGCCAGCTGGTCGATGATCGCCTGCGCCACGTCGTGCATGGTGAGGCGGCGGTCCATGGACGCCTTCTGGATCCAGCGGAACGCCTCGGGCTCGCTGAGGCCCATCTTCTCGTTCAGCAGGCCCTTGGCCCGGTCAACGAGCTTGCGGGTCTCGAAGCGCTCGACCATGTCGGCGACCTCGGCCTCGAGGGTCACGATCTGCTGGTAGCGGCTGAGGGCGATCTCGATCGCCGGCAGCAGGTCGTTCGGGGTGAACGGCTTGACCACGTAGGCGAGGGCGCCCGCCTCGCTCGCCCGCTCGACCAGCTCCTTCTGGCTGAATGCCGTGAGGAGAACGACCGGCGCGATGTGGTCCTTCGACAGCTGCTCGGCAGCCGAGATGCCGTCGAGCTTGGGCATCTTGACGTCCATCACCACGAGGTCGGGCTTCAGCTCGGTGGCGAGCTGAACGGCGGCCTCACCGTCGCCCGCCTCGCCCACGACCTCGAAACCGTTGTCGCGGAGGATCTCGACGATGTCGAGCCGGATGAGCGACTCATCCTCTGCCACAACGACTCGCCGGGGTGCCTGCGGGGTGTCCTGCGCGTCACTCACGGCAAAAGCCTACGGTATGGTTCACAGTGCCGCGCCCTCGGGTGCGAGCGCCGGATTGGCGGAATGGCAGACGCGGCGGACTCAAAATCCGCTGTCCGAAAGGGCGTGTGGGTTCGACCCCCACATCCGGCACAACGTGCGCTACGGGTGCGCTCCGCGTCAGATCCCGAGCAGATCCGCCACCGGCTGCAGAACGGAACGCAGGGTCGCCGGGTCGACCAGCAAGCCTGCCGCCAGAGTCACCGCCGACAGAACCAGGGCGACGATGGAGATCACGACGCCTCGGCCTCGACGAACCGACACGACCAGCGCGAGCAACGACAGCGCGATCGGCGCTCCCGCGAAAATGCCCTGCGAGGCCGCCGGAAGGGTGATGAGCACCTTCGCGGCAAGCGCCGGGACACTGATCACGGCGAGGGCAAGCGCGACGCCGGCGATCCAGTTGCGCTGCCGGTACGGATCGTTCTTGCGTTCACCGGCGGGCACGCCGGTCGACAGCGACACCGTCCCCGCGACCTGCCGCTTCGGCGCAGCGGTGCGACCGCTCTGCGCATGCCAGTCGGACTGCGACGTCGGCTTCGCGGCAGGAGCCAGCACCGCAGGATCGAACGCGGAGTCGGCGAACAACGTCAGCGGCACCCCGTCGGCGTCGAGGTTCGCGGCACGCATGACGGTCGGCGTTGCGGGTGCCACCGGTGCGGATGCCGCCGCGACTGCCAGCGCAGGAACGGCAGCCACCGCCGACCGCTGCACGTGATCGGTCCATGCCACACCGCTCCACCAGCGCGACGCGGACGGATCGGCGGGGTCGGGGTACCAGCCCGCCGCCGGAGCGGTAGAAACCGTCTCGGAGCCCAACTCGGACACTGCGTCCCCCTTCACCACCCGGACGCCCACTGACCGGATGTTGCGCACAGCCTGGCTCATTCATCGAGCCGCGGCTACCCCGTGAAGGGGGGGTCAGCTCAGTCGGCGTGCGCGCCGCTCTCCCAGACCGGCAGCGCGGAATTCACGGCATCGCCGATCACGTGCACGCGCAGGTCGTTGGTCGAGCCGGGAATTCCCGGAGGGGAACCCGAGATCACCACGACCTTGTCGCCCACCTCCGCCATGCCGGCGGACAGCAACTTCTCGTCCACCTGCTTGAACATTGCGTCGGTGTGGGTGACCCGGTCGACCAGGAACGACCCGATCCCCCAGGTCAGCGCCATCCGGCGCTGGATGGCGACGTCGGGCGTGAACGCCTTCATCGGGATGCGGAAGCGCAGGCGGGACATGCGCCGTGCCGAGTCGCCGGACTCGGTGAAGACGCACACGTACTTGGCGTCGACGAAGTCGGCGACCTCGGCGGCCGCGAGGGTGATCGCTCCGCCCTGGGTGCGCGGCTTGGTGCCGAGCGGCGCGATGCGCTCGAGGCCGTGCTCTTCGGTCGATTCCACGATGCGCGCCATGGTCTGAACCGTGACGACCGGGTACTCGCCCACGCTGGTCTCGCCCGAGAGCATGACGGCATCCGCACCATCGAGCACCGCGTTCGCGACGTCCGACGCCTCGGCGCGGGTCGGAACCGGCGAGTGGGTCATCGACTCGAGCATCTGGGTGGCGACGATCACCGGCTTGGCCATGCGGCGCGACAGCTCGACCGCGCGCTTCTGCACGATCGGCACCGCTTCCAGCGGCAGCTCGACGGCGAGGTCGCCCCGGGCGACCATGATGCCGTCGAACGCGTCGATGATCTCCTCCAGCGCGTCGACCGCCTGCGGCTTCTCGATCTTCGCGATCACCGGGACCTTGCGGCCCTCCTCGGCCATGATCTCGAAAACTCGGTCGACATCGGCGGCATTCCGCACGAACGACAGAGCGATGTAGTCGGCGCCGAGCGCCAGACCCCAGCGCAGATCCTGCTCATCCTTCTCGGACAACGCCGGAACGTTCACGGCGACCCCGGGGAGATTGATGCCCTTGTTGTTGGAGACGGGGCCCGCGACGACCACCTTGGTGACGACATCCACCCCATCGGTCGAGACGACCTCGACCTTGACCTTGCCGTCGTCGATCAACAGGAAGTCGCCCGGCGACACGTCCTGCGGCAGTCCCTTGAACGTGGTTCCCACGCGCTCTTTCGTCCCGACGATGTCGTCGGTGGTGATCGTGAAGGTGTCACCCACTTCGAGGTCGTACGGGCCGGCCTCGAACTTGCCCAGACGGATCTTCGGGCCCTGCAGGTCGACCAGCACGGCCACGGGCTTACCGGTGTCCTCCGCGGCCTTGCGCACGTTCGCGTAAACCTCGTTGTGCACCTCGTAGGTGCCGTGGCTGAGGTTCATGCGGGCGACGTCGACACCGGCCTCGATGATCGACCGGATGTTCTCATAGCTCGAGGTGGCGGGCCCGAGCGTGGCGACGATCTTTGCTCGTCTCATGACGAAATGGGTTCCTTTGTGGTGGTGGTGGGGGTAGGAGGCGTTCGTGCGCCCCCGTCGAGACTAGACCGCGATGGCGCGGTCGGACGGACGGACGGGTGCAGGGAGCTCGGTCTCGCCCTCGAGGAAGCGGTCGACCGCCGCAGCGGCCGCCCGCCCTTCGGCGATGGCCCAGACGATCAGCGACTGCCCGCGGCCGGCGTCCCCGGCGACGAAAACCCCTGACTCGGGGGTGTCGTACTGGTCCCCGCGGGCGACGTTCCCGCCGTCGTCGAACGGCAGGTTCAGCTGGTCCTCGAGCGCGTCGCGCTCGGCACCGGTGAACCCCATGGCGATGAGAACGAGATCGGCGGGGATCTCGCGCTCGGTGCCGGACTTGGGCACCCGCTTGCCGTCGACGTACTCGGTCTCGGCGACGCGGAGCGCGCGGACCTCCCCCGCGTCATTGGCGAGGAACTCGACCGTCGAGGCCAGGTACACCCGCTCGCCGCCCTCCTCGTGCGCACTCGTGATCTCGAACAGGTTCGGGAACATCGGCCACGGCTGGTGCTCGGGCCGCTCTTCGGGCGGCTGGACGCCGATGGCGAGGTTCGTCACCGAGAGCGCACCCTGGCGGTGTGCGGTTCCGATGCAGTCGGCTCCGGTGTCGCCGCCGCCGATGACCACCACATGCTTGCCCTCGGCGGTCAGTTGCTCGGGGACCTGGTCGCCGGCCACCGCCTTGTTCTGCTGCACGAGGTACTCCATCGCGAAGTGCACGCCGAGCAGATCGCGGCCCGGGATCGGCAGATCCCGCGGCACCGTTGCGCCGGTGGCGACCACCACCGCGTCATAGCGTGCGCGCAGATCGGCCCAGGAGATGTCCTTGCCGATCTCGACGCCCGCGCGGAATCGCGTTCCCTCGGCCTGCATCTGGGCCAGGCGCAACTCGATCTGGCGCTTCTCCATCTTGAAGTCGGGGATGCCGTAACGCAGCAGCCCGCCGATGCGGTCGTCGCGTTCGTACACCGCAACCGTGTGACCGGCGCGAGTGAGCTGCTGAGCAGCAGCGAGCCCCGCCGGGCCCGAACCGACGACGGCCACCGTCTTGCCGGTGAGACGCTCCGGCGGATGCGGCGTGACCCAGCCGTTGGCGAACGCCTGGTCGATGATCGAGACCTCGACCTGCTTGATGGTCACCGGTGGCTGGTTGATGCCGAGCACGCAGCTCGCCTCGCACGGTGCCGGGCACAGCCGGCCGGTGAACTCCGGGAAGTTGTTGGTCGCATGCAGCCGCTCGATGGCCTGCCGGCCCTCGTTGCGCCAGGTGAGGTCGTTCCACTCCGGAATCAGGTTGCCGAGCGGACAGCCCTGATGACAGAACGGGATGCCGCAGTCCATGCAGCGTCCGGCCTGCCGCCGCAGCTGCCCCGGGTCTTGCGCCTCATAGACCTCTTTCCAATCCATGATGCGCACCGGCACGGGGCGCCGCTTCGGCAACTCCCGCTCGCGGGTGGTGAGGAAGCCCTTCGGGTCAGCCATTGGTCGCCTCCAGGATCCGGGTCCAGACCACGGGGCCGTCGGGGTCGAGCCCCTCGGCGATCGCGTCCTGGCGTGTCTTCAGCACCGCGGCATAGTCGCGCGGGAGCACCTTGACGAAGGTCGCCATGGTGGTGTCGAGATCGTCGAGCATCGAGGCGGCAAGGGTCGACTCGGTCTCGGCGACGTGGCGCTGCAGCAGATCGGTGAGGATCTCGACGTCAGCGCTGTCGAGGGGCAGCAGAGCGAGTTCTCCCGACGCGAGCGAGTCGCGGTTGACCCGCTCGCGCTTGAGACCGTAGACGTAGGCCGTGCCGCCGGACATCCCGGCGCCGAGGTTACGGCCGGTGCCGCCGAGGATGACGGCGAGACCACCGGTCATGTACTCGAGTGCGTGATCTCCGACGCCTTCGACGACGGCGGTGGCACCGGAGTTGCGCACGAGGAACCGCTCACCCACGACACCGCGGATGAACATGCTGCCCTGGGTCGCGCCGTAGCCGATCACGTTGCCGGCGATGACATTGCGCTCGGCCGGGAAGCGCGCGTCCCGCGGCGGACGCACCACGATCTGGCCGCCCGACAGGCCCTTCCCGACGTAGTCGTTGCTATCCCCCTCGAGGCGCAGCGTGATGCCGGGCGGCATGAAGGCGCCGAGCGACTGCCCCGCCGACCCGGTGAGCACGACCTCGATCGTGTTCGCGGGCAGCCCGTGCTCGCCGTGCCGCTTCGTCACCTCATGGCCGAGCATGGTCCCTACGGCGCGCTCGGTGTTGCGGATCGGGAGGGCGATCCGCACGTGCTCACCGCGCTCGAGTGCCGAGGACGCCCGTCGGATCAGCTCCTGATCGAAGTGCGTCTCGAGCTCGTGCTGCTGACCACGGAGGTTGCGGCGCGGCTCATCCTCGTCGAACTCCGGCCCGCTGAGCACTGGAGACAGGTCGAGCCCGTCGGCTTTCCAGTGTTCGATCGCACGGTCGACGTCGAGCAGCTCGCTGTGGCCGATCGCCTCGTCGAGGCTGCGGAAACCGAGCTCGGCGAGGTACTCGCGCACCTCCTGGGCGAGGTACTCGAAGAAGGTCTCGACGAACTCGGGCTTTCCGGTGAACCGTGCCCGCAGCTCGGGGTTCTGCGTCGCCACGCCGACCGGGCAGGTGTCGAGATGGCAGACCCGCATGAGGATGCAGCCCGACACCACCAGAGGTGCCGTCGCGAACCCGTACTCCTCGGCGCCCAGCAGTGCCGCGATGATGACATCGCGCCCGGTCTTCATCTGGCCGTCCACCTGCACGACGACGCGGTCGCGCATGCCATTGAGCATCAGGGTCTGCTGCGTCTCGGCGAGCCCGATCTCCCACGGGGTGCCGGCGTGCTTCAGCGAGTTGAGGGGTGATGCCCCGGTACCGCCATCATGGCCGGAAACCAGCACGACATCCGCCAGCGCCTTCGTCACGCCGGCCGCGACAGCGCCGATGCCCGACTGCGACACCAGCTTGACGTGCACCCGCGCCTCCGGGTTGGCCCGCTTCAGGTCGAAGATCAGCTGCTTGAGGTCTTCGATCGAATAGATGTCGTGATGCGGTGGCGGGGAAATGAGCCCCACCCCGGCTGTCGAGTGCCGGGTACGCGCGATCCACGGGTACACCTTGGTCGCCATCAGCTGACCGCCCTCGCCGGGCTTGGCTCCCTGCGCCATCTTGATCTGGATATCGGTCGCGTTGGTCAGGTACATGCTGGTCACGCCGAACCGGCCGCTCGCCACCTGCTTGATGCGGCTTCTGCGCTCAGGGTCGATGAGACGCTCGATGTCTTCCCCACCCTCGCCGGTGTTCGAGCGCCCGCCGAGGCGATTCATCGCGATCGCGAGCGTCTCGTGCGCCTCCTGGCTGATCGATCCGTAGCTCATCGCACCCGTGTTGAAGCGGGCGATGATCGACTCGATCGACTCGACCTCATCGATCGGCACCGGGGTGCGATCGTGCGTCTTCAGGGCGAAGAGACCGCGCAGGGTCATCAGGTTCTCGGCCTGCTCGTCGATCGCCCGGGTGTAGTCGCGGAAGATGTCGTACCGCCGCGCGCGAGTCGAATGCTGCAGCTTGAAGACCGTCTCGGGGTTGAACAGGTGCGGCGGGCCCTCGCGGCGCCACTGGTACTCGCCGCCGACCTGCAGCCGCTCGTGCGCCAGGATGGCGCCGTCGCGCGGGTAGGCGGCCTCGTGACGCGCCGCGTTCTCGCGCTCGACCGTCTCGAGCCCGACGCCGCCGAGCAGGCTGGTGGTGCCCGTGAAGTACTGGTCGACGAACTCCTGGCTGAGGCCGATCGCCTCGAAGGCCTGGGCCGCGGCGTACGAGCCCACGACCGAGATGCCCATCTTGGACATGATCTTCAGCACGCCCTTGCCGAGCGCCTTGATCAGGTTGGCGACCGCCTTCTCGGGGGTGATCCCCGTGATCATGCCGCTCAGAACGAGCTGTTCGGCCGTCTCCATCGCGAGATAGGGGTTGATCGCGGACGCGCCGTAGCCCACCAGCAGAGCGACGTGGTGCACCTCGCGCACGTCGCCGGCCTCGACGATGATCCCGCACTTCATGCGGGTCTGCTGCCGGATGAGGTGGTGATGCACCGCCGCGAGCATCAGCAGCGAGGGAATGGGGGCCAGATCGGCGTTCGAGTCACGGTCGCTCAGCACGATGAACTGCGATCCGGCCTCGATCGCCGCGTCCGCCTCGGCGCACATCTCGGCCAGGCGCTTGGCGAGCCCGCGCTCGCCCTTCTTGACCTTGTAGAGGCCCCGGATGACGTGGGCGGGCCGGCGGCCGCTGCGCGTCTCGAAGTGCTGGATCTTGGCCAACTGGTCGTTGTCGATCACCGGGAAGTCGAGCACGATCTGCCGAGCGTGCTCGGGGGTCGCGTCGAGCAGGTTGCGCTCGGGCCCGAGACCGAGGCTCATCGAGGTGACGACCTCCTCGCGGATCGAGTCCAGAGGCGGGTTCGTCACCTGCGCAAATGCCTGGGTGAAGTAATCGAAGAGCAGCCGGGGGCGGTCGCTGAGTACCGCGATCGGGCTGTCCGAGCCCATCGCGCCGAGCGGCTCGGCGCCGTTCTGCGCCATCGGGGTGAGCAGGATACGCACCTCCTCCTCGGTGTAGCCGAAGGTGCGCTGGCGCCGCACCACCGACGCCGGGGTGTGCGTGACGTGCTCGCGCTCGGGCAGGTCGGCGAGATGGATGCGGCCGTCGTCCAACCACTCCTGCCACGGCGCCGAGGCTGCCAGCTCGGCCTTGATCTCGTCGTCCTCCACGATACGACCCTCGGCCGTGTCGACGAGGAACATCTTGCCCGGACGCAACCGGCCCTTGCGCACGATGCGGTCGGCCGGGAAGTCGAGCACGCCGATCTCGCTGGCCAGCACGACCAGGCCGTCGTCGGTGACCACGAAACGGCCCGGACGCAGTCCGTTGCGGTCGAGCGTGGCGCCGACGAGGGTGCCGTCGGTGAAGACGAGGGCGGCGGGCCCGTCCCACGGCTCCATGAGCATCGAGTGGAACTCGTAGAACGCCTTGCGTGCCGGGTCGATGTCGGACTGGTTCTCCCAGGCCTCCGGCACCATCATCATGATCGCGTGCGGAAGGCTGCGGCCGCCGAGCGTGAGCAGCTCCACCACCTCGTCGAACGAGGCCGAGTCACTGGCCCCCTCGCTGACGATCGGGAACAGAGGCTGCAGGTCGCCCAGCACCTCGCTCTCCAGCTGGCTCTGCCGCGCGCGCATCCAGTTGCGGTTGCCCTGCACCGTGTTGATCTCGCCGTTGTGCGCGATCATGCGGAAGGGCTGAGCAAGGGGCCACGACGGGAACGTGTTGGTCGAGTACCGGGAATGCACCAGCGCCAGGCGCGACGCGAACCGCTCGTCGCTGAGGTCGGGATAGAACGGCTCGAGCTGGAGAGTCGTCACCATGCCCTTGTAGACCAGAGTCCGCGCCGACAGCGACGGGAAGTAGGCGCCCAATTCGCGTTCGGCCCGCTTCCGCAGCCGGAAGGTCAGCCGGTCGAGTGCGATCCCCGACCGCTCGCCGTCCGTCGCCTCCACGAACAAATGCTCGAACGCCGGTGCCGCCTCGCGCGCGAGGGTGCCCAGATGCGCGGGATCGGTGGGCACCTCGCGCCAGCCGAGCACGCGCAGCCGTTCCTGCTCGGCGATCGCCTCGATACCGGCCTTCAGTTCGGCCCGCTCCCCCGCATCGAGCGGGAGGAACGACATGCCGACCGCGTACCTCCCGACCGGCGGCAGGTCGAACGGCGCGACGGCACGCAGGAACGCGTCGGGGATCTGCGTGACGATGCCCGCCCCATCACCGGTGCCGGCATCCGACCCCACCGCGCCCCGGTGCTCGAGGTGGCGCAGCGCGTCGAGAGCCTGCGTGACGATGTCGTGACCGGCTGTGCCGCGCAGCGTCGCCACCATCGCCAGGCCGCACGCGTCCTTCTCGTGGCGCGGATCGTACAGACCCTGCGCCGCGGGCACGCGGGAATTGCGCTGGAAGGGGGTGGGATGCGCCATGGATAACCGTCCTCACGATGGTGCGGTGGGACGTCAGCGGCCCGAAGAGAAGGGGGCGTCGGCGAGAGTGCGCGCGACCTAGGACCCGGTGGTTGCTCCGCTTGTGGCGGCCGACTTCTGGGGGGATTCCCCGGGAGCGTCATCGCTCTCGGCGTCGGTGTCCGAGTAGGTGTCTTCGGAGTCTACCGTAGCCGGGTCGACCCACTCGCGACCGGGCCGGTACACATTCGGCTCGACACCGGTGTGACGCCGGCTCTGCACGGCGATGATGATGATGCCGAGCAGAATGGCACCCAGTGCGCCCCAGACGTTGCTGCGGATGCCGAGGAACGTCACGCTCGGGTCGAGACGGATCGACTCGAACCAGGCGCGGCCCAGGCCGTACCAGATGAGGTAGAGACCGAAGGTCTTGCCCCACTGCCACTGCGGACGGCGCGTGAACTGCAGCCCCGGCAGAAGGCGACCGGTGCGGTCGGGGTCGACATCGAGGCCGCGTCGCAGAAGGCCGGGGATGCTGGTCGACCACGGGGTGGCGCGCACCAGCTTCACGGAGTTCTCGATGAGGAAGATGATGATGATCGCGCCGGCGAAGTTCCAGATCATCTCGTAGAGGAACGTGGGGTGGAAGAGCACGTCGTCGGCGATGCCGGTGGGGATGGCCGGGTTCGGCCGGTCGATCTTCAGACCCCAGGGGAAATCCGTGGGCAGCCCGAACAGCTCCTGGTTGAAGTAGTTGCCGAAGCGCCCCAGGCCCTGGGCGACCAGCAGCGCAGGAGCCACCGCGTCGGCGACGCTCAGGAAGCGAAGCCCGGTGATGCGGCACCCGATGAAGAACCCGATCGCGCCGCCGAGCAGCGTGCCGAAGATGGCCAGCCCTCCGGCGGGGATGTTGGCGATCTCCCAGAGGTTCTTGCCGGGGCCGAAGTAGTCATCCGGGTGAGTGAACACGTGCCAGAGCCGGGCGCCGATGATGCCCGTGACGATGCCCCAGAGGGCGACGTCGATGATGATCCAGGGCTCCGCGCCGCGGTGGGTGAGACGGTGGTTCGTGATGAACAACGCCACGATGATGCCGGTCAGCAGGCACAGCGCGTAGGTGTGCACGGTCAGCACCTGGTCCGCCGCGACAGCCGGGATCAGCGAGTGCAGCCAGCCGAGCGGGATATCCCACTGCGACCAGGATTCCGGGGGGCTCGGCAGCTCGAGGGGGGCGGCGATCACGTGCTTGATCCTACTTTCCGTTTGCCAGTTGCGACGCCGCACGGGCCACGCCCGCGACGCCACCATCCGCCAGAGCCGTGACCAGCGCCGATCCGACGATCGCGCCATCGGCGTATTGCAGAACCTCGGCGACTTGATCGCCGGTCGAGATGCCGATGCCGACGCAGGTGCGGGTGGATGCGTCCCCGGCCTCGCGGATGCGGCTCACCAGGGCGCGTGCGGCTGCGTCGACGTCGGACCGAGCGCCCGTGATCCCCATCGTCGATACCGCGTAGACGAATCCGCGGCTGGCCGCGACGGTTGCCGTCAGGCGCTCGTCGGTGGACAACGGCGCCGCGAGGAACACCCGGTCGAGGCCGGTGCGGTCGCTCGTGGCGATCCAGTCGGCTGCGGAGTCGGGCGTGATGTCGGGCGTGATGAGGCCCGATCCCCCGGCATTGCGCAGCTCGTCCGCGAACCGGTCGACGCCGTATTGCACGACCGGATTCCAGTACGTCATCACCAGAACAGGTGCGTCGACCCGGGCCCGCACACCCTCGACGGCCCGGAAGACGTCGCTCACCCGGAACCCGGCTGCGATCGCGGCCTGGGTCGCCTTCTGAATCGCCAGCCCGTCCATCACCGGGTCGGAGTACGGAAGGCCCAGCTCGAGCGCGTCGACCCCGTTCTCGACGAGCGCGACAGCGGCGTCGATGCTGGTCTGCAGGTCGGGGAACCCGACAGGAAGATAGCCGACCAGGGCACCGCCGCGGTCGACGACGCCGGCGACGCTCTGGGGCGCGCTCACGACTGCACCGCGCCCTCGTCGAACAGGTCGAACCAGGCGCCCGCGGTCGCGACGTCCTTGTCGCCCCGACCGCTGAGGTTGATCAGGATGATGCCCTCCGGCCCCAGCTCCTTGCCGAGCTTCAGGGCGCCGGCGAGGGCGTGGGCCGACTCGATCGCCGGGATGATGCCCTCGGTTCGACTGAGCAGCCTCAGCGCCTCCATGGCCTCTGCGTCCGACGCCGGAAGGTAGGTCGCCCGCCCGATGTCGTGCAGGAAGGCATGTTCGGGGCCGACGCCCGGATAATCGAGGCCCGCCGAGATCGAGTGCGACTCGATGGTCTGGCCGTCGTCGTCCTGCAGCAGGAAACTCCGCGCCCCGTGCAGGATGCCCGGGCGGCCGCGCTCGATCGATGCCGCATGCCGCTCGGTGTCGATTCCGTCACCGGCCGCCTCGAACCCGTACAGCCGTACCGACGGATCATCGAGGAAGGCGTGGAAGATGCCGATCGCATTCGACCCGCCCCCGACGCACGCGGCCACGGCATCCGGAAGCCGGCCGGTGAGCTCGAGCACCTGAGCCCGGGCTTCCTCACCGATGATCTTCTGGAAGTCGCGCACCATCGCGGGGAACGGATGCGGCCCGGCAGCGGTGCCGAAGATGTAGTTGGTCGACTCGACGCTCGTCACCCACTCGCGGTAGGCCTCGTTGATCGCGTCCTTGAGGGTGCGCGACCCCGTGGTGACCGAGACCACCTCGGCACCGAGCAGGCGCATGCGTGCGACGTTGAGCGCCTGACGCTGGGTGTCGACCTCGCCCATGAAGATCGTGCACTCCAGGCCGAACAACGCTGCCGCGGTCGCCGTGGCCACCCCGTGCTGTCCGGCGCCCGTCTCGGCGATGACACGCGACTTGCCGATGCGCCGGGTGAGCAGCGCCTGGCCGAGCACATTGTTGATCTTGTGCGAGCCGGTGTGATTGAGGTCTTCGCGCTTCAAGATGATGCGCGCGCCGCCCGCGTGCTCGGCGAACCGGGGCACTTCGGTGATGATCGACGGCCTGCCCGTGTACGTGCGGTGCAGGTGGGCCAATTCGGCCTGAAATTCGGGATCGACCTTTGCCGCGTCGTACGCGGCGGCAAGCTCGTCGATGGCCGCGATCAGGGACTCGGGCATGAACCGGCCCCCGAAATCGCCGAAGAAGGGACCGGGCTGGTCGCGTAGCTGGGTCATGCGCCGGCCGCCAGGAACTGCTCGAGGGTGGCCACCGGATCGTCACCGGTCACCAGCGCCTCACCGATCAGCACCACGTCGGCGCCGGCCTGCCGGTAGTGCGCGACGTCGGCCGGCTGCAGCACCGCGGACTCGGCGACGCGGATGACGCCCGACGGGATGCTGTCGGCAAGCGAGCCGAAGAGGTCGCGATCGAGTTCGAACGTGCTGAGGTTGCGGGCGTTGACGCCCACGACCGAGGCGCCCAGTTCGAGGGCGCGCTGCACCTCGTCGCCGGAGTGCGTCTCGACCAGCGCCGTCATGCCGAGGTCGTGGATGAGCGCGTGCAGCGACTGCAGGGTGGGCTGGTCGAGCGCCGCCACGATCAGCAGCACCAGATCGGCGCCGGCGGCACGGGCCTCGAGCACCTGATAGGGCTCGGCGATGAAGTCCTTGCGCAGCACGGGAATCCCGACGGCGGCGCGCACCTGCTCGAGGTCGCCGAGCGAACCGCCGAACCGGCGGCCTTCGGTGAGCACGCTGATCGCACTCGCGCCGCCGGTCTCGTACGAGACGGCAAGGGCGGCCGGGTCGGTAATGGAGGCGAGCGTTCCGCGGGACGGGCTGGCGCGCTTGACCTCGGCGATGATCTTCACACGCGACGCGGGAGCGAGAGCCGCCACGGCATCCAGAGCGGGCGGGCGAGCCAGCGCCTCGGCCTCGACCTGCGCGAGGCTGCGCACGGCGCGGCGTTCCGAGGCGTCGGCGACGGCCCCGGCGACGAGTTCGGCGAGCACCCTACTTGTGCGCCTTGGGGGCGTACTTCGGACCGTTGACGCCATATCCGAGCTTCGCCATGACCACACCGACCAGCACACCCACGACGAGCAGGCCCGCGGATGCCCAGACGAGCCACTCGAGGTTCGCGCCGTTGGCGCTGAACCAGAAGGCGAACGTGCCGATCACGAACGCGACCAGCATGATCGTCACCGCGACCCACGCCGCCGGGGAGTTACCGTGGCCGGGCTCGTTCGTGTCGCTCACTCGTGCTCCTTCGTGGGTGGGACTGGGGAAAGTCTAGCGGGGACCGGCGGTCGGGTCGTCGCCCTCGGAGAGCGCGTCCCAGTCGCGCACAGGGTCGCTATCCGGGCTCGCGGTGCGGGTGCGCGTGTAGCGGGAGCCGGAGAGGGGCCAGCCGCGCCCGGTGACGGCGATCGCGAGGCCGGTGAGCGTCATCAGCACACCCGCGACGAGGCCGACCCACGGCCAGATCGTGACCACGCTCGAGGTGACCTGATCCCGGAACACGTCAGCATCGCCCGAGAACCCGGTCGCGTTGACCAGAGCGGGCACCGAGGCGCGCACCGGATCGCTGAGCGACCACGCGGTCACGACGATCACGCACACTCCGAGCAGGGAATCCAGCACGGCGAGGATCGCCCGGAACACCGCACCGGCGAGCCCGAGGGCCAGCACCACGCAGAGCGAGGCCAGAGCCAGCGGAAGCAGCGCCCCGCCGGCGACGTCGCCGCCGATCGGGTGCTCAGAGTCAGCCAGCTGCAGCCGGTACCACGTCTGGGACCACGACAGTGCCGCGAGCCCGGCGGTGGCGATGATCGCCGCCATCGAGAGCAGGCGCAGGCGCGAGGGTGTCACCGCAGCCGCCGCATCGCGTTCGCCACCGCCACCGCGCGCAGCGGAGCCGCCGCCTTGTTCTGCGATTCGAGGTACTCGCTCTCCGGGTCGGAGTCGGCGACCAGGCCCGCCCCCGCCTGTACCGTGGCGATCCCGTTCACGATCGTGGCGGTGCGGATGGCGATGGCCAGGTCGGCGTCGCCGGCCAGTCCGAAGTACCCGACCACGCCGCCGTAGATCCCACGCTGGGCGACCTCGAGTTCGTCGATGATCTCCAGCGCACGGGGCTTCGGCGCGCCGGACAGCGTGCCTGCGGGGAACGTCGCCCGGAACGCGTCGATCGGGGTCGCGTCCGGCCGCAGGTCGCCCTCCACGCTCGACACCAGGTGCATGATGTGGCTGAATCGCTCGACCTGCATGAACTCGGTCACCTCGACCGATCCCGCGGTGCACACCTTGGACAGGTCGTTGCGCGCGAGATCGACGAGCATGAGGTGCTCGGCCTGCTCCTTCGGATCCGCGAGCAGCTCGTCCGCGAGTTCGAGGTCGCGCTCCGGTGTCTCGCCGCGCGGTCGGGACCCGGCGATCGGGTGGGTGAAGACCCTGCCGCCCTGCACCTTGACCAGCGCCTCGGGCGAGGAGCCCACCACCGACACGGTCTCGCCCGACGCGCTCTCGAGCGACAGCAGGTACATGTACGGACTGGGATTCAGCGCCCGCAGCACCCGGTAGACATCGATCGGCTCGGCGGTGAGTTCGTGGTCGAAGCGCTGCGAGATCACCACCTGGAACACGTCGCCGTCGCGGATGTACTTCTTCGAGCGCTCGATCGCCGCCGTGTACTCGGACTTCGCCACCCGGGGAGCCGGCGTGGGCGCGATGCCGAGGTCGACATCCGCGAGCCACGCCTCGGAGGGCTCGGCGAGCCCGGCCTGGAGGGCATCGAGGCGCGCCTGCGCGCCGCTCCACAGGGCGTCGGGCGTCTCGGCACCGTCGTTCAACGCCGCCGCGATGAGGATGGCGGTTCCGCTCCGGTGATCGAGGACCACGAGCTCGGAGACGAAGGTCAGCGCCTGACCGGGAATCGCGAAGTCGGCGGGAGGAGCGTCGGGCAGCCGCTCGAGCTGGCGCACCGCCTCCCAGCCGATGAACCCGACGAGGCCGCCGGTCAGAGGCGGGTGTCCGTCAACGTGCGGAGTGCTCCAGCGGCGGTAGAGGTGCTCGAGGGCATCCAGCGGTGCCGTGGGGGCGTCGTCCCCGAGAGCGCGGGAAGCCGGGATGCCGTAATCGATCCAGTGCGCCACGTCGCCGTCCTGAGTGAGCACCCCGAGCGAGCCGACGCCGACGAACGACCAGCGCGACCAGATACCGCCCTGCTCGGCCGATTCGAGCAGGAACGTGCCCGGTCGCCCCAGCGCGAGCTTGCGGTAGACCCCGATCGGCGTCTCACCGTCGGCGAACAGTTCGCGCAGCACCGGGACGACCCGGTGCCCGGCCGCAATGGCCGAATCGAACTCGGCGCGCGTGGTCACGGGGCTCCTAGGGCGGGGTCGAGTGGGTCGACATCGAAGCAGGAATGCGCTCCGGTGTGGCAGGCCGGACCGACCTGCTCCACCTGCACCAGCAGGGTATCCCCGTCGCAGTCGAGTGCCGCGCCGCGGACGTACTGGACGTTGCCGCTGGTGTCGCCTTTGCGCCAGTACTCCTGTCGACTGCGCGACCAGAAGGTCACCCGGCCTGTGGTGAGGGTGCGCCGCAGCGCCTCGGCGTCCATGTAGCCCAGCATCAGCACCTCGCGGGTGTCGTGCTGCTGGATGACCGCGGGGAGCAGCCCCTGGGCGTCGAAGGTGGCGCGGGCCACGACCTCGTCGATGTCGCTCATCGCACCTCCACCCCGTTCGCGCGCAGCGCGTCCTTCACCTGGCCGATCGTCAGCTCGCCGGTATGGAACACGGATGCCGCGAGCACCGCATCCGCCCCTGCGGCGACGGCGGGTGCGAAGTCGCCGAGCGCCCCCGCTCCCCCGCTCGCGATCACCGGCACCGAACTGATCTCGCGCATCGCCGCCACCAGCTCCAGATCGAACCCGCGTTTGGTGCCATCCGCGTCGATGGAGTTCACGAGCAGCTCGCCCGCGCCGCGCTCGATCGCCTCACGCGCCCATGCCAGCGCGTCCAGATCGGTCTCGGTGCGCCCGCCGTGCGTCGTCACGATGAACGCTCCGTCGCGGCGCTTCACGTCGAGGCTGAGCACGAGCACCTGGGCCCCGAACCGGTCGGCGATCTCGTCGATCAGCGCCGGCCGGGCGATCGCGGCGCTGTTGACCCCCACTTTGTCCGCGCCACTGGCGAGCAGGCGGGCGACGTCGTCGGTGGAGCGCACGCCGCCGCCCACCGTCAGTGGGATGAAGACCTGCTCGGCCGTCGCGGTGACCGTGTCGTACATCGTCGTGCGGTCCTCCACCGTCGCCGTCACGTCGAGGAAGGTGACCTCGTCGGCGCCCTGCTCGTAGTAGCGCCGGGCGAGCTCCACCGGGTCACCCGCGTCGCGCAGGTTGAGGAAGTTCACGCCCTTGACCACCCGGCCGGCAGCGACATCGAGGCACGGGATGACGCGGATGGCCACGCTCATATACGGGCGGCGTGGATCGAGGACACCAGGATGGCGCGGGCGCCGAGTGCATAGAGCTCGTCCATCAGGTGGTTGGTCTCCACCCGCGGCACCATCACGCGCACCGCCACCCAGTCGCTGTCGCGCAGCGGCGACACCGTGGGCGACTCGAGGCCCGGGGTGATCTTCGACGCCGCATCGACCAGAGAGGCGGGGAGGTCGTAGTCCATCAGCACGTACTGCCGGGCCACCATCACCCCCTGCAGACGACGGTGGAGCGTGGCGAGCCCGGGAAGGTCGGGCTGGGCCGAGATGAGCACCGCCGCGGATTGCAAGATGACGGGACCGAAGATCTCCAGACCCTGCTTCTCCAGCGTGCGCCCGGTCTCCACCACATCCGCCACCGCGTCGGCGACGCCCAGCCGCACGGCCGACTCGACCGCGCCGTCGAGGCGCACGACCGTCGCTGCCACCCCCTCGCGTTCGAGGAACGCGGCGACGAGACCGTCGTAGCTGGTGGCGACCCGGACCCCGGCCAGGTCGCCGAGTGCCGAGAAGCGCCCGATCGGTCCGGCGAAGCGGAAGGTCGAGGCTCCGAAGTCGAGTTCATCGACCTCAACCGCAGCCGAACCGGAGTCGAGCAGCAGATCGCGGCCCGTGATGCCGACATCGAGGGCGCCGGAGCCGACGTACGTCGCGATGTCGCGCGGACGCAGGTAAAAGAACTCGGCGTCATTGCGCGGATCGCTGACGATCAGCTCTTTCGGGTCGCGGCGGGTGGCATAGCCCGCCTCGTGCAGCATGGCCACAGCCGTCTCGGACAACGTGCCCTTGTTCGGCACGGCGATTCGCAACATGGGTGATTCCCTGGGTCGAAGATACGGGGGTCGGTGCGAATCAGAGATGTCGGTAGACGTCTGCCGGGCTGAGCCCGCGGGCCAGCAGCAGCACCTGCAGGTGGTAGATGAGCTGCGACGCCTCGGCGGCGAGCTCGTCATCCGACTGGAACTCGGCCGCCATCCAGACCTCTGCGGCCTCTTCGACGATCTTCTTGCCGATCGCGTGCACCCCGGCGTCGAGCTCGGCGACGGTGCCCGAGCCGTCGGGCCGCTCGGCGGCCTTCCGCTCCAGCTCGTCCCAGAGCCCGTCGAAGGTCTTCATGTCCCCAGGGTACCGGGGCTCGCGTGAGGTTACTTGACGCCCAGGAGGTCGATCACGAAGACGAGGGTGCGTCCACTCAGGCGGTGGCCGCCGCCCGCCGGGCCGTAGGCGTACACCGGCGGGCAGATGAGCTGACGACGCCCGCCCACCTTCATGCCGGGGATGCCGTCCTGCCAGCCCTTGATCAGGCCGTTCAGGGGGAACTGGATCGACTGCCCGCGGTCCCAGCTGGCATCGAACTGCTCGCCGGTCTCGAAGTCGACGCCGACGTAATGCACGTCGACGGTGGCACCCGGAGTCGCCTCGGGGCCGTCACCGACCACCAGGTCGGTGATGACGAGGTCAGCGGGCGCCTCGCCCATGGTCGGCTCGATCTCGGGCTTGCTGAGTTCAGTCATGACTCCAGTCAATCACGCATGCGTGTGCCGAGCCTCCGCAGCGAGGCGCCGCAGGTTCGCGATCGCGGCGTCTGGTTCGAGGCCACCGGACGCCTGGTACACGGCGGAGCCCGCCACGAAGGTGTCGGCACCGGCCTCCGCGGCCTGCGCGATCGTGTCGGCCGAGATGCCGCCGTCCACCTGCAGCCACACGGCACTGTCTCCGATCGCCGCCCGCGCCGCCCGGATCTTCGGCAGCAGCTCGGTCATGAAGCTCTGACCGCCGAAACCGGGCTCGACGGTCATCACCAGAAGCTGATCGAACTCGGGCAGCAGGTCGAGGTAGGCGTCGAGGGGGGTGCCCGGCTTCACGGCGATCCCCGCGCGCGACCCGATCCCGCGGATGCGACGGGCGAGCGCCACCGGATCGTCGGCGGCCTCGGCGTGGAACGTCACCGAGAACGCCCCCAGTTCGGCGTAGCCCGGCGCCCAGCGGTCGGCGTCGGTGATCATCAGGTGCACATCCAGCGGGATGGGCGACACCGCCTGCAGGTTCTCGACCATCCGGGGGCCGAACGTGAGGTTGGGCACGAAGTGGTTGTCCATCACGTCGACGTGCACCGCGTCGGCCGACCCGATGCGCCGCACCTCCGCCTCGAGGTTGGCGAAGTCGGCGGTCAGGATGCTCGGCTCGATTCTGATGCTCACCGCACCACTCTATTTTCGGCGGCGCGTCGCTCGAGCAACTGGATGAACATCGCGTCGGTGCCGTGCCGGTGGGGCCAGAGCTGGGCGGCAGTGCCCTCGGCGAGCCCGAGGTCGCGTGTGGCGATCCCGGCGAGGGCGGCCGGCGTGTCGAGCGCGGTGAGTTCCGGATGCCGCACCAGCGCTGCGTCGATGATCTCCCGCGTCTCAGCGGGGTGCGGCGAGCACGTGACGTAGGCCAGGATGCCGCCGGGGCGCAGGGCGGCGACCGCGGCATCGAGCAGGGCGGCTTGAACGCGCGTCAGGTCCGCGAAGTCGGACGGCTGCTTGCGCCAGCGCGCCTCCGGCCGGCGGCGCAGCGCCCCGAGGCCGGTGCAGGGCGCATCGAGCAGGATGCGGTCGAACGTCGCCGGGGCTTCGGTCGCGAACCGTGTGCCGTCGCCCACCAGCACCTCGGGAGCCGGGTCGAGCACCGCCAGTGCGCGCCGCACCAGACCGGCGCGCGCCGGGACCAGCTCGTTCGCCACCAGGCTCGCGCCGGCGAGGGCCGCCTCGGCACCCAGCAGCGCCACCTTTCCACCCGGCCCGGCGCACAGGTCGAGCCAGCGTTCACCGGGTTCCACGGGGCGCACGCGGCTCAGCGCGAGGGCCGCGAGCTGCGAGCCCTCGTCCTGCACGCGGGCCCGCCCCGACGCCACCGCGGGCAGGGCAGCCGGGTCACCGCCCGCGGAACGCGCGGCCACCGGGGAGACCCCTCCCGGTTCGCCGAGTTCTTCCGGAGCAGCCAGACCGGGCAGGGCCACGAGGCTCACCCGCGGAGCGAGGTTATCGGCGGCGAGGAGCTGCTCGAGCTCGTCCGCGCGCCCGTCCGCCTCCAGCGCCGCCCGCAGCGCCGCGACGATCCAGTCCGGGTGCGAGTACTCCACACCGAGTCGCGCATCGCCGCTCAGCCCAGCGAGGGCACGTTCGCGCCACTGCTCGGGGCCCGTCCGCGACAGGGTGCGCAGGACGCCGTTCACGAACCCGCGCGCTGACGACTTGCCCGCCGACACCGCCAGCTCGACCGACTCCCCCACGGCGGCGTGCGGTGCGGTGCGCATCGCGAGCAGCTGATGGGCGCCCAGCCGCAGGATGTCGAGCACCTCGGGATCGAGCCGAGCAAGATCTCGGTCGACGATCAGGGACAGCACGCGGTCGTAGTAGCGCCGCTGCCGCAGCGTGCCGTAGGCCAGCTCGGTGGCGAGACCGGCATCCGCAGGACCGAGCCGCGCATCGGCGATCAGCGACGGCAACAGGAGATTCGCGTAGGCGTCGGTCTCGCGCACGGCGCGCAGCACCTCGTAGGCGACGCGACGCGCCGGCTGGACACGGGGAGCGGGGCTCATCCGGCGACCACGGTCGCCCCCGGCGGCCGACCTCGCCACCAGGCCGCCGCATCCATCGCCGTCTTGCCGGCCGGCTGCACCCGTAACAGCTCCAGCGGTTCGGAGGACGTGCCCACCAGCACCTTCCCCGCTCGCAACTCGATCCCGCCCGGAGTGAGCCGCGCCACCCCGTGCGCAATCGCGGCCTCGTGGATCTTGAGGCGCTCGCCAGCGATCTCGGTGAACGCACCGGGCTCCGGCGTCACCCCCCGGATGATCGCGTCGACACGTTCGGCCGGGTCGGCCCAGTCGATGCGCCCGTCCTCGAGGGCGAGCTTGGGCGCATAGCTCGGCTCACCGGTCTGCGGCACCGCCGACACCGTTCCCGCGTCGAGCCGGTCGACGACGCTCGCCAGCACCTGGGCCCCGCGCACGGCGAGCACCTCGAGCAGATGCCCCGCCGTCTCATTGCGCCCGATCATCGTCGGCTCGGTGGCCAGCAGATCGCCGGCATCGAGCTCGGGGACCAGACGGAAGACGCTGACGCCGCTCTCCTGGTCTCCCGCCATCACGGCCCGTTGCACGGGGGCCGCCCCGCGCCAGCGCGGCAGCAGGGAGAAATGCAGGTTGATCCACCCGAGACGCGGGGCACTCAGCAGCGGCTCGCGCACCAGACCCCCGTACGCGACGATCACGCCGAGATCGGCATCGAGAGCGATGAGCTCATCAGTGACCGGGCCGAGCCGGTTGGTCTCGATGAGCGGCAGACCCGCCCGACCAGCCAACTCGGCGACCGGCGTCGGCGTGAGCGTGCGCTTGCGACCCTGTGGCGCCGGTTCGCGCGTGATCACCCCGACCACCTCGTGCGGACCGTCGATCAGCGCCTGCAGACTCGGAACGGCAGCGGCGGGGCTGCCTGCGAAGACGATGCGCAGGGTCATGTGTCGATTCTCGCCTACTCGTCGAACGGCTCCGGATCGTCGAAGAAGGCGCGCAGCGGCAGCGGCTGCCGCCCTCGACGGGGTGCACCCGGGATGGGTTTCCGGCGGGCGGTGGCCTGCCGGATGACCTCGGAGCGCACGCCCTCGGCGACCTGGGACCCGTGGGCGTAGTCGAAGCGGATGATCGCGCGGGCTCGGCCCTCGACCTGCGTGACACCGACCTGCTCGGCAGACGGCGGAAGCCGGCGCAGGGCCTCGTCCACGGCATCCGGCGCACCCTGCAGCGTCGCGGTGCGCACAGCGGGCGGGAAGCGCAGCGCACGACGATCGGCGAGCTCGGCGCGGGCGTAATCGGCCTGCGTCCACGACGCGAGCGCGGTACCGAGCGCACCGCCGACGCCCACCAGGATCACCGCAGCGTCATCCGCGGCCAGCGCTGCCGCATCCGACCACCAGCGCAGCACGTCCTCGGCGACACGCAGGCTTTCGCGCGCCACCATGCGCTCACCGTCGAGCAGCAGCACCGCGCGATAGCCGCCCTCTGCCAGGGGTTCGGCTCCGCGCGTCGCGATCACCAGCGCCGGCCGGGCGTCGACCCGAGTGAGGGGACGCTCGCCGTCGGAGACCACGATGAGCGTTCCCGGAAACGCGCGCCCCAGCTCATCGGCGGTGCGCCTCGCCCCGATCCCGGCAGGTCGCAGGCGCGTGCCGTGGCAGGTGGAGCACTGCCACGACCCCTCGATGGCCCCGCACCAGGTGCAGGTGGGCGGTGCGCCCTGCCGGCGCTGATGCAGCGGCCCGGCGCAGCGGCGGCAGCGGGCGGCCTCCCCGCAGGTGGCGCAGCGCAAACCCGGTGCGAAGCCGGGCCGGGCAACCTGCACGAGAACCGGGCCCGATCGCAACGCCTCGGTTGCCGTGCGCCAGGCCAGCGACGGGATGCGCGCCTGGGCGGCGAGGCGGTCGTCCGCAGTCGAGTTCTCGGTCGGGATGATGCGCGGATGCCGTGGCCGTGCCGGTCGCACCGGCTCGAGGTAGCCGACCTCGATGAGCCGCTCGACCTCGGTGGTGCGGGTGTGGCCGGCGAGGATGAGCGCGCCGCCCTGCTGCTCCTGCCGGATGAGCGCCGCATCGCGCGCGTGCACATACGGACTCAGCGGTTCACGCAGCAGCGGATCGCCGTCGTTCCAGATGGCCAGCAGCCCGAGCCGCTCGGCGGGCGCGTACACCGCGGAACGAGTGCCGAGAACCACCACAGGCCCGGCGCCCGCGCGCAGCAGGGCACGGTAACGGTCAGCGTTCGGCTGCCGGGCATCCCAGCGGGCGATCGCCTCCGGAGGCAGGAGCACCGCCAGCGCGGCGGCGAGTTGCTCCTGATCGCGGTAGTCGGGCACGACGAGAATCGCCGTCCGCTGCGTCGCCGCCGTCGCGGCCGCCGCTTCGGCGAGCACGACCGCCCACCGGCCCACCCACTCCCCGGAGGACAGCCGCACCACCCCGGGCTGGGTGGCAAGAGCGAGACGGCGCTCACCCTCGAGAGCCGCGCCGAGACCGTCGTAGGCGGCAACGCCCTCGGGGCCGAGCTGCGAGGCGACCGTGATCGCTGGTGCCGCGGTACCCCCGGCTGCCAGCCACGCCTTCTCGACGCGCACCTGGCGCGGCGGAATCGCCAGCCGCAGCACGTCGATCGCCGAGCCCGCAGCACGATCGGCGACGGCCCGCGCCAGCCGCCAGACCTCCGGACGCAGCACCGGGATCGGCGAGACGACCGCCTCGATGTCGCTCAGCGGGCCCGGATAGTCCTGCTGCTCGCCGATGTCGACGACGAACCCCTGCGCCATACGACTCGCGCTGCGCAGCGGGACGGTCACGCGCACACCCGGCACGACATCCGCCATGCCCGCGGGCACGCGGTAGTCGAGCAGCCGGTCGAGCTGCGGCAGTGCGGCATCGACCAGGACGCGCGCGATCGTCGCCGCGGGCACGGCCGCTACAGTCCGGCGGCGGACCGGAGGTCGGCGACCCGGTCGGTGCGCTCCCAGGTGAAGTCGGGCAGTTCGCGCCCGAAGTGGCCGTAGGTCGAGGTTTGCGCGTAGATCGGCCGGAGCAGATCGAGGTCACGGATGATGGCGGCGGGGCGCAGGTCGAACACCTCGCGGATCGCGTGGATGATCTGCGCCTCGGGGACGACTCCCGTGCCGAACGTCTCGACGTAGAGCCCCACCGGGGCCGACTTGCCGATCGCGTACGCGACCTGCACCTCGAGACGGTCGGCGAGGCCGGCCGCGACCGCGTTCTTCGCCACCCAGCGCATCGCATAGGCGGCCGACCGGTCGACCTTCGACGGATCTTTGCCCGAGAAGGCGCCTCCCCCGTGCCGCGCGGCACCGCCGTAGGTGTCGACGATGATCTTGCGGCCGGTCAGCCCGGCGTCGCCCTGCGGACCGCCGATGTGGAACACGCCCGTCGGGTTGACGAGCACCTTCAGGGCGGACGCGTCGAGGTCGACCCTCTGCAGCACCGGCTCGATGACCAGTTCGCGCATCGCGTCCTGCAGCTCGGCGGTGGTCACCCGGGGCGAGTGCTGCGTCGACACCACGACGGTGTCGACCGACCGCGGGATCGCACCCTCGTACCCGATGGTCACCTGCGTCTTGCCGTCGGGACGCAGATAGTCGACGACACCCGACTTGCGGATCTCCGCCAGGCGTTCGGCCATCCGGTGGGCCAACCAGATCGGCACGGGCATGAGTTCGGGGGTCTCACGGGTCGCGTACCCGAACATGAGCCCCTGGTCACCCGCGCCCTGCGCATCGATGGCGTCGGCCGCCTCGCCCTCGCGCGTCTCGATCGAGCGGTCGACCCCCGCCGCGATGTCGGGCGACTGGCCGCCGATCGAGATGGACACGCCGCAGGACCGGCCGTCGAACCACACCTCGGAAGAGTCATATCCGATGTCGGTGATGCGTCGGCGCACGATGCCGGGGATGTCGACGTAGCCCGTCGTGGTGACCTCGCCCGCGACATGAACGAGCCCCGTCGTCACCAAGGTCTCGACGGCGACACGAGCCGTGCGGTCCTGGGTCAGCAGAGCGTCGAGGATCGAGTCGCTGACCTGGTCGCAGATCTTGTCGGGATGCCCCTCTGTGACGGACTCAGAGGTGAACAGCCGGAGGTCGGACATCGGGCCCTTTCGGATCGGCTCGGGTGACGCGGAACGGGAGCGCTCGGGATCAGCGCGGGACGACAACGTCGAGGATACGGTCGGCCACCGTCCCCTTCGATCCCTCGGCCTCGCCCACGATAGCCCCGGCACCATCGACCACGATGACCTCGTTCGTCTCGCTGGCGAAGCCTTGCGCCCAGCCCACCCTGTTGAGGACGAGATAGTCGACGCCCTTGCGCGCGGCCTTCGCGCGGCCGAGTTCGAGCAGCGCGTCGCGGTCCTGTTCGGTCTCCGCGGCGAACCCGACGACCACCTGCGCCTCCCGGCGCGCGTCGGTCAGCTCCCTCAGGATGTCGGGGTTCTTGACCAGGCGCAGTTCGAGAGAGTCCCACTGCGCTTCCTTCTTGATCTTCGACTCCGCCACCGACTCGGGACGGTAATCAGCCACGGCAGCCGCCATGATCACCACATCCGCCGTGCCCGCAGCCAGCAGAGTCGCCTCCTGCAGTTCGAGGGTGGTCGAGACATGCATCACGTCGACACCGAACAGGCCGTCGGCCTCGAGCACCCCGTCATCGATGTTGGCCACGACGAGCGTGACGTCCGCACCACGCCCTGCTGCGGCGCGCGCGAGCGCGACACCCTGCTTGCCGCTCGACCGGTTGCCGATGAAACGCACCGGATCGAGAGGCTCGCGCGTACCGCCGGCGGTGATCAGGATGCGACGGCCGGCCAGATCGCGCGGGCCGGCGAACGCCAGCGCGCGCGCCACGATCTCGTCGGGCTCGGCCATGCGCCCCGGACCCGAGTCGGATCCGGTGAGCTGTCCGCTCGCCGGACCCACGAGGTGGGCGCCGCGCTCGACGAGTGTCGCCACATTGGCGACCGTGGCGGGGTGCCGCCACATCTCGGTGTGCATCGCCGGCGCGAGCACGAGAGGCGCGGTGGAGGCCAGCACCGTGTTGCCGAGCAGGTCGTCGGCGAGGCCGGTGGCCAGCTTGGCGAGAGTATGCGCCGTCGCCGGCGCGACGACGATCAGGTCGGCGCGCTGCCCCAGAGCCACGTGCCGCACCTCCGCAACCCCCTCGTAGAGGTCGGAGTGCACCGGATTGCGGCTGATCGCCTCGAGAGTCGGCCTGCCCACGAAACGCAGCGCAGCATCCGTCGCGACCACGTGCACATCGTGCCCGGCCAGGACGAGTGCCCGGACTACCGCCACCGCCTTGTACGCGGCGATGCCGCCGGTGATCCCGACGACGATGTTCATGAACTCGACGCGATCAGAGGCGCGCAGGCGTCAGGCCTGGGCGTCGTCGAGAGGCTTGAGCTCGAGCTTGTCCTCGTTGATCTCGTGCAGCGCCACCGAGAGCGGCTTGTCGTCGATCGTGGAATCGACCAGCGGGCCGACGTTGTCGAACAGCGAACCCTCGTGCAGGTCGGCGTAGTAGTCGTTGATCTGACGCGCGCGCTTGGAGGCGAAGATCACCAGCTGGTATTTGGAGTCGACCTTGGTGAGCAGCTCGTCGATCGGCGGGTCGATGATGCCGGCGGTCTTGTCAGCCATGTTCAATCCTTCTGGGAAGCAGACGCACCCGGGTCGCCGGGCACTGCGAGCAATTCTACGACCTCACGAGCGGCCTGGCCGACCTCGTTGTTGACGACCTTCACATCGAACTCGTCCTGCGCCCGGAGTTCGACCCGCGCGGTAGCGAGCCGCCGAGCCTGCTCGACCGAGTCCTCGGTGCCGCGTCCGACGAGCCGACGCACCAATTCCTCCCAGGTCGGGGGAAGCAGGAACACCAGCAGCGCCTCCGGCATCGCCGACCGGACCGCGCGGGCACCCTGCAGGTCGATCTCGAGCAGCACGCTGCGACCTTGGGCGAGCGCCGCGTCGATCGGCGGACGCGGCGTGCCGTAGCGGTACGCGTTGTGCACCGTCGCCCACTCGAGGAATTCGCCGCGCTCGATCATCTGATCGAACTGTGCGTCGGTGATGAAGTAGTAGTGCTCGCCGTCGACCTCGCCCACCCGCGGCGGGCGCGTGGTCGCCGAGATACTCAGCGTCACATTCGGGTAGTGCTCGTGGATGTACCGCGACACTGTCCCCTTGCCGACCGCCGTCGGACCGGCGAGCACCACCAGCCGGCTCGGGGTGCGGGTGCCGCCCTCGCGGGCCAGCAAATACTCGCGCAGGCGAACCCGCTGCCGGATGCCGAGGCCCCCGACGCGCTTCGACGGCGCGATCTCCAGCTGCTCCATCACGCGGTCGGCACGAGTCGGACCGAGGCTCGGCACGCTCATCAGCAGTTCACGCACGCGCAGTGTCGCCTCGGGGGTGGTGGCCGGGCCGTTCCACGCCGCCTCGGCCACCTCGAGCGCGCGCCGCTCACGCTGCGCGATGGACGCCTTGACGGCGGCACGGGCTCGGCGCGCCGCGATCGCCGCCTGGGCAGCGGCGACCCGATCGACCTCGGGTGGAGTGCCGTGCGTCATTCCCCCAGTTCCCCCTTCGCCGACATGATCGCTGCCACCAGTCCATCGGGTCCGGCTCCGAGAACGCTCCGAGAGACGTTCGCCAGCGTGAGAGCGTAGGCGGGTCCGAACAGACGGGCCGCATCCGCCAGAGCAGCGCCCTGCACCCCGAAGCCGGGCGAGAGCACCGGCAGGCCGGTGAGGTCGGATGGTGCGATGCCGTAGGCGCCCGGCTCTACCGTTGCGCCGATGACGACTCCGAGGCTCTGCGAATCTCGGTCGCGGATGTCGGCCACGATGCCCGCGGCCAGCGAACGACCGTCCGCCCGCACGGCGCGTTGCGTCGACTCCGCCTCCGGGTTGGACGTCGCGGTGAGCACGAACAGGCCCTTGCCCGTGGAGTCGGCCTGCGAGATCACCGGCTCGAGCGAACCCAGGCCCTGATACGCCACAACCGTGAGTGCATCCGCCTCCAGCGGCCAACCCGGCGTCAGCCAGGCCTCGCCGTAGGCCTCCACGGTCGTCCCGATGTCACCGCGCTTGCCGTCGGCGATGATGAGCAGTCCAGCGCTCCGCGCAGCGGCCAGGACGTCTTCGAGAGCGGTGTACCCGGCCGACCCGTACCGCTCGAAAAAGGCCACCTGCGGTTTGACAACACCCACCCGGCCGGCGGCGGCATCCACCACACGGAGCCCGAATTCGCGCGCGCCCGCGGCGGTGGCCGGCAGCCCCCAGCCCGCCAGCAGACCCACGTGCGGGTCGATGCCCACGCACAACCTGCCGCTGGCCGCGATCACTCGCTCCAGGCGAGCCCGGAAGGTGTCAGGCACTCTCGGCCGCCAGCCGGCCGGCACGGTCCCGGGCGTAGTCCTGCAGCGACCGCACCTTCATCTCCCCACGGACCGCTTCGAAGGAGGCGACGGCCGCGCCGAGCTGGGCGATGGTGGTGAAGATCGGCTTGTCGGCGGCCACAGTCGCGGTGCGGATCTCGAACCCGTCGGCCCGCGCGCTGCGTCCCGACGGCGTATTGATCACGACATCGATCTTGCCGTCGTTGATCAGTTCGACGATCGAGGGCTCGCCCGGCACCTTCTTCTGTCCCATGAACCACTTGCGCACGCTCTCGACGCGGATGCCGTTGCGTGCCAGTACCTCGGCCGTGCCCTCGGTGGCGATGATGTCGAACCCGAGCTGCGACAACCGCAGCACGGGCAGCACGATCGCGCGCTTGTCGCGGTCGGCGACCGAGACGAACACGGTGCCCGACTCCGGTAGCCCACCGTATGCCGCCTCCTGGCTCTTGGCGAACGCCCGCGGGAAGTCGACGTCGATGCCCATCACCTCGCCGGTGGAGCGCATCTCGGGACCGAGCACCGAGTCCACCACGTTGCCCTCGCGCGTGCGGAAGCGCTTGAACGGCAGCACCGCCTCTTTCACCGAGACCGGGGAGTCGAGCGGGACGTGAGAGCCGTCCCGCTCCGGCAGCAGGCCCGAGGCGACCATCGAGCGGATGCTGTGGCCGGCCATGAGCAGCGACGCCGCCTTGGCCAGGGGGATGCCGAGCGCCTTGGACACGAACGGCACGGTGCGCGAGGCCCGCGGGTTCGCCTCCAGGACGTAGAGCACCCCGGCGCCGATGGCGAACTGCACGTTCAGCAATCCGCGCACCCCGATTCCCTCGGCGATGCGCCGCGTCGCCTCCACCACCTGATCCTGGATGTCGCGCCCGAGGGTCACCGGAGGCAGCGCGCACGCGGAATCGCCCGAGTGGATGCCGGCTTCCTCGATGTGCTCCATGATGCCGCCGACGTACAGCTCGGTCCCGTCGTAGAGCGCGTCGATATCGATCTCGAGCGCGTCGTCGAGGAACCGGTCGACCAGCAACGGCGCGCCGGGGCCGATGATCGCGTGCTCGCGCACCCGGTCGAAGTAGTCCTCGAGGCTGGGGGTGTCGTACACGATCTCCATGCCGCGACCGCCGAGCACGAAGCTGGGGCGCACGAGCACCGGGTAGCCGATGTCCTCGGCGACCCGGACCGCGCTCGGGGCGTCCGTCGCGGTGCCGTTCTTGGGCGAGAGCAGGCCGGCCTTCTCGAGGATCCCCGAGAAGAGCCCGCGCTCCTCGGCCAAGTCGATGGCCGCGGGTGAGGTGCCGAGGATCGGGATCCCGGCGGCCTCGAGCCCCTTCGCCAGTCCCAGAGCGGTCTGGCCACCCAGCTGCACGATGACGCCGAGCAGGGTTCCCGACTGGGCCTCGGCATGGACCACCTCGAGCACGTCCTCGACGGTGAGCGGCTCGAAGTAGAGCCGGTCGCTCGTGTCGTAGTCGGTCGAGACCGTCTCGGGGTTGCAGTTGATCATGATCGTCTCGTAGCCGGCGTCGTGCAGCGCGAAGCTGGCGTGCACGCACGAGTAGTCGAACTCGACCCCCTGCCCGATGCGGTTCGGGCCCGACCCCAGGATCACGATCTTCTGCCGGTCGCTCGCTGCCACCTCGGTCTCGAGGTCGTAGCTCGAGTAGTGATACGGGGTGAGCGCGGGGAACTCGCCCGCGCAGGTGTCGACCGTCTTGAACACCGGACGCACACCGAACTGCCACCGGGCGTTGCGCACCTCGTCCTCGGTCAGGCCGCGCAACTGCGCGATCTGGGCGTCGGAGAAGCCGTGCTCCTTCGCGTGACGCAGGATCGCGGCGTCGAAGCGCAACGATCCGGCGATCTCGCCGGCCACCTCGTTGATCAGGACGATCTGGTCGAGGAACCAGGGATCGATCTTCGTCGCCTCGAACGCCTGGGCAAGCGTGGCGCCCTTCCGCAGCGCCTGCTGGACCGTGACGATGCGGCCATCGGTGGGGGTCTTCGCGATCTCGAGCAGCTCTGCCGCGGACCGCGGCTCGTCGCCCCAGTGGAAGCTCGACCCGCGCTTCTCGAGCGAGCGGAGCGCCTTCTGCAGCGCCGTCGAGTAGTTGCGGCCGATCGCCATCGCCTCGCCGACGCTCTTCATGGTGGTCGTGAGGGTCGCGTCGGCCGACGGAAACTTCTCGAACGCGAACCGCGGCACCTTGACCACGACGTAGTCGAGGGTGGGCTCGAAGCTGGCAGGCGTCGCTCCCTCGGTGATCTCGTTGCGGATCTCGTCGAGGCGGTAGCCCAGCGCGAGTCGCGCGGCGATCTTCGCGATCGGGAACCCGGTCGCCTTCGAGGCCAACGCACTCGAGCGGGAGACCCGCGGGTTCATCTCGATCACGATCACCCGGCCGGTGTCGGGCTGCACCGCGAACTGGATGTTGCAGCCACCGGTGTCGACGCCGACCAGGCGGATGATGTCGATGCCGATGTCGCGCAGCCGCTGGTACTCGCGGTCGGTCAGGGTGAGCGCGGGCGCGACGGTGATCGAGTCACCGGTGTGCACGCCGACCGGGTCGACGTTCTCGATCGAGCACACCACCACCGTGTTGTCGGCGGGGTCGCGCATCAGCTCGAGCTCGTACTCCTTCCAGCCGAGGATCGACTCCTCGAGCAGCACCTCGTGGGTGGGGCTCTGGTGCAGGCCGTCACCGACCATCCGGATGAGGTCGTCGCGCGTGTAGGCGAAGCCCGATCCGAGACCGCCCATCGTGAAGCTCGGCCGGATGACGAGCGGGTACCCGAGGTCGTCGGCGAACCCGATCGCCTCGTCGACGGTGTGCGCGATGTGGCTGCGCGCCACCTCGGCACCGGCGGCGATCACCAGGTCCTTGAAGATCTGACGGTCTTCACCCTTCTTGATCGCCTCGACCTTCGCACCGATGAGCTCGACGCCGAAGCGCTCCAGGATGCCGGCCTCGTCGAGAGCGATGGCCGCGTTCAACGCAGTCTGGCCGCCCAGGGTCGGCAGCAACGCATCCGGACGTTCCTTGTCGATGATCTTCGTCAGCGACTCGGTCGTGATCGGTTCGATGTAGGTGGCATCGGCGAAATCGGGGTCGGTCATGATCGTCGCCGGGTTCGGGTTCACCAGGATCACGCGCACCCCCTCGGAGCGCAGAACCCGGCAGGCCTGGGTACCCGAGTAGTCGAACTCGGCAGCCTGGCCGATCACGATCGGACCCGATCCGATGACGAGGACGCTCTGGATGTCGTCGCGCTTAGGCATGCGTCGCCTCCCGGACGAGCTGGGCGAATCTGTCGAACAGGTAGTTGGCGTCGTGCGGGCCGGCCGCCGCTTCGGGGTGGTATTGCACCGAGAACGCGGGGATGTCGAGGGCGTTGAGCCCCTCGACCACGTCGTCGTTCAAGCCGATGTGACTGACCTCGATGCGCCCGTAGCCGTTCGGGCTGTCGAACACGCCATTCAGCGGAGCCTTGACCGCGAAGCCGTGGTTGTGGGCGGTGACCTCGACCCGCCCGGTGCGCTTGTCGAGCACCGGCTGGTTGATGCCGCGGTGACCGAACGGCAGCTTGTAGGTGTCGAGCCCCAGGGCCCGGCCAAGCAACTGGTTGCCGAAGCAGATGCCGAAGAAGGGCAGCCCGCGGTCGAGGACGCCGCGCAGCAGGGTCACGTGGTCACCGGAGGCCTGCGGGTCACCCGGACCATTGGAGTAGAACACGGCCACCGGATCGATCGCCAGCAACTGCGTCAGCGTCACGTTCTGAGGCAGCACATGCACCTCGAAGCCGCGCGCGGCGAGGTTGTCGATCGTGGACTGCTTGACACCGAGATCGAGGACGGCCAGGTTCCCCAGCCGCTCCCCCACCGCCGGAGTCACCGTCTCCTCCGGCACCGAAACCTGCGCGGAGAGGTTCTGCCCCTCCATCTGCGCCCCGCCGCGCACGATCGCCAGCTGCTCGTCGGGAGCCAGCGCGGCATCCGCACCTGAGAACACTCCGGCACGCATCGCACCCCGGTCGCGCAGGTGCCGGGTGACCGCCCGGGTGTCGATGCCCGCGATGCCGACGATGCCGTTCGCCTCGAGGTCGTCGTCGAGGCTGCGGGTGGCGCGGAAGTTGCTGACCACCCGGCTCGGGTCACGCACGACGTACCCGGCGACCCAGATGCGACGCGACTCGGGGTCTTCGTCGTTCATGCCCGTGTTGCCGATGTGCGGCGCGGTCATCACGACGATCTGCCCGGCGTAGCTGGGGTCGGTGAGGGTCTCCTGGTAGCCGGTCATCCCGGTGGCGAAAACGGCCTCACCGAGGGTGCGGCCGTGGGCGCCGTAGGCGTGCCCGTCGTACCGGGTGCCGTCCTCCAGGACGAGAACTGCGGGATCGGTCATGCGTCTGCCTCCTTCGCGCCGTATGGCGGGGTGGGTGCGGTGAGATCGGTGAGGGCCGAGACCAGCCGGTCGGGGTCGGCTGATCGCAGGTAAGAGTCGATGCCGGTGCTGCCGAGCAGCCAGCGCACGAAGACCAGGCCATCGGCGTCGACGACGCGGTCGATCGTCCAGGTGGCGCGGCCGACACCGAGGATCGACGCTCTCGGAATGAACACGGGCCCGCGACCGGCAAGGTCGAGAACGAGTCCGGCGGGCGCCGTGCTGAGCACGGCGCGGGCGCGGAACCCGAGCCCGGCGATGGTGATGCGGTCGAGCGGTGCCTCGGCACGGGTGGAGGCGACGTACAGCAGATCCTCGGTGAAGGTCGGTGCGCCGAGATCGTCGGGCGGGCTCGCGGGCTCGCCGATTCCCGCCTGAGATCGGCGGCGGGCGCGCCACCCACGGGCCAGGAGGAGGAAGACGATGGCCACTCCGGCCAGCAGCGCCACGCCGATCAGCACCCTATCCACGGGCGACCTCCTGCGCGTCCCGCAGCACGCCGTCGAGCACCGTGGGAACGCCGCCGTGAATAGTGGCCACGACGCGGCCCGGCAACTCGCGGCCGAGGTAGGGAGAGTTGACGCTCATGCCATGCAGGTGCTCGCGGCCGAACACGGTGCGAGCGGCCGGGTCGTAGAGGGTCAGGTGTGCGGGCGATCTGACCTCGAACGGAGCGGCGTAGCCGTCGAGGCGTCCGATCTCGGCCGGGATGCGGGAGAGCACGCGCGCCACGTCGGCCCAGGTCAGCAACCCGGCATCCACCACCGCCTGCTGCACGACGCTCAGCGCGCTCTCGAGCCCGACCATGCCGAAGCTGGCCTCCTGCCAGGCGCACTCCTTCGACTCGATCGGGTGCGGTGCGTGGTCGGTCGCGACGATGTCGATGGTGCCGTCGGCGAGGGCCGCCCGCAGTGCGTGCACGTCCTCGTCACGGCGCAAGGGCGGGTTGACCTTGAAGCGCGCGTCGTAGCCGCGGGCGAGCTCGTCGGTCAGCAGCAGGTGGTGCGGGGTCACCTCGGCGGTCACCCGGATGCCGCGCGCCTTCGCCCAGCGCACGATCTCGACGCTGCCCGCGGTCGACAGGTGGCACACGTGCAGCCGCGCGCCGGCAGCTTCGGCCAGGAGCACGTCGCGCGCGATGATCGCCTCTTCGGCCACCGCCGGCCAGCCGGCGAGCCCCAGCTCGGCGCTGACCGGACCCTCGTTCATCTGGGCGCCCTCGGTCAGCCGCGGCTCCTGCGCGTGCTGGGCGATCACGCCGTCGAAGGTGGTGACGTACTCCAGCGCACGGCGCATGAGCAGCGCGTCGTGCACGCACTTCCCGTCGTCGGAGAAGACTCGAACGGCAGCGCGCGACTGCGCCATGGCGCCGATCTCGCTCAGACGCTCCCCGGCGAGCCCCGCGGTCACCGCGCCGACCGGGCGAACCGTGACATAGCCGTGCTGGGTGCCGAGTGACGCGACCTGTTCCACGACCCCCGCCGTGTCCTGCACCGGGCTGGTGTTCGCCATCGCGTGCACCGCGGTGAATCCTCCCGCGGCAGCCGCGCGTGAACCGGTGAGCACCGTCTCGCTCTGCTCGAAGCCCGGCTCGCGCAGGTGGGTGTGCAGGTCGACCAGGCCGGGAAGCGCCTGCAGGCCACCGGCGTCGATGCGCGTCGCGGTCGCCGCGCTGAGCCCGGAGCCGCGCCCGGCGATCACCCCGCCGTCGATCAGCAGATCGGTCGTCGTCCCGTCGGGCAGTGTCGCCCCGGTGATCAGGATCGTCATGCGCCCGCACCCCCGCTCAGCACCAGGTAGAGCACCGCCATCCGTATCGACACCCCGTTCGTCACCTGGTCGAGGATGACCGAGGCGGGCGAATCGGCGGCCGTTGCCGAGATCTCGAGCCCGCGGTTCATCGGGCCGGGATGCATCACCATCGTATGCGCGGTCAGCCGCCCGAATCGCGCATCGCTGAGCCCCCACTGACGCGCGTACTCGCGCTCGTGGGGGAAGAAGGCGGCGTGCATGCGCTCGGACTGGATGCGCAGCATCATCAGCACGTCAGGCCCGTCGGCGATCGCGGCGTCGAGGTCGCTCGATGTGGTCACCGGCCAGGTCTCGACGCCCGTCGGCAGGAGAGTTCCGGGAGCCACCAGGTGCACGCTCGCGCCCAGGGTCTGCAGCAGCCACACGTTCGACCGGGCAACCCGCGAATGCAGGATGTCGCCGACGATCGTGACGCGCAGCCCGGCCAGGTCGCGCCCGCGGCTGGCGTCGCCGTAGAGGCGCTTGCGCATCGTGTAGGCGTCGAGCAGGCCCTGTGTGGGGTGCTCGTGGGTCCCGTCGCCGGCGTTCACCACGGCGGCGTCGATCCAGCCGGAATCGGCGAGAACCCGCGCGGCACCGGACGCGGAATGCCGCAGCACCACGGCATCCACCCCCATGGCGGCGACCGTCTGCGCGGTGTCCTTCAGGCTCTCGCCCTTCGAGACGCTCGAGCCTTTCGCGCTGAACGTGATCACGTCGGCGCTCAGTCGCTTGGCAGCCGCCTCGAAACTGAGGCGGGTGCGCGTCGAGTCCTCGAAGAACAGGTTGGCGACGGTGCGGCCCTGCAGGGTGGGGAGCTTCGGAATCGCGCGGGTGGCGACATCCGCCATGTCCTCGGCGATGTCGAGGATGCCGACCGCCGCCTCGCGGTCGAGGTCGCGCACGCTCAACAGGTGGCGCATCAGCGGGTCTCCTCGGCCGAATGGCGACCGACGATCGTCACCGCGTCCTCGCCGTCGATCTCCTTGAGCGTCACGTTGATGCGCTCCGCGACCGCGGTCGGCAGGTTCTTGCCGACGAAATCCGCTCGGATGGGGAGCTCGCGATGGCCGCGATCGACCAGTACCGCGAGGCGCACGGCACGCGGTCGGCCCAGGTCGTTGAGCGCATCGAGTGCGGCGCGGATCGTGCGGCCGGAGTAGAGCACATCGTCGACCAGCACCACGGTCTTGCCATCGATGCCACCTGGCGGAACCTTCGTGGGCTGCGGCGTGCGCGTGGCCTTGCCCCGCAGGTCGTCGCGGTACATGGTCACATCGAGTGACCCGACGGTGCCCGAACCGGGTTCCAGGTCGTCGAGCGTCGCGGCGATGCGCTCGGCGAGCAGCACTCCGCGGGTGGGGATGCCGAGGAGGACGAGATCGGAACCGCCACGATTGGATTCGAGGATCTCGTGCGAGATGCGGGTGAGAGCCCGCGTGACATCAGCCTGCTGCAGCACGGTGCGCGTCAGCATCTGACCTCCTTCCCCGCCTCTCGGGACGGACTTAAAGGTGGTCTCGACACGCGACCTTGTGGTCGCTACTCGACCCGAGGGTCGACGTCTTCAGACCAGTTTACCCCCAGCGGCGCAACAGCCAGCGCTCGAACACCCCGATGATGCCGTCGGTGAGCTTGCCCAGGAGCGCGAGCAGCACGATCGCGAGGAACAGCCGATCGATGCGCCCGTTGTTGCTCGAATCGATGAGCAGAAACCCGAGGCCCATCGACGACCCCAGCAGCTCGGCGGCGACGAGGAACAGCCAGGCCTGGGCCAGTGCGAGCCGCAGCCCGCTCACCAGTGCCGGGATGACCGCCGGCAGCTGAACGGTGGTGAGCAGTCGCAGGCGGCCCAGCCCGTATGCGCGCCCCAGTTCGACCAGGTGAGGGTCGACATGTCGCAGAGCGCTCGCGAGGGTGGTGAACACAGGGAACGCTGCCCCGATGGTGACGAGCACCACCTTCGGCGCCTCACCCAGACCGATGTAGAGAACGATGAGCGGCAACCACGCCAGCGATGGGACGGCGCGCAGAGCGCCGATCAGGGGTGCCAGCAGGATGCTTGCGGTGCGCGACAGACCGACCAGCGCTCCCAGGACGAGCCCGATGGCCGCACCGACCGCGAATCCGGCCAGCACGCGCTGAGTCGAAATGGCGATGTCCTGGAAGAGGAGCCCTCGCTCAGCGAGATCGAAGCCGGCTGCAACCACGGCGGCGGGAGAGGGCAGGCGATACGCGGGCACCCATCCGCTCGACGACACACCCCACCAGAGAAGCAGGATCGCGACCGGCAGGATCAGGCCGCCGACGATCGGCCACCCGCGCCGCGTGACGGGGGTCTCGTCGACCGAAACCCCCGCCTGCCGCGTCGACCGAGTGCTCACAGGGCGCCCGGATCGGCCTTCTCGGCGTACGCCGGCTCGAAGAGCGTGTCGAGCGCGGCGTCGATCAGGTCCTGACTGGCGACGTCTCCGCTGTCGACCAGGATCGGGCCGATGACGGCGAGCACCGCGCGCTGCGCGTCACCGGGAACCGGATCCACACCGAGGTTGCTGCGGTCGTTCAACACCGCGGAAGCGATCTGCGGGTCGATGCCGGCCACGTCGGCGAGGATGCCTGCCGCCTCATCCGGGTGGGCCATCGCCCAGGCGCGCGCCTTCTCGTAGGCGTTCACCACGACCTGCGCCAAGTCGGGGCTCTTCTGCAGGAACGACTCGGTCGCATTCAGGAACCCGTAGCTGTTGAAGTCGATGTTGTCGTAGATCACGGTCGACCCGGCGGTCGCGACGCTGGTCGAGAGCAGCGGGTCGAGCCCTGCCCAGGCATCGACCGCACCCGATTCAAGGGCGGTCTTGCCGTCCGCGTGCTGCAGGTTCTCGATCGTGACCTCGTCGAGACCGATACCCGCCTCCGCCAGCGTCTGCAGCAGGAAGAAGTAGGGGTCAGTTCCCTTGGTCGCGGCGATGTGGGCGCCCGCCAACTGCGCCACCCCGGTGATCGGCGACCCCGCCGCCACCACCATTGCCGACCAGTCCGGCTGGCTGTAGATGTCGATCGTCTTGATCGGCGAGCCGTTGGAGCGAGCGAGCAATGCCGCCGAGCCCGCCGTCGACCCGACATCGATGGCACCGGCACGCAGTGCCTCGTTCGCCTTGTTCGAGCCGGCAGACTGGGTCCAGGTGACCGTGACATCGTCACCCAGGGCGTCCTCGAGCCAGCCCTGATCCTTGATGATCAGGCTCAGCGGGTTGTAGGTCGCGAAGTCGATGTTCAGGTGGTCGGCGCTCCAGCCACCTGCGCCGGGGGCGGTATCGGCCGCGGGGGTGTCCTCGCCCGCAACGCATCCGGTGAGGGCGAGGGCGGCGCTGACGGCGACGGCCGCAAGGGCGGCCCGGGGCTTATTCATGTCGTTTCCTTTTGCTGTGGTGGATGGTGCGGACAGGGTCTAGAAGCTGTGGGGTCTCGTCGGCTCGAGATCGGCCGCCGGAGGCGCGATACCGCGCCCACGCTGCGTGCGGATCGCGGCGGTGACGTAGTGGGGCGCGTGATGGGTGTCGACACCGAGGCGCTCGAGCAGCTCGCCCCGCTGGAGCGCGAGACGGGCGTCGGCGCGGTCGCGCGGCCGGGCGCCGGCGACCGGCACGACGGAACGAATTGTCGTCCCCGGGTGCGGGCGCTCGGGTTCGTCACCGTGCAGCACGATCCGGTCGGCGAGAGCGAGCGCCTCGTCGACATCGTGCGTCACGAGCACGATCGTCGTCGGCTCGGCGGTGTGGATATCGAGCAGCAGGTCCTGCATGGTCAGCCGGGTCAGGGCATCGAGTGCTCCGAACGGCTCATCGAGCAGCAGGATGCCGGGGCGTCGCGCCAGGGCACGCGCGAGCGACGCGCGCTGGGCCATGCCTCCCGACACCTGCCGCGGTCGCAGGGAGCCCGCCAGCGGAAGCCGGACCAGCTCGAGCAGCTCCGCGACGCGCGCCCGTCCGGCCGTGCGTTCCGTGCCCCGCGGAAGACCCAGTTCGATGTTGTGGGCGAGGGAGCGCCAGGGCAACAGCCGCGGCTCCTGAAACGCCACCGCGCAGCGCTGATCAACCACGGCAACGGGCTGGCCGCCGAGTTCCACCGTCCCGCCGTCGACCGGGTCCAGCCCGGCGATGAGTCGCAGCAGCGTCGACTTCCCCGAGCCCGACGCCCCCACGAGCGCGATGATCTCGCCCGCGCGGACGGTCAGATCGATGTCGCGGAGGACGACGTGTTCGCTCCCGTCTGACAGCCGAAAGCTGCGGCGAACCGCGCGCAGCGTGATGCTCAGGGACTGATCGGAGGGCATGCCCTCGAAGCTACGGACCGGGGCGCCACGCAACAAAACTGCGTGTCACGCAACGAAACGTCAGGCGCCGGTGAGGTCCTTGCCACGCACGATTCCGCCGAGCAGGCCGTTCAGGAACCCGGCGGAGTCCTCCGTGCTGAGCACGGTCGCACTCTCCACGGCCTCCGAGATCGCCACGGCGTCGGGCACCTCGTCGTTGTACAGGATCTCCCACGTCGCGAGGCGGGCGATCGCGCGGTCGAGCGCCGGCATCCGCTCAAGAGGCCAGCCCTGGGCGTGCGCCTCGATCTCGGCGTCGATGTCACCGAGGTGCGCGTCGACGCCCTCGACGAGTTCGCGGGCATAGGCCCAGGACGACTCGCGCTGCGGCTGGGCGGCCGCGCGCCCCGCCTCTTCGTCGAGAAGCGCCGCGATCGGCACCCCGCGCACATCGGCGCCGTACAGGATGTCGATCGCGCGCTTGCGGCTCTTGCTGCGCGCACTCATGGAACGGCTGCCGCCTCAGTCGGTGACGCGGCCGAGGTACGACCCGTCGCGGGTGTCGACCTTGACACGGGTGCCCTGCTCGAGGAACAGCGGCACCTGGATCTCGGCGCCGGTCTCGAGGGTCGCGGGCTTGGTGCCCGCGCTCGAGCGGTCGCCCTGCAGGCCGGGCTCGGTGTAGGTCACCTCGAGCACCACGCTGGTGGGCAGTTCGATGTAGAGCGCCTCGCCGTCGTGGGTGGCGATCGTCACGTTCTGGCCCTCGAGCATGTAGTTCGCCGCGTCGCCGACGGTGGTCGCCGGAACGGTGACCTGGTCGTAGTCGGTGGTGTCCATGAACACGAAGCCGTCGCCGTCGCGGTAGAGGTAGCTGAAGTCGCGACGGTCGACCGTCGCGAAATCGATCTTGGTGCCGGCGTTGAAGGTGCGGTCGACGACCTTGCCGCTGGTGACGCTCTTCATCTTGGTGCGGACGAATGCGCCGCCCTTGCCGGGCTTGACGTGCTGGAATTCGACGACGTTCCAGAGCTGTCCGTCGATGTTGAGAACGGAGCCGTTCTTGATGTCGTTCGTAGTAGCCATAGTCGGCAAGCCTACCGGGAGGCGAGCCGCCCGACCGCCTCGAGGGCGAGCAGGTACGAGTCGAAGCCGAAGCCCGCGATCACTCCGGTGGCGACTCCGGAGATGACGCTGGTGTGCCGGAACTCCTCGCGGGTGTGCGGGTTCGAGATGTGGACCTCGATCAGCGGCAGACCGGCCTTGGTGA
>DATJFV010000015.1:0-45758 GCA_035495435.1 Pseudolysinimonas sp.
CGACCACGCCGTGATGGAGGAGAGCGCCGACCTGCGCACGGTCGCCCCGGGTCGCGGCGACCCGCAGGCGGTGCACGAGCCCCTCTCGTGAGAGGCGGTCGGTCATCGGCTCTGGAAGGCGCCGAGCTTGTCGGGGTTCATCAGCCACATCACCTGCTGGATTCGGTCGACCGTGACCGTGACCGTCGCGATCGCCTGCACCACCCCCGACCACGACAGCGCGACCGCGTGCTGGCCGTTCACCTGGGTGAAGCGCGCCTCGGCGCCGACCCAGAAGTGCGAGGCGAAGGCGGCATGGAACTGCGCGACACGTGTTCCGCCGTGCACCCGGATGCGGGCGGCGAGCTTGTTGCGTCCGCCGCCATCCGAGGTGCTCACCACGTCGTCGGCGAAAAGTTGTTCGAGCGCCTGCATGTCACCCGCCTGCGCCGCCGCGAGGAACGCTTCCAGCAACCGCCGCTGCTCGGCGCTGCTCACCGGAGCGCGCCGCTCGGCAGCGAGGTGCTTGCGTGCGCGACTGACCAATTGCCGCACCGCCGGCTGGTTCAGTTGCACGATCTCGGCGATCACCGGGTACGGATAGTCGAAGGCCTCTCGCAACACGTAGGCGGCGCGTTCGACAGGTGACAGCTTCTCGAGCAGCAGCAGCACCGCGAACTCGAGCGCCTCACCGCGCTCGGCCCCGAGCGCGGGGTCGTTGCTGGTGTCGACCGGCTCGGGCAGCCAGGGTCCGATGTAGGTCTCGCGCCGTGCCCGTGCCGTGGTCGCCGCGTTGATCGACGCCCGCGTGGTCGCCGTGGCGAGGTATGCCCCCGGTGACTCGACGGTCGCGGTATCGACCTCCTGCCAGCGGATCCAGACATCCTGCAGGACGTCCTCCGCCTCGGTCGCGCTGCCCAGCATCCGGTATGCGATGCCGAACAGCCGCGGTCGCACCGCCATGAACTGCTCGTGCGCGGTCGTCGTCATGTCAGACCTCCCGCAGCTTGGACAAGACAGCGTCCCGATCTGTGACAGGAAACGCCGCCGGGCTCATTCTGGCCGCTCGAGCCCCCTGGCGGGTCGCCCGAGAAAGAGCGACGCGAGCAGCGCGACGCCGAGGAACGCCGCGGCCCCGAACGATGCGGTGGCCGCCGCTCCGGTGAAGGCGTCGGCCGCGAGGGCACCGATGTCGGCGGTCGCCGGGTTGTCGAGCAGACCGGGGATCACCGCACCCGCGGAGCCGGTCACGGCATCCACGATGCCCGCCTGCTGGTCGGTGGGCAGCCCCAGCAGCTGCGACAGGCTGTCGGCCAGGTGCACGCTGATCGAACTGATGAGCAGGGTGCCCAGGGTCGCGACACCGAGCGCCGAGCCGATCTGGCGGGAGGTGCTCTGCGTGCCGGAGGCCCGCCCGCTCTGCTCGACGGGCACGTCGGCGAGCACGACGTTGGTGACCTGCGCGCTGGCAAGTCCCAGCCCGAGCCCGTAGACGAACAGTAGCGCCGCGAGCGGAAGCCAGCCGAGGTCGGTGCGCAGCGTCAGACCGAGAGCCAGCACGGCGACCAGTTCGAGCGCGACGCCGACGCGCAGGATCGCGACCGGGGTCAGCCGCTTCGACAACCCGCTGACCGCGCCGCTGGCCAGGAACGACCCGATGGCGAGGGCGAGCAGGATGAGGCCGGCGTCGAGGGCGCTGTAGCGCAGCACGTTCTGCAGCCACATCGGCAGCACGAACAGCATCCCCAGCTCGCCGAGGCTGATCAGCAGGGCGACGATGTTGCCGTTGCGGAAGGACGAGATGCCGAACAGCTCCAGCGGCAGCATGGCGGCCCGGCCTCGCCGACCGGCGCGGCGTTCCCAGGCGATGAACGCCACCGCGGCCAGCACAGCGAGCAGGAACACGAACGGGATGGGGGAGAGCGGAAGCGGCCACCCCGTGAGCGAGTCCGCGGGCGTCCACCAGCCGAGACTCCGCCCCTGGATCAGCCCGAAGACGAGCGACCCGGCGGCGGTCACCGACAGCAGCGCGCCGACGATGTCGAACCGTTCGCGCTGCTCGGCAGAGCTTTCGCGCACGGTGAAGAACACGCCGATGATCACGGCGAGACCGAAGGGCACGTTGACGCCGAACGCCCACCGCCAGGAGAAGTCGGTGGTGAGCCATCCGCCCAGCAGCGGGCCGATCGCTGCCATGCCGCCGATGGTCGACCCCCACACGGCGAAGGCGATCGCGCGGTCCTTGCCGCGGAATCCGGCGTTGATCAGCGACATCGTGGTCGGCAGCACCATCGCGCCGCCGATGCCCTGGATCACCCGTGCGGCGATGAGCACGGTGCCGTCGCCGGACACCCCGGCCAGCACGGATGCGGCGGTGAAGACGGCGACGCCGATCACGAGCAGCCGGCGTCGCCCGATGCGGTCGGCGAGGGTGCCGAACGGGATCAGCAGCGCGGCGAACACCAGCGTGTACGAGGTCTGCACCCACTGCACCTGGGTGGAGTCGATGCCGAGCTCGTCGACGATCGAGGGGATGGCGACGTTGACGATGGTGCTGTCGACGATGATGAGCGACACGGCGATGCTGATGAACAGCAGCCCGAGCCAGCGAGCTCTGGAGGTCATGCCTCGAGCATATACCGACACTGTGTCGGTAACCGGCGCGGCGGCGGACGCAGCCGGGATAATGGGACGATGCCCAAGATCTCAGCCCCCACCGTGGCCGAGCACCGTGCGGCACAGCGGCGCGCCCTGCTCGCCGCGGCCGAGGCGATCGTCGCCGAGGAGGGACTCGCGGCCGTCACGCCACGTGCGGTCGGCGAGCGTGCGGGCCTGGCGCGGTCGTCGTTCTACGAGTACTTCCCCTCGAGAGACGACCTGCTGGCCGCAGTGGCGGTCGATGCGTTCGAGCAGTGGGCGGCCGAGGTCGAGGCGGTCACCTCGGCCGTTCCGGCAGGACGTGCCCGACTGCACGCCTATGTCGAGGCCACCATCCGCCTCACCGCCGACGGCAAGCACGCCCTCGCCACCGGCCTGCAGCAGGCCGAGCTGTCGCCGACCAGTCGGGAGGCCATCATGGCCATGCACGACAGTCTCGGCACACCGCTCGTTCGCCTGCTGACCGAGGCGGGGGCCTCCGACATCGAGACACAGGCGGCGCTGGTGCAGGGGGTCATCGGCGCCGGGGTGCAACTGGTCACCCACGGAGCCTCGGCATCTGCGGTCACCGCTGCGATCACCGCGATGCTGGATGCCGGGGTGCGCCTCTGAGACCGTGTCGGTTTAGTTTATCGACAGCTTGTCGGTAACATCTCGGTCATGGAGATCCTCAAGAACGTCGTCCTCGCCCTGCACATCATCGGAGTCGCCAGCCTGCTGGGCGGCGTGCTTGTGCAGATGCGCTCGATGCGCACCGGCACCGGCAAGGTCATCCCCGCGATCCTGCACGGCGCCTGGACCATGCTCGTCACCGGAATCGTGCTGGTCGGGCTGCAGTACCCGCTCGGCCACGAGGTCAACAACACCAAGATCGCCGTCAAGCTCGGCGTGCTGATCGTGATCCTGGTGGTGGCCCTGATCAACCGCAAGCGCGAGACGGTGGCGCGCTGGGTGCTTCCCGTGCTCGGCGGCCTGACCGTGGTCAACATCCTCATCGCGACCGTCTGGACGAGCTACTCCTGATTCCCCGCCTCTGAGGCACCCGATGTCGTCGGCCGGTGGGAGCATCCCGCCACCGACGACATCGGCGGGTGACGGGAGGCGGCATGCGCGGCGAGGCGACCGTCCTGCACGCCGACCTCGACGCGTTCTTCGCCTCGGTCGAGCAACGCGACGCCCCTGAACTGCGGGGCCGGCCGGTCATCGTGGGCGGCGGAGTGGTGATGGCCGCCAGCTACGAGGCGAAGGCCCGCGGTGTGAAGACCGCCATGGGCGGGCGCCAGGCTCTGCAGCTGTGCCCGGATGCCGTGGTCGTCCCGCCGCGCATGGACGCGTATTCGCAGGCCAGCACGGCCGTGTTCGCGATCTTCCGCGACACGACTCCGCTGGTCGAGGGCATCTCGATCGACGAGGCCTTCCTCGAGGTGGGCGGACTGCGGCGGATATCGGGGTCACCCGAGCAGGTCGCTGCCCGGTTGCGCGCACGGGTGCGCGCCGAGGTGGGGCTGGCGATCTCGGTGGGCATCGCGCGCACCAAGTTCCTGGCGAAGGTGGCGAGCGCGGTGAGCAAGCCCGACGGGCTGCTGCTCGTGCCGCCCGACCGCGAACAGGAGTTCCTGCATCCGCTGCCGGTCGAACGGCTCTGGGGGGTCGGTGCCGCCACGAAAGAGCGGCTGCACCGGCTGAACATCCACACCGTCGGCGAGCTCGCCGAACTCGAGGCGGCCACCGCCGAACGCCTGCTCGGCCGTGCCGCCGGAGCCCACCTGCACGCCCTCGCCCGACTGCGTGACCCGCGCCCCGTCGAGCCGACGCGTCGCCGGCACTCGATCGGGTCGCAGCGCGCTCTCGGCCGGCGGCCCCGCACCATGGGAGAGCTCGACCTGATCCTGACCCAGATCATCGACCGGCTCACCGGCCGGCTGCGCGACGGCGACCGGGTGTGCCGCACCGTGGTGCTGCGGCTGCGGTTCGGCGACTTCACCCGGGCGACCCGCTCGCACACGGTGGGCTCTCCCACCGATCGCACGTCGGTGCTTCTCGACGTCGCGCGGCGCCTGCTGCTGGCCTCCGAGGCCGAGATCACCGAGCGCGGCATCACCCTGATCGGCATCTCCCTGGCGCAGTTGCGCTCCTCGCGCGACCTGCAACCCGAGCTTCCGATCGACTGGGGAGAGGGGGCGCGACTCGACACCGTATTGGATGCGGTGCGCGGCAAATACGGCGCAGCATCCGTCGGCCGCGCAGCGCAGCTGGGCCGCGATGCCGGCTGGTGGGCACCGCTGCTGCCCGAGCACCACTGATGTCGCGGCGTATCCTCGCCGCATGTGCCGCAACATCCGGTGTCTTCACAACTTCGAGCCCCCGACCACCGACGACGAGGTGCGTGAGGCTGCGCTGCAGTTCGTGCGCAAGGTGAGCGGGTCGACGCGTCCGTCCCGTGCCAACGCTTCGGCTTTCGAGCGCGCGATCGACGAGATCGCCGACGCTACCCGGCGCATGCTCGACGAACTGGTCACGAGCGCCCCGCCGAAGAGCCGCGAGGCGGAGGCGGTCAAGGGCCGGGCCCGCCACGAGAAGCGGATGGAGCGCGAGGTGCGCATCCGCACCGGCGCCGCAACTGTCTGACCGCGCCGCTACCGCCTCATCCGGCCCGCCGCGCTCGCCCGCCGTACACGATGATCGCGGTGACCGGAATCAGCAGGAACCACAGCCACGCGTACGGATAACCCAGCGTCGCCCCGGTGACGAAGAACAGCGCGAGCGCGACGAATGGCGACAGGGCCACCAGCACCCCGCCGGTGCGACGGGACGGCGGGGGCTGGTCATCGGCGGACTTCACCCGAACGCCCGGGAGGTCTGCGAAGAGGGGCGCGAGGTCGCCGCGGGTCTTCGCCCTCATGGCGCGCCCGACCCGGTCGGCGAGCTCGTCAGCGGGCAGGCGGCCCTCGTCGGCCGCGTACCGCAGCGCGATGGCGGCGGCGTCGCGTTCCGAGTCGCTCAGACGCAGCTCTGCGCCGGCCGGGTTCAGCAGGTCGTTCATTCTGCGATCGTGCTGCGGATGCCGGGGCCGCGCGAGGGCCGTTGGTCCCGTTCCGCCTGACCTCCGTCCTGAGTCTTCATCGATACGGGACGTTTCCGGTGCGCTTCCTGGAAACCCCCTGAACCGTGACCCGGCTGTGACCCGGTCGGCGGAGAGTGTTCGGCGGGTAACCACCCCACGAAGGAAGGAACATCCCATGAGCATCGGAACCGGTGTTGTCCTGTTCGTCATCGGCGCGATCCTGACGTTCGCGCTGAACTTCGAGACCGGCTGGGTCAACCTCGACCTGATCGGGATCATCCTCATGGTCGCCGGGGCCGTGACGTTCATCGTCGGCCTCGTCCTGATGACCCGCCGTCGTTCGGCTGTCACGACCTCGCGCACGGGTGTCGACCCGGCCAGCGGCGAGCGCGTGACGCAGCGTGCGACGGACGTCGACCCGCTCTAAGGGCGACGAGCGAGTTCAGGCGGGGCGGCGTGAGTGCCGCCCCGCTTCTTGTGTCGCCTACCGGGAGGTGCGGGTCGCCAGCAGGGTGGTACGGGATGCGAGGTCCGAGATCCGCGAGTAGTCGAACCCGAACAGCGCGGACCGGGTCGAGTCGCGCAGCGGGTCGACCAGATGCGGCGGCAGCGCTCGCGCACCCACCACAACGCCCACGGCGGCACCGGCGGTCGCGGCGTTGGAGTCGGTGTCCCACCCGCCCATCACGGTCAGTCCGACCGTGGTCGCCAGGTCGTCCTCGCCCCACAGCAGGCCGGCGGCGATGATCGCCGCGTTGTTGACCGTGTGAACCCAGCTGTAGTGGCCGTATTTCTCACGAATCCGGTCGATCGTGTCGTCCCAGGCGGCGCCGGCGTCGTGCCAGCCCGCGACATCCCGCAGGGCCTCCGCCAGGCGTGAGCGCGGCGGAACATGCTGCAACGACGCGTCGAATGCCTCGCGCACCGTCGCGGCAGAGAACGCCTCCGACTGCAGCGCGGCCGCCCAGAGTTCGCCGTATATTCCGTTGCCCACGTGGCTGAGGGCAGCGTCCTGATAGGCGAGGGCCATCGCTGCCCGCGGCCGACCCGGGTGCGCCCATCCGAACGCATCGCCTCGGATGAGGGCGCCGATCCACTCGCGATACGGGTTGCGCGTCGTCGCCACCTCGGCGATCGGCACAGCGTGGACGAGGTTCGTGTACGCGGCACGCTCGGCCGTGTAGACCTGCCAGTAGGGAAGCAACGAGAGCCACGCGGCGGCGACGTCGCCGGTCTGCAACCCGGGACCGTGCTTCTCCATCAGGTGGAGCGCGAGGATCGCGTAGTCGATGTCGTCATCGCGCGCGGCGCCGTCGATCAGCCCTTTGAGGGTGAAGGGCCAGTTCTCGCGCAACTCGAATTCGGGCGGCATCGGATCCAGCAAAGGCACGTAGTCGCGCAGCGGGTAGGCGTCCGCGCGCTCCAGGTAGTCGCGGATGTGCTCGACGGTCCAGTGGTCGCCCTGCTCGACCGGTTTGCCGACGTTGTTGCCGCTGATGCGCCCGAGCCACCCGCCGAGTACCTGGTCGGCGAGATCGCGTGGTTCACTCTCGCCGGCGGGAGGGAGCGAGTCGAGGATGTCGCCCCAGGCGTCCGGCTCCTCGTACTGCCACCCGGGGTCGCGTCGTACGGAGGACAGTGACGCGAGAATCCTCTCGAGTGCCGCGCAATCGGACGGGTCGGTCGCCTCGAACTCGGTGGCGAGTGTGCCGACATCGTGGCCGGTCTCGCGCAGCTGCGCCAGCTCGTCAGCGACCAGATCGAACGGATTGAGGGGGTCGTGCATGCCCCGACGCTAGACGCGGTCTGCAGTGCAGCCCGAGGACTTATCGCGCTGGAGTGCGGAGGAATGTTACTGGCAGAAAGCGTAGGACCGCGGCACGTTTTCGCATGGGATGCTCGTACCTGCCGACCTAGCGTGGCAGCGTCGCGTACCCCACGCGATCCCACACCACGAGACAACGGAGTCGTGATGACTTTTCGCACGCAGACAGCCCGACGCCGAGCGCGCATGGCCGCGCTCGCCACTGCCGCCGCGGTACCCCTCCTGCTCGCCGGGTGCTCGACCGGAGCAGACCCCAACGCGCCGGCGGGGGGAGAACTGACCTACTGGGTGGGCCTGGACACCATCGACGACGCGAGCATCGCGGCCGCTCAGAAGCTGTACGTCGACCCGTTCGAGGCACAGCATCCCGACATTCACATCAAGGTCGTCCCGATGAACTCCGAAGGTTCCGGCGCCAAGGTCCAGACGGCGCTCGCCGCGGGACAGGGGCCCGACTTCATCGAGACCCCCGGCTCGTCGACGGCGATTCCCTACGCGCAGGCCGGCTACCTCGCCGACCTCGGCCCTCTCGCCGAGGAGGAGGGCTGGAAGGACACCATGCTGCCCTGGGCGCTCGACATGGGCGTGATCGACGGCAAGCTGGTAGCCATTCCGGTGACCTACGAGACGCTCGTCCTGTACTACAACAAGACCCTGTTCGCCGAGCACGGTTGGCAGCCGCCCACCGATCAGGCCTCGCTCGAGACGCTGGCGGGCGAGATGGTGGATGCCGGGGTCACCCCGTTCACGGCGGGCAACGCCGACTACGTGGGCGCCACCGAATTCCTCGTCTCGGCGTTCCTCAACGAGGTCGCAGGCCCCGGGAACGTCCACGACGCCCTTGCCGGCAAGCGCTCCTTCACCGATCAGCCGTTCGTCGACGCGATCCAGCGGTTGGTCGACTACTTCGACGCCGGCTGGTTCGCCGGCGGGGCGAAGCAGTACTTCGCCGCGTCCGACACCCAGAAGATGTCCAAGATCGCCAGCGGCGACGCCGGCATGCTGATCTCGGGCAGCTGGGACATCGCGACGATGAACGAGTACTTCGACGAGAGCGGCCAGGAGTGGGGCTGGGTGGCCCTGCCGTCGCTCGCGGACGGGGTTCCCGGCGATGTGTACCCGCTGTCGGTCGGCGGGACGATCTCGATCAACGCCGCGACCCAGAACCTGCCGGCCGCCGAGGAGTACCTCAAGTGGAAGTTCTCGGACACCGACGCCAACTGGGCGGCCATCTCCGAGGTGGGCGACCTGCCGCTCCCGGTGGCGTTCGACGCGACCACCGTGCCCGACGGCATCGACCCCCGGTTCGTCGAGCAGTACACGGCGATCAGCGCGGCATCCGAGGCCGGACAGGTGGGCTACGTCACCTGGACGTCGTTCGGCGGTGGGGCGGAGGCCTACATCCTCGAGAACGAGGACCGGCTGCTCACGCACGCTCTGTCGCCCGAGGACTTCCTGAAAGGCGTCGACGCCGCATTCCAGCAGGACAAGGCCGACGGCGTCATCCCGCCGCTGTTCGACACGAAGGCGCGCTGACCGCCGCCGCCCAGCCCGCAGAAGGGCCCTCGCGTTCGCGGGGGCCCTTCTCGTGTGCCCGGCGGGCCGAGATGTAACCGATCGCAGGATCACGGGGATATTCCGCATGGCACCGGGTCGCCTCCGCCGCCTAGCGTCGTCCCATGACCACCCTTCTCGCCGCGTCTGCGGGCGGACAGGCTGCGCTCGACGGACCCTCTCCCGCGCGCACGGGCCGCCTCCGCCGCCGGTCGCGCCTGATCGCGATCCTCTTCGTGCTGCCCGCGCTCGTGATCAACCTGCTGGTGATCGCCGGACCGACCGTGGTCAGCATCGGGGCGTCGTTCACCAAGTGGAACGGGATCACGGCCCCGCAGTTCATCGGCCTCGACAACTGGGTCAAGCTGGCCGGCGACCCCTCGTTCCTGAATGCGATCGGCCACAACTTCGTCTACCTGATCATCTTCCTGACGGTGCCGATGGCCATGGGACTCGTGGGGGCGTTCATGCTGTCGCGCGTGCGACGGGGTGCCGCACTCTTCCGGGTGCTCTACTTCATCCCGTACCTGCTGGTGAGCGTCATCAACGCGCAGATCTGGCGCAACCTGCTCGACCCCGAGTTCGGCATCGCGTCGCTGCTGCGCGGCGTCGGCATCCACTGGCTCGACGACGTCTACTTCTTCGCCGACGAGAAGTTCGCGCTCTACAGCGTCGCCTTCGTCGACAACTGGCACTTCTGGGGCTTCCTGCTGGTGCTGTTCCTCGCCGCCATGCAGGGCATCGACCCGAGCCTCTACGAGGCCGCCCGGATCGACGGGGCCAGCGCCTGGCACGAGTTCCGCTACATCGTGCTGCCCGGCATCCTGCCCACCATCACCTTCGCTCTGACGATCATCGCGATCGGGTCGCTGCTGACCTACGACTACCCCTTCATCCTCACCGGGGGCGGTCCGGCCGGCGCGACCGACGTGGGATCGCTGCTGGTGAACCGCACGGCGTTCATCGCCCGCCAGGCCGGGTACGCGTCCACGATCGCTCTGGCCCTGTCGCTGCTCAGCGCCGTGTTCCTGGTGCTGTTCAGCTTCCTGCGCCGACGGGAGGAGAACTGATGTCGTCGATCACCTCGGTGCTGCGGCGTCGCCCGCGCGAGGCGGACTCCCGGCCCGGCGGGCTGGGCCCCACGCCGGTGTCGTACACGGTGCTCATCATCCTCGGCCTGTTCGCGTTCCTGCCGGTGCTGGTGCTGCTCTTCAATTCGCTGAAGTCGAGCTACGAGATCGGCATCAACCCTCTGGGGCTGCCGTCGGAGCTCGACTGGTCGAACTTCGCCGACGCCTGGCGGCAGGGCAACATGGCCCGGGGTTTCGTGAACACCACGATCCTGGTGGCGGGCACGATCGTCGGTACCTGGATCTGCGCCGGCTCTGCCGCCTATGCCCTCGCCCGGCTGGACCTGCCCTTCAAACGGGGCATCGAGACCTACTTGTTCGTCGTCATCTCGCTGCCGGTGCAGATGTTCATCGTGCCGTTGTTCTTCCTCTGGGTTCAGCTGCACCTGATCAACACCCTGTTCGGGCTGATCATCATCTACGTGGCGACCAGCACACCGTTCTCGGTGCTGCTGTTGCGTACGTTCCTCGTGGGAATCCCGCGTGAGCTGGACGAGGCGGCTCGCCTCGACGGTGCGAACGAGTTCCAGGTCGCGACGCGCGTGATCCTGCCGCTCAGCTGGCCCGGCTTCCTCACGGTGGGGCTGGTGTCGGGCCTCGGCGCCTACTCCGAACTGCTGTTCGCGGTCACCTTCCTCATCGACCCGACGCTGTTCCCGGTGGCGACGTCGTTCCTGCAGTTCAGTTCGGGCTTCACCCAGCTGTACAACCTGGTGAACGCGGCCGGCGTCATCATCGTCCTGCCGCTGATCGCCTTGTTCCTCGTGATGCAGCGCCGCTTCATCGCAGGGCTCGCGACCGGCGGCACGAAGGGGTGACGGGCACGCACGCGATCGTGCTGCCGGGCGGCGGGTACCGCGTGCACGGACGAGACGGCGCGCCCGCTGCCGCGTGGCTTCGCGGCCTCGGTCTTCCGGCGCAGGTTTTCGAGTACCCGCTGTTCACCCGCCACCCCGGGCCGCTCACAGCGGTGCGCGCCGAGATCGCCCGAGTGCGCCGCGCGGGCGCCGAGCGGGTCGTGCTGGTGGGGTTCTCGGCCGGTGGGCACGCGGCTGCCCTGGCGGCGCTCGCTCCGGATGCTGCGCAGCTCGAGCGGGCGGATGCGGTGGTGCTGGGGTACCCGGTGGTGTCGTTCCAGCTCGCACGGGCCGGTGTCACCCGCGACACCCTGATCGGGGATGACGCCCCGGCGGAGCTGCGGGCGCAGACCTCGGTGGATCTGCTGGTCACCCCGGACGCGCCGCCGTTCTTCATCTGGCACACCGCCGAGGACGAGGTGATCCCGGTGGAGCACAGCTACCGCCTCGGTGACAGCCTTCGGGCCGCCGGGGTGTCGCATGAGTTGCACATCTTCCCGCACGGAGCACATGGCATCGGTCAGGCGACCGGCGTCACCGGGGTGCAGGCGTGGCCCGAGCTCTGCCGCACGTGGTTCGCCGGCCAGGGACTGCTCGGTGACGGGCCGCCGGTCCAGATCTCATAGGGCCCCGGCGAGAATACGCATGGTCGGGCACGAACCGGCTCCGTAGCGTCGAGATGCCAGCAGAAAGAGGAGAGCATGACGCGCAGAGTCCGCATCGGAATCGTCGGACTCGGCTTCGGAGCCGAATTCATCCCCATCTACCAGGCCCATCCCGACGCCGAACTGGTCGCGGTGGCTCAGCGCTCCACCGAGCAGCTCGACCGCGTCGCCGACCATTTCGGGGTCCCGTCGCGCTACTCCCGGTTCGAGGACATGCTCGCCGATCCTCAGATCGACGCCGTCCACATCAACACCCCGATCGGATCGCATGCCGAGCTGTCGGTCGCCGCGCTCGAGGCCGGCAAGCACGTCGCCTGCACCGTCCCCATGGCGGTGACCGTGGAGGACTGCGCGCGCATCGTCGCCGCCCAGCGGGCGTCGGGCCGGAAGTACATGATGATGGAGACCGCGGTGTACACGCGCGAGTTCCTCTACGCCAAGCAGCTGCTCGACGACGGCGAGCTCGGCCGCATCCAGTTCCTGCGGGGTGCGCACATGCAGGAGATGGCGGGCTGGCCCGACTACTGGAGGGAGCTGCCGCCCATGCACTACGCGACGCACGCGGTCGCGCCTCTGCTGGCGTTGGCCGGCGCCGAGGCCGCCACGGTCCGCTGCGTCGGCTCGGGTGCGGTGCGACGCGACGACGGGTCGGGCGGGCCGCCGTTCGCGGTGCAGAGCGCGGTGTTCACGCTGCGCGACTCCGACCTGGCGATGGAGGTCACCCGCTCGCTGTATGACGTCGCCCGCGAGTACGTCGAGAGCTTCGACGTCTACGGTTCGACGCGCAGCTACGAGTGGCAGCAGCTCGAGCGCGAGCAGCCCGTGGTCTTCACCGGCGAGGATGGCCAGCGTGTCGAGGTCCCCGACTTCGCCGAGCGGCTGCCTGAGCCGATCCGCGAGTTCACCACCCACGGTGTCTACGACGCCGAAGAGAACCGGCACCTGTCGTTCACGCAGGGCAGCGGTCACGGCGGATCGCATCCGCATCTCGCCCACGAGTTCGTGCGAGCCATCGTCGAGGATCGCGAGCCGTTCCCGAACGCCGTGACGTCGGCGAACTGGACGAGCGCCGGCATCCGCGCGCACGAATCCGCGATGACCGGCCGCGAGGTCGAGGTTCCGAGCTTCGGCGCTCGGCCGTGACCGACGACGGGGTGCCTCTCGACATCGAGGCGGCAGCGGACGCGGTCACGGTCGTCCGAGCCGAGGATCGCGCGCCCGTGCTGATCCATCACGTGCCCGCCGGAGCGCGTCCCTTCCTGCACCCGATCCAGGCACCTGGCGGGGCGGGGGTCATCACCGAGGACGCGCCGCCGCATCACCCCTGGCAGCACGGTCTCTACATCGGACTGAACGACGTCAACGGGGCGGGCTTCTGGTCCGAGGGGCTCGACCCGCGGCGCGCCGCCATCGACGGCACCTTCGATCCGGTGATCGAGAGTGCCGGCACCGAGGACGGCGTGGCCACGTGGGCGATCCGCACGAGGTACCTGGCCAACGACGGAACGCCCGTCTTCGACGACCGGCAGTCGTGGTCGGCGCAGCTGTCCGCTGGGCTGCTCGTCCTCGACCTCACCTGGTCGCTCGGTGCCGACCACGAGGTCGTCTTCGGTGCCTACGACTACGGCGGCCTCTTCCTGCGGATGCCGTTCCGCGCCGATGCCGGAGGTCACGCCGAGAGCAGCGAGGGCACGTCGGCCGACGGGCAGCGCGCCCGCTGGGTCGCTGTGCGGATGCCGCTGCCGGACACCGGGCGTGAGGTGTCGGTCGCGATGCTGGACCATCCCGGCAATCCCGGATCCCCGGTGACCTGGCGGATCGACGGGGAGCTCGGCATCTGCCCCTCGCCCTCGATCGCGGGGCAGTGGAGCATCCCGGCCGGCGAGCAGGCGACGTTCCGGTATCGTCTGGCCGTATTCGGTGACTTGGTGACGCCCGAGACGATCGACGCGGTCTGGCGCACCTACGCCGGGGAGGCAGCATGATCACGCGCATCGTCGTGTTCCCGAGGTTCGAGCAGGTTTGGCCCTCCGTTGCGGACCACCTGCGCGAGTTGCTCGAGCCGATCACCGAGGTTCGACTGGAGCGGGTCGCCGAGGGCGCGGAGCCGTCGGCGGACCCAACCGCCGAGCGGCTGCTCTGGCTCGGAGCGCCGTTCACCGACGACACGCTCGCTCTGTTCCCCGCGGTGCAGCAGGTCCACGCGAACGACGGCTACCGCATGACCGCCGAAACCGGCGCCCTGCTCGACGCGCGCGGCATCCGGCGCCTCGAGCACGGCTCGGAGGGCTTCTGGGGGCAGTCGGTGGCGGAGTTCGCGCTGGGTCTGACGATCAGCGGCCTCCGCGGGCTCGCTCATGGCCACCGACGGGTGCTCGCCGATCCGGAGGCGTGGCGGTTCCCGGCGGAGCAGTTCTCCGACGATCCGCGGTTCACCAACGGCACCGTCGCGGGAAAGCGGGTGCGGATCGTCGGGGCCGGCAACATCGCCAGCCGGTATGCGAGCTTCACGAGCATGCTCGGCGCGGACGTCGCCGCGTGGGATCCGTTCGCCTCGGAGCCGAGCTTTCACCGCGCGGGTGCGCGACGCGAGTACGACCTGGCCCGGCTGGCCCGCGATGCCGAGATCTTCGTGCCCATGGTGCCGCTTCTGGACAGCACACGAGGGATGGTGAGTGCCGAGATCGTCCGCGCCCTTCCGACGGGAGCCCTGGTCGTCCTCGCGACCCGCGCTCAGATCTGCGACATGCCGGAACTGCGCCGTCGGGTGCTCGCCGACGAGCTCGCGCTCGCGGCGGACGTCTTCGACATCGAGCCGCTTCCCCTCGACGATCCCCTGCTGGGCCGCGACAACGTCGTCCACACCCCCCACATCGCCGGTCGTACCGCCGACGCCGGTCGGGCATGGGCCCGGATGCTCGTCGAGCAGCTCGATGAGTTCGTGCCGGGCCGATGACCCTGCTCGACCTGCCGCTGGGCGAGTTGCAGGACTATCGACCGGCGGTGCGCCGCCCGGCGGACTTCGACGAGTTCTGGCGCCAGACCCTGGCTGAGGCTCGGACTCTCGCCGCCCCGCCGGTGTTCGCGCTGCGAGAGAGTCCGCTCATCGGCGTGCGCGTGTACGACGCGACCTTCTCGGGATTCGGCGGTGAGCCCGTGAGCGGATGGCTGCTCACGCCGACAGGCCGGTCACGCGGGACCGTCATCGAATACCTGGGATACGGCAGCGGTCGAGGGCTCTCGCATGAGCGGCTCGCCTGGGTCTCGGCCGGCTTCGCTCACCTGGTGGTCGATACGCGACAGCTCGGTCGCGGCGGTTTCCTCACGGAGGGGCTCGAGGGCGCCGAGCACTACTTCTACCGCCGGCTGTTCACCGACGCCGTCCTGGCGGTGGACGCGGTGCGGGCGGCCCCGGTCGACGCCCCGGCGATCCTGATCACCGGCACCAGCCAGGGCGGCGGCGTGGCGCTCGCGGTGGCCGGGTTGTCAACGGGGCTCACGGCCGTGATGCCCGACGTGCCGTTCCTGTGCGATTTCGCGCGCGGCATGGAGCTGAGCGATGCGCGACCGGGGTACGGAGATCTGGTGCGCTACCTCAGCGTCCATCGCGACGCGGAGGAACGGGTGCTGGATACCCTCTCGTACTTCGACGGGGTCAACTTCGCTCGCGTGGCCACCACACCCGCCCTGTTCTCGGTGGGGCTTCGCGACCCCGTGTGCCCGCCCTCGACGGTGTTCGCTGCGGCGAATGCCTATGTGGGCGCGCAGGTGGTCGTGTACCCGTACAACGCCCATGACGGGGGAGGTGCCCACCACTGGCGTCGGCAGGTCGAATGGGCAGCCGGCGTGTGAGAAACCTCCGCGTCATGACACTCTGTAGCAGAGTCGATAGCAGAGGGAGGCGGTACGGATGGCGGCGCAGACGGGATCGCCCAGGCACGTTGCACTGATCGTCGAGACCTCCAACGCCTATGCGCGGGGGCTGCTCAGCGGCATCCACCGGTACATCTCCGAGAACCCCGGCTGGTCGATCTACATCGGCGAGCACAGCAGGCAGGACACCGACTTGTCCTGGCTCGAGGGCTGGCAAGGGGACGGCGCGATCGCCCGGATCGAGAACGAGGAGACCGCACGGCAGGTGCGCGCGCTCGGCGTACCGGCCGTGGACCTGAGTGCGGCCCGGCTCGCCCCCGAGTTCCCCTGCGTCGAAACGGACGACGCCGCGATCGCCGCCATCGCGGTGCGGCATTTCTCCGAACGAGGTCTGCGGCACTTCGCGTTCCTCGGAGACCCGCGATTCGCGTGGTCGGTGAAGCGAGCCGCGGGCTTCCGGAGGCACGTCGCCGAGGCCGGATCGGTCGCACACGAGTTCGAGCTCGCGCCCGGAAGCGCCGGTGAGAAGCGCCGCTCGCTGGTGAACTGGCTCACCGCGCTGCCGAAGCCGATCGGCATCCTCGCCTGCTACGACATCGCCGGTCAGGAGCTTCTCGAGGCGTGCAAGATCGCCGGTATCCGGGTTCCCGACGAGGTCGCCGTCCTCGGCGTCGACAACGACGAGCTCATCTGCACGCTGACCTCCCCGCCGATGTCGAGCATTCAGTCCGACGCGCTCAGCACGGGGCATCTGGCGGCGTCGATTCTCGACCGGATGATGACGGGCGACCCCTGGATGCCGGGGCTGCATCTGCTGCCGCCGTTGCGCGTCGCCGCGCGGCAGTCCTCCGACCTGGTCTCGGTCGACGATCCCGTGGTCGCACGGGCTGTCGCCTTCATCCGCGACTCCGCCGGACGGAAGGTGTCGGTGCCCGAGGTGCTGCGCCACGCCGGCATGTCGCGGCGTGCCCTGGACTACCGCTTCACTCACCTCCTCGGCCGCACCGTGCACGACGAGATCATGCGGGTGCGCATGGAGCGGGTGGCGCACCTGCTGATCTCGACGGATTGGACGCTTCCGCGCATCGCGGAGTTCCTCGAGTTCCCGCATTCCGAGTACATGGGGGTCGCGTTCCGGCGTTTCACCGGGACGTCCCCCGGCCAGTACCGCAAGGCGAACCGCCCCGGCTGAGCGCCGCCCCCCCTACGCCAGCGCGCTCGGCCCCAGGTGCGACGCGATGATCCCGCGGATCTCGGGCACCGCATCCACCAGGCTCGCCAGGGGCGTGCGGAAGGTCACCGCGCTGATGCTGATCGCCCCCGACGGGGCGGTCGCGCCCCCGAGGCGCACCGGGATGGCGAGACACGCGACCCCCACCTCGTTCTCTTCGTCGTCCAGTCCGTAGCCGCGCTCACGGGTCGCGTCGAGTTCCGCCTGCAGCGCTGCTCGGGTGACGCGGGTGTGCGGCGTCTTGCGCTCGAGCGGGAAGGCGAACCGGTCGAGCGCGTCGGGCAGCCCAGCCAGCAGGGCTTTGCCCACGGCGGTGCGGTACGCGGGGTTGCGCCCGCCGATCGATGAGGTGAGGCGCACGGCGCCCTGCGGCGGGTCCATCTTCGCCCGGTAGACGATGTCGGTGCCGTCGAGCACGGCGTAGTGCGCGGTCTCACCGAACCGGGTGGCGAGCTCGTCCAGCAGCGGCTGCACGCGTGCCGTCTCGGGCCGGCCCTCGAGGTTGCGGAACGCCAGCCGCAGGAACTCGTCGCCCAGCACGTAGACGCCGCGTTCGACGAGCTCGGCCAGGCCCGAACGCCGCAGGGTCGCGAGCGCGCGGTGAACGGTCGGTTTGGGGCTGTTCAGGATGCCGGCGAGCTCATCGAGGGTGACCCCCTGCGGGTGGGCGGCCAGCTCGGTCAGCACGGCGATCACGCGATCCGCACCCACCCGTTTCGCCTCGGCCATCACGCCCTCGGATCCACGTGCACCTTGGGACCGGGCCCGGCCGCCGCCCCGCGGCGCCCCTCGAACCGTTCGGGCACGCGCTCGAGTGGCACCACCTCGGCGACCAGGGCGTCGGGTACGACGGCACCGCTCGCGAACGCTTCGATCGCGCCGGCGAGTCCGGGCGAGGCGGAGAGCACCCCGACCGCGGTGATGTCTTGCAGGGCCAGGTCGCGGGTGTCGATCAGGCTGGGCGCGGCGGACAGCCCGATGTAGACCACGCGGCCGGCGGGCCGGACCAGCCGCACGGCGAGCCCCGGCATCCGTTCGTCGGAGGTGCATTCGATGACGGCGTCGTAGTCGTCGCCGGGGGTGCCGGCCAGCTCATCGAGGCGATGCACGTGTTCGACGCCGAGCCGCCGCGCCAGTTCGAGCGAGTCCGCGCGCGCGCCGGCGACGTGCACCTCGGCGCCGTCGGCGAGGGCGAACTGTGCCGCGAGCAGCCCGATGGTGCCCGAGCCCAGCACCATCACCCGGTGGCCGGGAGACAGCTGTGCGGCGCGCACGGCCCGCAGTGCGTTGCCGCCGGGTTCGACGAGGGCCGCAGCGGCGAGCGACACGTGCTCGGGGATGGCGTAGGCGAACCGCGCCGGGATCGCGACCTTCTCGGCCAGCGCGCCCGGCCATCCGCCCCGGATGCCCACCTCGTAGCGGTTCGGGCAGACGTGCTGGTGCCCGGCGATGCAGTACGGGCACTGGCCGCAACCGAGCATGGTGTCACCGGTGACACGCTGCCCGAGCCAGTGCTCGTCGTCGGCCGCGCCGACGGCGCTGACCCGCCCGGTCCATTCGTGGCCGAGCCGCAGCGGGAACTCGGCGTACCCGAGGTCGAGGTAGGCCATGTCGCCGGTGTAGAACTCGACGTCGGTGCCGCAGATGCCGGCGCGTTCGACGTCGACGACGAGCAGCCCCCGCTCGGCGACCGGCTCGGGCACGTCGAGCACCGCCGCGTCGCGCGGCCCGCGGACGACGAGCGCGCGCATCAGCGTGCGGCGACCACGTGCTGGGTCTGGGTGCCGAGCCGCGTGATGCCCAGCGTCATCACCTCGCCGCCCCGGAGATAGGTGGGCGGTGTCATGCCGAGACCGACGCCGGGCGGGGTGCCGGTGTCGATGAGGTCGCCGGGTTCGAGGGTCAGGAACTGGCTGAGGTAGTGCACGAGGAAGGTCGGGCTGAACACCATGGTCGAGGTCGAGCCGGTCTGCCGGCGCTCGCCGTCGATGTCGAGCCACATGTCGAGGTCGAGCACGTCGCCGATCTCGTCGGGGGTGACGAGGTACGGCCCGGCGGGGTTGAAGGTGGGCGCCGACTTGCCCTTCGACCACTGGCCGCCGCGCTCCATCTGCCACTCGCGCTCGCTGACGTCGTTGACGAGCACGTACCCGGCGATGGCGGCGGCGGCCTCTGTCTCATCCGCCAGATACGACGCGCGCCGCCCGATCACGACGCCCAGTTCGACCTCCCAGTCGGTCTTCACCGAACCGCGCGGGATCACCACGTCGTCGTCGGGGCCGATCAGGGTGTTGGGCGCCTTGGTGAACAGGATCGGCTCGGTCGGCACCTGCTGCCCGGTCTCTGCGGCGTGGTCGCGGTAGTTCAGACCGATGCAGAGGATCTGGTGCGGGCGCGCGATCGGGGCCCCGAACCGGCGGTCGCCACGCGGCTCGGTGCGGCCTGCTGCGACGCGCTCGGCGATCACGGCGGGCAGGGTGTCGAGCCGGCCTGAACCGAAGAAGCGTTCGTCGAAGTCGCCGACGACGTCGGAGAGGTCGACGAAGGTGTCGTCGTCGACGAGGGCGCCGGCGACCTCGTGGCCGGCCGGTCCGAGGCGGACGAGTCTCATGCGGTTCCTTTCCGGATGGCGGGGGAGGCGACCGCCTGCTGTGCCATAATTCAGAATACTAGTCTGACGTTCAGATAGGTGGAAAAGAGCGATGCCGCTCCGCAGCGATGCCTGGTACGCCGGTGCCACCCGCGACGCGTACATCCATCGCGCCTGGATGCGCCGCGGCAACCCCTCGGACGCGCTCGACGGAGGCAAGCCGCAGATCGCGATCGCCAACACCGCATCCGACCTCACACCCTGCAACGCCCACCTCGACGAGGTCGCGCAGCACGTCAAGAACGGCGTGTGGGAGGCGGGCGGCGTGCCCTACGACCTGCCTGTCATGTCGCTCGGCGAGACCCAGGTGCGACCCACCGCCATGCTCTGGCGCAACCTCGCCGCCATGCAGATGGAGGAGATGTTCCGCGCCAACCCGATCGACGGCCTCGTGCTGCTGGGCGGGTGCGACAAGACGATCCCCGCCCTGCTGATGGCCGCCGCATCCGTCGACCTGCCCGCCATCGTGGTGCCGGGCGGGCCGATGCTCACCGGCCACTTCCGCGGCGAGGCGCTCGGCTGCGGCACCGACGTCTGGCGGCTGAGCGAGGAGGCGCGCGCCGGCAGCATCACCAACGGGCAGTTCCAGGCGTCTGAGCAGTCGATGATCCGCGGCGCCGGGCACTGCAACACGATGGGCACCGCCTCGACCATGGCGGTCGTCGCCGAGGTGCTCGGGATGACGCTGCCGGGCTACGCCGGAACGCCCGCCGCCGACGCGCGGCTGCTGTCGCTCGCGCACGAGACCGGTCGCCGCATCGTGCCGATGGTGCGCGACGACCTGAAGCCCAGCGACATCATGGTGCGCGAGTCGTTCCTCAACGCGATCGTGGCGGTGGCCGCGGTCGGCGGATCGACCAATGCGGTGCTGCACCTGCTCGCGATCGCCGGACGCCTCGGGGTGGAGCTGACCCTCGACGACTTCGACGCGGCCGGTGCGGGGGTGCCACTGCTGGCGAACCTGCAGCCGAGCGGCCAGTTCCTCATGGACGACCTGTTCCGCGCGGGCGGGGTGCTCGCGGTCCTGTCCGAAATCACGGACGCGTTCCATCCGGAACCCATCACGGTGACCGGTGCTCCCTTTGTCTCCGGGCTCGCAGACCGGCCCGTGTACGACCGATCCGTGATCTCGGATGCTGCGGAGCCGCTCATGACGGACGCCGGCATCGCGGTGCTGCGCGGCAATCTCGCCCCCCGCGGCGCCATCGTGAAGCCCGCCGCCGCGACCCCTGCGCTGCTGCAGCACAGCGGCCCGGCCGTGGTCTTCGAGTCGATCGAGGATCTGCACGCCCGCATCGACGACCCCGGCCTCGAGGTCACCGCCGACTCGGTGCTCGTGCTGCGCGGCTGCGGGCCGAAGGGATATCCGGGCATGCCCGAGGTGGGCAACATGCCCCTGCCGCGCAAGCTGCTCGAGCAGGGGGTGCGCGACATGGTGCGCATCAGCGACGCGCGGATGAGCGGCACCGCCTACGGCACCGTGATCCTGCACGTCGCCCCCGAGGCTGCCGCTGGCGGGCCGCTGGCGCTGGTGCGCACCGGTGACATCATCACCGTCGACCTCGCCGGCCGGGCACTGACGCTGGAGGTGAGCGACGCCGAACTCGAGGCGCGCACGCAGTCGCCGGCGAGCGAGGCGGCATATGCGAATCCGGCACGCGGCTGGGAGCGGCTGTACGTCGACCACGTGCAGCAGGCCGACACCGGGGCCGACCTGGATGTCCTGACCGGATCGAGCGGAGCGAGGGTGAGCCGTGAATCGCACTGAGTCCATGAGTGGTGCAGCGCCCACCGAGTTCGACGGAGCCGTCGCGATCGTGACCGGGGGCGCGTCCGGAATCGGCGCGGCCACCGCGGCGCTGCTGACGGCCCGCGGCGCACGGGTGGCGGTCCTCGACCGCACCGCGGCCGAGGGCGTGTTCAGCGTGCCGTGCGATGTGACGAACACCGAGCAGGTCGAGGCCGCGGTGACCGCGGTGGTGGCGCAGTTCGGCGGCATCGACATCGTGATCAACAACGCCGGCATCGGGGCGACCGGAGACGTCGCGGCCAACGACGATGCCGAGTGGCACCGGGTGCTCGATGTCAACGTGGTCGGCATGGCGCGCGTCACTCGCGCCGCGCTGCCGCACCTGCGGGTGAGCTCGCGGGCGGCGGTCGTGAACACCTGCTCGGTGGTCGCGGTCGTCGGCGTGCCGAACCGGGCGCTCTACTCCGCAAGCAAGGGCGCCGTCGCCGCCCTCACCCTGGCGATGGCCGCCGATCACGTGCGCGACGGCATCCGCGTCAACGCCGTCACCCCCGGTACCGCCGACACCCCGTGGGTGGGCAGGCTGCTGGCGCAGACCGATGATCCGGATGCCGAGGCCGCCATGCTGCGGGCGCGCCAGCCGATGGGCCGGCTGGTCTCCGCGGACGAGGTGGCGCACGCCATCGCATACCTCGCCTCGCCGCTGTCGTCCTCCACCACCGGAACCCTGCTCGCCGTCGACGGCGGGATGGCGGGCCTCCGCCTGCCCTCCTAGTCCTCCACAGCCGAGACCCTCCACGGATCCGGTCCGCTCGGGGTCGGGGCCCGTCTCGGATGGCCAGGCTCGGGGGCATGACACGACGACTCTTCGCGACGCTCACCGTCGCCGCGATCGCCCTCGCCGGTGCGCAGTTCGCGCCCGCGGCCGCCCACGCCGCCGATGCCGGCCCCGGCTACGACTACCGGGGCGACCCGCACTCGCACCTGGGCGGCTACCTCGACCCCGACGGTTCGGTCTCGTACTGCATCGACGCCGGCAAGTCCTCGCCGCTCGGCGGGCCCACCAGCGACGAGGGGCTGGTCGACCACGTGAACGACCTCGGTGCCTCGGGCATGCGCAAGCTGGCCTACGTGCTGCTGCGGCACGGCAACACCCGCGACGCCGACACCGCTGCGGCCGTCGCGCTGGTGGTGTGGGGGCTGGCCGATCCGGCGGATCACGCCGCGCGCGGAGGCGACGGGTTCGTCATCACCCGCGCGCCCGCCGAACACCGCGCGACCATCCTCGAACTCGCCGCCCGGTTCCGGGACGAGGCCGAGCGCTACCGCACCCCTGAGCCCGCAGCGGGGGAGCTGAGCCTGACGGTCGAGCGCGACCGTTCGCACGCGATGCTCGGAGTGAGCGTGTCGCCCGCCTCGGCGACCGGCACCGTCGAACTCAGCAATGCAGTCTTCGCCGACACGGGGCTGGCGAGCCGCGAGGGGGTGGCCGACGGCGACCAGCTGGAGATCGACGTTCAGCATCCGGCGGGAGCCGCCGCCTACGCGGTGCGGGCCGAGGGGTCGTTCGAGGCCGTCGGGCACACCGACGGCACCGTGCACCTGTACCGCACCCCCGGTGCTCAGACGACCGTGTCGGCCGGAACCCGGGTGCCGATGGCGTTCGACGCTGCCGCTGCGGTGCAGATCGAGGCGCCGAAGACCGTCGTCCTGCCGCGGGTCGCCGGATGAGGGCCGTCGTCGCGCTGGTGCTGTCGGCAGCGCTGGTGACGCCGGCGCCGCCGCTCCCCGGCCGGGGCGTCGGCCCGGTGCATCAGGGGGTCGCCGTGCACGACGGGGTCGCCGTGGCTACGCCGAGCGCCGATGAGCTCGCCCGGCTTCCCGAGGCGCGCTACGACGCCGTCATCCCCGGCCTCGACATCGACCCACCCAAGCGGTTCACGGGCGGTCCGACGATGATCCTCACCCTCGACCACGATGTCGCGCTGTACCCGACGGCGAAGGATCATGCCGTCGCCCGCCTCGCGGCACGCAACTTCCTCGGTCACCCGACAGTCGTGCTCGCCTACCCGCCCCGTCGCGACGGCTGGCAGCTGGTGCTGACTCCGGCCCGGCGACAGTTGCCCTCGGCGGGGCCCGGCGCGATCGCGCAGAGCTACGGCTGGATTCGTGCAGACACCGTGCCCACGCAGGCCGAGGCGCGGTACCGCGTCGAGATCTCCGTCCCGCGCGGCAGGCTGAGCATCACCGGGCCCGGCGGCCCGCGCGCGTTCCCGGCCGACGTCGGCGGGCGGCGCACCCCGACGCCCACCGGTGTCGTCGGGTATCTGCAGGCGCGCTACCTCGATCCGGCGCAGGGGCAGAGCTCTCACCGCATCCAGCTCACCTCGTTGCACGCGACCGCGGCCGATGAGCCCTACGGCGGAGACGACGGCGGTTTGATCGGCTTGCACTTCGGCTCGGGCAGCTCGCACGGCTGCGTCCGGCTCGGGGTGGATGCCATCGCCGCCCTCGACGATCTGCCGCTCGGCACCCCGGTGCGCATCGTGGGCGCGGGTGACGGCGAATGACCCCGACCGGGTGCGCTGCGCCCTCAGCGGTGCCGGATGTCGGGGTCGCGCTTCTCGACGAACGCCGCGATGCCCTCGATCGCGTCGGCGTTGCCGAACGTGCGGTAGAACTCGGCCCGCTCCGCGGCGACCCCCTCGTCGAGCGGCGACTCGAACGCCTGCGCGATGAGGCGCCGCGCAGCACGCACTGCCGGCGCCGAATACCCGGCGATCGTGGCCGCCGCCGCCATCGCCGTCTCCAGCACCTCCGCGGCGGGCACCACCCGGGAGACGAGCCCCGCCTCGAGCGCCTCCGTCGCCGACAGCCGGCGCCCGGTCAAGATCAGGTCCATCGCCCGCGCCTTGCCGACCGCGCGGGTGAGACGCTGCGTCGCCCCCAGCCCCGGGATCAGGCCCAGGGCGAGCTCGGGCTGACCGAACTGCGCGTCGTCGCCCGCGATGATCAGATCGCACATCATCGCCAGTTCGCAGCCGCCCCCGAGCGCGAGGCCCCGCACCGCCGCGATCTTCGGGATGCCGAGAGCGGCGAACGCGTCCCACCCCGACATCCACTGCTCCGCGGCATTCCGCTGCGGGGTCCGGCCCACCATCGCCTTCACGTCGGCACCCGCCGCGAACGCGCGCTCCGACCCGGTGATCACGACCGCGCCGACCCCGGCATCCCGGTCGTACGCCGTCGCGGCAGCCAGCACATCGGCCAGCAGTTCGTCGTTCAGGGCGTTCAGCGCCTCGGGTCGGTCGAGCGTGATCACGCCGACGCGCCCGCGCTGCTCGGTGCGGATCGTTGACATCAGAACGCCGAGATCCCGGTGACCGCGCGCCCCACGATCAGCGCATTCACCTCATACGTGCCCTCGTAGGAGTAGATCGCCTCGGCATCCGCGAAGATCTTCGCCATCTCGAAGTCGGTGCTGATGCCATTGCCGCCCAGAATCGAGCGGCCGAGCGCCACCGTCTCCCGCATCCGCAGCGTGCAGGTCGCTTTCGCCAGCGCCGCGTGCTCCATCCGCAGCCGGCCCGACTCCTGCAACCGGGCCATCTGCACCATCAGGCTCAACGAGGCACTCGCGTTGCCGATCATGCGTGTCAGCTGCTCCTGAATCAGCTGCGACGCCGCAAGCGGCCTTCCGAACTGGCTGCGCTCCAGCGCATACGCCCGCGCCACATCGAACGCCGCCAATTGCTGGCCCACCGCCTGCCACGCCACCCAGATGCGCGAATTGCAGAGCAACCCGTTGGTGTTGCGGAACGACTGCGCACCCGGCAGCAGGTTGCCGACCGGGATGCGCACCTCGTCGAGCACGATGTCGGCGTTCTGCACGATCCGCACGGCGATCTTGTTGCCGATCGTGCTGGCCGAGAACCCCGGCCGATGCGTCTCGACGATGAAGCCCTTGATCTGGTCGTCGGCGACATCGCGCGCCCAGACCAGCACGAAGTCGGCGAACGTCGCATTGCCGATCCAGCGCTTGCGGCCCGAGATCACCCACTCGTCGCCGTCGCGGCGGGCCGTCGTCGCCATCGCCCGCGAAATGTCCGACCCGTGGTCGGGTTCGGTCAGGGCGAAGCTGCCGATCTTCTGCAGCGCCAGCAGCCCCGGCAGCAGGTCGCGCTGCTGCTCCTCCGAGCCCAGCGACTGGATCGCCGCCGTGAACAGCTCGTTGTGCACTCCGAAGAACGTGCCCACCGAGGTGTCGGCCCGGGTCAACTCCATCTGCACCAACCCGGTCAGCAGATGCGACCCGTGCCGCAGGCCCAGCCCCACCATGTTCTGCTCGGCCAGCACCGGCAGCAGCTCGAACGGGAACTCGCCGCGGTTCCAATAGTCCGCCGCGACCGGCCGCACCCGCTCCTGGAACAGCCGCCGCAGGTCGTGCAGCCGCTCCGCCTCCACCGGGGTCAGCAGATCATCGACGTACAGCAGGTCCGCATCCGCATACGGCACCTCTACCGGCGTCGTCGCCGTCTCGACCCCGCTCACTGCGGCGCCATCCGCAGCGCGCCGTCCATGCGGATCGTTTCGCCGTTCAGATAGTCGTGCTCGGCGAGCATCAGCACCAGCTGAGCGAACTCATCGGGCCGCGCCAACCGCGGCGGGAACGGCACGGTGGCGGCCAGCGAATCGACCACCTTCTCGCCGAGCGCCGTGAGCAGCGGCGTCGCGACAATACCGGGCGCGATCGCATTGACCCGGATGCCGTGGCGGGCCAGGTCGCGCGCCGCCGGCAGGGTGAGACCCACGATGCCGCCCTTCGAGGCCGCATACGCCGTCTGGCCGATCTGCCCCTCGTAGGCGGCCACCGACGCGGTGTTCACGATCAGGCCGCGCTGCCCATCAGCATCGGGGTCGTTGCCGGCCATCACTTCCGCCGCCAGCCGCAGCACGTTGAACGTGCCCACCAGGTTCACCTCGATCGTGCGGCGGAACGTGTCGAGATCGTGCACGCCCTTCGACGACAGCAGGCGCACGGCCGGGGCGATGCCGGCGCAGTTCACCACCAGCCGCAGCGGGTCGCGCACGAGCGCGAGGGCTGCGCCGACCTGCTGCTCACTGGTGACGTCGGCGGGCACGTACTGCACCCCGTCGAGGTGGGGCTGGCTGTCGAGCTGGGCCGGAAGGTCGAGCCCCAGCACGCTCACCCCCCGCCCGGCGAGTGCGCGGGCGGTCGCTGCGCCCAGTCCGGATGCCGCTCCCGTGATGACGGCGGTCGAACGGGAAAGATCCATCGTGCGGGTCCTCTCGTCGGGCGAGGGGAGCGGGATCACCGCACCATCGCCGGTGAGTCGAGGTTAACCGAAAATACGGTCGGCGGGAACGGGCCGATTCCCGGCCGGAATGGCACGGCGGCGCGTCGGGGGTGCGTGCCAGGATCAACGTGTGAGCCGTCGTGCCGTCATCCTCTTCGCCGCGCTCGGCATCGCGTGGGGCATCCCGTACCTGCTGATCAAGATCGCCGTCGGCGAGCTCGACCCCGCGATGGTGGTGTTCGGGCGCAGCGCCATCGGCGCTGTGCTGCTGTTGCCGATCGCGATCTTCCGCAAACAGCTGATGCCGGTGTTCCGGCGCTGGAAGCCGCTGCTGGCCTACACCCTGGTCGAGATCGTCCTCCCGTGGTTCTTCCTGAGCACGGCGGAGGAGCGGCTGCCCAGCTCCACCGCCGGTCTGCTGCTGGCCGCGATCCCCGTCGTGGGCGTGGGTGTCGCGGTCGTGATGGGGCGCCCGGCGCGGCTCTCGGGCGGCAACTGGCTCGGCATCCTGCTCGGCACCCTCGGAGTCGCGGCACTCGTCGGCCTCGACGTGGCGGGCTCCGACCTGATCGCCGTCGCACAGCTCGGGGTCGTTGTGATCGGCTACGCGTTCGGCCCGGCGATCCTCTCGCGCTGGATGGGCGACCTGCCCGGCATCGGCGTCGTCGCCGCCTCGCTGGCGCTCGCCGCGGTGATCTACGTCCCGGTGGTCAGCATCCTGGGCTCCTGGCCGACGGTCTGGCCGTCGGCCGGCGTGCTCGGCTCGGTGATCGCGCTGGGCGTGGTCTGCAGCGCGCTCGCCTTCCTGCTCATGTTCGCCCTGATCGCCGAGATCGGGCCGATGCGCATGACCACCATCACCTACGTCAACCCGGCGGTCGCCATCGTCGCGGGGGCGATCGTGCTGGGGGAACAGATCACCGTGTGGACCATCGTCGGGTTCGTGCTGGTGCTCGGCGGCTCGTACCTGGTGACGCGCAAGCGGGCTCCCGAGATCCCGCCCGACCCGGCCGCCGCCCCAGCCGTGGCCGACGCCGCCGACGCAGCCGAGGCATCCGACCCGCGCCGCTGAATCAGGACTGCTCGCGCAGCTTCTTCTTCGCTTCGCGCTCGGTGAGCACCGCGAGATAGTCCTGCACGGGCCGGTCGGAGAGCTCGTCGACCTCGGCCCGCACGATCTCCTCGATGACGATCGGGCTGGTGTCGGGATGCTTCTCGCTCAGACGCCGGGTGACCTCGGTCACGACCTGCTCGGGGTCCGGTTCGTTGCCCATCGGCCCAGCATGCGGCCCGCGGGCACCCGCGGTCAACCTGCAGGCGCCGTTCGTCCTCAGTACCCCGACGCGGCGCGCGCGCCCGCGGCACGCAGCCAGTACTCGGGGTCGGACAGCGCCGCCGACCGCGACCCCGCCACGTCGGTCAGGGAGAGCAGGGCGACGTCAGCACGAGGGGGCATCGTGTCGACCTGCCCCGCGACGACGACCACCTTCACGTGGGCGGGGGCGCTGTCGAGCGCGTGCCCCACCACCTTGCCGCCGAGCGAGGTCGCGTCGAAGCGACCCTCGCCGGTGATCAGCACGTCCGCGTCCTGCAGCGCCGACTCGAGCCCGCTCAGGCGTGCCACTTCGGCCGATCCGGGCACCAGCCTCGCACCCCAGACCGCCGCGAACCCGAAGCCGGCTCCCCCGGCGGCGCCCGCGCCGGGTGCGCTCGGGTCGCCCCCGAGCACTTCGGCCCACCGGGTCAGCCCCCGCTCGAGCAGGGCGACGTCGGCGGGGGAGGCGCCCTTCTGCGGCGCGAAAGTGGGGGCGGCGCCGGTGGGTCCGAGCAGCGGGTTGGTGACGTCGGTGAGCAGGCGGACGCCTCCGGGCGGGGGCGCGAGCAGCGATGCGCGGTCGACGGATGCCAGGGCCGCCAGCGCGCCGCCGCCGCGTCCCAGCTCGGTCCCCTCCGCATCCCGCAGCACCAGTCCGAGGGCCTGAAGCGCCCCCGCCGCCCCGTCGGTCGTCGCGGAGCCACCCAGACCGATGACCAGCGAATCCGCCTCACGAAGGGCCGCGGCGATCACCTGCCCGAGCCCGAAACTGGTGGCCCCCACCGCAGCGGGTTCGCGCATGAGAGGCAGGCCCGAGCTCTGGGCGAATTCGACCACGGCCTCACCACCGGGCATCAGCAGCCAGTCGGCCTCGACGGGCCGTCCGTCGGGGCCGGTCACCTGCACCGTTCGGCGCTGCGCGGAGGGCACCGCAGCCTGCATCGCGTCGAGGGTTCCCTCGCCGCCGTCGGCCTGCGGCAGCAGCTCGAGCCGGTCGCCGGGACGCACCGAGGACCAGCCCGCGGCCAGCGCCTCGGCCGCGCGCCGGGCCGTCAGCGAGCCCTTGAACGAGTCGGGAGCCACCACCACGCGCAGCACGGCCACACCCTACTGCCGGTTGAGTAGCCCGCTTCGCGGGCGTGTCGAAACCCGCACCCCGCACCGCCGGTTTCGAGACGCCGCTGCGCGGCTACTCAACCAGCGCGCCGCGTAGGCTCGGCGCGTGAGACGTGCCGCCCTCCTCCTCGCCGCGGTGGCGGTGTTGCTCGCCGGCTGCTCGATGGCGCCGACCACCCGCTCGGGGTACGAGTACCCGTTCTCGGTCGACATCATCCAGGAGTCGCGCACCTCCGCATCGGCGCCGGCCGAGTTCCGCGACCGCGACCCGCTGCCGCAGTGCGATGACGTGTCGCTCGAGCAGGGCACCCAGATTCCGGATGCGTCGGTCGCCTGCGTCGAGAAGGCCGGTCCCGAGGGGGCAGAGCTCGGTGTCGTGCAACCGACCACGGAAGGCGACCCGATCGTGACCTTCTACCGGGTCGGCCCCGGCATCCGCGGAATCGAGATCTGGGACGACGCGACCCGCGACGCATTCGGCGGCGGCTGGCATCGCGCCGAGTGCGACACGATCAGCGTGTTCGCGCCGGAGGGCTGCCAGAGCGTCGACTTCTGAAGGCCCGGTAAAGTCGTTCGTTATGGCCACCGCACCCACGACCGTCGATGAGTACATCCTGCAGCACCCGGTCGAGGTGCGGTCGATCCTCGAGCGCATCCGCGCGCTGGTGCACCGGCTGTCGACCCGTCCGGTGCTCGAGCAGATCAAGTACGGCATGCCGGCGATGGTCATCGAGGGCCGGCACACCATCTACTTCGCCGCGTGGAAGAAGCACGTCGGGGTCTACCCGGTGCGACGCGCACCGTCGGCGCTGGAGCGTGACCTCGAGCCGTATCGCGGCGACAAGGACACGGTGCGCTTTCCGTTCAAGAAGCCGGTCGACTGGGAGCTCGTCGAGCGTCTCGTCGAGTTCCTGCTGACCTCTGAGGCGTACGCCGGGGCCGAGCCCGAGGGCGACCCGCTGGCCTGAGCGCGCTAGCGCGCTGCTCAGAGCCCCTGCGGATCCCGCTGCCGGCGCAGCCCCCGCGGCAGCCGCCCCGCACGGATGAGGAGATTCGCGCGACACGCCGTGCCCACGGGCAGCACGTGCGGCGAGTCGCGCCGAGTTCCTCATCCGCGAGTGCACCGGGCCCCCGCGGCACCCGGAACGGGTTGCCCTACTTGCCTGCACGGTGGTGCACGGAGCGCCCTCCGGGCCCCGGAAATGTCGGTGGCTGCACCGACAATGGATGAATAGCGCGACACGCCGAGACCACAACATCTAGTGGAATGACATCGGTGGGATTCCCGTTATATAGTGAAGGACCACGACAGAACCTTCAAGTTCTGGTTGAGACTTTTCCAAGGCGCGAAACGCCACCGACACCACCGCAACGAGGGGAAATACGATGAACGACTTCGACAGCGTCGGCGACTACGCAGTGCCGGTCGACCCGATGGACGACCTGCAGTGCGAGAGCTGCCAGTAGGCGCTCCCACAGACATCGAAGCCCCGGCGACCACAGACGGTCACCGGGGCTTCTGTCGTTAAACTCGACCCTGTGCCCGTGAACCCCGACGTCCAGGGTCGCAGCTATCCCGCGACCGCGCCCTATCTGGTGGGCCGAGAGAAGGTGCGCGAGTTCGCCCGCGCCGTGCTCGCCACCAGTCCGCTCCACTTCGACGAGCAGGCCGCGCGTGCTGCCGGATACGCCGACGTGATCGCGCCGCCCACCTTCCCGATCGTCGTGCAGGACGCGACGCTGCAGCAGCTGCTCGCCGACCCCGACGCCGGCGTCGACTTCACCCGCGTGGTACACGGCGACCAGCGCTTCAGCTACACCCGCCCGATCGTGGCGGGCGACGAGCTGACCGGGGCCATGACGGTCACCAGCGTCAAGTCGCTCGCCGGCAACAGCATGGTCACCTCCGAGACGGTGATCACGGATGCGACCGGCGCGCACGTGGTGACCGCGACATCCAGCCTCGTCGTCAGGGGCGAGGAATGAGCCCCGCCCGCGACGCGCTCGAGGTGGGCCAGGTCGTCGCGGAGACGAGCTACCCGTTCACCCGCGACACCCTGGTGCGCTACGCCGGTGCCTCCGGTGACTTCAACCCGATCCACTACCGCGACGATGTCGCCCGCAGCGTCGGCCTCGCCGGGGTGCTGGCCCACGGCATGCTGACGATGGGAGTGGCGGTGCAGCCCGTCGTCGAGTGGCTCGACGGAGACTCGGGCCGCATCTCCGACTACCAGGTGCGGTTCACCCGGCCGGTGTGGGTCGACGCCGACTCGGGCGCCGAGATCACGGTGACGGCGAAGGTCGGCGTGCTCGACGACGCCGGCGCCCGCATCGACCTCACCGTGACCTTCGCCGGCGAGACGGTGCTCGGCAAGGCGCAGGTGCGCGTCAGGCTGTGACCGACTTCCGCGAGCTCACCACCCTGCGCGTCGGCGGTCCGGCCGGCACGCTCATCGAGGCGACGACCCGCGACGAGGTGATCGCCACCGCGCTGCGTTTCTGGGCCGAGCCTGACGACTGGATGGTGCTCGGCGGCGGCTCCAACCTCGTCGTCGCCGACGAGGGCTTCGACGGCAACGTGTTGCGCATCGCGAACCGCGGCATCGACCGCGCCACCGACGGGGTGCCGCGCATCCGGGTCGAGGCGGGCGAGCCGTGGGATGCGGTGGTCGCCTTCGCGGTCGCCCACGGGCTCGCGGGTATCGAGGCGCTGAGCGGCATTCCGGGTACTGCGGGCGCCGGGCCGATCCAGAACATCGGCGCCTACGGCCAGCAGCTGAGCGACACCCTGATCGCCATCGACTTCCTCGATGCCGACACCGGCGAGGTGCTCACTCTGTCCGCCGCCGAGCTGGGCCTCGGATACCGCACCAGCGCCATGAAGGCGGGTCGCGCGGGCGTGGTGCTGAGTCTCGAACTCGCCCTCCACGATCTCGGCGGACTCAGCGCCCCGATCGCGTACGCGCAGCTCGCGTCGGCGCTCGGGGTGGAGCTCGGTGCGCAGGTGCCGCTGCAGCAGGCGCGGGATGCGGTGCTGGCTCTGCGGGCCGGCAAGGGCATGGTGTGGGATCCGTCCGATCCCGACTCGATCAGTGCGGGGTCGTTCTTCACGAACCCGATCGTGTCGGAAGCCTTCGCCCGCACCCTCCCCGCCGACGCGCCCCGGTATCCGACCGAGTCCGACCCGGCGCCGCGGGTGCTGCCGCTGGGAAGCGACGTGCCCGCATTGGCGGCCCCGGCATCCGGTGAGTATCGCGTGAAGCTCAGCGCCGCCTGGCTCATCGAGCATGCCGGCATCGCGCGCGGGTTCGCGTTGCCCGGGTCGCGCTCCGCGATCTCGTCGAAGCACACCCTGGCGATCGTGAATCGCGGCGGTGCGACGGCGGCCGAGGTGGCGCAGCTGGCGGGCTACGTGCAGACCCGGGTCGAGTCGGAGTTCGGGGTGCGGTTGCAGCCCGAGCCGGTGCTGGTGGGGCTCGAGCTCTAGGGCTGCAGCAGGTGCGCGGTGACCCCGCGCTGTTCTGCCGCGTGCGCGACGGACCTGTCTGTCGTGGCGAGTTCGGCCCCGTGTCGTTCTGCGGTGTGCAGCACCAATGCGTCCGACATGCGAAGGCCCGTGGCTGCGCGCACCTCGGCCAGCCCGGCAGCGTCGTCGGCGGTGAGCTCGGTTCGTTCGAAACGCAGACCTTGGAGCGCGCGGAACGCTCGCCCCGCGTCTCCGGTGCGCGCCGGCCGCACCAGGCATTCCGCCAATGTGAGCGGGTTGACTCCGAACTCGAACTCGTCGTTGTCGCCGAGAAACGCGGTCGCCGCGTCGTGGAAGGCGTCCTCGGCGTCGAGATGGGCGATCAGGACGCCCGCGTCGAAGACGATCACGCGGGCCACTCATTCTTCAGGCGGTCGGCCTCGCCGGCTGGATACATGCCGGTCAGCAGGCCCGCGGTGCTGCGGATGGCGCGGCGCCGCTCCTGCCGGGTACGTTCTGCGTCGTCGTGCAGGGTCCGCGCGCCCGCGTCGATCACCCGGCGAAGCAAGGCTGCGCGGTCGTCGTGCAACTCGGGCCAGACGCGGGCCGCATCATCGAGGGTCTTCTGAAGGTCGGCGGTCTCAGTGATCATGTGACGCGGGCGGGTGGTCGGCATGCGGTGAGTGTAACACTCGTGCAATAGTGTTGCACCGACGATTCGGAACAGGAGGCGGCATGATCCACGCACGAGGGCTCGCGCGCAGTTTCACGACGCGCAAGGGTCGCGAGAAGACCGAGGTGACCGCGGTCGCCGGGGTCGACCTGGATGTCGAGGCCGGCGAGATCGTCGGGTTCCTCGGGCCGAACGGCGCGGGCAAGACCACGACCCTGCGCATGCTCACCACGTTGCTGAGGCCGACGGCGGGCACGGCGACCGTCGCGGGATTCGATGTGGCCACCGAACCCGAACAGGTGCGTCGCAGCATCGGCTACGTCTCGCAGGCCGGGTCGACGCTGCCGGATGCGCGCGCCGGCGAGGAGGTGGTCGATCACGGCATGCTCTACGGCATCAGCAAGGCCCGCGCCACTGCGCGCGGTCAGGAACTCTTCGCTCAGCTCGACCTCGACGGTCTCTGGACGCGCAAGCCGGGCGCGATGAGCGGCGGTCAGCGCCGCCGGCTCGACATCGCGATGGGGTTGGTGCACGATCCCACGCTGATCTTCCTGGATGAGCCGACCACGGGGCTCGACCCGCAGGCGCGTGCCAACCTGTGGCAGCACATCGCGGCCCTGCGCACGGAACGCGGTGCGACGGTCTTCCTGACGACGCACTATCTCGACGAGGCCGACGCCCTCTGTGACCGCATTCTGGTCATCGACCACGGACGCATCGTGGCCAGCGACACCCCGGAGGCGCTGAAGCAGTCGGTCTCGGGCGACCTGGTCGAGTTGGTCCTCGGCGATGCGGCGTCGGTGCCGCGCGCGGCGACGGCGCTCGCGGCGCTCGTGCCCGGAGGCGAGGCGCAGGTCGACGGTCGGTCGGTCAGCATGCGGGTGCCGCATGCGGGCCGTGAGCTCGCCGGGCTGTTGCGCTCTCTCGACCGCGACGGGATCACCCTGGAGTCGATCGAGGTGCGCCGGCCCACCCTGGACGACGTGTTCCTGACCGTGACCGGACGCTCGCTGCGAGAGGACGCCGCATGATCGCCTTCTTCCGTCAGACCTGGATCGTGTTCTCGCGCCAGTTGCGCATCGCGCTGCGCAACCCGGCCTGGGTGATCATCGGCCTGGTCCAGCCGGTGCTGTACCTGTCCCTCTTCGGCCCGTTGCTCGAGCCGTTGACCGGCATCCTCGGCACCGACAACACCTACGCCGTGTTCGTCCCGGGCCTGCTGGTGCAGCTGGGGCTGTTCGGCGCTTTGTTCGCTGGGTTCGGCCTGGTCGCGGAGTGGAGGGCCGGTGTGGTGGAGGCCGAGCGCGTGACTCCCGCGAGCCGCACGGCGCTGCTTCTCGGGCGGGTGCTGCGGGATGTCGTGCAGCTTCTCGTGCAGGGCATCGTGCTGATCGGGCTGGGTTTCGCTTTCGGCCTACGAGCCTCCGTGCCCGGCATGCTCTACGGCCTGGTTCTGACCCTGCTGCTCGGCGCCGCGGCCGCGTGCGCGTCGAACGCCCTGGCCCTGGTCACCAAGAGCGAGGATGTGCTGGCGCCGCTGATCAACTCGATCGCGCTGCCGCTGCTGCTGCTGTCGGGAATCCTGATCCCGATGTCGGTAGGTCCCGCGTGGCTCGAGACGCTGAGCGATTTCGTGCCGACGAAGCACGTGGTCGACGCGATCCGGGCGGCGTTCGCGGGCGACTTCGGCATGCCGATCCTGTGGGGCACGATCTGGGCCGTGGTGATCTTCGTGGTGTTCGCGGCGATCGGTACCCGCACCTTCCGCAAGGAGAACGCGTAGCGGTCGATACCCTGGGGCCATGAGTGCCATCGTCGTCCTGGGAAGCGCCAACATGGACCTGGTGGTGCGGCAGCCGCGACTGCCGCATCCGGGCGAGACGATGTTCGGTTCGTCGTTCGACCAGGTTCCCGGTGGGAAGGGTCTGAACCAGGCCGTGGCGGCCGCGCGCGCCGGGGGAGATGTCGGGTTTCTGGGTGCAGTGGGCCGGGATGCGTTCGGCGAGGCGCTGCGCCGCTGCCTCGAGCAGGACGGCGTCGACACGCACGGTGTGGTCGAGGTCGACGAGCCGACGGGTACCGCGCACATCTCGGTGCTCGACGGAGGTGAGAACGCGATCGTGGTGGTGTCGGGAGCCAACGCGGCGATCACCGAACTCGATGACGCATCGAAGCGCCGCATCGAGGACGCCCGCTATCTGGTGGCGCAGTTCGAGCGGCCGCTGGAGCTGATCGGCGAGGCGTTCGTGCTGGCGCGGGGGCTCGGCATCCAGAACGTCCTCACGCCGGCGCCGGTGCAGCCGGTCGATCATGCGCTGCTTCAGCTGGTCGACATCCTCATCCCGAACGCGCAGGAGGCGTGCGAGCTGGCCGGGGTCGATGACGAGACCGAGGCCGCGGTGGCTCTGAGCCGCACCGTCGGCATGGTGGTCATGACCCGTGGTTCGCGTGGCGCGCTGGTCGCGCGCGACGGCGCGGTGCTCACCGAGGTCGCACCCCGGAAGGTCGAGGCCGTCGACACCACCGCCGCCGGTGACACCTTCGCCGGGGTCCTCATCGCGTTCCTGGCCGAGGGTGCAGCCCTCGACGACGCGCTGGACGCTGCGACGGTCGCCGCATCCATCTCGGTCACCCGGCCCGGGGCCAGCACCTCGATGCCGACCCGCGCCGAGATCGACCGCGAGCTCTAACCCACCCGGACTCCTCGCGCCCGAACATCTCGCACCCGGACATCTCGCACCCGCGCTCTGCGCCCGCTCCGCGCAGGTCGCGTTGCCCGAACCCGAGCGTGCGGCACGGGCATCGGGTTCGCCGGGCGGTCGCCGGCGGGCGTTGGCCGGCCCGGTTCGCCGGTGGGTCGGCGAGCGGGGCGGAGCGCTCAGCCGGTGAACGCCCCGACCACGAGCGACACCGCGATCGACAGCATCACGACCGCGATCAGGCCGTCGAGCACTCGCCAGGCGATCGGGCGCGCGAACACCGGCGCCAGCAGCCGGGCTCCGGTTCCGAGCGCGGTGAACCACAGGATGCTGCCCAGACCCGCGCCGGCACCGAACCACCAGCGGTCCTCGCCGTGCGTCGACGCGATCGACCCGAGCAGCACCACCGTGTCGAGGTACACATGCGGGTTGAGCCAGGTCAGTGCGAGGCAGGTGGCCACGACGGTCGCCAGGCTCGCGCGAGCCTCGCCGCCCTGCGCCTCCAGGCCGTGTCGCGGCCGAAGCGCCCGCCGGGCGGCGAGCATGGCATAGCCCAGCAGGAATGCTGCCCCGGCGAAACGCACCGCCACCACGAGCCACGGCACGCGGTCGAACACGAACCCGGCGCCCACGACGCCCAGCGCGATCAGCACCAGATCGCTGGCGGCGCAGATGATGACCACCGCGGCCACATGCTCGCGGCGCAGACCCTGTCGCAGGACGTAGGCGTTCTGCGCCCCGATCGCCACGATCAGCGAGAGTCCGAGACCCAGTCCGGCGAGGGCGGCGAGCAACATGCCCTCTACGCTACGGAGCCACGAAGAACCAGTCCAACTAATCATTCTGGTGCTGCATTAGATTCCCTAATGATGAGATTCGACCGTGAGCAACTCGAGACCCTCGCCATCGTCGTCGATGCCGGCACCTTCGAAGCGGCCGCCCGGCGACTGCTCGTGACGCCGTCTGCGGTGAGCCAGCGCATCAAGGCGTTCGAACGGGAACTCGGCCGCGTGCTGGTCGTGCGCTCCAAACCGATCACGGCCACGGCATCCGGCCAGGCGCTCGTGCGCCTCGCCCGCCAAACCGCGCTGCTCGAACGCGACGCGGTCGACGCGCTCGGCATGGACGACGCGGCGCTTCGGGTGTCCGTCCCCGTTGCCGTCAACGCCGATTCCATGGCCTCGTGGATTCTGCCTGCTTTCGCCCGCGCCGCAGCACGACTGCCGCTTGTGGTCGACCTGCATCGCGAAGACCAGGACCACACCGCGGCCCTGCTCGGCTCCGGAACGGTCATGGCGGCTGTCACCTCGCAGCAGCAGGCCGTGCCCGGATGCACCTCGGTACCGCTCGGCCGCATCCACTACCGGCCGTGTGCCGCCGCCGAATTCGCCGCGCACTGGTTTCCCGACGGCCCCACGCCCGACAGCCTGTCTGCCGCCCCGCTGGTCGACTTCGATGACGCCGACGACCTGCAGTCGCGGTACCTGCGCTCCGTCTCGCGTCGACGCCTCGACCCGCCCCGGCACCGAGTGCCCGCATCGGCCGACTTCGCCGACGCTGTCGCACTCGGGCTCGGTTGGGGGATGCTTCCCGACTCTCAGCGCGCGTCGCGCTCCGGCGTTGTCGTCTTCGACCCCGATGGCGCCATCGACGTTCCCCTCTACTGGCAGCAGTGGAACCTGCGCTCTCCGCTGCTGGATGCGGTGGCCGACGAGGTGCTCGCGGAGGCGCGCCGGGCCCTCGGCTAACGCCGCGACGGGGGAGCGGGTGGCGCGGACACCGGGCCGCCGGTCCCGGTGCGCACGAGCGACGCCGAGTCGAGCCGGAACGAGCCCGACCCCAGAACGACCTCCACGCGCAGGCCGCTGTGCCCGCTGCGCCGCACGTCGAGCGGCACACTGACACGTGTCCACATGCCGTCCGCTGCGAACATCACCGTCGCGCTCTCCTGCGTGCCACCGACTGCAGACACCCGCAGCGTCCCGCTGCCCGTCCCGGCCCCCGTCGAGCTCACCCAAACGGTTGCCGTGATCGTGTCCCCGACGTCGGACCGCACACCGATTGTCTGGGTCACCGTGCGGGCTCCGGGCACGGCGAGCACGTAGCGCCCGCCCCGCGCTGACGCAACGGGCCCCTCGCGCGTCGCCCCGGAGGCGCTCCAGCCGCGCAGACCGCTCTCGAACGAGCCCGACGCCAACGGCAGCACGGCACCCGCCGGCGCCGCCGGTTCGTGCTGGTAGCGGGTGCGCGCGGGAAGCGCCGGACGCTTCTGCACCACGGTGCCCGGATACTTCGCGAACGTCTGCACCCAGTACCGTCGCCCGTCCGCCTCGTAGTATCCGATCCCGATCGAGGTGTAGTCGCGCATCAGGTTCGCGTAGTGCGTCGGCGACGCCACCCACGCGGCCATCACCTGGGTGAAGCTGTAGCCGGCGGCGACGTTCTCGCCCGCCCGCGTCCAGCCGGGCGGGATCTGCTGTGCATACGACGGGTTGTGACTCATCCGGCCGTTGAGCCACTGCTGTTTCGCCCACGCCATCGCCACCCGGTCCAGCCGCGCGTCCCGCGCGTAGCCGTTCAGACCTTTGTCGAACCGCAGCTGGTTGCCCTGCTGGTACACGTAGTCGGTCAGTTGCGACACCGACCCGGCAGCGGGGGACGCGGCCGGGGCGATGGCGGCGCTCGCCGGGGCGACGAGGCTCCCGGTCAGCGCTGCGGAGAGGACGACGCTGACGACGACGGTGGTGGCGGCGCGCACGCGCGCACGCGTCCGCTTCCGGACGGATCTCATCTGCTGGGACTCCAGGGGATAACGAAAGAGGGGTAGACCGACCTGGCGAGCTCCCAGCGACCTCGCGCGCGTTCGACCCTACGTGCGAGCTCGCGGCCCTGACACTCCCCGTCCGGGTGTCAGCCGAACAGCTTCTGCAGCCGGGCAACCCCTTCGGCCAGGTCGTCGTCGCCCAGGGCGTAACTGAACCGCAGGTACCCGCTCGGGCCGAACGCCTCGCCGGGGACGGCGGCGACCTCGGCGTGCTCGAGGATCAGATCCGCCAGTTCGAGCGACGTGCGCGGCGTCACCCCCTGCCATTCGCGGTTCAGCAGGCCGCTGACATCCGGGTAGACGTAGAACGCGCCCTCGGGCACCGGGCAGACGACGCCCGGGATCGCGCCCAACCCGGATGCGATGGCCTGCCGCCGCCGGTCGAACGCATCGCGCATGGTCGCCACCGCATCCTGCGGCCCCGTCAGTGCCGCGATCGCGGCCCGCTGCGAAATGTTCGACACGTTGGAGCTGAGATGCGACTGCAGGTTGCCGGCCGCCGCGATGACGTCAGACGGTCCGATCATCCAGCCCAGGCGCCATCCGGTCATGGCGTAGGTCTTCGCCACCCCGTTGACCAGGATGGTGCGGTCGGCCAACGCCGGAACCGCCTCCGTGATGGTCGTCGCCTGGCGCCCGTCGTAGGTCAGGTTCTGGTAGATCTCGTCGCTGATCACCCACAGCCCGTGGGCTTCTGCCCACTCGGCGATCTCCCGAGTCTGCTCGGGGCTTGCGACCGCGCCGGTCGGGTTCGAGGGCGAGACCCAGAGCAGCACCTTGGTGCGCGGGGTGCGGGCCGCCTCGAGCTGCTCGACGGTGACCAGGTACCCCTGGTCGGCACCCGCGAACACCTCGACGGGAACGCCGCCGGCGAGCTTGATCGCCTCGGGGTAGGTGGTCCAGTAGGGCGTCGGCATGAGCACTTCGTCGCCCGGATCGAGCAGGGTCGCGAACGACTGGTAGACCGCCTGCTTGCCGCCGTTGGTGACGATCACCTGGCTCGGGCTCACCTCGAGGCGGCTGTCGCGCAGCGTCTTGGCGGCGATGGCGGCCTCGACGATGTGCTCGGGGGTGGGGAAGTCGGGTTCCCCGGCGGCGAAGCTGATCACCGGCCGCCCCTCGGCTTTCAGCTGCTTGGCCTTGGCGTCGACTTTCAGTGTCGCCGACTCGGCGATCGATCCGATGCGCTTACTGATGCGTCCCACGATGTACAGACTAAAGCCCGGGACCGTCCAGGCTGAGGGGCGGACGGTCCCGGGCTTCAGGGGCTACCGGTTCACTCGGCGGGATCCGCCGGATGCGTGTGCCGGTAGCTTTCCCGCACCAGATAGGCACCCGCTGCCAGGAGTGCGAGAACGAGGGCGACGAGCAGTGCGATGCTGACCCCGGTCATGGCCAGCAGCCCGCCGCTGCCGGGAGGCGTGGTGGTCTCCCCGCCGACCTCGCAGTCGATCACGCACGGGTCGTCCACGGAGGTCACGTTCGGTCCGACGGATGCCTGGGCCAGGTTGACCACGGCGGCGCTGTCTCCCAGCGCCGAGACCCGCAGTGCCGTCTGCGTGAACCGTCCGTCGGAGAGGGTCTGCACGTTCGCCTTCACCGACAGCAGGTCGGTCAAGGCGGCATCCACGGCGTTGTCGCCGTCGAGGAGACCGTCGACGGCGGGCTGAACGAGCCCGGTGTCGAGGGCGTCGGCCAGATCCTTGACCGTGCCGTCCTCGCCGAGGAGCGAGGCGTCGAGCACATCGCCGACTCCGCCGATCGCGGCGCCGAGGTCGACGGAGGTGTCGAGCACCCCGAGCAGGCGCACCTTCGCGCTGGCGTCGACATCGGTGCCGTTCACGAAGTCGTCCACCGTGCCCGACAGGTCCACCGAGGCGCTGGTCTGCAGCGGCGCGCGAGCGGTCACCTTGTTGTGGCACACCAGCTGGTCGACGGTCGTGTCGACGAGCTTGGTGACCACCTTGTCGACGGTCTTCGTGATCCAGGTGACAGTGTGCTGCGTGCCGCCCAGGATCCCGCCGAGGGTGCCACCGATGAGCCCGCCGACGACGGGGACCCCGTTCACGACGGGAACCCCGTTCACGATCTGCGCGACCACGCCGTCGACAACCGGCACCTGAATGTTCACCTTCTGCACCACATCCGTCGGCACCTGGATGACTTTGGTCACGGTGGTGCAGATCTTCTGCACCAGAGGGGCCCGCGCGATGTCGGCCGAGACGTCGGCCGACACGGTCACGGTCGCGTCGTGCAGCGCGGCCGCGACGCGGTCGACCACCTCGTCGGCGATGCCGCTGACCCGGTCGATCACCGAGCTGAGGACGTCGTTGATGATGGGCGAGCTCAGCAGTTCGGTGCCGGGCGGCAGGTCGTTGAGGTTGCCTCCCATGGCGGCGGCGAGGTCGATGGTGACGACGCCGGTCTCGAGGTCGAAGGTGATCCCCGAGTCGGCGTATTGGCCCGCGAGCAGGTCGGCCACGACCTTGTGCAGGTCTCCCGCGTTCACGCTCACCGCGACGTCTGCATCCGCGCCCAGCAGATTCAGGGCCGGGTCGATCGCCCGCAGCGCCCGGTTCAGGGCGGTCGCGATCTCGCCGTCCGAGCCGTCGAGCAGCGCCAGACGCCCCTCGACCTCGTCGAGCGCGGCGTTCACCTTCTCGGTCAGCCGCGAGATCGCCGGGCTCGACAGCTTGAGCTCTGCTCCCGCCAGCGTGTAGTCGCCGGCGGCATCTTCGCCGACGGCATGGGCCTGGGCGCCGATCGCGCGGAGGGTGAGGTCGAGATCGGTCAGCGTGTCGGCGAAGCCGGCACCCAGGATGTCGCCGAGGTGCACTGTCGCATCGGCTCCCGGCATCGCCACGTCCTGCCCCACGCCGACGCCGCCGTCGTCCAGAACCGCCCCGGTCGCTGCCATCGACTCCCCATCTGCGGTCGCCATCGCGACCTGGCCGACGACACCCGACTGGATGCCGTCGGTGGCCGACACCTGCACGCTGTCACCGGTGCCGACGGTGACCGCGTCGAGCGCGGTGACCTTCAGCGGATCCTTGTCGGTCATGGTCGGGTCGCTGCCGTCGTTCCAGGCTTCGGCCGGTTCGACGGAGACGACGCCGTCGAGGTCGACGCCCAATACCGAGCCCGAGAGGAACCGGGCCTGGCCCCAGGAAACGTAGTCCGGGTCGGCCGCCTGGGCGCTTCCCGCCCCGGCGAGCGCGAACGCCGCGCCGAGGGTGATGGTGGTGAGTGCCGCAGCGATGCGGCGACTCGTGTGCGGGTGTGTGGACACGACGGAGCCTCCCTGATCCTGTGTGCTGCATGTCCGCGGGATGGTTGGTCCCGCTTGCAGAAAGAGACCGTGGACAGGTCCGTCTATGACGGAGTCTCACTCGATTCGGTTTGTCCCCAGTCCGGGGGCCATGCGCCATGCCGTATGCTTGACGAGGTGGCTGGAATCGCCAAGCTTCGTCATGCCCGGAACCATTCGGGCGGCGCGGATGCAATGGTCCGGCCGCATAGGGCGGTGGCTCAATTGGTAGAGCAGCGGTCTCCAAAACCGCAGGTTGCAGGTTCGAGTCCTGTCCGCCCTGCGAGTCCCCCGGCAGCCGCCGGGGGAACAGTACAGCCGGAACGGTGGTGAAGAGTGGCACGCAAGGTGGTCGACGAGCCCAGCGAGGACCTCGTCGCGAGTGCCAAGCGGGAGCGCGCTGAGCGTCGTGGCCCGTTCGCGCGCATCGCGCTCTTCATCCGCCAGGTCTTCACCGAGCTGGGCAAGGTCGTCACCCCGACCCGCCGTGAGCTGTTCAGCTACACGGGCGTCGTGCTGGTGTTCGTGATCATCATGATGGGGCTCGTCTGGGGCCTCGACCAGCTGTTCAGCTTCGGTGTCACCTGGGTGTTCGGCAACCCGGTCTGATCCGGGATCGACGCGAAGAGAACGAAAGAAGCATGAGCGAACAAGAGCGCCGCGACATCGACCTCGCCACGGCTGCGGAGCAGTCCTCTGAAGAGGATGAGGCCCAGGAGGGCAACGTCCTCGAGCAGGAGGAGAACTCGGCCGACGCCGCCGAGCACACCGCGATCCACGTGGTCGATGAGGACGCCGACGATGTCGAGGCCGGCCTGACCGAGCTGCTCGACGCTCTCGACGCCGCCCAAGACCCGGAGGCCGACGCGATCGTCGACGACGCCCTCGACGTCGACTCGGCCGACGAGGCCGAGGCTGCCGCCGAGGCGACGGAGGACGAGGAGACCGTCGAGGAGGAGGACGAGGCGGCCGACGAGGTCGACCCGTACGACGACTTCCGTCGCGAGCTGCGTGCCAAGTTCGGCAAGTGGTACGTCATCCACTCGTACGCCGGTTTCGAGAAGCGCGTGAAGCAGAACATCGAGTCGCGCCGCACGTCGATGGGCATGGAGGACTACGTCTTCGAGGTCCAGGTCCCCATGGAGGACGTGGTCGAGATCAAGAACGGCCAGCGCAAGCTGGTGAACCGTGTGCGCATCCCCGGCTACGTGCTGGTGCGCATGGACCTCAACGAGGACAGCTGGTCGGTCGTGCGGCACACTCCCGGTGTGACCGGGTTCGTCGGCAACTCGCACAACCCGACGCCGCTGCGCTTCGAAGAGGCGTTCAACATGCTGAAGAGCCTGGTGCAGGTGGTCGAGGCTCCGGCGAAGTCGGGCGCGGCCGCCAAGGGCGGCAAGGCGGCGACGCGGGTCATCCCGGCCGAGATCGACTTCGAGGTGGGCGAGACCATCACGATCAAGGAGGGCTCGTTCGCGGGTCTGCCCGGCACGATCAGCGAGATCAAGCCCGAGAGCGGCAAGCTCACCGTCCTGGTCTCGCTCTTCGAGCGCGAGACTCCGGTCGAGCTGTCTTTCGATCAGGTCACGAAGCTCTGATCACCGCGGGCGGCTGACCGCCGATCGCTACTCTCTGAGCCATGGGTCGTCGTGCGCTCATCATCGCCCTCGCGTCATTTCTGGTGATCGCGGTCGGCGCTGCGCTCACCTGGGCGATCCTGTTCTCCGGTGCGCCGGCTCCGACCCCGTCGCCGACGGGTCCGACGCCGCCGGTGGCGACCCCCACGCCGACGCCTACGGAGACTCCGACTCCGACACCGACCCCCACCCCGACGCCGACCCCGACGGTGCCGCCCGCCGACCCGCCGCCCGGGCCGGTGACGTCGCTGACCGCGAAGCCGGCCCCCCATTCGGTGCGGCTCGACTGGAAGAACCCCGGAGACTCCGACCTGTTCCAGCTGATCGTGGTGCGCGCCGACGGCAAGGCCCCTCCCGGTGATATCAAGGCGGGCGCGATCATCGCCAAGCTTCCGGCCGGCACGACGGCGTACACCGACGCCGATCCCGCGTTGACGCCGGGCAAGGACTACGCGTACTCGGTGTTCGCCCGCGACCAGGCGAAGGCGTTCTCCGCCGCCACCGGCGTGACCGTCCGGCTGCCGCAGGCTCTCAGCATCACCGTCGTCGATGTCACCGGTGACCTGACCCAGCAGGCCACCGACGCCACGCTGACCGACACCGGCAGCATCGCGTTCACCGCGTTCTCGGTGAAGGGCACCCGGATCGCGGTCGTGAAGCCCGCCGCCGGGGTGCTCGGCACGCTCACCCGGGTGGTCACCGAGCCCGTGGGTTCGGCTCCGGGTGTCGTCACCTGGATGTACACGGTCGAGAACTCGGCGCTGCGCAGCCTGGCCGAGGGCGCCAAAAAGGACGACGTCTTCGTCATCGAGCTGCGCGACGGACCCGACCGGGTGCCGACCACCGTCACCGTCACGCTGCACGGCATCAACGACGCACCGGTTGTCGCTGCGCCGATGCCGGCCCAGGCGGCGGTGGCCGGCCAGCCGTTCACCTTCCCGATCCCCGCGGGTACGTTCAGCGATCCGGATGCCACCGACACCCTGACGCTGAGCGCCGGCACCCTGCCGGGCTGGCTTTCGGTCACCGACGGGCAGCTGCTCGGCACCCCGACGGATGCCGACACCGGCACCACGACGGTCACGATCACGGCCACCGACCCGCACGGCGCCACAGCATCCGCCGATGTCGCCATCGACGTGGCCGTCGCACTGCCGGCGCCCAATGTGCCGCCGGCGCCGGTGGACGACGCGGTCGCGTTCGACCTGTCGGTCGATCCGCTGCAGACCACCGCCGACGTGCTCGCCAACGACGCCGACCCCGACAACGGGCCGAACGCGCTCGCCGCCATCCCGGCGGACGCCGACTGGCTCATCGGCGGCGAGGTGGCCGGGCACTACACGCTCGACGCCGCGGGCACCCTGCACCTGGATTCGGGGGTGGTGGCCGACGGCCCGCTGCAGCGCCTGGCACCGGGGGAGCAGGCCACGGGCACCATCAGCTACGAGGTGACCGACGGCACCGACACGGTGCAGGCGACGGTGACCGTCACCGCCACGGGTGCCGCCGACAAGGCCGGGACCTACAACGTGACCAAGGTGCTGGCCCCGCCGACCGAGCCCGCCCGCGCCCTCGGCACCCTCATCCGCCGCTGATCGGGTAAAGTAGACCGGTTCCCACCCACCACTGCCGCCAACCGGGCGGTTCGTGGAAGCGCGCCGAGACGGCGCACGTCAAGAAAGGGAGTGCCTCATGGCGCCCAAGAAGAAGGTGACGGGGCTGATCAAGCTCCAGATCCAGGCCGGTGCGGCCAACCCCGCTCCGCCGATCGGACCGGCTCTCGGTCAGCACGGCGTGAACATCATGGAGTTCTGCAAGGCGTACAACGCGGCGACCGAGTCGCAGCGCGGCAACGTCATCCCGGTCGAGATCACCGTCTATGAGGACCGTTCGTTCACGTTCATCCTCAAGACCCCGCCGGCCGCCGAGCTCATCAAGAAGGCCGCCGGCGTCGCGAAGGGTTCCGGAACCCCGCACACGGTCAAGGTCGCGAAGCTCTCGCGTGACCAGGTGCGCGCCATCGCCGAGCAGAAGCAGGTGGACCTCAACGCCAACGACATCGAGGCGGCCGAGAAGATCATCGCCGGCACCGCCCGGTCGATGGGGATCACGGTGGAGGCGTAATCATGGCTCAGAAGTCGAAGGCCTATCGCGCCGCCGTCGCCCT
>DATJFV010000016.1:0-13334 GCA_035495435.1 Pseudolysinimonas sp.
GGTACCGGCGCTGATCGAGCGCGACGACGTGCGCACCGTCGTCGTGCGCTCGCCCGGCTGCGACGACTACAACCCCGGTCACCGTGTCGCCCGGTTCGTCGACGCGGTCACCGTCGAGGGTGAGCCCCCCGCCGAGTCGCGGTCGTGGGTGGGGTCGTGGGTGCACACCTCGCGGCAACTGCTCGCCCAGGACGAGCCGGTCGGTGCCGGGCCCGAGACGTTCGAGTACGCCGAGCGGGCGGCGTGGGCGCGCAAGGCGCTGGCCGAGCAACGTGAACCGGTGACCAGGCGGATGCTTGCCGAGGCGGTCTGGAAGGCCAGCTGGCCGCACGACCGGCTGGTGCTCGGGGCGTCCCGGCTGATCCGGGAACTCGACCGGGTCGCCGCAGGCAAACGGATCCCGGTGCACGCCAACCGCGGGCTGGCCGGCATCGACGGCACCATCGCCACCGCCACCGGGATCGCGCTCGCCTCCCAGAGCGACGAGAGCCGCCCCGGCATCACCCGGGTGCTGCTCGGAGACCTGGCTCTGCTGCACGACGCCTCGTCGCTGCTGTTCGGTGCGGGGGAGCCGCGGCCGCGCATGCAGGTGATCGTCGGCAACGACGGCGGGGGAACCATCTTCGACGGGCTCGAGGTGGCGGCGACGGCGGATCCGGCGCTCGTGGATCGGGTTCTGCTCACACCGCAGGCGGCCGACCTGGCGGCCCTGGCATCCGCCTATGGCTGGGAGCACCGCCGCGTCGAGACCCGCGGCGAGCTGGAACCCGCCCTCACCCCCACCGCCGCCCAGGTGCTCATCGAGGTGCCCCTGCCACGCGCCTGACCCTGTTTGCCCAAGAATCACAAGTAACGTCGACCCCACTTAGCAAAGTCGGGCAAATAGCCGACGGGCGGCGGGCCGGGTACCGTGGCGCCATGAAGGAATGGCTGCGCGTCGGGTCGACACTCGACCTCGATGCGATCGACACTCGGGCGACCCCCGGCTTCACCGGCAAGAAAAAGGACGGCGAGGAGTCGCTGCACGCAGGCGTCGCCGAGTTCGCCGACCTGCAGGAGCGGCTGTTCGCCGCCAGCCGGTTCGGTGACCGGCGCAGCGTGCTGCTGGTGCTGCAGGCGATGGACACCGCCGGCAAGGGCGGCATCGTGAAGCACGTCGTCGGGTCGGTCGACCCGCAGGGCACCCACATCCACGCCTTCAAGGCCCCGACCGATGAGGAGAAGGCGCACGACTTCCTCTGGCGGGTGCGGGCGCAGCTGCCCGAGCCCGGCATCATCGGCGTCTTCGACCGGTCGCACTACGAGGATGTGCTGATCCACCGGGTGCGCGGGTTCTCGACCCCGGAGGTGATCGAGGAGCGCTACGGGATCATCGCCGACTTCGAACGCGAACTCGCCGACGCCGGCACCACCATCGTGAAGGTCATGCTGCACATCTCGCCCGACGAGCAGAAGGAACGCCTGGCGGCCCGGCTCGACGACCCGGCGAAACACTGGAAGTACAACCCCGGCGACCTCAGCGAGCGAGCCCTCTGGCCGCAGTACATGGAGGCGTACGAGATCGCACTGACGCGCACCTCCACCGACGCCGCGCCCTGGTACGTGGTTCCCGCCGACCGCAAGTGGTACGCGCGACTGGCGGTGCAGACCCTCGTCGTCGACGCGCTGCGCGGGATGCACCTGACCTGGCCGGCAGCCGACTACGACGTCGCCGCCGAGAAGCAGAAGCTCGCCGCCTCGGTGGTTGAGTAGCCGCGCAGCGGCGTATCGAAACCGGTGGTTGAGTAGCCGCGCAGCGGCGGATCGAAACCAGACCGGGCCGGACGGGGATTCGATACGCGACCTGCGGTCGCTACTCAACCGGCGTTGCTAGGCGAACGCCTCCACGATGGGGCGGAACTTCAGCCGCGTCTCCGCCAGCTCCTTCTCGGGGTCGGAGTCGGCCACGATGCCCGCGCCGGCGTAGGCGCTCACCGAGCCGTCGTCGCGCACTTCGGCGCTGCGCAGCGCGATCGCCCACTTGCCGTCGCCCTGCGCATCCACCCAGCCGACCGGTCCGCCGTAGCGGCAGCGGTCGAACGGCTCGGTCTCGGCGATCAGCCGCAGGGCGGCGTCGCGCGGGGTTCCGGCGACGGCGGCGGTCGGATGCAGCGCCGCCGCCAGGTCGAGTGCGGTCGACCCGTCGCTCAGCGCGCCCTCGATGTCGCTGGCCAGGTGCCACAGGTTGGGCAGCTTGAGCGTGAACGGCAGTTCGCTCGCGGCGATGCCGCGCACGTGCGACCGCAGCGCTCCGACGACGCTCTCCACGGCGAACCGGTGCTCGTCGAGATCCTTTGCCGAGGTCGCCAGAGCCAACGCTGCCGCGGCGTCGGCCTCGGCATCCGCCCCGCGCCCCGCGCTGCCGGCCAGCACCCGAGCGGTGACGGTGCCGGCGCTGACCCGCACCAGGGTCTCGGGGCTCGAGCCGATCAGGCCGTCGACGGCGAAGGTCCACGTGTCGGGGTAGCCCAGTGCCAGGTCGGTGAGTACGCGGCGCACGTCGCCGCCCTCGGGCAGGCGCCCGGTGAGGTCGCGGGCCAGCACCACCTTCTCCACGCCCCCGGCGAGGATGCGCGACACCGCCGTCGCGACCGCCTCACGGTAGCCGTCCGGAGTGAGCACCCCGGGGTGCAGCACCACCCGGAACTCGGGGCCGAGCGCGGAAGCCGCCACCGCATCCGCAGCCCCGTCGACCCGGGTGACCCAGCTGACCCCGTCGCGACGGCCGACGATGACGCGCGGCACGATCAGCACGCTCGCGCAGGAGGAGTCGTCGGCGAACGAGAACGCCCCGAACGCGACCAGCCCGGTGCCCGAGCGACCGACCTCGTCGTGCACCGTCGAGGCGGCGGCGATCTCGCGCCACGCGCGCGCCGCGTCACGCAGCCGGTCGGGCCCGCGGAACTCGAGACGGGCCGCCTCGCCGAACCCGGCGATGCCCTCGCCGCGGCGCATGAACAGCAGCGGATGCCGTCGATCGAGCAGGGGCAGCAATGACGAAAGGGGGTCGACCTCTTCTGTCACGACATCGAAACGGAGAGGCGTCACCCCACCAGCCTAGGATGGTATGTCGTGACCAGGGCCGAGATGGACAAACAGCCGGAGGATGTCTCCCGCATGTTCGACGGCGTGGCCCGGCGCTACGACCGCACCAACAACATCATGTCGGTCGGCAACGCCCCGCTCTGGCGCGCGGCCACCGTTCGGGCGGTCGATCCCCAGCCCGGCGAGCGCATCCTCGACGTCGCCGCGGGCACCGGAACGTCGTCCGCGTCGCTGGCCCGTTCGGGCGCCGAGGTGGTCGCTCTCGACTTCTCGCCCGGCATGATCGCCGAGGGGCGCCGACGGTATCCGAAGATCGAGTTCATCGAGGGCGACGCCGAGAAGCTGCCGTTCGCCGACGACACGTTCGACGCGGTCACCATCAGCTTCGGCCTGCGCAACGTCGAGCACCCGAAGGTCGCTCTGGCCGAGATGTACCGGGTGCTGAAGCCGGGCGGCCGGCTCGTCGTCTGCGAGTTCAGCAAGCCGCCGCGCACCCTGTTCCGCGCCGGGTACGCCGCCTACATGAAGTGGGCGATGCCGGTGGTCGCCACCGTCGCCAGCTCGAACCGCGAGGCATACGGCTACCTGCGTGAGTCGATCGAGCAGTGGCCCGACCAGGGCACGCTCAGCCAGTGGATCCGCGGCGTCGGGTTCACCCGGGTCGCGTACCGCAACCTCACCGCCGGCGTCGTCGCCCTGCACCGCGGGCACAAGCCCGAAGACGCGTCCATCCGCGCCTCCACGGCGAAGCGCCGCAAGCGGGTGGCCGAATGAGCCCCGGCCGCCGCAGCAGCACGCTGACCTCGTCGCTCGGCCTCGGCGAGAAGCTGTTCGCCTCGAACGAGGAGCGCCACTTCGCCGCCGAGATCGAGGCGGGGCTCGACGAGGTCGAGGCGGGCCTGATCCTGCAGGTGCAGTTCTCGGACGACTTCGCCGACACCACCAGCCGCTACCTGCTCGAGGCGGGTGGCAAGCGGGTGCGTCCGACCCTCACCCTGCTCACCGCGCAGCTGGGCGAGGGTAACAACCCCGACGTCATCCAGGCCGCGCAGGCCATCGAGATCACCCACCTCGCCTCGCTGTACCACGACGATGTGATGGATGAGGCGCAGATGCGCCGGGGTGTGCCCAGCGCGCAGGCGGTGTGGGGCAACTCCGTCGCGATCCTCACCGGCGATCTGCTGTTCGCCCGTGCCAGCAACCTGATCGCCGGGCTCGGCGAACGCGCCCTCACCATCCAGTCGAACACGTTCGAGCGTCTGGTTCTGGGGCAACTGCACGAGACCACCGGGCCGATGCCCGACGAGGACCCGATCGCCCACTACCTGCAGGTGCTGGCCGACAAGACCGGGTCGCTGATCGCCACCGCGGCGGTCGTCGGGGTCATCTTCTCCAACGCCGACGAGGCCTACCGCGAGCCGGTGCAGCAGTTCGGTGAGCGCATCGGCGTCGCCTTCCAGCTGATCGACGACGTCATCGACCTGTCGTCCGAGGTGGAGCAGACCGGCAAGACCGCCGGCACAGACCTGCGAGCCGGCGTGCCGACCCTGCCGCTGCTCTACCTGCGTGAGGCGGCGCGGACGGATGCGGAGGCATCCGATCTGCTGGCCCGCATCGAACGTGATGTGTCGGCAACGGGCGACCCGGCATCCGATGCCGACTTCGCCGCGGCGGTCGCCGAGCTGCGCGAACACCGGGTCACGCGCGATACCCTCGCCGAGGCGAAGCGCTGGTCCGGCCGTGCGGTCGACGCGCTCGCGCCCCTGCCCGACGGACCTGTGAAGAAGGCTCTGACGAAATTCGCCGAGGCGATCGTCGAGCGCACCAACTAGACGAAAGACCACCCGTGACGAAGCTGCGCCTGGCCATCGTGGGAGCCGGACCCGCCGGCATCTACGCCGCCGACATTCTGCTCAAGCATGAGCGCTCGTTCGACGTGTCGATCGACCTGTTCGACCACCTGCCCGCCCCCTACGGGCTGGTGCGCTACGGCGTCGCCCCCGACCACCCGCGCATCAAAGGCATCATCACCGCACTGCGCGAGGTGCTCGACCGCGGCGACATCCGCATCTTCGGCAACGTGCGCTTCGGCACCGACCTCACCCTCGACGACCTGAAGCAGCACTACCACGCCGTCATCTTCGCCACCGGGGCGGTGCGCGACGCCGACCTCGACATCCCCGGCATCGACCTGCCCGGTTCGTACGGCGCCGCCGACTTCGTCAGCTGGTACGACGGGCACCCCGACTTCCCGCGCACCTGGCCGCTCGAAGCCGAACAGGTGGCGGTCATCGGCAACGGCAACGTGGCGCTGGATGTGGCGCGCATCCTGGCCAAGCAGGCCGACGACCTGCTGCCCACCGAGATTCCCGACAACGTGTACCAGGGGCTGAAGACCTCGCCCGTCACCGACGTGCACGTGTTCGGCCGCCGCGGCCCCATGCAGGTGAAGTTCACCCCGCTCGAACTGCGCGAGCTCGGTGAGCTGCGCGACGTCGACATGATCGTGCACGACGAAGACTTCGACTACGACGAGGCGTCGAAGACCGCGATCGAGACCAACAAGCAGGTGTTCGTCATCGACAAGGTGCTGACCCAGTGGCGTCAGCGCCAGGTCGGCCAGGCGTCGCGCCGGCTGCACCTGCACTTCTACGCCAAGCCGGTCGAGGTGGTGGCGGGGCCGGATGGGCGGGTGGCCGAGTTCCGGTACGAGCGCACCGAGCCGGATGCCGCGGGCGGCGTGCGGGGCACCGGCGAGATCCGCTCGGTGAAGGTGCAGGCCGTGTACCGCGCCGTCGGGTACTTCGGGTCAGAGCTGCCCGGTGTGCCGTTCGATGAGAAGCGCGGCGTGATCCCGAACCACGAGGGTCAGGTGCTGGGCGACGGCGACGAGATCATGCCGGGTGTCTACGCCACCGGCTGGATCAAGCGCGGCCCCGTCGGCCTGATCGGTCACACCAAGTCGGATGCGATGGAGACCATCCAGCATCTGGTCAACGACCAGGCGTCGTGGTGGAACCCGGCGTCGCCGTCAGAGGAGTCGGTGGTGGAGCTGCTCGAATCCCGCGGGGTGCAGTACACCGACCTGGAGGGCTGGCACCGGCTCGACGAGCACGAGATCGCGCTCGGCGAGCCGCAGGGCCGTGCGCGCATCAAGGTCGTCCCGCGCGACGAGATGGTGCAGATCGCCCGCGGCACCGCGCCGGTTGAGTAGCCGCCGAAGGCGGCGTATCGAAACCCGCCCTATTGCACCGCAGCGGTGAGTCGCGCCAGCGAGTCGAGCACGCGGAAGTGCAGCGGTCGCGTCTGCCACTCGTCCAGGGTGAGCTCGCGGCTGTGCGCCCGGTAGTCGTCCTCGATCGCGCGCAACTGCTGCAGGAAGCGGCCCCCGCGCACCATCACCGAGATCTCGAGGTCGAGGGTGAACGAGCGCATGTCGAGGTTCGACGACCCGATCACCGACAGCTGGTCGTCGATGGTGAAGTGCTTGGCGTGCAGGATCGTCGGCTTCTCGTAGAGGAAGATGCGCACCCCGGCACGCAGCAGCTGCTCGTAGTACGACCGCTGGGCGTGGAAGACGAAGAACTGGTCGCCGATCTCTGACACGAACAGTTGCACGTCGAGCCCCGACTGCGCGGCCGTGGTGATCGCGTACAGCATCGAGTCGTCGGGCACGAAGTACGGGCTGACCAGGATGATGCGTTCCTGCGCCGCGTACACCAGCGAGTTGAACAGGCGCAGGTTGTTCTCACCGGGGAACCCGGGACCCGACGGCACCACCTGGCAGTCGAGCGCACCGTCACCGGTCTTGATCGCGGGGGCGGCTTCGCGCTCGAGCAGGTCGCCGGTTTCGCTGTACCAGTCGGTGACGAACAGCGCGTCGATGCCCGCGACCACGGGGCCCTCGAAACGCACCATGTAGTCCTTCCAGTGCAACCCGCGTCGACGGTTACCGCGCTTCTGGTAGGGCGTCTCGATGATGTTCTGCGACCCCGTGTAGGCGACCTCGCCGTCGATGACGAGCAGCTTGCGGTGGTTGCGCAGATCCGGCCGCTGGATCAGCAGGCGCCACGGCTGGAACGGCAGCATCAGGTGCCAGCGCACCCCCGACGCTTTGAGCCACCGGATGGTGCGGCGATACCCGGGGTAGGGGAAGTTTCCGAGGTGGTCGAGCAGCACCCGCACCTTCACCCCGCGGTCGTGCGCCGCCTTCAGCGCGTCGAAGAAGGGCTTGGTGGTGGCGTCGAGCGACAGGATGTAGAACTCGACGTGCAGGGTCTTCTCCGCCTGCTCGATGTCGGTGATCATCCGGTCGAGCGAGGTCTGGTTGTCGGCCCACATCTGAGCCAGGTTTCCGCCGACGAGCGGCATCGAGCCGAGTGCCCGGTTGAGGTCGACGATCGGTTCGAGCCACGGCGGCCACGGCGGGTCGCGTTTCACCCGGTCGAAGCCTTCAGTGGTTTCGAGGATGTACTCGTTCACTTCGTGCTGCCGTCGGCGCCGGTTGCGGGGCAGCCGCGCCCGGCCGAAGAGCAGGAACAGCAGCCCGCCGAGGTAGGGCTGGAAGAAGATCAGCAGCAGCCACGCGAGCGCCGTCTGGGGTCGGCGGTTGCGGGGCACGACAACGAGGGCGACCACGCGGATCGCGATGTCGATGACCGCGAACGCGATGCCGAGGGCGATCGCGAGCGGTTCGGGGATCGTCACCGCATGTTCACGAACTGCAGCGCGACGTCGAGGTCTTTGCTCTTGAGCAGTGCGATGACGGCCTGCAGGTCGTCGCGGCTCTTCGACTGCACGCGCAGCTCGTCGCCCTGGATCTGGCTCTTGACGCTCTTGGGGCCCTCGTCGCGGATGATCTTGGAGATCTTCTTCGCGTCGTCGCTCGAGATGCCGTTCTTCATCGAGGCCTCGATGCGCACCTCTTTCCCGCTCTGGTACGGCTCGCCGGCGTCGAGGGAGCGCAGCGAGATGCCGCGCTTGATCAGCTTCTGCTCGAACACCTCGAGCACCGCTTTGGCGCGCTCGTCGGCGTTGGCTTTGATGAGGATCTTCTCGCCGCTGAACTCGATGGACGCCCCGACGTTCTTGAAGTCGTAGCGCTGGGCGATCTCTTTCTGCGCCTGGCTCAGAGCGTTCTGGGTCTCCATGTGGTCGACCTTGCTCACGATGTCGAAGGAGGAATCTGCCATGCGCTCATGCTAGACACGTTCGATGCGCTGGGCAGCGATCATCGGTGGCGCCCTCGGCCTGTTCGTGGTCGGGGCGCTGGTGCTGGTGCTGTTCGCACCGATTCCTACGGTGCCGCCCTCCGCTCCGCAGCCCGCGCAGTCGGCGCCGACGTGGGCAGCGGCCGGGCCGGCGCCGCGGGCGGCGGCGGATCCGGGCGCGGGGATTCAAACCTGGGCGGATGCGGACTGGGCCGCGCAGATGGCGGCGGCCACCGGCATCCCGGTTCGCGCTCTCGTGGCGTACGCCGGTGCGGCGATGGTGAAGGCCGAGCAGATGCCGGAGTGCGGGCTGTCGTGGACGACGCTGGCCGGGGTCGGGGCGGTCGAGAGCGACCATGGACGGTTCGGCGGGTCGTCGCTGGATGCCGGCGGGACGGCGGTGCCGGGGATCTTCGGCATCGCGCTCGACGGGGTGACCACGGCGCACGTGCCCGACAGCGACGACGGGGCGATCGACGGCGACCCCGACGCGGATCGTGCCGTCGGGCCGATGCAGCTGATCCCGCAGACGTGGCGCAACTGGCACGTCGATGGCGGCGCCGACGGCGTCGAAGATCCGCAGAACATCGACGACGCGGCGACGGCGGCGGCGAACTACCTCTGCCGGTCGTCGATCGACATGGACACCGAGCAGGGCTGGCGCGCCGCGATCTCGGCCTACAACTCGTCAAACGAGTACCTCGCGAAGGTCGCGGCCACCGCCACCGCGTACAACGCTGCCTCCGCGGCGGTCGAGTAGCGGCGAAGCCGCGTCCTCCGCCGGTCGAGTAGCGGCGAAGCCGCGTATCGAGACCCCGCCGCCCGCGCGCGCCGTTTCCCTCCGCGGCCCTCGGGTTCGGTGATATCACCCAACCCGAGGGCCGCGGGTGCGGCCGGCGGTGCAGAGCAGCTCTCGCGCGCCTGTAAGATTGTCCAGCGCGTGCGCGCGCACATGGCGAGTTACCCAAGCGGCCAAAGGGATCTGACTGTAAATCAGCTGTCTACGACTTCGGGGGTTCGAATCCCTCACTCGCCACCACAGACCAGCTCGAACGGCTACACCGTGCTCGCCGGCAACTCCGGCGCTGTCCGGCTGAGCCGGCGCAGGTCGAACGCGAGCGCTGCCGCCACGAGCACCTGAACCGCGACGGTGATCCAGAACAGCACCGCACCCGACGTCATGACGCCGGTGAAGGCGATCACGACATCCGTGAAGCCGTGGAAAAGCGCCACGATCAGGACGCTTCCCCGTGCGCGGTTGAACAGCCAGCCGATGATCACCGCTGTGGCGACCGTCGAGATCAGGAAGCCGACGAACGGGATGCTCGACTGGAAGCTGCCCGGAATGAAGAACAGCGGCAGGTGCCACAGCCCCCACAGCACGCCCAGCACGAGCGACGCGACCAGCGGGTCGAAGCGGCGCTGCAGCCGGGGCAGCGCGTAGCCGCGCCAGGCGGTCTCCTCGGTGATCAGCCATTCCCACGTGTTCAGCAGCAGTGCGCCGACGAGCGCACCCGCCGGCAGCAGCACGCCGACGCCGGCCGGGGTTCCGACCAGAGCACCGAGCCCGACCAGCACCGCTCCCATCGCAATCGGCAGGCCGATGGCCACAACCCACCACCGCCAGTTGACCTTCACGCGGATCAGGCGCAGCAGCAAATCCTTGACCGCCGGCCAGCCGCCGAACAGGGCCGCGGTGCCGTAGGTGGCGATCGGCAGACCCAGCCAGAACGCCAGCGATTCGGGGATATGCCAGGAGATCAGGCCGGCGTTCTCGGCGATCGTGGTGCCCCAAACGAACCAGGGCAGGATGAACGCGGCAAGGAAGAAAAAGATGAGGGGTTGGCGCTTCATGACGCCTCCTTTCAGGGTGAGCGACGCCAGTATCCACCCTGCGCACTGGTTGACTGGAAGCATGAGTTCCGATCTTCTCGATCTCGCCCGTTCGATCGCGCTCGAGGCCGGTGAGCTCGCCGCGCGCCGCCGCCGCGAGGGCGTCGAGGTCGCCGCCACCAAGTCCACAGCGGTCGACGTCGTCACCGAGGCCGACCGCGAAGTCGAGCGGCTCATCCGCGGGCGCCTCGCCGACGCCCGTCCCGACGACGGCATCCTCGGCGAAGAGGAGGGCGGGGCCCAGCGCGGCACCTCCGGGCTCACCTGGGTCGTCGACCCGATCGACGGCACCACCAACTACCTGTACGGCATCCCGCATTATGCGGTCAGCATCGCGGTGGTCGAGGGCGACCCCGACCCGCTGACCTGGGCGGATGCCGTGGGCGTTGTCCATAATCCGGCGAACGGCGAGCTGTTCACGGCTGCGATCGGTCAGGGCGCCTACCTCGGCACCACGCGGATCCACATCGACCCCGCCCCGCCTCTCGCGCAAGCCCTCGTCGGAACCGGTTTCGCGTACGCCTCCGAGATGCGCGCCCGGCAGGGTGAGATCGTGACCCGGCTGCTGCCGACGGTGCGCGACATCCGCCGCCAGGGCACCGCATCCCTCGACCTCGCCTATGTCGCCTGCGGGCGGCTCGACGCGTACTACGAGCGCACCCTCAGCCCCTGGGATCATGCCGCCGGGGCGCTGATCGCCCGCGAGGCCGGCGCCGCGGTGAAGGGGCTCGGCGATGCGGCACCCAGCCGCGACTTCATCCTGGCCGCCCACCCCGACCTCGCCGCGCAGTTGGAGGCCGCGCTCGTCGGGTACGGAGTGGCCGAACCGCCCCTGCGCGGTTAAGATCTTGGGGTCGGCTCATGAGCCGACGGGTCCAGAGGAGCGGTGATGTCAGACACGCAGCGCCGCCGCACCCGGTCATCGGTCGGCTCGAAGCTGCTGTCGCTCGGCGCCATGGTGTTCGCCGGTGCGCTCGCGGCCGGCATGTCGCTGCCGGCCAGCGCGTTCGGACCGGGGCCCAGCATCCTCGCCGCTGTCGCCGAACCCGCCGACCAGGTCGCACCGGACGAGCTGCAGACCGTTGAGGTGAGCGCCACCGCCACCACCACGTCCGCGGCGCGTGAGGAGTTCACCGCCTTGTCGTGGGCGCAGATGCTGGTGCTCAAGTACGGCACGCGCGACTACCGCTACTCCACCGACTGGACGGGGCCCATCCGCTGGCCGTTCCCCAGCCCGGTGACGATCAGCTCGGGCTACGGCGAGCGGCAGGCGCCGTGCGCGGGCTGCTCGAGCATGCACATGGGGCTCGACTTCCAGCCGCCGAACGATTCGCCGATCTATGCGATCGCGGATGGCGTGGTCGCCTTCCAGCAGGACGACAGCTACGGCTACGGCAACCACGTCATCCTGGATCACGGCAACCTGGTGGGTGACGGCCACGACATCCAGACCCTGTACGCGCATATGCAGCACGGCTCGGTGCCGGTGCGCACCGGCGACACCGTGCAGGTCGGCGACTTCCTCGGCCTGGTGGGCCGCACGGGCACGGCGACGGGCATCCATCTGCACTTCGAGGTGCATGTCGACGGCACCCAGGTCGACCCGTTCAAGTGGTTGAAGGCGTACGCGAGCTGACCCGGTTGGGGCCCCGAGGCCCCCTCAGGCTGAGAAAGTGCCTGTAACACCTATGCGGGGTGGAGACGCCGTTGCCAATTCGTTAACATTGGCGGGTCGAACTTCCCGTCGCTGGACCCCCGCGACGTGAACCCGAGTGAAGGCGCCGCTGGGACGCATGCGCCGAGGAGCAACTCTATGACTGGTGACGTGCGGCCTGACGCCGACCAGTCGTCGTTGCTGGAACAGCTCGGTTTCACCGTCCCGTCGTCGTCTCCGGCGCCTTCGGCAGCGCCCGCACCGTCGGCAGCTCCCTCGGTTCCCGGTCCGCTCTCGTCGGAGCTTCCCCCGCACGCGCGGGCCCCGATCGAGGTGCCCGCGGTCGGCAGCCGTCGCGAGGCCCGCGAGCTCGAGCGGGCGGCGGCGTCGCGATCGTCTCGTACGTCGGGTGCATCGCCCGAGCGGCGCATCCGCGAGGTTCAGAAGAGCTACGCCAAGCCTCCGCGTCGTCGCCGCGGCTCGACGGCCGTCGCAGCGCCGCCCCGCGGGTCACGCCCCGCGCCGGCCCGCACCTCGTCGACGTCGCGTGCGCGCACCATCAGCTCCCGCATCCTGTCGTTCGCCGCGATGCTGTTCGCCGGCGCTCTCGCCGTCGGCATGTCGGTGCCCGCCAACGCGTTCGGCACCGGCCCCAGCGATCAGTCGCTGCTGTCGGCCGTCACCGGTGCGACCGCTCCCGATCTGACCCAGGGCCAGTCGGTGGATGTCGCGGCCACCGCGAAGGCGGCCTCGGCAGCGCGTGCGGCATACACGGTCACCTCGTGGGCCGAGATGCTGCGCCTGCAGTACGGCACCCGCGACTACAACTACACGATCGGCAACCCCGACGCGGCGATCCGCTGGCCGTTCCCGTACGTGGTGCCGATCAGCTCGGGCTTCGGATCGCGCAACGCCCCCTGCCGCGGGTGCTCGTCGAACCACCAGGGTCTCGACTTCACGCCGGGCGGCGGTGCCCCGATCTACGCGATCGCCGACGGCACCGTGTCGACGCACGACGACGACTACGGCGGCTTCGGCAACCACGTGATCATCTCGCACGGCAACCTGCTGGGCGACGGCCACGAGATCGACTCGCTCTACGCGCACATGCAGACGGGGTCGTCTCCCCTCAAGGTCGGCGAGCCGATCAAGGCGGGCGACTTCATCGGCCTGGTCGGCATGACCGGGACGGCGACCGGAAACCACCTGCACTTCGAGGTGCACGTCGACGGGGTCCCCGTCGATCCGTTCGCCTGGTTGAAGACGAACGCCGGCTAGTTTCCGCAACTGCTGGTTGAGTAGCCGCAAAGCGGCGTGTGCTGGTTGAGTAGCCGCGAAGCGGCGTGTCGAAACCAGCGCGCAGCTGATGTCGACGCGCGCCCTTCGGCCGCTCCTCAATCAGCAGCGACGATCCAGACCGTCGTGTCGCCCGGCAGCACGCCGTCGCCGGCCTCGCCGCTGCACAGCACGATGCGCCCGTCCGGCAGTTCGAC
>DATJFV010000017.1:0-8627 GCA_035495435.1 Pseudolysinimonas sp.
GTGGCTACCCCTGGCAGCTCTCCGGAGCCCAGGGCTGGTCGGTCGAGCGCGTCCGCGCCCATGCGACCCACTGGGTGCGCCGCTTCCACCTCTACGTCACGCTCACCGACGCCGCCGTCGTGATGCTGGCGACCGCGAGCACCCACCTGCTGTGGTTCGGCTTCGATCACGTCGAGGTCAGCACCGCCTCGGACTTCGGGCTCGACTACGTGACGTTCTCGGTCGCCCTCATCGTGGCCTGGATGCTGGCGCTCATCGTCGCCGGCACCCGCGACTCCCGCATCCTCGGTACCGACTCGACCGAGTACCGCCGCATCATCAACGCCACCCTCGCGCTGTTCGGCACCATCGCGGTGTTCGGTGCGATGACGCAGACGGATGTCGCGCGCGGCTACCTGCTGACCGCGTTCCCGCTGGGCATGGTGCTGCTGGTGTTCTCGCGGTGGATGTGGCGCCAGTGGCTGCACGCCCGCCGCAAGCGGGGCGAGTTCGCGTTCCGCGTGCTGCTCGTCGGCAGCGCGCAGGCGGTGCGTGAACTGATCGACTCGCTCGCCATCCGCACCGACGCCGGATACCGGGTCGTCGCCGCCGTCATCACCGACGGTGACGGGGCAGGCCTCATCGACGATGTGCCCGTGTACGCGCCCGCCGACGACTTCTCGAACGCGCTCGCCGCCGCCAACCCCGACACCGTCATCGTGGTCGGATCGGATGCCTCCGCGGCGCGCATCAACGACCTCTCCTGGCGGCTCGACCCCGGCCAGCAGCTCGTCGTCGCGCCGCAGCTGGTCGGTGTCGCCGGATCGCGCATCCACACCCGGCCGGTGTCGGGGCTGCCGCTGATCCACGTCGAGACCCCCTCCTACGACGGGCCCAAGCGGTTCGCGAAGCGTGCCTTCGACCTGGTGTTCGCATCCGGGCTGGTGCTGGTGCTGTCGCCGCTCTTCCTGGTGACGGCCCTGCTCATCAAGCTCACCAGCCGCGGGCCGGTGTTCTACGGTCAGGAGCGCATCGGTCTGTCGGGCGAACCGTTCACGATGCTGAAGTTCCGCAGCATGGTGACCGACGCCGACGCGCACCTGGCCGAACTGCTGGCGGCGCAGGGCACCGGCGACCGGCCCCTGTTCAAGGTCAAAGACGACCCGCGGGTGACCCGTGTCGGCCGGGTCCTGCGCCGCTACTCCATCGACGAGCTGCCGCAGCTGCTCAACGTGCTGAAGGGCGACATGTCGCTCGTCGGCCCCCGCCCGCAGCGCGACGGCGAGGTGCGGCTGTACGACTCGAAAGCCGGCCGGCGCCTGGTGGTGAAGCCGGGGATGAGCGGACTGTGGCAGGTGAGCGGGCGTTCCAACCTCTCGTGGGAGGACGCGATCCGGCTCGACCTCTACTAGGTCGAGAACTGGTCGATCACCAACGACCTGATCATCCTGCTGCGCACGGCACGTGCCGTCGTCGGTGCGGACGGGGCGTACTGAATGTCGGTCATCATGCACGTCGCCGAGAGCTGGGGCGCCGGTGTGCGCGCCGCGGTGCTGCAGTTCGTCGCCGCCACCCCCGAGCACGAGCACCACCTGCTGCGCGGGGTGCGGCGTTCGGAGTTCGCCACCGACGACGAGCAGCTGTTCACCAGCGTCGGCGTGCTTCCGGCCGGTGCGCTCGCCGCCCGCCGCGCGATCCGCCGGGGCGCCGAGACCATCGGCGCCGACGTGGTGCACGCCCACTCCTCCTACGCCGGGTTCTTCGTGCGCACCGCCCTGCGGCGCCGGCCCGACCGACGCCTGGTCTACAGCCCGCACTGCTTCGCGTTCGAGCGGCGCGACCTGTCGCCGCTCACCCGGCTCGCCATCCGCGCGACGGAGTTCCTGCTCGCCCGCAACACCGACACCCTCGCCGCCTGCTCACCCGGAGAAGCCCGCACGGCATCCGCGCTGCGCCTGAAGCGCGTGGTCTACGTGCCGAATGTGGCCCGCGTGCCCGCGCTGGCGATGCTGGAGCACCGCGACCCGAACCGGGTCGTCGGGGTCGGTCGGATCGGCGCGCAGAAGGATCCCGACTTCTTCCGCGCCGCCGTGCTGCACCTGCGCCGCAACGGACGCCCCGAACTCGACGCGCGCTGGATCGGCGACGGCGACGACCGCGTCGCCCGGTTGCGGCTGGAGCGCGCCGGCATTCCGCCGACCGGGTGGCTGTCGTCGTTCGACGCGCACTGCGCGCTCGGCCAGGCGGGCGTGTACCTGCACACGGCACGCTGGGAGGGCTTCCCGGTGTCGATCCTGGAGGCGGTCGAGCTGGGCATCCCGGTGATCGCGCGCGAGGTGCCGACCCTCTCCGGTGCGATCGCCACCCCCGGCATCACCACCCCCGAGCAGATGGCGCAGGCAGCCGACGAGCTGCTGCGCGGCGGCGAGGCCGCCCGGCACGCCAACCTCGCTGCGTGGCAGCGGCGCCTCGCCGCCAACACGACCGAGCGCCAGGCGCTCGCGCTCGACGCCGCCTACCGCCCCGGCGCCCGGCAGCCGGTGCTGGTGAACGGCAAGTGGTTGAGCGCCCAGCCGAGCGGCATGCAGCGCTACGCGGGCGAGGTCGCCCGCCGCGTGCTCGACCTCGACCCGGCGGCCCGGGTGGTGGTGCCGCGCGACGCCGTGCTGCCCGACTGGCTGCCCGCCGGACGCACGGTGCGTTCCCGCTTCCGCGGGCTGGTGTTCGAGCAGCTCGCCCTGCCGCGCATCGCGCGCGGCTCGATGCTGCTGAACCTCGCCGGACCCGCGCCGCTGATCAAACGCGACCAGCTGGTCGTCATGCACGATGTGACGCCGGCCCGGTTCCCGCGCACGTTCTCGCGTCGGTTCGTGCTGTGGTACTCGTTCCTGTACCGAGTGCTGGCGCGCCGGGCACGGCACCTGGCGACGGTCAGTGAGTTCAGCCGGGGTGAGCTGGCCGAGGTGCTCGGCGTCGACCCGGCCCGGTTCGCACTCGCTCCGAACGGGCACGAGCACGCGCTCGCGGCAGGCGCCGAGTGTGTCGACGCGGCGCTCGGCGGCGACCTGGAGGCCGCGGGCGACTACGTGCTGTGCGTCGGAAACCTGACTCCCAGCAAGAACCTCGCTCCGGTGACGCGGGCGCTCGCCGATGCGGGTATCCCCGTGGTGGTGGTCGGCGCGACCGGAAACCGCCGCGTGTTCGCGCACGAAGCCCCGCTCGGCGGCCCCGGCATCCGGCTCGCGGGTCGCCTCAGCGACGCCGAGCTCGCCCTGCTGCTGCGCAACGCGCGCGCCCTCGTCTTCCCGTCGCTGTACGAGGGCTTCGGGCTGCCGCTGGTGGAGGCGCAGGCGCTCGACTGCCCGGTGATCGCCTCCAACCGCGCCTCCATTCCCGAGGTCGCGGGCGAGGGCGCGGTCTACTTCGACCCGACCCGGCCCGAGGATGCGGTGGCGCGGGTGCGCGCCCTCGACCCGGCCCTGCGCCAGCGGCTGGTCGAGAGCGGTCGCCTGAACGTCACCCGCTTCTCGTGGGACCGCACCGCCGGCATCCTGCTCGGGCTCGCCACCGACGCGCCCGTGCCGGTGCGCGCCGACTGGTGGGGGCTGGGGCTCGCTGCGGGCGGCACGGATGGTGGGGTCGCCCCGTGAGGATCGCGCAGGTGGTCAGTTCGCTGCTGGCACCCCTCGGCGGGGCCGAGCAGTACTGCCTCGAGCTCAGCCGCTGGCTGCGCGACCAGGGCCACGACGTCACCATCATCACCGGATGGATCTCGTCCGACATCGAACAGCAACTCGTCGCCGAAGGCTTCGACGTGCGCGTCGTGCCGAGCCACCGCCCCTACCCGCCCGACCGGAAAGGGTCGCGCCCCGCCGCCGTGCTGTTCCACGCCCTCGACCTGGTCGGCAGCGTCGTCACTGCGCCCGGGCTGCGCCGGGTGCTGGCCGAGGGCTGGGACCTGGTGCACGTGCACCGCGTCGCCGGATGGGGCAGCGCCCTGCTGCGCTCCACCCCCGCACCGGTGGTGCTGACCGTGCACGACTACGCCCTCGTCGACACCTCCACGACCCTGCTGCGGCGGGGTGCCGAGGCGCCGCGAGCGCCGCTCGTGCAGCGGCTGCGCACCGCGGTGGTGTCGCGCACGGTGCGGTCGGCGCACCTGGTGTTTCCGAGTGCGCGGCTGCGGCAGAAGCACGCGGCGTGGGGGCTGCGGATGCCTGAGCGGACGAGTGTGGTGCCGCATGGGTGGCGGTTGGGGGTGGCTAGTTTCAGTACGACCGCCGGCGCTGGTTTCGATACGCGCCTGCGGCGCTACTCAACCGGCGGGGACGGGGGCGTTGTGTTTTTGTTCGTGGGGAAGCTGCTCGACACCAAGGGGGTGCGGCTGCTGCTCGAGGCGTGGGGCGACGGCCTCCCCGGTGCCGAACTGTGGATCGCCGGTGCCGGCCCCCTCGACGACGAGGTGCGCCGCGCCGCCGAAACCGGCCGCGTGCGCCACCTCGGCTGGCTCGACGAAGACGCCCGCCGCGACGCGCTCGCGCAGGCCTCCGCGCTCGTGCTGCCCTCCATCTGGCCCGAGAACTTCCAGCTCGCCGCCGCCGAAGGGGTGCTCGCCGGCCTGCCGATCCTCAGCACCACGATCGCGGCACCGCCGGTGGTCGACCCGGAGGTGAGCGGGCTGCTGGTGGCTCCGGATGCCGCGGCACTTCGCGCAGGCCTCGAGCGTCTGCTCGATCCCGCCCTGCGATCGCGCCTCGCGGAGGGCGCCCGCGCCCGCGCGGCCGAGCTCGACTTCGACCGCCACGGCGAGACCCTGCTGGGGGTGTACGCCGCATGAGCCTGCAGGATCGCCTGCTGCGCGCCAGCCGCATGCCCCTCATCGGCCGCGCCGCCTACCTCGGGATGAAGCTGCTCGGCGTCGAGTTCCCACGTTCCACCGAGATCGCCGGCCCCGTGGAGCTCGCCCACGGAGCCGTCGGCCTCGTCGTGCACCACGCCACCCGACTCGGGTCGCACATCATCCTCATGCCGGGTGTGGTCATCGGCCGGGCCGACTCGTGGATCCCGCCCGAACAGGTGGCCCACCTCGGCGGCCGCGTCGTCATCGGCGATCACGTCACACTCGGCGCGGGCGCGAAGGTGCTGTTCTCGGCCGGGCAGGAACTGGTCATCGCCGAGGGCACCATCGTCGGCGCCAACGCGGTGCTGCGCGAATCCACCGGACCGTACGAGATCTGGGCCGGCATCCCCGCGCGCCGGGTCGGCATGCGGGAGGGAGCGGCGGCGCGGTGATCGGCCCGCTCACGATCCTCGGGGTCGTCACGATCGTCGCCGTCGGCGGCGTTTTCGTGCTGCGCCGACGGTGGACCCAGGTGGTGCTCGGGGCGACGGTCGCGTTTCCGCAGACCGCCGGGATCGTGGTGGGCGACAACGGCTTCCCGCTGTTCTACCTGGCGGTCGTCGAGGTGCTGCTGCTCGGCGCGCCCACGATCCTGATGGGCCTGGCCCGGCTCGGCACGCCCGCCGCCCGGCCCGCTCGCGGTCGCCTCGCCGCCGACCTCGCCGGGGTGGCTCTCGTGGTCTGGGCCGCCGTCATCACGATCGCCGGCCCGCGCATCTTCGCCGGCATGCGCGTCTTCGACCCGGCGCTCGGCGTCGACAGCCAGGTCGGCAACATGTCGACCCTCGAACCCTCGCTCGGCAACCTGGCCCAGCTCGGCTACCTGACCCTGGGGGTGCTGGTGGTCCTCGCCGCGGGCCGACTGTTTCCGGTCGATGCGCGGATGCTGGGGTCGGCCCTCTGGGTGGCGCTCGTTCTCGCGGCGGTGCGTCTCGTCGCCGAACCGGTCTGGCCGCACGAGCTGCTGCAGAACATGCCGGGCTACTCCTACGCCACCCCGGAACGCCTGTCGGGCACCTTCTACGAACCGTCGGTGCTCGGGCTCTACCTCGTCGCGGCGGCCTGCTTCTTCGGCGTGCGGCTGCTCCGCGGGCCGGCTCCGCGCGCCCGGGTGAGTGCGGTGATCGCGCTGGGACTGGTGGCGATCGAGTTCGTGGCCAACGCATCCGGCACCGCCCTGCTGGGACTGATCGTCGTCGCCGCGGCCGGCGCCGCCCTGATGCTGCTGCGCCTGCTGCGTACACCCCGGATGGGCGTGAGCCCGTGGGCGGTCATCGGCGCGACCGGCGCCCTCGCGCTCGGGCTCACCCAGCTGCCGCTGCTCTACGACCTGACCGTGGGTTCGGTGGAGCGCAAGGCGTCGTCGTTCAGCTACCTGGCCCGCAGCGCCGCCAACGACCGGTCGTGGCAGATCTTCCTCGAAACCTCGGGGCTCGGTGTGGGCCTCGGCAGCCACCGGCCGTCGAGCTTGTTCTTCCTGGTGCTGAGCTGCCTCGGGCTCGTCGGCACCGTGCTGCTCGTGGTGCTGATCGCGGCGGCGCTGCGGTCGGCGGCGCGCACCGAGCCGGCGGCCGGGTGGGCGCTGCTCGGGGTGGTGGTGTCGGGGGTGATCGCGGTGCCGGATCTGTCGATGCCCGTGATCTGGGTCGGGATTGCGGTGTGTGTGGGGAGTGGTTTCGATACGCGCCTTCGGCGCTACTCAACCGACGGCTCTGGCGCCCAGCTCTTGCAGGGCCCGGCGGCGCAGGTACCAGCGCTCCAGCGGGCCGAGACGGTCAAGTGAGGCGACGAAACGATGGATGAACGGCTCGAGCAGACCCTTCCCCTCCCGCGTCAGCGGCCCCTGCCGCAGAAACGCCAACTGACGCAGCCAGGGCGTCTCGTCGACGCCCCAGAGGGTGTGCGCCAGAGCCCGGTACGATTCGGCGACCAGGTCGTCGGCGGCCAGACGCCCGCGGTAGGCGGGGTCGGCGGTGACCTGCGTGGCGCTCACCCGCAGCAGGATGCCGGGGCGGGCCAGGCGCACGATCCGGCTTCCGGCGGCGGCGGCCCGCAGCCACAGGTCGTAGTCCTCGGCGACCGACTGCCGGTACCCGCCGACGGCGAGCAGCGCCTCGCGGCGGGCGAGAGCGGTGGAGTGCGGGTAGGGGCAGTCGAGCAGCAGGGCGAGCCGTCCCGCCTCCGGCCCGAAGGCGACGGGGAGCGCGGGCAGGCGCAGCCCGGCCCCGATCACCTGGAACGTGGAGAACACCAGATCCGCGCCGCGCTCGAGCGCAGCGAGTTGGGCGTGGAACCGGGTCGGCAGGCAGACGTCGTCGGCGTCCATGCGGGCGACGACCTCACCCTGCGCCTCGTCGAGCAGCCGGGCGAGGCCCCGGGCGACGCCGAGGTTGGTCTCGGCGACGATCACCCGCACCCGGGGATCGCCGATGCCGCGGACGAGCTCGCCCGTGCCGTCGCGCGACGCATCGTCGAGCACGAGGACCTCGGCGTCGTCGGGGAGCGCCCGCAGGGTGCTGCGCACGGCCGACTCGACGGTGCCGGCGGCGTTCCGGGCCGGGATCAGCACGCTCAGCCGGGTCATGGTAACCCCGAGCTTAACCCGGTCGTTCGGGCGCAGGGCCCGGCGACAGGCGCGCACGTGCTTCCTAGCCTGGGTGCGGGTATTCCCCCGTACCCCCGTCCCCCAAGGCCCGACATGCTGCGCACCTCGCGTCGCACCGCACCCCCGAGACATGCCCCGCGCATCCGGATCGGTTGCGACATCCACCCGGTCGACGAACTCGCCCAGAGCGTCGAGTTCTTCGGCGAGCGCTACCTGGCCCGCGTGTTCACCCCGCTCGAGCGCGAGCAGACCGCCGGGCCGGCGCAGCTCGACCGGCTCGCCGGACGGTTCGCGGCGAAGGAGGCGGTGGTGAAGGTGCTGCAACTGCCGACCACCGCGGTGATCCCGTGGCAGTCGATCGAGGTGCGCACCGGCCGCAACGGGGTGCCCTACGCGGTGCTCAGCGGTCGTGCCGCCGAACTGGCCGAGGCCCAGGGCATCGACCGCATCGACATCTCGCTCAGCCACGACGCCGGACTCGCCATGGCCGTCGCCGCTGCGATCCCGCGCGAGACCGACGACACCACCGACACCGACACCGACAGCGACGGAGACGACGAATGACCGACGACACCATTCGCCGCGTGCTCGACGCGCACGGCAAGCTGCGGGCGCCGGCCGCCGGCCTCAACGACGCCGACGACCTGTACGCGGCCGGCATGACCTCGCACGCCAGCGTCAACGTGATGCTCGCGCTCGAGGACGCGTTCGACGTGGAGTTCCCCGACGAACTGCTCAGCAAGCACACCTTCTGCACGATCGCAACCATCCGCGATGCACTCGGCACGTTGACGGGGGTGGCGGCATGAGCGCCGTGCTGACCGCACCGCCCGAGACGCGTGCAGCGGATGCCGCCGCAGTCGCGGCGTCGCACGCCGACGAGGTGGATGCCGCGGCCGGCTTCCCGCACGAGGCGATGGCTGCGCTCGCCGAGGCGCGCCTCCTCGGCGCTTCCGTCCCCGTGGAGCTCGGCGGCGAGGGACTCACCCTCACCGCCCTCGCCGACATCGCGGCCACCCTCGGAGCCGCCTGCTCGTCGACCGGCATGATCTTCGCCATGCACCACAGCCAGGTGCTCAGCCTCACCCGGCACCTGGGCGGGTCACCCGCGCTCGCGACCCTGGCATCCCGCATCGCCACCGA
>DATJFV010000018.1:0-13909 GCA_035495435.1 Pseudolysinimonas sp.
TGGCACCTCGATGTCGGCTCGTCGCATCCTGGGGCTGGAGTAGGTCCCAAGGGTTGGGCTGTTCGCCCATTAAAGCGGTACGCGAGCTGGGTTTAGAACGTCGTGAGACAGTTCGGTCCCTATCCGCTGCGCGCGTAGGAAATTTGAGAAGATCTATCCCTAGTACGAGAGGACCGGGATGGACGAACCTCTGGTGTGTCAGTTGTTCCGCCAGGAGCACCGCTGATTAGCTACGTTCGGACCGGATAACCGCTGAAAGCATCTAAGCGGGAAGCCGTCTTCAAGATGAGATTTCCATCCCTTAGGGGGAGAGGCTCCCAGCTAGACGACTGGGTTGATAGGCAGGATGTGGAAGCGGGGACTAAAGACCCGTGCAGCTGACCTGTACTAATAAGCCGATAACTTGACACACATGAGTTTTTAGTGTTGCTCGCGTCCACTTTGTAGCTCCCGATTTGCGGTCGGGTGCTGCGCTTCGAGAGAAGCGCCGAATGACACAAATCAATAGTGTTTCGGCGGCCATAGCGAAGGGGAAACGCCCGGTCACATTCCGAACCCGGAAGCTAAGACCTTCTGCGCCGATGGTACTGCGAGGGTGACCTCGTGGGAGAGTAGGACACCGCCGGACTTCTTTGTGAGATGGCCACCTGCGCCCGTTGAAAGACGGCGCGCGGGTGGCCATTTCGCGTTAACCATCTCGGGAGAAGAACATGAGCGACGCACCTCGTCGAGGCGACCGCGGCGATGGCCCGCGCAAGCCCGCCGGCCCTCGGGGCCGTGGTGCCGCGGGCGGCCGTGGAGCCGCTGACCGTGCCGGTGCGGGCAAGCCGCGCCGCGACGGAGAGAAGCCGCCGTGGAAGAAGCAGGACGGCGACAAGCCCGCGTGGAAGAAACGCGAGGGCGACAAGCCAGCCTGGAAGAAGCGTGAGGACGCTCCGACCAAGCCGGGCCGAGATGGTGATCGCCGGCCCCCGCGCGCCCGCGACGTCGACACCGACGCGGCCCCGCGCCATGATGACCCCCACATCCCCGACGATGTTGCCGCCAACCAGCTCGACAAGCTGGCACGCGCCGAGCTCAAGACACTGAGCAAAGACAACGCCGACTGGGTTGCTCGTCACCTGGTCATGGCTTCGCGCTTGATCGACGACGACCCCGCCCTCGCGCACCGGCACGCCCTCGCTGCAGCACGCCGCGCCGGTCGCGTCGGCGTGGTGCGCGAGACGGTCGCCATTACGGCTTACGCGATCGGGGACTTTGCCCTCGCGCTGCGCGAATTGCGCACCCATCGGCGCATCAGCGGCAGCAACGACCAGTTGCCGCTGATGGTGGACAGTGAGCGCGGAGTCGGTCGTCCGGACAAGGCGCTCGAGCTGGGGCGTTCCGTACCTCGTGCAGAGCTCCCGGTTGCGGTGCAGGTGGCGCTGGCGATCGCGATGTCGGGTGCCCGGCTCGACCTGGGACAGCCCGAGGAGGCGCTTCTCGAGCTGCGGATCCCGCAACTCGATCCCGACCGTGCCTTCGAGTGGAGTCCCGCACTCTTCGACGCCTACGCGACCGTTCTGGAAGAGCTCGGCCGCGCCGACGAGGCCGCCGAGTGGTTCGCCCGCTCCGACCGCGCGACCGCCGCCCTGCAGGAGGCCGTTGACCCGGACGCAGGCGATGTCATCGAGATCGTCGAGGAGTCCGATGACCCCGCTTGACGGTGTCGACGTCCTGTTCGCCGACCTCGACGGCGTGGTCTACACGGGGCCCGCTGCGCTCCCATATGCCGTTGAAAGCATCAATCGGGCCCAGGGCTCAGTCCGCGTCGGATACATCACGAACAATGCATCTCGCACGCCCGATTCGGTCGCCCAGCACCTGACCGATCTCGGCCTCCGCGTAGCGCCGGATGACGTGGTCACCTCCCCGCAGGCGGCGATTGTGCTGCTCGAGCAGTTGGTGGCTCCGGGCTCCACCATTCTCGTGGTCGGAGGCGAGGGACTGACGCAGATCGTGGAAGAGCACGGCTTTCGAGTCACTCGAAGCGCCGAGGACACCCCGGCCGCGGTCATCCAGGGGTTCCACCCGTCGGTCGCCTGGTCCGACCTGGCCGAGGCCGCCTACGCCCTTCGCCCATCGGGCGATTCGGAGGGCATTCCGTGGGTGGCCACCAACACCGATTGGACGATCCCGCAACCGCGCGGCACGGCACCGGGCAACGGCACGCTGGTTTCCGCCGTCCACACCGCTGTCGGACGCCTTCCGGTGGTCGCGGGGAAGCCAGAGCGGGCCATCTTCGAGGCCGCGATCCAGCGTTTCGCGGCATCGCATCCGCTGTTCCTGGGCGACCGACTCGACACCGACATCATCGGAGCGAATCGCTCGGGAATGGCGTCGGCGCTCGTTCTCACCGGCATCGACGGCCCGAAGCAGGTGCTCGCAGCGGATGCCGAGTCGCGGCCGACGTTCCTATTGGGTGACCTGCGCGAGCTGTTCGAGCCCTACGCAGCGCCTGTCGCGCGCCAGCACGGAGACGAGCGGATCTACACGGCCGGGTCGGCTGCCGTGCGCCTCAGCGGCGCTGCGGTGTCCATCGTCGACCGCGGTGAGAGCGGGATCGAGTTGCTGCGCGCAGGTGCCGCAGCGGTGTGGAACGCCGGCCGGCCGATCTACGCCCTCGACGTCGACCCCGGGCTATATTCGTAGCCCATGAGCGACACTGAGGCCACCACCGCATCCGACGCTCGCGACGACGAGCCGACCGCCCTGGTCACCCGGCTGCGCGTGATCGAAGATCAGCCGCTCGACACCCGTGCTGTGGCGTTGGCGCAGATCCACGACGAGCTGCGCGCCATGCTCGAGGCCGGTGACGCCCGCCCGCATGCCTGACGAGGCATCTGCTCGGCTCGACGCGGAGTTGGTCCGCCGCGGACTCGCCCGCTCGCGCGCGCTGGCGGTGGCGGCCATCGACGAGGGACGCGTCTTCGTCGACGGACGCCCCGCGACGAAGGCGTCACTGCGTGTGTCGCCGGATGCGGTGCTGGCTCTCGACGGCGGCGACCGCTGGGTGAGTCGGTCGGCCGGCAAACTCGCTGGCGCGCTGGACGCCTTCGATGTCGCGGTCAGCGGACGTCTTGCCCTCGACGTGGGCGCCTCGACCGGCGGCTTCACGCAGGTGCTGCTCGAACGCGGCGCGCGCGAGGTCATCGCGCTGGATGTCGGGCACGGTCAGCTCGCCCCTGCCATCCGCGCGGACGAGAGGGTTCGTGTGATCGAGGGCATGAATGCTCGCGACCTCACCCCGGAATCGCTTGCCGCGGCATCCGGCACGTCAGCGCAGCCGGATCTCGTGGTCGCCGATGTGTCGTTCATCTCGCTCGGGATGATCCTGCCGGGCCTGGTCGCGGTGGCCGGCACGGATGCCGACTACGTGCTGCTGGTGAAGCCGCAGTTCGAGGTGGGCCGCACCGGGATCCGCGAGGGCGTCGTGAAGAACCGTGCCGCCCGTCACGACGCGGTCTCGTCGGTGCTGTGGTCGGCGTGGGATGCCGACCTGCCGACGGCGGGCGTCATCTCCTCCCCAGTGATCGGCACCAACGGCAATCAGGAGTATCTGGTCTGGCTATCGGCGGGCGTCGGAGGCAATCCGACAGAATGGAGAGGGGTGATCGACGCCCTTGACTAACAGCCCGCGAGAGGTCCCCATGAGCGACGAGCGCCACATCCTGGTGATCGCCCACACCGGTCGTCCCGACTCGCTCGAGGCCGGCATCCAGGTCTGCCGTCGTCTGCTCGAGGCGGGCATCACCCCGGTGGTCTCCACCGACGAGCTGACCGAACTGCTCGCGGCGGCGCCCGAGCTCTCGGTGGCGGTGCTCGGGGAGGACGTCGCCAGTCACGAGCTCGAACTCGTCATCGTTCTCGGCGGCGACGGCACGATTCTGCGCGCGGCCGAACTCGCGCGGGGGTGCGATGCCCCGCTGCTCGGCGTGAACCTCGGTCATGTCGGGTTCCTCGCGGAGGCCGAGCGCGACGATCTTCCCGCGGTCGTCGCACGTGCCCTCGCACGTGACTACGAGGTCGAAGAGCGCATGACGATCAACGTGCGGGTCAAGCTCGAGGCGACAGTCGTGCACGAGACCTGGGCGCTCAATGAGGCATCGGTCGAGAAAGCCTCCCGCGAGCGGTCACTCGAGGTGGTCGTCGAGGTCGACGGGCGCCCGCTTTCCACCTTCGGCTGCGACGGCGTGGTGATGTCCACCCCGACCGGGTCGACCGCGTATTCGTTCTCGGCGGGCGGACCGGTGGTCTGGCCGAGTGTCGACGCGCTGCTCATGGTTCCCCTCTCGGCGCACGCCCTGTTCGCGCGGCCCCTGGTCGTCGGGCCCGATTCCTCCCTCGCCGTCGAACTGCTCGACCGATCGGCCGGCACCGGTGTGCTCTGGTGCGACGGTCGCCGCACGTTCGACCTGCCGGCAGGTGCCCGCGTGGTCGTGCGTCGATCGCCGGTGCCGGTGCGTCTCGCGCGCCTCAACCCGCGCCCGTTCACCGATCGGCTGGTGAACAAGTTCCGTCTTCCGGTCACCGGATGGCGCGGACCCGGAGACGAGGCACGCGCGTGATCGAAGAAATCTCCATCCGCGATCTCGGGGTCATCGCCGAGGCGCGTCTGCCCCTGGGGCCGGGATTCACGGCTCTCACCGGCGAGACCGGCGCGGGCAAGACGATGGTGGTGACCGCGTTGGGGCTGCTGCTCGGCGACCGCGCAGACAGCGGGGTGATCCGCTCGGGAGCTGCGCAAACGGTGGTCGAGGGTCACTGGGAGGTCGCCGACAGCGGGCCGGTGGCCGAGCGCGTGCGCGACGCCGGTGGCGAGCTCGATGGTGCGGCGGGCGGTCTCGCGGCGCTGGTGCTCGGGCGATCGGTCACGACCGACGGCCGCAGCCGGGCCGTGGTCGGGGGCCGCGCCGCCCCGGTGGGCGTTCTCAGCGAGATCGGTCAGCACCTGGTGGTGGTGCACGGGCAGTCCGACCAGATCCGGCTGCGTTCGGCGACAGCGCAGCGCGAGGCGCTCGATCGCTACGCCGGGCCCGATTTCGCCGTGCTGCTCGGCGACTACCAGGAGGTGTTCCGCCGCTGGCAGACCGAGCAGGGCGAGCTCGACGTCCTGGTGGCAGAGCGGGATCGCCGGGCACGGGAGGCCGACGAGCTTCGTCAGGCCATGGCGGAGATCGAGGCTGCCGCACCCCAGCGCGGCGAAGACGCAGAACTCGCCGAGAAGGCGGAGCGCCTCACCAACCTCGAAGACCTGCGGCTGGCCGCCACCGAGGCCCAGGAGGCGATCTCGTCGCAGTCGCTCGGCGACACCGTCGACGCCGTGGGCCTCATCGAGTCCGCGCGCCGGGCGATCGAGCGCGTGGCCGGGCACGATCCGGCCCTCACCCCGATCGCCGAATCCCTTGCCGCCGCATCGTTCGCCGCGAGTGAGGCGTCCGGCCTGGTGTCGAGCTACCTCGGTTCGCTCGATGCCGACTCCGGACGAGAACTCGAGACGCTGCAAGAGCGCCGCGCTCAACTGGCCACCCTGATGCGCCGGTACGGCCCGAGCCTCGACGACGTCATCGACTACCTCGAGTCGGGCAGTTCTCGCCTGCTCGAGCTCGACAGCGACGCCGACCGCATTGACACCCTCGCCGCCGAGGTGGCCGCAGACCGCGCCCGGCTCGACGAACTGGCCGATCGACTGAGCGAACGCCGGCGAGACGCCGCCCAACGGCTCGGCGACGCCGTCACGACCGAGTTGTCAGCGCTGGCGATGCCCGATGCGCGTCTCACGATCGAGGTGACCCCCTCGGAGCTGACGCTCACCGGGCGTGATCAGGTCGCCATCCTCTTGCAGCCACATGCGGGCACCGAGCCCCGACCGCTCGCGCGCGGTGCCTCCGGCGGCGAACTCTCGCGCGTGATGCTCGCGATCGAGGTCGTTCTGGCGGCCACCGATCCGGTGCCGACGTTCGTCTTCGACGAGGTCGACGCAGGCGTGGGCGGCGCGAGTGCCACCGAGATCGGGCGCCGGCTGGCGCAGCTGGCCAAACGCGCCCAGGTCATCGTCGTGACGCACCTGGCACAGGTGGCTGCGTTCTCCAACAACCACCTCGTGGTCGAAAAGGGCACCGACGGCTCGGTCACCACCAGCAGCGTGCGGCTCGTCCATGCCGACGATCGCGCAGAGGAGATGGCGCGTCTGCTCAGCGGCTCGCCCGACTCCGAGTCGGCGCTGGCCCACGCCCGAGAGCTTCTCGAGCAGGCGCACGGCCGCTGGGACTGAGAACGTTCGGAGTGTCCCGGCAGACCCCCGGTGCCATGCGATACGCTGAAACCCCGTGGTGGTCAATCCGGGAAGCGTCGTAACCAAGCACATCTTCGTCACCGGGGGCGTCGTCTCGTCCCTCGGCAAGGGGCTCACCGCAGCCAGTCTGGGCAATCTGCTCACGGCGCGCGGACTCCGGGTGGTCATGCAGAAGCTCGACCCCTACCTCAACGTCGACCCGGGCACGATGAACCCGTTCCAGCACGGCGAAGTCTTCGTGACCGACGACGGCGCTGAGACCGACCTCGACATCGGCCACTACGAGCGCTTCCTCGACATCAACCTCGACCAGGCGGCGAACGTCACCACCGGTCAGATCTACTCGCGGGTCATCCAGCGCGAGCGCCGCGGTGAGTACCTCGGCGACACCGTGCAGGTGATTCCGCACATCACCGACGAGATCAAGCGCCGCATGCGGCTGCAGGCGCAGCCGCCGGCCGACGGCGGCCCGGTGCCGGATGTGATCATCACCGAGATCGGCGGCACCGTCGGCGACATCGAGAGCCAGCCGTTCATCGAATCCGCGCGTCAGGTGCGCCACGAGCTCGGGCGACGCAACGTGTTCTTCGTGCACGTGTCGCTGGTGCCGTTCATGGGCGCCTCGGGCGAGCAGAAGACCAAGCCGACGCAGCACTCGGTGGCGGCGCTGCGCTCGATCGGCATCCAGCCCGACGCCCTCGTGCTCCGCAGCGACCGCATCGTCTCGGAGGCGAACAAGCGCAAGATCGCGCTGATGTGCGACGTCGACGAACGTGCCGTCGTCAACGCGGTCGACGTGCCGAGCATCTACGACATCCCCACCATGCTGAACCAGCAGGGCCTCGACGCCTACATCATCGAGCAGCTGGGCCTGGACCACGCGCACGAGGTCGAGTGGGAGGGCTGGCAGCAGCTGCTGAAGACCGTGCACGAGCCGGTGCACGAGGTCACCATTGCACTGGTCGGCAAGTACATCGACCTGCCCGACGCCTACCTCTCGGTCACCGAGGCGCTGAAAGCCGGCGGGTTCGCCCAGGAGACGAAGGTCGCGATCCGCTGGGTGCCCTCCGACGAGTGCGAGACCCCCGAAGGCGCCGCGAAGTGGCTGTCGGATGTGGACGGCATCTGCGTCCCCGGCGGGTTCGGGGTGCGGGGGATCGAGGGGAAGCTGGGCGCCCTGCACTTCGCGCGGGAGAACCGCATCCCGGTGCTCGGGTTGTGCCTGGGGCTGCAGTGCATGGTGATCGAGTACGCCCGTAACGTGGCGGGGCTCGCCGGGGCCAGTTCGAGCGAGTTCGACCCCGACACTGAGTTCCCGGTGATCGCGACGATGGCCGAGCAGGTCGACATCATCGACCACGGCGACCTCGGCGGAACCATGCGCCTGGGCCTCTACGAGGCGCAGCTCGCGAAAGGGTCGATCGTGGAAGAGCTCTACGAGGCTCCGACCGCGAGCGAGCGGCACCGTCACCGCTATGAGGTCAACAACGCCTACCGGCAGCAGCTGGCGGATGCCGGCCTCGTGTTCTCGGGGTTGTCGCCCAGTCGCGAGCTGGTCGAGTACGTCGAACTGCCGCGCGACGTTCACCCGTTCTACGTCGGAACCCAGGCGCACCCCGAGCTGCGATCGCGCCCGAACCGGCCGCATCCGCTGTTCCGCGGGCTGGTCGCGGCGGCCCGCGAGCGACAGGAGGCGTCGCGTCTGAACGAGGTCGCCGAGCCGGGCGAGCCGCCCATCGCCGAGAGCGTGAGCACCGAGAGCGCCCAGCCGGCCGAGCACGTCGAAGTCTGACGTGGTCGACCTCGCCGCTCTGCAGACCGGTCCTCTCGCCGACCTCGACGATCCGGCGCCGATCCTCGAACACGCGACGGTGTTCGCAGGGCGCGTTTTCGGTGTCGACCGCGAGACCGCGCGGCTGGGTGAGGGAACCATCGTGCGAGAGTTCTCGACGCACCACGGTGCCGTCGCGGTGCTGCCCATCGACGAGCGCGACCGCGTCCTGCTGATCAATCAGTACCGGCATCCGGTGCGCCGCCGCCTCTGGGAGATCCCGGCCGGCCTGCTCGACATGCCCGGCGAGGACCCGCTCGACGCGGCCCGGCGCGAGCTGCGCGAAGAAGTGGACCTCGAAGCCGACGACTGGAGCGAGCCGGTGAGCTTCTTCAGCTCGCCCGGTCAGAGCGACGAGCGGATCACCCTGTTCGAGGCCCGGTCGCTGCGCGCCGCAGTCGGGGCGTTCGAGCGCACCGACGAGGAGGCCCAGATCGTGACGCGCTGGGTGACCCTCGACGAGGCGCTGGATGCCGCGTTCGCGGGGCGGATCGGCAACGCCATCCTGCTCATCGCCCTGCTCGGCGCGGCGCATCGTCGCGGGCGGTGACGCGCCGTGCCCGCCGATCCTGGTACCCATCTCGACCTCGCGCGGCAGCTCGATCGCTACCTGCGGCACGTGGCGATCGAGAAGGGCCGGTCGCCGAACACCGTGGCGGCGTACCGGCGCGACCTCGAGCCGCTGCTGGCGGCGGGTTCCGGCTTCACTCCTGACGGCCTCGCCGGGTATGTGCGGAGCCTGCGGGAGCGCCCCGAGCCGCTCGCGGCGTCGTCGGTGGCGCGCACCATCTCGTCGATCCGCGGGTTCGCCGGGTTCCTCGTCGATGAAGGGGTGCTGTCCGTCGATCCGTCGACCGAGCTGGTCGCTCCGAAGCAGCCCGCACGGCTGCCCAAAGCCCTGACCATCGAGCAGGTCGAGTCGCTGATCGCGGCGACCGCCGGCGACGAGCCCGCCGACCTGCGCGATCGGGCGCTCATCGAACTGCTCTACGCGACCGGCGCGCGCATCTCCGAGGCGGTGGCGCTCAACGTCGACGACCTGCTCGGGGAGGACGGCGCGGCCGAGGTCGTGCGTCTTTTCGGCAAGGGCGGCAAGCAGCGGATCGTGCCGGTGGGCAGCTACGCGCGAGCGGCGCTGGATGCCTACCTGGTCCGTTCGCGCCCGGTGCTGTCTCAGCGCGGCCGGGCCACCCCTGCGTTGTTCCTCGGTGTTCGCGGAGCACGTCTGACCCGCCAGAACGCCTGGCTGCTGCTGCGCGCTGCCGCGGAGCGCGCGAAGCTCGGAATCGAACTGTCGCCGCACAGCATGCGCCATTCGTTCGCGACCCATCTGCTGCAGGGCGGAGCCGATGTGCGGGTTGTGCAGGAGCTGCTCGGCCACGCGAGCGTCGCGACGACCCAGATCTACACCAAGGTGACGGCCGACGCGCTGCGCGACGTGTACGTGACCTCGCACCCGCGGGCGCGGTGATCTCGATACACCGCTTCGCGGCACTCGATCGACGCGGGCGGCGAACCCTCAACCTCTACTTGACGCGTGGCGCGGGGGAGCGCCCGAACCCGAAACGTACACTCGGGTCATGTCAGCGCATCGGGAGGATGTGACAGAACTGCCAGGAATGGAATTGCCCGTGCTCGGACCGACCGGTCGCCCCGTCACCGAGTTCCCGTTGCCTCCGATCCTGAAGCAGCACGGTCCCGCCCGCATCATTGCGCTCTGCAACCAGAAGGGCGGGGTCGGCAAGACCACCACCACCATCAACCTGGGTGCCACTCTGGCCGAGTACGGCCGTCGTGTGCTGGCGGTCGACTTCGATCCCCAGGGCGCTCTGACGGCCGGCCTCGGCGTCCCTTCGCACGATGTGACCACGATCTACGACCTGCTGCTGGGCACCGTGAAAGACGCCCACGAGGCCGTTCAGCACACGGCGACGGCGGGTCTCGACGTGATCCCGGCGAACATCGACCTGTCGGCGGCAGAGGTGCATCTGGTCAACGAGGTGGCGCGCGAGCAGATCCTGGCTCGCGCGTTGCGCACGGTCAGCGCCGACTACGACGTCATCTTGATCGACTGCCAGCCCTCGCTCGGGTTGCTGACCGTCAACGCACTGACCGCCGCGCACGGTGTGCTGATCCCGCTCGAGCTCGAGTTCTTCGCCCTACGCGGGGTCGCGCTGCTGGTCGAGACGATCGAGAAGGTGCGCGACCGGCTGAATCCGGCGATCGAGCTGGACGGTATCCTGGCCACCATGTACGACCCGCGCACCCTGCACTCCCGTGAGGTGCTCGAGCGCGTCGTCGAGGCGTTCGGCGGCCAGGTGCTCGAGACGGTCATCGGTCGCACGGTGAAGTTCCCGGATGCGTCGGTCGCCGCCGCGCCCATCACCAGTTTTGCTCCCGAGCACTCTGCGGCCGACTCGTACCGTCAGTTGGCCAGGGAGCTGGTCGCCCGTGGCGCCGTCGCCTGAGGGCGAGGGCGCGGGGGTTCTCGAGGCGCACGAGACCGCGCCCGGTTTCCGCCTGACCCTGAGCAACTTCGACGGGCCGTTCGACCTGCTGGTCACCCTGATCGCCAAGCACGACCTCGACATCACCGAGGTGGCGTTGAGCGCCGTGACCAACGAGTTCTTGTCGTACCTCAAAGACCTGGATTCGGAGGAGGAGCTCGACCAGGCCAGCGAGTTCCTGGTGGTTGCGGCCACGCTGCTCGATCTGAAGGTCGCGGGGCTTCTGCCGCAGGGCGAACTGGTCGACGCCGACGATGTCGCCCTGCTCGAGGCGCGTGACCTGCTCTTCGCCCGTCTGTTGCAGTACCGCGCCTTCAAGGAGGCGGCCGGCTGGTTCGCTGGGCGGATCGAGGCCGAGACCGGTCGGCACGTGCGCTCGGTTCGTTTGGAGGAGAAGTACCGCCGCCAGACTCCCGAGCTGGTCTGGACGCTCAGCCTCGACGACTTCGCCGCCCTGGCGCTCCTCGCCTTCGCGCCGCGCGAGATTCCGATGGTGGGACTGGACCATTTGCACGCGCCGCTGGTCAGCATCCGCGAGCAGGCCGCCCATGTCGTCGCGCTGCTGCGCGGGGGCGAGCCGATGAACTTCCGTGTGCTGATCGCCGGCACCGACCAGAAGGGTGTGATCGTCGCCCGGTTCCTGGCGGTGCTCGAGCTGTACCGACACGCCGCGATCACCTTCGAGCAGCTCGAGCCACTCGGCGATCTGGTGCTGAAGTGGACGGCGCCGCACTGGACCGACGATCAGCTGGCCAACCTGGGAGCCGACTATGACAACTGAGGCTGTGGAGACCGACGAGCAGCACGTGCCCGTGATCGGCGACCTGGAGCGTGCGCTCGAGGCGGTGCTGATGGTGGCCGACGAGCCGCTGTCGCTGGTGACGCTGGCGACGGGGCTCGGGGTGCCGGTACCGGCGGTGCGGCAGTCGATCGAGCGACTGGTCGCGGACTACGACGGTACGGATGGCGGGGTGCGTCGCGGATTCGAGCTGCGCGAGGTCGGGGGCGGCTGGCGCATCTACGTCCGGGCCGAATACGACGATGCGGTGCGCGAGTTCGTACTCACCCAGAACCCGACGAAACTGTCGCAGGCCGCCCTCGAAACGCTGGCGGTGATCGCGTACAAGCAGCCGATCTCCCGCGGGGCGATCGCGGCGATCCGGGCGGTCAACGTCGACTCGGTGGTGCGGACGCTGCTCGGCCGGGGCCTCATCACCGAGGCGTTCACCGACTCCGAGACCGGCGCCATCCACTACGAGACCACCGATCTGCTGATGGTGCAGCTGGGTATCAACTCGATCGAGGAGTTGCCGAAGATCTCGCCGCTGCTGGCCGACGGCACTGAGGGGTTCGACGATCTCGCCGGTGCGAGATGACCCCAGAAGGCGAACGGCTGCAGAAGGTGCTCGCGGCGGCGGGTGTCGCATCCCGTCGGGTCAGCGAGCAGTACATCGTCGAGGGCCGCGTGAGCGTCAACGGCGAGATCGTGACCGAGCTCGGCCGACGCGTCGACCCGCAGCGCGATCACGTTGCCGTTGACGGGCAGGCGGTGCAGCTCGACCCGGACAAGCAGTACGTGATGCTCAACAAGCCCACCGGCGTGGTCAGCACGATGAAGGACGAGAACGGACGCCGCGACCTGCGCGAGTTCGTCAGCGCCTACCCCGAGCGACTGTTCAACGTGGGCCGCCTCGATGCCGACACCAGCGGACTTCTGCTGCTCACCAACGACGGTGAGCTGGCGCATGTGCTGGCTCATCCGTCGTTCGGGGTGACGAAGACCTACGTCGCCACGGTGCGCGGCATCGCGACTCCGGCCGTGATGCGGCGGCTCGAACAGGGGGTCGAGCTCGACGACGGGCCGATCGCCGCGGATCGGGCACGGATCGTGGGGGAGGCGTCCAAGGATCGCACGCTGGTGGAGATCACCCTGCACTCGGGCCGGAACCGCATCGTGCGTCGCATGCTCGACGCCGTCGGGCATCCGGTGCTCGAGCTGGTGCGTCGCCAGTTCGGGCCGCTGCACCTGGGCACGCTGGCGTCGGGCCGCACCCGCGATCTCACTAAGGTGGAACTCGGCCAACTGCTGACGCTTGCACGCGCAAAGGACTGACATGAACGACCGCCGGCTCGCGGAGCAGGTCCGCATCGTCGGCAGCGGCCTCCTCGGCGCCAGCATCGGTCTCGGTCTGCGTGCGCACGGCGTCGACGTGATCGTCGAGGACGCGTCGCCCTCGACCCGCAACCTGGCGATCGCGTACGGGGCAGGGCGGGCGCCGACACCCGACGACGCGCCGGGTCTCATCGTGGTCGCGGTGCCTCCTGACGTGACGGCGGATGTGGTGGCGGCCGAGCTGGAGCGTTACCCGGAGGCGCTGGTCACCGATGTCGCGAGCGTGAAGGTCGCGCCGCTGGAAGAACTGCGGGCGCGCGGTGCCGACCTCTCGCGCTATCTCGGTTCGCACCCGATGGCGGGGCGCGAGCGCGGGGGAGCGATGTCGGCGCGAGCCGACCTCTTCATCGGCCGGCCCTGGATCCTCGCCGGCCACGAGGGCATCACGTACCGCCGGGCCGCACCCATCGAGCACATGATCCTCGATCTGGGCGCGGTGCCGATCGAGATGGACGCTGCGGATCACGACCGCAGTGTTGCCCTGGTGTCGCACGCCCCCCAGCTGGTGGCGTCGCTGCTGGCGAGCCGGCTCCGCACCGGGTCGGGCGCGGCGCTCGGGCTCGCGGGACAGGGCCTGCGCGACACGACCCGCATCGCATCCGGCGACCCCGGCCTGTGGGTGCAGATCGTGGGCGCCAACGCCGCCGCGGTGGCCGAGGTGCTGCGGCCGCTGCGCGATGATCTCGACGCACTGATCGGCGCGCTCGACAGTCCCGACGAACCCGGTTCGCGTCGCGTGATCGCCGAACTGCTCGCCGCCGGTAATGAGGGTGTGGCGCGCATCCCCGGCAAGCACGGGCAGGACAAGCGTTACGCCAGCCTCGTGGTCAAGATCGACGACAAGCCGGGGGAGCTGGCCCGTCTGCTCACCGAGATCGGCGAGGAGGGCGTCAACATGGAGGACCTGAGGCTCGAGCACAGTCCCGAGACCCGCGTCGGATTCGCCGAGATCGCCGTGGTGCCCGAGGCTGCGCACCCGCTGGCGGCCGCGCTCGAAGCGCGGGGCTGGACACTGATGGAGGCGGAGCGATGAGCACACCTGTCGTGGTCGCCGTGGACGGTCC
>DATJFV010000019.1:0-25684 GCA_035495435.1 Pseudolysinimonas sp.
CGTCCAGATGGGACCCCGGCGCGACCACGACGACGATGTCGATCCGCGGGTGCGCAGCGAATCGCCGCATCGCGTGTTCGAGCAAGGCGGCGCCCGCCACTTGGACGAACGCCTTCGGCACCGCGGCGCCGAGACGCTCGCCGGAACCCGCCGCAACGAGAATGGCGGCGACAGTCGACTGACTGTGCGCCGCCATTACCGCGGATATTCCGTAGCGGTCAGGCCACGGCCTCGCCGAGAACCTCGTCGAGGACGACCTCGGCCTTGTCCTCGTTCGTGCCCTCGGCGAGTGCAAGCTCGCTGATCAGGATCTGCCGGGCCTTGGCCAGCATCCGCTTCTCACCGGCCGACAGGCCGCGGTCCTGGTCGCGGCGCCACAGGTCGCGCACCACCTCGGAGACCTTGATGACGTCGCCCGAGGCGAGCTTCTCGAGGTTGGCCTTGTAGCGACGGCTCCAGTTGGTGGGCTCCTCGGTGAACGGAGCGCGCAGCACCTCGAACACCCGGTCGAGACCCTCTTTGCCGATGACGTCGCGCACACCGACGAGGTCGACGTTGTCGGCGGGAACCTCGATGGTGAGGTCGCCCTGGGTCACGTTGAGCTTGAGGTAGAGCTTCTCCTCACCCTTGATGATGCGCTTCTTCACCTCGGTGATGGTCGCAGCGCCGTGGTGGGGGTAAACGACTGTTTCGCCGACCTCAAAGAGCATGGAGTTTTTCCCTTCGCAGACCTCCTAGTTTATCACAGCGAACTCTCGGCGATCGGGGCCAGTAGGCTGGGGGGCGAGTCCGCTCATCCGATCTGGAGGGTCCCGTGAGAGCACGCCTCGTCGCGTCCGCCGTTGCCGTCGCCGCCCTGGCGATCAGCCTCGCCGGCTGCAACTTCATCACCCCGCAGGCGTCGCTCAACCCCTACGACCCCAGCGACGGGGTGAGCACCGTGGTGGGCGACGTGCACATCCTCAACGCCATGGTCCTCACCGAGGACGGCACCGACGGCAATCTGCTGTTCTCGGCCGTCAACGACAGCGGCGACGCGGTCGACCTGACCGTGCAGTTCGAGTCCGGCGGCAGCAAGACCGACCTGACGGTGCCGGTGGATGCCGCCGGCCGCACCGACGTCGGCTTCGGCGACGCCGGTCAGCTCTTCCTCGCCGGAATGGACACGGCGGCGGGCAGCCTGCTGCCGGTGTACTTCCAGTACGGCGACCACGAGGGCAAGCAGCTGATGGTGCCGGTGCTCGACGGTTCGCTGGAGCAGTACCAGCCGTACCTGCCGACTCCCACCCCGACGCCGACGCCGACCGAGACCGGCATGCCGACGCCGTCCCCGACGGAGACGCCCGCCGGCTGAGCGCCGGGCCGCGTCCAGCGGCCTACGCCTCGAAGCGGTACCCCAGCCCGCGCACGGTCACGAGCCGCGCCGGCTCGGAGGGGTTCTGCTCGATCTTCGAGCGGATGCGCTTGATGTGCACGTCGAGCGTCTTGGTGTCGCCGAAGTAGTCCGACCCCCACACCCGATCGATGAGCTGACCGCGCGTCAGCACCCGCCCCGCGTTGCGCATGAGGAGCTCGAGCAGCTCGAACTCCTTCAGCGGCATGTTGACCTCGCGACCCTCGACGGCGACCGAATGCCGCTCGACGTCCATCCGCACCGCGCCCACCTCGACGACGCCGTCATCCGCGTCCTCGAGCTCGACCCGGCGCCGCAGCACCGCGCGGATGCGGGCGAGCAGTTCGCGGCTCGAGTACGGCTTCGTCACGTAGTCGTCGGCGCCGAGCTCCAGCCCGACGACGATGTCGACCTCCGAGTCCTTCGCCGTCAGCATGATGATCGGCACGCTCGACCGTGACCGCAGCTCGCGGCACACCTCGGTGCCCGGTAGGCCCGGCAGCATCAGGTCGAGCAGCACCAGGTCGGCGCCGGCGCGATCGAAGATGGTGAGCGCGGCCCGGCCGTCGCCGGCGACCTCGGTCTCGTAGCCCTCGCGCCGCAACAGGAACGACAGCGGCTCAGAGAGCGAGGGCTCGTCCTCGACGATCAGGATGCGGGTCATGGTGCTGCGGTCTCCTCACGTGGCACGCCCAGCTGGGCGGCGGTCTCGTGCGACGCCTCGGGGAGGCGGATGGTGAAGGTGGAACCCCGGCCCTGCTGCGACCAGACCCGCACGTCTCCCCCGTGGTTCTGCACCACGTGCTTGACGATGCTGAGCCCCAGCCCGCTGCCACCGGTGTTGCGACTGCGTGCGGTATCCACCCGAAAGAAGCGTTCGAACACCCGCTCGCGCTCGTCATCGGGGATGCCGACCCCCTGATCGGTGACGGCGATCTCGACGACCCCGTCGTCGACGCTCACGCCGATGCCGACCCGGGAACCGTCGGGCGAGTACTGGATCGCGTTGGAGATGAGGTTGTGGACCGCGGTGACGAGCAGCTGCTCGTCACCGAACACCTGCGCGCGCACCTTGCCCGAGGTGATCAGCGAGATGCGGTGCGACTCGGCAGCGACCCGGTTGCGGTCGAGGGCCTGGGCGATCACCGCGTCGACGCTGACGCGCTCGGCCGAGGTGAGCGGATCGCCGGACTGCAGCCGGCTGAGCTCGATGATCTCGGCGGTGATGTTGGCCAGGCGCTCGGACTCCTGGCTGAGCCGCTTGGCGAACCGCTTCACCTCGGCCGGCTCGTCGGAGGCGCTCGCGAGGGCCTCGGCGAGCAGGCTCACCGCCCCGATCGGGGTCTTCAGCTCGTGGCTGACGTTCGCCACGAAGTCGCGCCGCACGTCGTCGAGCCGGTGCGCCTCGGTGCGGTCGTCGGCGAGCACCAGCACGAACCGGCTGCCCAGCCGCGACACCCGCACGTGCAGGTGCAGCAGCGCCTCACCGAACGGGCCGCGGTGAAGGCTCAGCTCCTCGACCGCGGGAACGCCCTCGCGACGCACCCGATCGACCAGAGCCACCAGCTGGTCGTGCACGAGATGCTGATTCCAGACCAGCCCGAAGGCGAGGGCACTGCTCGAGGCCTTGAGCACATTGTTCGAGGCATCGAGGACGACCCCCGCGGACTCGAGCGAATCGATCACCTCGTCCACCCCATCCGGGATGCCGGGATCGAAAAGCGTCACCGCGCGCTGCCCCCGTCGGTGGGCCGCGACCACGGTGACCGTGCCCGCCACGCCGACGAGCAGTCCGAAAGCGAGCGCCACCGGCACGAGCCAGGCGGAGTCCATGCGACTAGATTAGGGCGCAGCATCTGACCCGGCAGGCCCGGATGCGATGGCGGGCTTCCGCTTTCGCGAGAAGTTCAGGCAGGCGACACCGTTCGTTAACCTGCGCGGGAGACGGTACAGAGGCAGGGCGTGCCCACGCCTGCCCGGAATCGAGAGGATCGAACCCATGCGCGAGGTGTTCCAGCAGGAGCTTCGAGAGGTGCAGGACCGCCTCGTCGAGATCTCCGACCTCGTGGCGGTCTCGATCCAGAACGCCACCAGCGCGTTCAACGACTCCAACGTGGCGCTGGCCGAGACGGTGATCGAGGACGACCACAAGATCGACACGCTCGCACTCGAGCTCGACGAGCTCGCCATCCAGATCCTCGCCCGGCAGCAGCCGGTCGCCCGCGACCTGCGCATCGTGGTCAGCGCGCTGCGCATCAGCGCCTCACTCGAGCGGATGGGCGACATGGCCGAGCACATCGCGCAGCTCGCCCGCTACCGGTTCCCCGAGAAGGTGGTGCCGAAGTCGCTGCGTCCCACGTTCGTCGAGATGGGGCGCCTCGATGTCGAGATCGCGCGCAAGCTCACCGAGCTGCTGCGCAGCGAAGACCTGGGCATCGCCGAGTACATCCGCAACGAAGACGACAAGGTCGACGACCTGCACGTCAGCGTGTTCGACAAGGTGCTGGGCGAGAAGTGGAAGGGCGAGGCCGCCGACACGGTGGATGCCACACTCGCTTCCCGCTACCACGAGCGTTTCGCCGACCACGCCGTCTCGATCGCGAAGAAGGTGCAGTACCTCGCGACCGGCGACTGGGCCCCGGTCGAGGCCTAGAGCACCCCTCCGAGGCCGCGGCGTGGGTGTCACGCCAGTGAGTTAGTCTTCCCGGGTGACGCTGCACGATGAGCCCCAGACGGTCGACCTGGACGAGATCCTCGTCGATCAGGAGGAGCAGGGCTCGGCGGCCTCGGGTGCCCAGTGGGCGTTGGTCATCATCGGCGGCATCGTCGGGGTCGCCGGCCTGCTGGCCGTACTCGCGGTCACCGCACCGGCGATCATCGACCTGGTGTCGTGGATCGGGTCGATCCAGAAGGCCATCACCGAGGGCTGAGCCTCCGCCTCAGAGCGTGGCGCCGGTCTCCGGGTCGACCGCGAGCTCAATGCGGCGCGCCGGACCGCCGTGATCGCTCAGCAGGATGCGGTCGCGGTGTACCGCGTCCACCTTGAGGTCGCCGCGCCCGGCGACCTGCGAATGCCACCGGATGCCGCCCTCGCCCACCGCGAACAGCGCGCTCCCCGTGGACATCAGCACCTGCCCGTGCAGCTCGTCCTCGCGGATCCGGTTCACCTCGGGAAAGCGTTCCACCACCCGCCGCTCGGCCACGTCGAGCAGGTACCCGTCGTCGCCGGAGATCACGGCGACCCAGGTCGCGACCGGGGTGCGCCACCAGCCGGGTGAGCCGATCGCGACATCCCACGGCGAGCCGGCCACGCCATCCGCACCCCCGCCGTCGACGGGAGTGAACCGCAGCACCGACGCGATGCGGGTCAGGCCGGCGGGGATGCGCTGCGGCACCGCACCACCGTCGCCGGCGAACTCCGGATCGACCTCGACCCGGAACCCGATCGGGAACGCGGGCGTTACTTCTTTCCCTGGTTGGCGACGGCCGCGGCCCCGGCGGCAGCAGCCTCCGGGTCGAGGTAGGCGCCCGGCTTCACCGGCATGAAGTCGTCGCCCAGTTCGTAGACCAGCGGAATACCGGTCGGGATGTTCAGTTCGGCGATGTCGTCATCGGAGATGCCGTCCAGGTGCTTCACCAGGGCCCGCAGCGAGTTGCCGTGGGCGGTGACGATGACGGTGCCCTCACGCAGCGACGGGATGATGTCGGATTGCCAGTACGGCAGCATCCGGTCGATCACCAGCTTCAGGCTCTCGGTGCGCGGGATCTCGCCGTCGATGTGCTGGTAGCGCTCGTCGTGCACCTGCGAGTACTCGGCGTCGTCGTCGAGCGGGGGCGGCGGCACGTCGAAGCTGCGGCGCCACTGCATGAACTGCTCTTCGCCGTACTTCGCCAGCGTCTCGGCCTTGTCGAGCCCCTGCAGCGCCCCGTAGTGGCGCTCGTTGAGCCGCCAGCTGCGCTTCACCGGAATCCACGCACGGTCGGCGCCGAGCAGGGCGATGTCGGCGGTCTGGATCGCGCGGGTCAACAGGCTGGTGTACGAGATCACCGGCGCAAGGCCCGACTCGCGCAGCAGCTCGCCCGCCCGCGTCGCCTCCTGCACCCCCTGGTCGCTGAGGCGGACATCGACCCACCCGGTGAAGAGGTTCTTCTGGTTCCAGTCGGAGTTGCCGTGCCGCAGCAGGATCAGCGTGCTCATACCCTTAAGTATGGCGAAGCCCGTGGGACGCATCACCCGCGGCACCACCAACACCAACCGCCTGCGGCGGATCGACCGCTGGATCGCCGCACAGCCGGTGCTGCGGCGCACCGACGATCCGCTGGTCGTCGACCTCGGGTACGGCGCCTCAGCCACCACGACGCTCGAGCTGCGCGACCGCCTGGCGGCTGTGCGGCCCGACGTCGAAGTCGTCGGCATCGAGATCGACCCCGAGCGGGTGCTGATCGCGCAGGCCGCCGCACGCGACGGCGTCACCTTCCGGCTGGGCGGGTTCGAGATCCCCACCGAGCGCCGGCCGGCGGTCATCCGGGCGCTGAACGTGCTGCGGCAATACGACGAGACCGAGGTGGCGGATGCCTGGGCCACCATGCGCGCGCGCCTGCAGCCGGGCGGGTTGCTGGTCGAGGGCACCTGCAGCGAGCTGGGCCGCGTGGCGAGCTGGATCGGGCTCGACGCGCACGGCGCGCGCACGTTCACCATCTCGCTGCGTCTCGCGGAGCTCGACCAGCCCAGCGTGGTCGCCGAGCGCCTGCCGAAGTCGCTGATCCACCGCAACGTGCCCGGCGAGCGCATCCACGCGCTGCTCGAGCAACTCGACCGGCAGTGGGCGGTCGCGGCACCGCTGGCGGTCTACGGCCCGGCGCAGCGCTGGGTCGCCGCGGTCGAGGCGCTGCGGGCGGATGGGTGGCCGGTGCGCGACGGGCGCGGGCGCTGGCGGCTCGGCGAACTGACGGTGGACTGGGCCGCGGTCGCGCCGGCGGCGGGATCCGCGGAGTCTGACTAGCGTCGCACGGCGCCCAGGCGGGGCAGCCGCGGCACGTCGGCCTCCGCCCCGGCATCCGGGGGCACGATCACCTGCTGGGCCGCCGACACGACGGTGCCGTCGGGCGCTGTCGTGGTGAGCACGGCGACGGGATCCGTGGTGCGCTTCACGACCGCGAGGGCGATGGGGCCGAGTTCGTGGTGAAGCGCCGCCGACGTGATCCGGCCGACCTCGGTGTCGCCGGCGGACACCGGTGATCCGGGCTCGGGAAGTACGCCCTCCGAACCGTCGAGGTGCAGCAGCACCAGCCGCCTCGGCGGGTGGCCCAGGTTGTGCACCTTCGCCACCGTCTCCTGCCCGCGGTAGCAGCCCTTCGCGAGGTGCACCGCCGAGCGCAGCCAGTCGAGTTCGTGCGGGATGGTGGTGGCGTCGAGTTCGGTGGCGGCGCGCGGGCGCCAGGCGGCGATGCGCAGCGCCTCGAGGGCCAGGGTTCCGGCGAGCGGCAGGTCGCCGAGTTCCGCGGGGCGCGGCACCAGGGTCTCGGTGTAGGTCCAGTCGGCCGACGGGTGCTCACCGGTGGCGTACTGGTGACCGCCGGGCGTGACCGCGCTCCAGGGGTCATGCCAGATGAGCGGGATGCCGTGGGGCGCTGCCGCGGCCGGCTGCACGCCCAGCGACCCGACGGTGGTGAACTCGGCCGAGCGGTCGGCGACCTCGACGCGCAGCATGAACCGCATCCGGTCGAGGAAAGCCAGCAGCCCGGCGCCCTGACCGGGGTCGAGCAGCAGCCAGGTCGTGTCGCCGTCGTCGAGCACCCGCATCGCATACTCGATGCGCCCGCTCGGATCGAGCAGCAGCGTCTCGGCCGAGCCGCCCGGCTCGAGGCGCGCGATGCTCTGCGAGGTGAGCGAGTCGAGCCAGCTCAGCCGGTCGGGGCCGGTGATCGACAACACGTTGCGGTCGGAGAGGTCGACCGCCGCCTCGCCCGCCGCGAGCGCACGCTGCTCGCCGAGCGGGTTGCCGTAATGCAGGGGCGGGTCGCCGACCGCACCGGGCCGGCTCACCGGCGCACCGCTCTCAGCCGACACGGGCCAGCCGTCCGGAGGCGTGGGTGCGCAGATCCTGACCGAGAGCGGCGATGTCCCACGCCCACAGCAGGTGGTCGTCGACGAGACCGTAGAGCCGAGTCGCGGCGGCGTAGTCCTTGGCGCCGGCGGTGCGCATCACCGCATCGGTGGCCAGGTCGATGCGGGGCCCGTTCACCTCGCCGACGTAGACCTCGCTGACACCGCCGGGCTGCACGATCGAGACCTCGAGATCGAATGCACCGCGCTCATTGCGCAGGGTCTCCACCGCATCCGCCGTCGTGTACACGGCATCCGCCGTGCGCGGCAGCATGCCCGGCCCCGGATCGCCGTCGCCGAGCGGCCGCGACAACCGCCAGTAGCCCAGCTCGGAGTAGAGAGGCGTGGTGCTGGTGCTGTCGCCCTCACCGTCGAGCAGCCACGCGGAACAGCTGTACTGCACGTGCGGCGCACCGTCGTGGGTGAACGCCAGCCGCATGCCGAACTCGGCCTCGCGCACGTCGTCGCCCACCTGGTAGCTGAGAACGCCGGTGCCCTCCCACACTCCGAGGAGCCAGGCCAGCGGGACGATCTCGGCCGGCAGGCCGGCGTCGAACTCGAACATGCCTATCGCTGGCCGCGGAACAGGTTGTAGAGCACGGTGACCGACACGAACGCGATCGCCAGCGTGGCCAGCAGCAGGAGACCGATGAAGAACAGTTCCAGGGCCAGCATCATGGGGGCCAGTCTAGCGGGACGACGCTCAGCCGGCTGAGTGGAGCAGCCACAGCACGAGCGTGCCGGCCCCGAGGATCACCACGGCCCCGCCGATCGAGAAGATCATGCGGGTGACCAGCTCTTCTTTGCGGCTGAGCCCCAGCTGGATCACGAACGTCAGCAGCAGCACGGCGGCGAGCGCCAGCGGCAGCCAGGTCAGATACGCCGCCCCGGCCGCGAGCCCGACGACGACAACGAGGGCGAGAGTCGTCAGCCAGACGGGCAGGATCGTGCGGGACACAGAGCCCATGCTACGGGCCGCTAGACTGGCCCCCTCGCTTTTCGGGAGGCGCATGTGGCGCAGCTGTTGATCCTGACCTCCGCGGTCGAGGGTGACGTGCTGCCGTCCCTGGCCCTGCTCAGCCACCGGGTGCGTACCATTCCGGCCGAGCCGGCGTCGCTGATCAACGCCCCCGCCACCGACCTCATCTTCGTCGACGCGCGGCACGATCTGGCCAGTGCCAAGTCGCTGTGCAAGATCCTCACCACCACCGGACTCAACGTGCCGCTGGTCCTGGTGCTCACCGAGGGCGGGCTCACCGCGGTGTCGGCGGACTGGGGGGTGGATGACGTGGTGCTCGAGAGCGCAGGTCCCGCCGAACTGGACGCCCGCATCCGCCTCGTCATCGGGCGCCTCGCGGCAGAGAAGACCGGGTCGAAGATTCAGGCCTCGGGCGTCGTGATCGACGAGGCCAGCTACTCGGCCAAAGTGCACGGCCGCCCGCTCGACCTGACCTTCAAGGAGTTCGAGCTGCTGCGGTTCCTGGCCACCCACCCCTCCCGCGTGTTCACGCGCGAGCAGCTGCTCAGCGAGGTCTGGGGCTACGACTACTTCGGCGGCACGCGCACCGTCGACGTGCACGTGCGGCGCCTGCGCGCCAAGCTCGGCGACCTCGAGTCGCTGATCGGGACGGTGCGCAACGTCGGCTACCGGTTCAACGTGTACGAGGACGAGGACCGTCTCACACCGGTCTGATCCGCGCTTCCTTCCGTTCACCTTCGCCCTGGCATGATGGGTCGATGGAGAGCAACAGCCCGCTCGGCGACGCGATGGTCGCCGCCGATCTGCTCGACGACGACGAGGCCGACCCGCAGTGGGCCGACGACGGCTCGCTGCCCGACGACCGCTTCCTCGACCGTGAGCTGAGCTGGCTGGCGTTCAATCAGCGGGTGCTCGAACTGGCCGAGGACGACACGCTGCCGATCCTCGAGCGGGCCAACTTCCTGGCGATCTTCGCCACCAACCTGGACGAGTTCTTCATGGTGCGGGTCGCGGGCCTGAAGCGCCGCATCGCCACCGGGCTGGCCGTGCCGACCAATGTGGGGCGCGCCCCGCTCGACGTGCTGGCCGACATCGGCGCCAAGGCGCACGAACTGCAGGAACGGCACGCCCGCGCGTTCATCGACAAGGTGCGGCCCGCACTCGACGAGGCCGGCATCCACATCGAGGGCTGGCGCGACCTCGAGCAGGCCGACCGCGACCGCATCGACGACATCTTCAGCACCCAGATCTTCCCGGTGCTGATGCCGCTCGCGGTCGACCCGGCGCACCCGTTCCCCTACATCTCCGGCCTGTCGCTCAACCTGTCGATCCGGGTGCGCAACCCCAAGACCGCCAAGGTCGAGTTCGCGCGCCTCAAGGTGCCGCAGAACCTGCCGCGGTTCGTGAAGCTGCCCGACGACGACAGCGGGCGGATGCGGTTCATCCCGCTGGAAGACCTGATCTCGAACCACCTCGACGAGTTGTTCCCGGGGATGGAGATCCTCGAGCACCACGAGTTCCGGGTGACACGCAACGAGGACGTCGAGATCGAGGAGGACGACACCGAGTCGATCATCCAGGCGCTCGAGAAAGAGCTGCTGCGGCGCCGCTTCGGCCCGCCCATCCGGCTCGAGATCAGCGACGACATGGACGACGTCACGCTGGGGCTGCTGATGCAGGAGCTCGACATCACCGAGCAGGAGGTCTACCGCCTGCCCGCCCCGCTCGACCTCGGCGGGCTGTTCGAGCTGCAGAAGATCGAGCGACCCGACCTGAAATACCCCAAGCGCGTGCCGACCACCCCGGTGGCCCTGCTGCCGGGTGACCCCACCGAGAAGCCCGACGTCTTCACGTCGATCGCGCGCGGCGACATCCTGCTGCACCACCCCTACGAATCGTTCGCGACCAGTGTGCAGACCTTCCTCGAGCAGGCGGCCGCCGACCCGAACGTGCTCGCCATCAAGCAGACGCTGTATCGCACCAGCGGCGACAGCCCCATCGTCGAAGCGCTCATCGACGCGGCAGAAGCGGGCAAAGCCGTGCTGGCGCTGGTCGAGATCAAGGCGCGCTTCGACGAGCAGGCCAACATCAGCTGGGCCCGCAAGCTCGAGAAGGCCGGCGTGCACGTCGTCTACGGACTGGTCGGGCTGAAGACGCACTGCAAGCTGGCGCTGGTGGTACGCCAGGAAGGCAACGGGCTGCGGCATTACAGCCACATCGGCACCGGCAACTACAACCCCAAGACCAGCCGCATCTACGAAGACCTGGGGCTGCTGACCGCCGACGACCAGGTCGGCAAAGACCTCACCCGGCTCTTCAACGAACTCTCCGGCTACGCGATCGAGAAGAAGTTCAAACGGCTGCTGGTGGCTCCGCTGCATCTGCGCAAGGGGCTGCTGAAACGCATCGCCACCGAGACGGCGAACGCCCGCGCCGGAAAGCCGGCCGGCATCCGGATCAAGGTCAACTCCATGGTCGACGAGGCCATCATCGACGCCCTGTACAAGGCCAGCCAGGCCGGAGTGCCGATCGACATCTGGGTGCGCGGCATCTGCTCGCTGCGGCCGGGTGTCGAGGGGCTGAGCGAGACGATCCGGGTGCGCAGCATCCTGGGGCGCTACCTCGAGCACTCGCGCATCTTCAGCTTCGAGAACGGCGGCGACCCGCAGGTGTTCATCGGCAGTGCCGACATGATGCACCGCAACCTCGACCGGCGCGTCGAGGCGCTCGTGCGCCTCACCCGGCCCGAGCACATCACCGAGCTGTCGGACCTGTTCGACGAAGGCATGAGCGACGCGACCTCGTCGTGGTGGCTGGGCTCCGACGGGCAGTGGACCCGCCACGACCGCGCGGAGGACGGTGCGCCGCTCGCCGACCTGCAGGGCGACCTGATGACCCGGATCGGATCGCGCCGGCGGTCGAGCAGGTGACGGCGCCGGTTCTCGCGGCGGGCGCGCTCTGCTGGCGGGTGAGCGCGAAGGGCCACGTCAAGGTGCTGCTGGTGCACCGCACCCAGCACCGGGATGTGTCGCTTCCCAAGGGCAAAGTGGATCCGGGTGAGACGCTGCCCGAGACCGCGGTGCGCGAGATCGCCGAAGAGACCGGGCTGATCATCGGGCTCGGCACGCCGCTGGGGGTGGTCGAGTACGCGCTGCCGAACGGGCGCGACAAGGTCGTGTACTACTGGGCCGCCGAGGTGTCGAAGCTGGCACGCGCGAACTCCACCTTCGTCTCCAACGACGAGATCGAGAGCCTGTCGTGGGTGCGGCTCGACCGCGCACGGGCGCAACTGACCTACCCGCACGATGTCGACATCCTCGACCGCTTCACCGAGCTGTACGACCAGGGCCGAGCCCGCACCTTCGCCGTCATCGCGCTGCGGCACGGCAAAGCCGAACCGCACGGCTCGAAGTCGGAGGATGCCGAGCGCGAACTCGTGCGCCACGGGGTCGCGCAGGCCGAAAGCGTCGCCCACGGCATCGCCGCCTACCGGCCCGCCGCGCTGATCACCTCGACCGCCGCGCGGTGCGTCGCCACCATCGCGCCGACGGCCCGGGTCACCGGGCTGGATGTCACCGAGACCGACCAGATCAGCCAGGATGCGTACACCAGCGGCGGAGCACAGGTCACCTCGTTCGTGAGCGACCTGGTGGCCGCCGGCCGCACCGTGGTGCTCTGCAGCCACGGCCCGGTGCTGCCGCAGATCCTCCAGGCCAGTGCTGACGCCGCGGGCGGGGCGAGCGAGATCCGGATGTCGCGCGCCGCCGCCCTGTCGACGGGCGAGTTCGCGGTGGTCCACATCCCCGCGGAGCAACCGGGGTCGGGCGTCGTCGCCGTCGAGGTCCACTCCCCCACGGTGTGACCGTTCCCCGGTCGTTCACCTTCCGTTCACCATTCCCGCCGAGGCTGGTCACGCCCCGTTCGTAGGTTTCCCTACGGGCTCTTCCGGGCCCTGTAACCCAGACACCGACATTCCCGAAGGGAACACAGTGAAGATCACCCGCCTTGGCGCAATCGGCGCCATCGCTCTTGCGGGGGCTTTCGCCCTCGCCTCCTGCGCCGCGAACGAGGGCGGCTCCGGCGACCAGCCGGCCAGCGACCTCAAGGGCACCCTCAACGGCGCCGGTTCGTCGGCCCAGGGCGCGGCCCAGGAGGCCTGGATCGCGGCCTTCCAGACCGCCAACCCGGATGTCACCATCAACTACGACCCGACCGGCTCGGGTGCGGGTCGCGAGACCTTCATCGCCGGCGGCTCCGACTGGGCCGGCTCGGACTCGGCGCTCAACGACGACGAGATCGCGGGCTCCTTCGCCTCGTGCGCTCCCGACGCGAAGGCGATCGACATCCCGACCTACATCTCGCCGATCGCGATCGTGTTCAACGTCGACGGTGTCGACACGCTGAACCTCGACGCGGCGACGCTCGCCCACATCTTCAAGGGCGACATCACCAACTGGAACGACCCGGCGATCGCCGCGCTCAACGAGGGCGTGACCTTCCCCGACCTGGCCATCACCGCGGTGCACCGCTCCGACGACTCGGGCACCACCAAGAACACCACCGACTACCTGAACAAGGTCGCTCCGGATGTGTGGGACCAGCCCGCCGCCGACGCGTTCCCCTACCAGACCGGTGAGGGCGCTGCGAAGACCCAGGGCGTCATCGACGCGGTCACCAACGGCACCGGCACCATCGGCTACGCCGACGCCTCGGCCGTGGGCGACCTGAACACCGCGAAGATCAAGGTCGGCGACACCTTCGTCGAGCTGAGCGCCGCCGCCGCTGCTGCGGTGGTCGCCGACTCGCCGCTGGTCGAGGGCCGCGACGCCAACGACCTGGCCGTCAAGCTGGACCGCACGACGACCGACCCGACCCACTACCCGCTGCTGCTCGTCTCGTACAGCATCGTCTGCACCGAGTACGCCGACGCGGCTCAGGGCGCCCTGGTGAAGGCGTACGTGTCGTACATCACCAGCGCCGACGGCCAGAAGGTCGCCGCGGACGCGGCCGGCTCGGCCCCGCTGTCGGACGACCTGATCTCGAAGATCAGCGGCATCCTGGCGGACGTCAAGTAACACCACGCAGTACCTGTCGGGCTGCGGTTCCGAGTGCGTTGCACCGTGAGCCGCAGCCCGACAGACTGAATCCACCTCCCCACCCTCCGCCTCGAGCAGAACGGCCTCGCGCAATGACGACCGCGCCCGCCCGCATCCGCGGCAAGCAGCGACCCGCAGACCGCATCTTCTCCGGCTCGGCCATGTTCGCCGGCAGCTCGATCCTCGTGATCCTCGCCGCCGTGGCGATCTTCCTGATCGCCCAGTCGCTTCCCGGCCTCGTCGCCTCGCCGGACGACCTCAAGGGCGACGCCGCCAACTTCTGGGTCTACGTCGGCCCGCTCGTCTTCGGCACCATCTGGTCCGCCGCGCTGGCGCTGATCATCGCCCTCCCGATCTCGATCGGCATCGCGCTGTTCATCTCGCACTACGCGCCCCGTCGGCTCGCACAGGGCCTGGGCTACAGCATCGACCTGCTCGCCGCGGTGCCCTCGGTGGTCTTCGGCCTGTGGGGCGGCCGGGTGCTGGCGCCTGCCATCCAGCCGTTCTACGACTGGCTGGTCACCAACCTCGGCTGGATCCCGCTGTTCGCCCCGCCGGTATCCGGCACGGGGCGCACCATCCTCACCGTCGCCATCGTGCTGGCGGTCATGATCCTGCCGATCATCACCGCGCTCTGCCGCGAGATCTTCCTGCAGACCCCGCGCCTGCACGAGGAGGCGGCCCTCGCGCTGGGCGCGACCCGGTGGGAGCTGATCCGCATGGCGGTGCTGCCGTTCGGGCGCTCGGGCATCGTGTCCGCGTCGATGCTGGGCCTCGGCCGCGCGCTCGGCGAGACGATGGCGGTGGCGATGGTGCTGTCGCCCGCGACGATCATCTCGTTCGTGCTGACCAGCTCGCAGAACCCCTCGACCATCGCCTCCAACATCGCCCTCAACTACCCGGAGGCGCACGGCATCGGTGTCAACGTGCTGATCGCCACAGGCCTCGTGCTGTTCGTGATCACCTTCCTCGTCAACGCGATCGCCCGCTGGGTGGTCAGCCGGCGCGCCGACTTCTCGGGAGCCAACTGATGACCGCCGCCGCCCCGACCGCCAACGCCCTCACCGCCGGCAAGCTGCCCCGCTCGGCCCCCTGGCTGATCCTGATCGCCAGTCTTGCGGTGATGCTCGGCGTGTTCTGGCTGCTCGACATGGCCGGCATCACCGAGGACTTCAACTGGATCGGGGCGATCGTCCTCGGTGCGGTGCTCTACGTGATCGTGAACTACGTGCTGGCGCTGCTGGTCGAGGGGCGCCGCCAGGGCACCGATCGACTGGTGACGTCGCTGGTGTCGGCGGCCTTCGTCGTGGCCGTGATCCCGCTGGTCTGGCTGATCGTCACGGTGCTCGAGAGCGGCCTGCTCACGTTCCTGAACGGCACCTTCCTCACCAACTCGATGCGCAACGTGGTCGGCGAGGGCGGCGGCGCCCTCCACGCCATCGTCGGCACGGTGCTGATCACGCTGCTGGCCGGGGTCATCTCGGTTCCGATCGGCATCATGACCGCGATCTACCTCGTCGAGTACGGCCGCGGCCGCCTCGCCCAGGCGATCACGTTCCTGGTGGATGTGATGACCGGCATCCCCTCGATCGTCGCGGGTCTGGCGGTACTGGCCTTCTTCGTCCTCGTCGTCGGCGAGGGTTACCGGTCGGGTTTCGCCGGATCCATTGCGCTCTCGATCCTGATGATCCCGGTCGTCGTGCGCTCCACCGAGGAGATCCTCAAGCTCGTTCCGAACGAGCTGCGCGAGGCGTCCTACGCGCTCGGGGTGCCGAAATGGCTCACCATCGTGCGCATCGTGCTGCCGACCTCGCTGGCGGGGATCACCACCGGCATCATGCTGTCGATCTCCCGCGTCATCGGTGAGACCGCCCCGCTGCTGATCGTCGCCGGGTTCACCACCAGCATGAACTACGACCCGTTCTCGGAACGCATGATGAGCCTGCCGGTGTTCGTCTACAACTCCTACGTCGCGCCGGGCGTGCAGTCGGAGTTCTACTTCGAACGCGCCTGGGCCGGCGCGCTCACCCTCATCCTCATCGTCGCCGTGCTGAACCTGGTGGCGCGCATCGTCTCGCACTACTTCTCGCCGAAGCTCGACCGCTGAGGCCCCTCCCACCTGAAAGAGAACCCGTGTCCAAGCGCATCGAAGTCCGCGATCTCGACGTCTACTACGGCAACTTCCTCGCCGTCGAAGGCGTGTCGCTGACCATCGAACCCCGTACCGTCACCGCCCTGATCGGGCCGTCGGGGTGCGGCAAGTCGACCTTCATCCGCACCCTCAACCGGATGCACGAGGTCATCCCCGGCGCCCGCGTCGACGGCGAGGTGCTGATCGACGGCAACAACCTCTACGGGCCGGGCGTCGACCCGGTGCTGGTGCGCCGGCAGGTCGGCATGGTGTTCCAGCGGCCCAACCCGTTCCCGACGATGTCGATCAAAGAGAACGTGCTGGCGGGTGTGAAGCTGAACAACCGCAAGATCAGCAAGACCGACGCCGACGACCTGGTCGAGAAGTCGCTGCTCGGCGCCAACCTCTGGAACGAGGTGAAGGACCGCCTCGACAAGCCCGGCTCGGGGCTGTCCGGCGGCCAGCAGCAGCGCCTGTGCATCGCACGTGCCATCGCGGTGAAGCCCGACGTGATCCTGATGGACGAGCCCTGCTCTGCCCTCGACCCGATCTCCACCCTCGCGATCGAGGACCTCATCGAGGACCTCAAGCAGGAGTACACGATCGTGATCGTCACCCACAACATGCAGCAGGCGTCGCGGGTCAGCGACAGGACGGCGTTCTTCAACATCGCCGGCACCGGCAAGCCGGGCAAGCTCATCGAGTACGACGACACCACGACGATCTTCAGCAAGCCGAGCGTCCAGGCGACCGAGGACTACGTCTCGGGCAAGTTCGGATAACCCCGAATCAGGCGGTTTCGACGACGAAGATCGGTTCGCCCGTCGGCGCCGGTGAGCCGCCCGCCGGTTCGACGGTCACGCCGATCGTGTCGCCGGCGTTCATGACTCCGGAGAGAACGATGCTGCGCCTGCCGTCCTCGGCCGGTTCGAACGTGCCCGCCGGCGTCGCGGAGCCCGCGTCGTCCATGTACCACAGCTCGTAGGTGCTGCCCGCGGGCAGACCCTTGATGCCGTCGATCAGCACCGCAGCCCGCTGCAGCTCGAGCGACCACACCACCGTCGCGGTGCCGCCCCCGGAGATGTCGACGGTTTGATGCGCCGAATCGGACGCCGCCTGGATCTGGTTGATCTGGCTGGCCGTGGTCAGGTCGGACTGCGCCTGCAGGCCGGCACGCACCGTGAGCCCGAGCGCCGCGATGAGCACCACCGCGGCGGCCACCGACGCGATCCGCACCAGCGAGCCGCTCCAGCGCGACCGCGCCTTCAGCTCAGCCGGTCCGGGTTCGGCGCCGGCAGGGGTATCGGCGCCGGCAGGTGCGCCGGTGTCGGCGACGGGCGGCAGCTGCGGAGTGCTCGCCACCGCGTCGAGGATCGACGCCCGAAGCGAAGCCGGGGGTTCGACCGCCGGAACCGACATGCCCAGCTCGACCGCGGTATCCGTCAGCTCGGTGACCTCGTCACGCAGCTGCTCGCTTTCGCGCATGGCCGCCTCGAAGTCGCGGCGCTCCGCCTCGCCGAGGGCGTTCAGGGCGTATGCGCCCGACTCGTTCTGCGGGTCGTTCATGAGGTCACCCCCAATTCGTCGCGCAACCGGATCATGCCGTCGCGCAGTCGGGTCTTGACGGTGCCGATCGGCACCTTGAGCATCGCCGACACCTCGCTGTGGCTGTACCCGCCGAAGTATGCCAGAGTGACGGCCTGCCGCTGAAGCTCGGTGAGCCGGCCCATCGCGATCTTCACCCGCTCGCTCTCGATCAGCACCTCCACGTCCTCGGCGACGGTGTCGAAACCGGGACTGTAGTCGCGGATGCCGATGCGGGTGTCGCGGTCATGGCTGGCCTGCGCCGAGCGGATGCGGTCCACCGCACGGCGGTGGGTCATGGTCAGCATCCAGGAGATGGCGCCGCCCTTCGACGGCTCATAGCGCGGCGCGTTCTGCCAGATCTCGAGGAAGATCTCTTGCGTGACCTCCTCCGACTGGGCGTGATCGCGCAGCAGGCGCTTCACCAGGCCGAAGACGCGCGAAGCGGTGCGGTCGTACAGTTCGGCGAATGCCTCGCGGTCGCCCTGCGCCACGCGCGCGAGCAGATCTTCGCTGGTGACGAGGGGGGTGGAGCCATCCACCTCCTCGTCCCGATTGCGTGTCACAGTCGACAGCATGTCATACCACCTTGTGAGGGCCGGGTCGAAGTTCAGGTGATCGGGGGCCGGCCTCTGGGTAGCCGGCCCCCGGATCATGAGGCATTCGGAGCGGGGGGCTCCGCCGATGGGTGCCGGCTCATCCGAATGTGAACGAGTAGGCCGTGACACCCGGCGGCACGGTCACCACGATCTCGCCCTGACGCGGACCGTCGAGAGACAGCAGCTGCTGCGAGCCGGGCGTGCCGCCGACCTCGAGCGTGCGCTCCTCGCCGCCGTCCACGCGGTAGCGGACCGTTCCGCTTCCCCCGAGCACCATGCGCACCTCCTGGGTGGCGCTGTACTCCAGGCGGATGCGGGCGTCGCCCTGGGCGGGCGTGATGCCCTGGAAGTCGACCGTCCACGATCCGTCGAGGGCGAACGTGTCGCGCTTCTGGTCGGACGGGAAGGCGAAGTCCGCGGTACCGGCCGTGTACTTCTCGGTGCCCCCGAAGTTCACCTCCTTGCCGGCGTTCAGGTACGTCTCCGGCGTCGTGGCTCCGGCGTCGGGAGTGTCGTCCTCGACGGCCGTCTCGCCCGGCAGCACCACACCCGGATCGGCCTGCTGCAACAGCTGGCGGATCAGCTTCTCGGTGGTGTCGTAGCCGCCCTCACCGAAGGTGATGTGCCGCACCACCCCGTCGGCGTCGATCAGGTACGACGCCGGCCAGTAGCGGTTGCGGTAGTTGGTCCAGGTCGCCAGCGAGTTGTCCATCGCCACCGGGTACTCGATGCCGAAGTCCTTGATGCCCTGCTCGACGTTGCGCTGCTCCTTCTCGAAGGCGTACTCGGGCGAATGGATGCCGATGACCTCGAGCCCGGCGTTCTTGTACGTGTCGTACCAGGCGGTGACGTGAGGCAGCGAACGCTGGCAGTTGATGCAGGCGTAGGTCCAGAAGTCGACCAGCACCACCTTGCCGCGCAGGTCGGCCAGATCGACCGCCGCGCCATCCGGAGTGTTCAGCCATGCCGTGATGCCCTTGATCGACGGGGCCGTGCCGCAGCTCTGCAGCTCGGGCGCGCCGTTGGTGCACTTGTCGAGATCCTTGTTCTCGTCGTTCACCAGACCGCCGAGGTCGAGCGCCTGCTGCACCTCGTCCGATTCGGAGATCGACTCCTGGATGCCCGCCGTGTAGTCCGGCACCAGCCGCTGCAGCAGCTGCGGCAGGTTGAACACCAGGCCGACGGCGAGCGCGATCATGACGACGCCCCCGACCACCCGGATCGTCTTCTGGCGCTTGCGGAACGCCTTGATCCGTTCGGTGATCGCTCGGCCGGCGAGCGCGAAGACCAGCAGCGGCACCGCGGCGCCCAGCGCGAACGAGACGGTGAGCACCACCGTGTCGACGCCGATGCGCCCGGTCGAACCGGCGACGGTGATCGCGGCGAGCACCGGACCGGCGCACGGCACGTAGACGGCGCCGAGCGCGAACCCGAGCAGGAACCCGTTGCGGTCGGTGCCCACGTGACGCTGCGGGATGAGCGAGAACGGCTTCTCGATGAGGTGCTGGAAGCGGGGAATGATGAGCCCCAGCCCGATGATGATGAGCACCACGATGCCCGCCCAGCGCAGCACATCCTGCGGCAGGTTCAGCAACGCCAGCAGCAGCGACCCCACCAGGGTCACCAGGGTGAAGCTGAGCACGAGACCGGCGATCACCACGAACGGACGCCACCTCGACACGGGAGCCCGCTCGTCATCCGCCCCCCGCGCGCTCTGCGCGCCGCCGGAGAAGAAGATGACAGGCAGGACGGGGATGATGCACGGCGAGATGCCGGTGACGAGGCCGCCCAGAAGGCCGATGAGCACGAGCGAGATCAACATGCCGACGTTTCGGAGCGACGGGCTGATCCGGTGGGAAATCCGATTCGACCCAACCCCCGTGGGGAGGGCTCCGAAACAGTGACAAGACGCACGCATGTGCTCCGGGGATCTGGGCCTCACTCACACTGTCGAAGGGACAAGTTCCATGCGCATCACAGCACGCCGGCCGCTCGCGGCCCTCACCATCGCCGCGTTCGCCAGCCTCGGCCTCGCCGCCTGTTCCATGAGCGAGACCCCGGCCGAGCCGGAGACCTCGGCGCCGTCCGAGGCACCCATGGCGGACCCGGCCTTCAACGACCTCGTCGGCCCCGGCTGCGAGGCCTACGCCGCGCAGGTTCCGGACGGCGGCGGCTCGATCGTCGGCATGTCGCAGGACCCGGTGGCCGTCGCCGCCTCGAACAACCCGCTGCTGACCACCCTGGTCGCCGCGGTGTCGGGCCAGCTGAACCCCGACGTGAACCTGGTCGACACGCTCAACGGCAGCGAGTTCACCGTGTTCGCGCCGGTCGACGACGCCTTCGCCAAGCTCGACCCGGCCACCGTCGAGTCGCTGAAGGACCCGAAGAACGCCGGTCTGCTGACCTCGATCCTCACCTACCACGTGGTGCCCGGCCAGATCCTTCCGGACGCCATCGTCGGCACCCAGACCACCGTCCAGGGCGGCACGGTCGAGGTGACCGGCTCGGGTGACATGCTGAAGGTCAACGACGCCAACGTCATCTGCGGCGGCGTTCACACCGCCAACGCGACGGTGTACCTGATCGACTCGGTGCTTCTGCCCGCGTCCTAATCAGAACAGCGAAGGGGCGGGTGCGCGGTGGCGCCCGCCCCTTCGTCATGTCCGGATGCTGCGGGCGCCAGATCCTGCGGGCGCGGAACACAGAAGTGCCAGGCCGCAGAAACGCCTCTCGGCGCAAGGCCGCTCGAAGCGGCGAATATTGGAGCCCGGGGTTACTGCGGCCCGGCTCAGACAGTTTACGCGCCGCCGGCTGGGCGCTTGGTCCGGGTTCGCTTCGAGCGACGGTAGTCGGGGTCGTCGAGATGGATGATGTCGTCGGACCGGCTGAGTCGCACGATCGTGTTGGCCACGGCCGCGATGGCGAGCAGCACCACCACCACGAGGTAGACCCAGAGGGCGACCTCGTACAGCTCGGCCAGCTCCCACGCCTCCTTGAGAAAGATCAGGGACGCGCCGCCCGCGACCGCGAACCACCCGGACGCCTTGTTGGTGAAGCCGACGTACTGGGTGCGCAGCTGCGGTGACATCGCGCTCATGGCCTGGCGACGGAACGCGTCGTTGCGGCGCCGGTTCTTGACGTACGCCACCGGGGGCAGCAGCCACCACCAGTTCGAGATCGGTGCGGGGCGGTCGACCTTGCCGCGCAACTCCTCGAACCCCTCGCGATCGAGCTCCTCGTCGCGCAACTCGATCGCGGCCTGCAACAGCGGCCCCGCGACCAGCAGCCAGGCGCCGAGGAAGCCGGCCCAATGGATGAGGTACGCCATGACATCCGGGGTGTCCATGGCAACCATGCTGGCAGGCCGGGCGATGGGTGTCAGTCGAGCGAGTCGGAGCGCGCCAGGCGGGCGCAGGCCACCAGCTCGTCGGCGGTGGTCACCAGCCGCTGGGCGCGGGTCGTCAGCTCGGTGCTGCGCTCGGGGCTGGCGGCCTCCTGATCGTCGGCGACGCTGAGAGCCCCCGCGGCGGTGACACGGCAGAAGGCGGCGGCGCGCTCGAGAGCGTCGGCCAGGTCGCCGTCGAACACCCCGCGCAGGATGCGGTCGGCGAGGTCGGTGATCTCCTGCGGCCCCGCAGGCAACGGCGCGCCCGCGATCACCGGATCGATGGTCGACAGCACCTCGGTGCCGCGCTGGAAAAGCAGCGCCACCCCCGCCGGATCCTGCCGGATCAGCACCCGCACCAGATAGATGCGCCAGAGCGCCCCGGGCAGGCTGTGCGGGCTGGAACGCGCCCACAACTCCGCGAGCGCGTCGATGCCGTGCTCGTCGGTGTAGGTGACCAGCCGCTCGACCACGGCCGGGTCATCGGACTCGCGGGCGCGGGAGAGCAGCATGCGCGCCGTCTGGTGCGCGGTGCGGCGCAGAGTCGCCGGGTCATCGCCGCCCGCGAACGCCTCGAACTCGCGCCCGCCGAACAGCGCGGGTCTGCGGAAGTCGTCGGCCATCCCTCTACGGTACGCGTGGCGGCGCGGCGATGCTTTCGTGGCTACGCTGGAGGTACGGGCCTGTAGCTCAGTTGGCAGAGCATCGGACTTTTAATCCGCGGGTCGTGGGTTCGAGCCCCACCGGGCCCACCGTCTTCTCGCTTCGGCCTCATGCTCGCCGTGCCGTGCAGGATTCAGTCATTGCCGCCGTTGCACGTCGCGGAGGGCCGAATGCCGCATGGGTAGGCCCGGATTGACTGAATGCTGCACGGGAGTCAAGAAGTCCGACCATCGAGGCTAGATTCGTGGGATGAGCGATTCTCCGAAGCGGGAGGGCCAGCCGCCCGTCTTCTGGATCGGCGTCGGCGCCGCAATCCTTGCCCTCGGACTGCTGATCACCCGGATCGCGATGTTCGGCGGGCAGGGTGGCGCTGTAGCTCTGGGGATCGCGATCGGAATCGCTATCGTCGCCCTTGTCATCGTGTTCTTCGTCTGGAACGTACGCAGCGGCATCCGCAGTGTCGCTGAGGCGTTCCCGCACGCGATCCACATTCCGACCACCGTCGGAAGCGAGCTGGCCGCAGCAAGCAGACGGGTGGCGCAAGCGTTCGGCGACGACGACATCCGGATGAGCCCATCGACGTATGCCGCCCTGGCCATCGATTCCGAGGGCGTGCACGTCGCATCCGACCATTCGGCCGAATACGGTCTCATTCCCGCCGACCGCATCACGGTTGCGGGGTATGGCCGCTCGCTGCTCGGCTCTCGGATGATGACCAGCCTCGTTTTGCGCGTCACGACAGCGGATGGCGACCTCGAGTTCGCCTTCGCGCCCATGCGCTTGAAGGGGAACCCGGTCAAGCAGCTCAAACCGGACGAGTTCGCCGAGCTGTCGGCTGAGCTGACGAAGGCCTTGCGCGGCGAGCCGGTGTCGGCCGGCTGGAAGTACTGAGCCCGCGCATGGCCGCTTCGAGCTTGCCCGCGGAGCTTGCGGAGCAGCTACAGCGCGTGCCCACAAGCGATGACCGCGGGTTCCGTTACGCACCCTGCCAGGTGGTGCTGACGTCGGGTGAGATCCTGCCGCGGGTGTACGTGTCCGAGGAATCGGTGTACCTGCGCCACTGGGGCGAGGACAGCGGTCGCGCGATGATCGCCCTTGCCGATGTGGCATCCATCATCGAAAGCCCCGCGCGGCTGCCCGCCCGCCTCGCCGACGAGATCTACGCAGCCGGGGAATCGGGCATGGGCTACGCGATCTTCACCGTCCTGTTGCGTGACGGACGTTTGATCCCGTTCCTCACCGGCGACGCCGTGGACTTCCCCGACTGGCCCGACGACGTCGACCCGCGCGACGCGGTCGCCGTCGAACCGCACGCGGGCCGCGAGTTCTTCGTCGAACCCGGCCACGGGCGACGGGACGCGCCCTACTCCTGGTGCCTCTACCGGGCCTGACGCCGGCATCCGCCCACGGGACCATGGTCCCTGGAGGCCACATACCCCCAGGGGTACCTTGGCGTTCTACCCGAAGGAGCACACCATGGGCATCATCAAGTTTCTCGCCTCAACTGCCGGCCGCTGGACCCGCGGGGTCGCAGGGCTCGTTCTCGTCGTCGTCGGTGTCGTGCTGGGGGGCTGGTGGTGGATCCTGGCTGCGGTCGGGGCCGTGGTCTTCCTGGCCGGCGCCCTCGACTTCTGCATCTTCGCGCCCCTCCTGGGCAAGCCGTTCAGCGGCCGCAAGCTGCGCGCGTCGTTCTGACGCCCGCAGCGCCCAGAGCCACGATGCCGTAGAACGGGCACATGGACGCCTTCATCGCGCCGCCCGCGCGGATCCCGTGGTACCTGCGCATCGGGCTGTGGATCGTGCGCCGGCGCACCGGGGCCGATCTACTGCCTCCGCGGTTGCTGGCCTGGTATCCGCGGGCGGCGATCGGGTCGGGCGTGCTCGAAGCGCTCGTGGCACACCGGGACGGCGCCCTGAGCGAGCGCATCCTCAAGATGGTGCGGATGGCGGTGTCGTTCACCGCGAGCTGCCCGTTCTGCATCGGGATGAACTCTGAGGGGTGGGAGGCGCTGCTCACTCCAGACGAGCTCGCCGCCGTCCAGGGCGCGACGGCACTCGATTCCGTGCCGACGCTGGACGCCCGCGAGCGGCTCGCGATCGAGTACGCGCGGATGGCGTCGAGCACGCCGCTCGCATTCACCCCCGAGTTCGGTGAGCGACTGACCGCGACGTTCACCGAGCGCGAGATCGTGGTGCTCGCCACGACCTCCGCTCAGGTGAACTACTGGGCGCGCCTCATCCAGGCGCTCGGGGCCCCGCCGCAGGGCTGACGCGCGCACACGATCTCCACAAAAAGAGGGTCTCGGGCGCACCAGGCACCCGAGACCCCGATTCCGTGGAGTTTCTTTACGCCGGCTGCTCCGCGCGGTGCGGCAGCTTCCAGTTGGGCCGCACGAAGTGGCAGGTGTACCCGTTGGGGTACTTCTCCAGGTAGTCCTGGTGCTCATCCTCGGCCTCCCAGAAGTCGCCGGCCGGCTCGACCTCGGTCACGACCTTGCCGGGCCACAGACCCGACGCGTCCACATCGGCGATAGTGTCGAGCGCGACGCGCTTCTGCTCATCGGAGGTGTAGAAGATCGCCGAGCGGTAGCTGCGGCCGATGTCGTTGCCCTGCCGGTCCTTCGTCGACGGGTCGTGGATCTGGAAGAAGAACTCCAGCAGGTCGCGGTACGAGATCTGCGACGGGTCGAACACGATCTCCACCGCCTCGGCGTGGTCGCCGTGGTTGCGGTAGGTCGCATTCGGGGTGTCGCCGCCGGAGTACCCGACGCGAGTCGAAATCACGCCCGGACGGCGCCGCAGCAGCTGCTGGGCGCCCCAGAAGCATCCGCCCGCCAGAATCGCGGTCTCAGTCGCCATGATCACGCCTCCTTCTGCGCTGCGGTGAACAGCTTCAGGTACTCGCCGTAGCCCTGCTCCTCGAGCTGGGCGACGGGCACGAAACGCAGCGCCGCCGAGTTGATGCAGTAGCGCATGCCGCCGTCGGCGACCGGTCCGTCGTCGAACAGGTGGCCCAGGTGGCTGTCACCGTTCGCCGAGCGCACCTCGGTGCGCGTCATCCAGAAGCTGCGGTCCTCCTTCTCGACCACGTGGGCCTTCTCGAGCGGCCGGGTGAAGCTCGGCCACCCCGACCCGCTGTCGAACTTGTCGGTGGAGGAGAACAGCGGCTCACCCGAGACGATGTCGACGTAGATGCCGTCGTCGTGGTTGTCCCAGAACTCGCCGGTGAATGCGGGCTCGGTTGCGTCGTTCTGCGTGACCGCGTACTGGTCCGGGGTGAGCTTGGCGATCGCCTCGGGGTCCTTGCGGTAGGTGGTGTCGGTCATGGGAGGTCTCTCCTAGCGGGCCGCTGGCTGCGGCCGTCACGTTCTACAACATCCGGATGCTGCGGAAAGTTCCCGAGATCCGCCCGCCTCCCGCTCGCCGGCGCTACACCCGCTGCTGGAACCGCAACGCGTTGCCCGCCGGGTCGCGGAAGGCGCAGTCGCGCACGCCCCAGAACTGGTCCATCGGCTCTTGCAGCACCTCGGCGCCGGCGGCGCGGAGCTTCTCGAACGTGGCGTCGACATCGTCGGTGGCGAATAGGATGCGGCCGAGGATGCCCTTCGCGAGCAGGTCGCCCATCACCTCGCGGTCGGCGGGGGCGCCACCCGCCCCGACCGACTCCAGCACGACCGAGACGTCGGGCTGGGCCGGGTTGGTGAGGGTGATCCAGTGCATGCCCTCGAGCTCGACATCCTGCTGCACC
>DATJFV010000020.1:0-109028 GCA_035495435.1 Pseudolysinimonas sp.
CGAGCACACCGGTGACATCGAGTTCGGTCGCGATCCGGATGGCCAGGTCGCACGCCGCATCCTGCAGCGCCTCGCCACCGGGTGCCGGTGCGGTCACCTCGGAGCACACCCCGTAGCGCTGCACGGTCTCGACCAGCGGCCACGCCCGCACCTCGCCCGACGGACGCCGTGCCACCAGCTGCGCCAGCTCGCGCCGGAACGGGACGAGCCGTTCGGCGAGCAGCGTGCCCTGTGCGAACCAGTCGTCCGCTTCGGAGGAGTCGCGCACGACCCGCACCCCTTTGCCGTCGTACCCGCCGCGCGGCGTCTTCACGACGGCTGCGCCGTCGTTCGCGGCCAGGAACACACCGAGCTCTGCCGAGGTGTCCACGGCATCCCAGGCCGGCACCGGAGCACCCAGCGCACTCAGGCGCTGTCGCATCACCAGTTTGTCTTGCGCGACGGCGAGTGCCGCTGGCCCCGGTCGCACGACGGCGCCGGCGTCGAGCAGCGCGGCCAGCACGTCCTGCGGCACGTGTTCGTGGTCGAAGGTGACCACGTCGACGTCGCGGGCGAAGCGCAGCACGGTGTCGGCATCCCGGTAGTCGCCGACGGCGGTCGCGGCGATCGCGGCGGATGATCCGTCGGTCTCGGCGAGCACCCGCAACTCGATGCCCATGGCGATGGCGGGGGGCACCATCATGCGCGCCAGTTGTCCCCCGCCGATGACCCCGACTCTCACGCGTTCTCCGGCTCGCTCATAGGACGGCGGTTAGACTGATCGCCGCCATACCGAGAATATCGGTCGGAAGCTGGGGAGGACCGCCGGGATGCGCACGCTCGTGGCCCAGTTCGCCCGCTTCGGCGTGGTCGGCGGTGTCGGGTTCCTGATCGACTTCGGTGTCTTCAACCTGCTGACCTTCACGGTCCTCGGCTCGGAGTCGATCCACGAGGGCCCGCTGATCGCGAAGGTGATCTCGACCACGCTGGCGATCATCTTCAACTGGATGGGCAACCGGCACTGGACGTTCCGGGCGCACCGCGGACGCCAGCTGGTGCGCGAGGGCGTCGAGTTCGGCGTGGTCAGCGTGATCGGCATGCTGATCGGGCTGGGTTGCCTGTTCGTGTCGCACTACCTGCTGGGTTTCGACAGCAAGCTGGCCGACAACATCTCCTCCAACGTCATCGGGCTGGGGCTCGGCACGCTGTTCCGGTTCACGCTCTACCGCCTGTGGGTGTTCGCCCCGCACCGCGGCGAGCCGGAGCCGTCGCTCTTCCCCGAGCTCGGCACGGGCTCGGTCGAGACGCCTGCCGCACATGGCGCGGCCACGTCGGGGGACGCCGAGCCTCAGCCCCGCCCGAGCGCCGTGTAGTCCCAGCCTGCGGATCGCCAGTCGTGCGGGTCGAGGACATTCCGGCCATCGATCACTGCACGCCGAGCGACCAGACGTCCGGTGACCTCCGGGTCGAGCGCGCGGAACTCCCGCCATTCGGTCAGCAGGATCACGAGTTCGGAACCGGTGAGGGCCTCGGTCGGGGATGCCGCGTAGACCAGCTCCGGGGCGACCCGCCGCGCGGGATCGATGGCGTGCGGGTCTGTGGCAACGACCTCTGCTCCGAGGCTGCGCAACCGATCCGCGATCACGAGTGCCGGGGAGTCGCGCACATCGTCGGAGTCGGGCTTGAAGGACAAGCCGAGCACAGTGATCCTGCGGCCCGTCAGATCGCCGTCGAACGATTCCTGGGCGAGCTGGACCACTCGCTCCCGGCGACGCAGATTGATGTCGTCGACCTCTCTGAGGAAGCCGACGGCCCGGCCGACGCCGAGCTCTTCGGCGCGGGCTACGAAGCCACGGATGTCCTTGGGAAGGCACCCTCCGCCAAAGCCGACACCGGCATTGAGGAAGCGCCGGCCGATGCGGGTGTCGTAACCGATGGCGTCGGCCAGCTGGGTCACGTCGGCGCCCACGACCTCCGCGATCTCACCCATCGCGTTGATGAACGAGATCTTGGTGGCCAAGAACGCGTTGGCCGACACCTTCACGAGCTCTGCGGTCGCGAAATCAGTGACGATCCGAGGCACGCCGGCAGCTATCGCCTGCCCGTAGACGTCGTCGAGGACTTCCACCACTGCCGTGTCCCCCGGTCCTACGCCGTACACGATGCGGTCGGGCTGGAGGGTGTCGTTCACGGCGAAGCCCTCGCGCAGGAACTCCGGATTCCACGCCAGTCGCGCTCCCGTCGCTTCGACGAGCTCGGCCAGCCGTGCGGCCGTTCCCACGGGAACCGTGGATTTGCCGACGACCAGGTGCCCCGCGCCGAGGTGGGGTGCCAGAGACACGATGGCGGCATCGACGAACCCGACCTGGGCGGAGCCGTCCTCGGCCTGCGGGGTTCCGACGGCGATGAAATGCACCTTGGCCGTGGCAGCGTCGGCGATGTCGGTGCTGAACCGCAGGCGCCCGCTGTCGAGCGCCTCCGTGAGCAACTCGGGAAGGCCGGGCTCGAAGAACGGCGCGATGCCTGACGCGAGCGCGGCGATCTTCGCGGCATCGACGTCGATCCCGACGACCTCGTGCCCGAGAGCAGCCATCGCGGTGGCATGGACTGCTCCGAGATAGCCACAGCCGATGACGGAGAGTCTCACCCGTCGATCCTACGGCTGGCTCCGCGTTCCATCAGCTCGTGCAGCGCCGACTGCACCAGCGGCGCCGACGGCACATCGTGCAGCACCACCGGCCGGTCGAGCCCGGTGTTGATCAGCACGTCGCCGCTGCCGAACACCTGCTGCAGCCCGTTCTGACGCACCGTCACGTCGTAGCCCCGGCTGTGCAGCAACTCTTGCCGCGTGCGCACCATGAGGCCCTGACGGATGACCACGCGGCGCGTGGTGATGGTGTAGCCGTGCGCCAGCCAGCCCAGGAACGGGACGACGAAGATCAGGATGCTCAGGCCGGCGCCCCCCGCGAGCACCGCGATGTTCGCCCACGGCTCGCGGAACCCGCCGAAGAAGTACCCGGTCGCGGCGAGGATCGCCAGCAGGCCGGTGGTCGGCAGCACCAGCACCCGCGCGTGCGGACGCAGCCGCGCCACGACCGCTTCGGGAACGACCTCGCCGGTTCCGTTCATCCCAGCCTCGCGTGCGTGACATCGCCGGCGGCGACGCTCTCGCCGTTCACGACGAGCCTGCCGTCCGCGTCGAGAGCCGTCGCGGTGCCCTCGAGTACCCGCCCGTCGGGCAGTTCGACGCGCACCTCGCGCCCGAGCGTGACGCACAGCTCCCGCGCGCGGCCGGCGAGACCGCTGGCCTCCGCATCTGCCCCGTGCGCCAGGTAGCCGTCGATCAGCCGCTGCAGGTTGCCGAGGTAACCGGCGAGCGCGGTGTCGGGGTCGGGGTCGCCGCCCGCGACCGCGACCGATGTCGCCGTGGTCACCGGCAGCTGCTCGGCCGTCATCGCCAGATTGAGGCCGGCACCGATCACCACCGCCTGGCGCGCCGGCAGCAGTTCGGCCAGCACCCCGCACACCTTGCGGCCGCCGACGAGCACGTCGTTGGGCCATTTGAAGCGCACGGATGCCGTGGGCAGCATCCCCGCGACCGTCTCGGTCATCGCCACCCCGGCCGCGATCGCCAGCCAGCCGTAACGCTCGAGCGGCAGCGGCCCACCCGGGGTTCGCGGCACCACCAGCACCGAGATCGCGAGCGCCGTGCCCGCCGGAGCCACCCAGCTGCGGTCCAGGCGCCCCCGCCCCGCGGTCTGATCCTCGGTGACCAGCGTCGTGTACGCCGGCAGCTCCTCCGCGCGCGCCAGTGCCACCAGCTCGGCGTTCGTCGACGGCGACGTGGCGCGCACCAGCAGGCGGGGCACAAGCCCCTGGGATGCCGGAAGGTGCATACGACCAGCCTAGGCAGCGCGGTCGCATAAAGTTGCGAGGTGGAGACCGCCCGGACGATCGTCGTGATCCCCACCTACAACGAGAGCGAAAGCCTCGCCCCCACGATCGCGGCCGTGCGCGCGGCGGTACCCACGGCATCCGTGCTGGTCGTCGACGACGACAGCCCCGACGGAACGGGCGCCATCGCCGACGCCCTCGCCGCCCAGGACCCGCACATCGAGGTGCTGCACCGCGCCGTGCGCGACGGTCTGGGGCACGCGTACCTCGCCGGATTCCGGCGCGCCCTCGACGAAGGGTTCGACGTGATCGTGGAGATGGACGCCGACGGGTCGCACCCGGCCACGGCACTGCCCGCCATCCTCGACGCGGTGCGCACGCACGACCTGGCCATCGGATCGCGCTGGACGCCCGGCGGATCGGTGGCGAACTGGCCCCGGCGCCGGGAGTGGCTGAGCCGCGCGGCGAACACGTACGCCCGGCTGTGGCTGCGCATCCCGGTGCGCGACTCGACCGCCGGGTATCGCGCGTTCCGGGCCGGCAGCCTGCGGGCGATCGACCTCGAGGGCGTCGACTCGCGCGGATACTGCTTCCAGATCGATCTGACGCTGCGGGTCATCGACGCGGGGCTTTCGGTCACCGAGGTGCCGATCCGGTTCGTGGACCGGGTCGCCGGGCACTCCAAGATGAGCGGCGGCATCGTGGTCGAGGCCATGTTGCGGGTCACCGGCTGGGGCATCCAGCGCCTGTTCCGTCGCTAGGCTGCTAGGCGTGACCGACGACGCCACCCCCGACATGATGACCACCGCGGGCCGGATCGCCGACCTCAAGAACCGCTACCACGAGGCCGTGACCGCCAGCGGCGAAGCCGCCATCGAGAAGCAGCACGCGAAGGGCAAGAAGACCGCCCGCGAGCGCATCGAGCAGCTGCTCGACCAGGGCAGCTTCGTCGAGCTGGACGAGTTCGTGCGGCACCGCACCCACGGTTTCGGTATGGAGAAGTCCCGCCCCTACGGAGACGCGGTCGTCACCGGCACCGGCACCATCCACGGCCGCCAGGTCGCGGTGTACGCGCAGGACTTCACCATCTTCGGCGGGTCTCTCGGCGAGGTCGCCGGCGAGAAGATCATCAAGGTCATGGAGCTGGCGCTGAAGACCGGTGTGCCGATCATCGGAATGCTCGACTCCGGTGGCGCCCGCATCCAGGAGGGTGTCGTCGCCCTCGGCAAGTACGGCGAGATCTTCAAGCTCAACACCGCCTCCTCCGGCGTCATCCCGCAGATCTCGATCATCATGGGTCCCGCCGCGGGCGGCGCCGTCTACGGGCCGGCGCTCACCGACTTCGTGATCATGGTCGACAAGACCAGCCAGATGTTCGTCACCGGACCGGACGTGATCAAGACCGTCACCGGTGAGGACGTCAGCATGGAGGAGCTCGGGGGCGCACTCACCCACAACCAGGTGTCGGGTGTGGCGCACTACCTCGCCTCGGACGAAGACGACGCGCTCGACTACGCGCGGGCGCTGATCTCGTTCCTGCCCGACAACAACCTCGCCGAGTTGCCGGTCTACGAGAGCGAGGTGTCGCTCGAGATCACCGACGAGGACCGCAAGCTCAACACGATCATCCCGGACTCACCCAACCAGCCCTACGACGTCACCACGATCATCGAGGTCCTCGTCGACAACGGCGACTTCGTCGAGGTGCAGCCGCTATACGCCCCCAACATCGTGATCGGGTTCGCCCGGTTCGAGGGGCGCAGCGTCGGCATCATCGCCAACCAGCCGCAGGCGATGGCGGGAACCCTGAACATCGAGGCGGGCGAGAAGGCGGCCCGGTTCGTGCGGTTCTGCGACGCGTTCTCGATCCCGATCCTGACGCTGGTCGACGTGCCGGGTTATCTGCCCGGCACCGACCAGGAGTGGACGGGCGTCATCCGCCGCGGTGCGAAGCTGCTCTACGCCTACGCCGAGGCGACCGTGCCGCTCGTCACCGTCATCACCCGCAAGGCGTACGGCGGGGCCTACATCGTGATGGGGTCGAAGCAGCTGGGCGCCGACATCAACTTCGCCTGGCCGACCGCCGAGATCGCGGTGATGGGCGGTCAGGGCGCGATCAACATCATCTACCGCGGCGAGATCAAGAAGGCCGAGGAGGCCGGCGAAGACGTCGCCGCGGTTCGCACCAAGCTCGCGAACGAGTACACCTACAACGTCGCGTCGCCGTTCCTGGCGGCCGAGCGGGGCGAACTCGACGGGGTCATCGAGCCGGCGGCCACCCGTGTGGCGATCATCAAGGCGCTGCGGGCGCTGCGCACCAAGCGGGCCGAGCAGCCGCCGAAGAAGCACGGGAACATCCCGCTGTGAGCGCGGCGGAGCAGCCCCAGCCCGACATCCGGATCCTGTCGGGCAACCCGGATGCGGCGGAGATCGCTGCGGTCACCGCGGTACTCGCGGCCGCGCTGGACGAGCTCGCGGGCGACCAGCGGCGGCAGCAGTCGGCGGGACCGTCGGCCTGGCAGCGTTCGCAGCGCTCGGTGCGCACACCGCTGACGCACGGAGACTGGCGCTCGCCAAGCCGCTGAGTTCCGGATGCGGGGTTCGGGCACCGCGTCCGGATGATGGCCCCAGGTTTCCGCGTGCGTGCCGGACCGGGTGCCGCCTGCGACGTGAGCCCCGCCACGGAATCCGTTGCCGTCGCTGCGGATTCCGTCGATTCTGAGGGGCCTTCCCACGGTCTCCCCTGTTGTCCCCCACTGTGAGCGAGCGTATCGTCCGATTTGCCGTGTTTTCGGACCTGATGTCCCCTCGTTGTCCCCCGAAATGACGACTTTGCCGTGCGAGTCGGAGCAGGCATCCTGTATTTATCAGATGCACCGCTTTCAGCGGGCATCGCCATACACCGGGCGACTAGGGTAAGCGGCCCGGTGTTGTGGGGGCGAGTCAGGGCGATATTCGGGTTGTCGCCCTGACTCGGATTTTGACGGAGGGCCGCGTTGTACGCGGCCCTCCGGTCTTTAACCCGCCGTCTCGCGCCGCGACCCTGATGTCCGCGGTTCGGATGCACCGCATCCGCCCCCCGATGCTGTACGGCCCCCGCCGCACCCGGCGTCGGAAACTCAGGAACTCCGCGCCCACGAAGGCGTGGGTTGCGATGCTCTCCGGCACGACCCCGCGGAGGTTCCTGAATTTCCGACACCAGGGCGGGTGACCCGGGGCGGGTGGCGCGCGACAGCGATGCCGCACGCATTCGCGAGCCTAAGCGCGGCCTCCGGATGCTGCGCCGCGCGCGCGGGACCGTGACGTCCCCGGGCTGCCGCCCCCGCATCCGCCCGGCGTCGGAAACTCAGGAACCCTCCTCGCGCACCCGCCACATCAGCGGGGCACCACTCGACACGGCTGCCGAGGTTCCTGAATTTCCGACACGGCGACCCCGCCTCGCCCCACGCCGCGCCGCCCCACGCCGCGCCGCCCCGCGTCAGCTGGCGCCGCTGCGCGGGATCTCCAGCCACAGCTCGACTTCGTCGTCCTCGAGCGAGTCGGTGCCCAGCAGACTGGCGCTGCCGTCGTCGCTGGTGCGCAGGCCCACCACGGTGACGGCGATGTCCGACCCCTCGGGCACGGTGCGTGCGATCACTTTGTCGGCAGCGGTGGTGCGCAGCGCCTCCGCCAACCGGTCCAGAACGCGGTCGAGGTCGACGTCGTCGAGGTCGTCGATGCCACCCTCGTCGAGCAGCGTCACCGTGGTCCCGCGCCGGCGCGCGAGCATCACCTGCTCGCGGACGGCGTTGTTCAGCAGCTTGCGCCCGCGGATCTCGTCACGGATCGCGCCCTCGAGATGCAGGCACTCGGCCCGCTGCGCGGGTGTCAGGTCGCCCCCCGATTGCTGGATTGCGCGCAGCATCGGCAGCGCCATCACGCTCGTCTGACCCAGCCGGAACTGCCGCTCGTTCAGGTGCGCCTCCTGGGCGGCATGCCAGTCGGTGGCCTCGCGCTCCGCCAGGGCGAAGCGCTGCGAGTCTCGTGCCGCCTTCGACAGGGCATTGGTGATGATGTGGGCGATCGCAACCCACGCGACCGAGCCCAGCACGCCGATGTCGATGAGGGCGAGCGGCCCACTCCACAGAATGGTCTGCACGATGAGAAACGCGATCCCCGCCCAGCCGAATCCGGGCCGGCGCACCGTCACCAGGATCGCGAGGAGCGTGCCGCACGCCGCCACGTACCAGGTCGAGTAGCTGAACCCTCCCGGTTGGTGCGCCCGCAGTTGCGATGTCACCAGCAACGGCAGCGCGATGGATACCGCGAAGGCGAACGATGCCAGCCAGATCGGGGTGCGTCGCTGGCTCACGATCAGCAGGGCCGCCGTGGCGATCGCGTAGATGACCATCGCGGCGATGATCGGACCGGTGCCGCGGTAGTGCCCGAGCTGGAACGAGTACACCGCCAGCACGATGTGGTACCCCGAGAACAGCGCCGCCAGCGAGATGAGCAGCACCCGGGGTGCGCCGATCGTCACGCGAGCTCACCTGCCTCGGATGCCGCCGCGAACCGCGCGTAGGACGGCGACCCTGCCGGCCGCTCGTCGGGCCAGCGGAGGACGACGCGCGTGCCCGACCCCGGTGCCGAAACGATGTCGGCGTGCCCGCCGGCGCTCGACATGCGCTCGAGGATCGACACCCGCACGCCGAGCCGTTCGGTCGGCACGGTCGCGACGTCGAACCCTGCGCCGTCGTCCCCGACCTCGACCTGGATGGCGCCGCGCGGCATCCCCTTGACCTCGACCCAGCGGGCCACGTCGGCCCCGGCATGCTGCAGGCTGTTCACCATCCCCTGCACGGCGGCGGAATACAGCGCCTCGGCGACCGGAATCGGCATGCTGACCCGTCCCAGCCGCAGCGAGCGCACCTCGAACGGCTGCGACATGGTGGCGGCGGCCTCGGAGATCCTGCCGAACAGCACCACCGCGGGCACCTGCGTGTCCGTGTCGGGAGCGACGGCGACGGCGTCGCGCAGATGCCCGATGGCATTGCCCGCCATGGTCGCGGCAAGCTCGTTCGCCTCGGGTGTGTACGCGCGCGCGGCCGAGAGCAGGGTGGTGAGCACGCTGTCGTGCACGATCGCGTCGACCTGCACCCGCTCGGCCTCGATCGCGTGCTGGCGCACGGCGTGCGAATACCTCTCCAGTGCCGTCTGCTGCGCTCGGTCGACGCTCGCCGCGGCCGTGCGGAGCATGACGAAGATGATGGTGATCACGCCGCCGAGGATGAGGGCGAATACCGAGTCGAGAGCGGCCCGTGAGGGTCCGACGGCGCCTCCCGGCGGGGTCAGCCGGATGATGGCGTAGATCGAGGGGATCGCCACCAGGTAGATCGAGGCCCAGCGCACCGGCAGTCCGATCGCGGCCATCGAGGTGGCGACCGTCATGATCCCGTACAGCCAGAAGCTGTCGGTCGTGATCCGGCTCGGGTCGAGTACCGCGAACGGCCAGGTCAGCAGCCCGATGAGGTAGACGGCCGAGAAGGTGGTGGCCGAGATGCGCACGTAGCGCCGGCTGACCGCGGCCGCCACCGCGAACACCAGCGTGGAGACGATGCTTGCGACGAAGACGATGTTCCACGCCTCATGCGTGTTCGGCAGCTGCGACAGCATGGCCGGGGCCGACTGCGCGAAGAACGCGATGCCGAACCCGGCCGCCGAGCGCGACACCGCCGATTCGACCCGCCGCAGGCTCAGCGGATTGCGGACCTGGCGGCCGCGCGGTGGCTCTGCCGCCGGGCTAGTGGCCATCGACGGCGTCGGGGTCGAGCCCCGGCAGGATCCCGTCCTCCACGGCGCGGCGAAGCAGGTCGACCTTGGTCGGGGCGGGGCGGCCGACTTCGACGTACTTCACGCGGATGCGGTCGAGGTACTCGCGTGCTGTCGAGTAGCCGATCCCGAGCTGCTCGGCGGCCAGCTTCAGCGGCAGTCCCGAGGCGTACAGGTGCAGGATTTCGCGCTCACGCCGACCGAGCTGCGCCTTGGCGAAGTCGCGGTCGGCGTCGATCGCGGTGGCCCACTCCAGGTTGTTCAGCACGTCGCCCCGTGCGACGGTGGCGGCCGCCGCGATCACCGTCTTGGTGGCGGACGACTTCGGGATGACGCCCGCGGCACCCGCCGCGAGAGCCTCGCGCACCAGGGCGACACGGTCGGCGATGCTGTGCACGAGCACCGCGGAGCCGGCCGCCTGCACGCTCTTCACGTTCTCGGTGACACTCGATCCGTCGCCGAGCGACAGGTCGAGGACGGTCACGTCGACTTCGCGGCCGGCGAGCACGCTGATCAGCTCGGGCACGCTGGCGGCAACAGCGACGACGTCGTATCCCTCGTCGGCGAACGCCGCCTTGAGGCCCAGTCGTACCGACTCGTGATCGTCGACCACGGCGACGCGCACGCCCTTCGCCGATACCTCGGTGGATTCGTTCCGGATCGTCTCTGACACGCTCATTTCCTGTCTTCCCCCGATCCCTCAGGCGCAGGAGCACCCGCCGCCATGTTATCGCGCGGCATCCCGCACGAGGAGCCCGACTGCCTCAACGTGATGCGTCATCGGGAACAGATCGAACGCCCTCAACGACTGCAGGCGGTATCCGTGGCCGGCGAGAATGCCGGCGTCGCGGGCGAACGCGACCGGGTCGCAGGCGACGTACACCAGCTGCGCGGGACGCACGGCGGCGAGGGCGTCGAGCACCGCCCGCCCGGCGCCGGAACGCGGCGGATCGAGCACGACGGTCGCGGCGCTCATCCGCGGAGCGGGGCTGAGCGACCGCACCCACCGTTCCACGCGCCCGGTGACCGCCGACGCGCCCACCCATTCGGCCAGGTTCTCGGCGGCATGCTCGGTGGCCCGTTCGTCCGACTCGACGGTGGTGATGCGTGTGGTCTGGCCGAACCGGTCGGCGACGGCCGCCGCCAGCAGGCCGACACCGCCATACAGGTCGAGGTTCGCCGCGCGGGGGTCGAACAGCGCCGGGTCGATGGCCTCGGCGACCGCCGTGCTCAGCGTCTCCGCGGCGTGACGGTGCACCTGCCAGAACCCGGCGTCGTCGACCCGGAACTCCCTCCCGTGCACCAGCTCGCGCACCACGCTGCGCTCTTGCCGGCCGATGATCATCCGGGCGCCACCGATGGCGGGGGCCAGAAGGTCGACATGCTCGCTGCGGGGATCGAACCGCTCGGCGAGCGGCGCGATCTCGCGCAGCTCGTCGACGGCGAGCGGCAGGTCCGAGACGGGGATCACCGTGTGCGAACGCGCCGCGTACGGGCCGACCACGCCGGTGTCCGAGACGTGCAGGCGCACCCGGGTGCGCCATCCGGTTCCCTCCTCGGGGCCCGGCAAGGACTCGACGGGCACGTCGATGTCGAGCTTCGCGAAGCGCTGCAGGGCCTCGCGCAGCACCTGACGCTTGAGCTCACGCGCGTGGCCGGTGTCGATGTGCCCGAACTCGGCGCCGCCGGCGCGCTCGGCGGGGTCGCGATCGACCGACGCCTCCGCCCAGGGGTGGGGACGGCGATGGATGCTGGGGTCGAGCACGCGCACCGTGTCGGCCCGCCAGAACGCGGCCTTGTCGTCGTCGGAGATCCGCGCCAGCACGCGCTCGCCGGGAATCGCATCCGACACGAACACCACCCGGCCGTCGAGCCGGGCGACGCTGATGCCGCCGTGCGCGATGTTGGTAGCGTCGAGCTCGACCTCGCGACCGCGCATGTCACCCATCTGATCGAGCATAGGAGCCCCGCGTGTCCGACACCGTGCGTCTGTACCTGGCGTCGACGTCGCCGGCCCGGCTCGCCACCCTGCGGGCCGTCGGCATCGAGCCGGTGCCGATCCCGTCGCATGTCGACGAGGAGGCCGCGGTCGCCGGTGCGGGTACCATGACCGCCGCCGAGATGGTGCAGCTGCTGGCGCGCCTGAAAGCCGAAGCGGTCGCCGGGTCGGGGCGCGAGTTCGACGGGCTGATTCTCGGCGGCGATTCGGCGTTCGAGCTCGACGGCCGGGTGTACGGCAAACCGCACCTGCCCGAGGTGGCGCGTGAACGCTGGCACGCGCAGCGCGGCAAGTCGGGGGTGCTGCACTCGGGGCACTGGCTGATCGATGCACGCGGCGGAGTGGTCGGCGCAGCCGTCGGGGGCGTCGCCGCGGCCACCGTGCACTTCGCCGCCGACATCACCGATGACGAGATCGACGCCTATATCGCCACCGGCGAGCCGCTGGAGGTGGCGGGCGCGTTCACCATCGACTCGCGGGGCGCCGGGTTCATCGACGGTGTCGAGGGCGACCCGCACACTGTGGTGGGGCTGAGCGTGCCGCTACTGCGCGTGCTGGTGCGCCGGCTCGGGATCGAATGGCCCCACCTCTGGAACGCATAGCGACCGCCTACAGCGGTTCGCATCCGGATTGGTAGGGGCCCGACAAAGGGCGACCACTCGTCAGGTCCTAGGCTGGGGAGTTATGGCCCGCATTACCAAGGTTCTGATCGCGAATCGGGGCGAGATCGCGGTGCGCGTGATCCGCGCAGCACGAGATGCCGGTATCTCTTCGGTGGCGGTGTACGCAGACCAGGATCGCGACGCCCGACACGTGAAGCTGGCCGACGAGGCGTACGCCCTCGACGGCACGACGAGTGCCGAGACCTACCTGGTCATCGACAAGCTGCTGTCGGTGGCGCGCCGGTCGGGAGCGGATGCGGTGCACCCCGGCTACGGGTTCCTGGCCGAGAACGCCGACTTCGCCCGCGCCGTGATGGCTGCGGGGCTGATCTGGATCGGCCCGTCGCCGGAGGCCATCGAGCGCCTCGGCGACAAGGTGAGCGCAAGGCACGTGGCCGAGAAGGTGGGCGCGCCGCTCGCCCCCGGAACCCTCAACCCGGTGGCCGACGCCGACGAGGTGCTGGCGTTCGTGGACGAGGTCGGTCTGCCGGTCGCGATCAAGGCCGCGTTCGGCGGCGGTGGGCGCGGGCTGAAGGTCGCCCGCACGCGCGAGGAGGTGCCCGAGCTGTTCGAGTCCGCCACCCGCGAGGCGGTGGCGGCGTTCGGGCGAGGTGAGTGCTTCGTCGAGAAGTACCTCGACGAGCCGCGGCACGTCGAGACCCAGTGCCTGGCCGACTCCGCGGGCAACGTGGTCGTCGTGTCGACCCGCGACTGCTCGCTGCAGCGTCGGCATCAGAAGCTGGTCGAGGAGGCTCCGGCCCCGTTCCTCAGCGACGAGCAGCTGAAGCTGCTCTACGACTCCTCGAAGGCGATCCTGCGCGAGGTGGGCTACCTCGGGGCGGGCACCTGCGAGTTCCTGATCGGCAAGGACGGCACGGTGTCCTTCCTCGAGGTGAACACCCGGCTGCAGGTCGAGCACCCGGTCTCAGAGGAGGTCACCGGGCTCGACCTGGTGCGCGAGCAGTTCCGCATCGCGGAGGGTGGGCTGCTCGACTACGACGACCCGGTGCCGCACGGGCACTCGTTCGAGTTCCGGATCAACGGCGAAGACCCGGGCCGCAACTTCCTGCCCACGCCCGGTCCGGTGAGCGTGCTGCGCTTCCCCGGCGGCCCCGGTGTGCGCGTCGACTCGGGTGTCACCACCGGGGACGTGATCTCGGGGTCGTTCGACTCGCTGCTGGCCAAGCTGATCGTCACCGGTTCCAGCCGCGAGGACGCCCTCGAGCGCTCGCGCCGCGCGCTCGACGAGTTCGAGGTGGCCGGGCTGCCCACGGTGCTCCCCTTCCACCGTAGGGTCGTCCGCGAGCCGGCGTTCACGGCCGAGGACGGCCGGTTCGGGGTGTACACGCGCTGGATCGAGACCGAGTTCGTCAACGACCTCGAGCCGTGGGGCGGGATGCTGCCCGAATCCGGTCCTGCTGAGAAACGTCACCAGGTGGTCGTCGAGGTCGAGGGCAAGCGGGTGTCGGTGTCTCTGCCGACCCGGTTGCTGCCGTCGACGGGGGCCGTATCGAACGCCCCGGCACCGAAGCGCCGCGGCGGTGGGGGCCCGGCCGTCGCCGCTTCCGGCAACGCGGTGAAGTCGCCGATGCAGGCGACCGTGGTCAAGGTCGCGGTCGCGGAGGGCGACAAGGTCGTCAAGGGCGACCTCATCCTGGTGCTCGAGGCGATGAAGATGGAGCAGCCGCTGACGGCGCACCGTGACGGCACCATCGCCAAGCTCGACGCCGCCGTCGGCGCGACGGTGTCGGCGGGGCATCAGCTGCTCGCCATCGAGGACTGAGCCCCGCGCCCGTCCCCTGGTGCCAGGCGCCCGGCGTCACCCGACGATGTGCATCGCCCGCGCCGCGTCGGTGATCGAGCCCGACAGGCTCGGGTAGACGCTGAACGCGCGCGCGAGCTGGTCGACGGTGAGGCGGTGCTCGACCGCGAGCGCGATCGGCAGGATCAGGTCGGACGCCTTGGGCGCGACGACGACTCCCCCGATGACGGTGCCCGAGCCGGTGCGCGCGAAGATCTTCACGAAACCGTCTTTCAGCCCGATCATCTTGGCGCGCGGGTTCGACGACAGCGGCAGCTTGTAGATCTCGCCTTGCGCGATGCCGTCCTCAATCTGCTTCTGCGACCATCCGACGGTCGCCACCTCGGGCTGGGTGAAGATGTTGCTCGTCACGTTGCGGAGCTCGGTGGGCGACACCGCGTCGCCCAGCGCGTGGAACACGGCCGTGCGACCCTGCATCGAGGCGACGGATGCCAGGGGCAGGAAGTCGCTGCAGTCCCCGGCTGCGTAGATGGACGGCATCGACGTGCGGGCGACCCGGTTGACGCGGATGTGGCCGGATTCGGCAAGCTGTACCCCGGCCTCCGCCAGACCGATGCCGGCGGTATTCGGTACCGAGCCCACGGCCATCAGTGCGTGGCTGCCCTCGACGGTGCGGCCGTCGGCCAGGGTCACGATCACGCCGTCGCCGTGGCGCTCCACCGACTGCGCCCGGCTCTTGTTGAGCACCTGCATGCCGTTGCGCGTGAAGACGTCGCCGATGACGCGCGCCGCGTCGGCGTCCTCTCCGGGAAGCACCTGCTCGCGCGAGGACACCAGGGTCACCCGTGAGCCGAGCGCCAGGTACGCCGAGGCGAACTCGGCTCCGGTGACACCGGATCCGACGACGATCATGTGCTCGGGAACCTCGTCGAGGCTGTACAGCTGCGTCCAGGTGAAGATGCGCTTGCCGTCGGGCTTCGCCGTGGGCAGGATGCGGGGGCTGGCTCCCACAGAGACCACGAGTGTGTCGGCCTCGACCTCGTCGAAGTCGGTGCGACCCTTGCCCTTGCCGGTGGACACCACGATCCGGTTCGGGCCCTCGAGCCGGCCGTCTCCGGTCACGATGCGCACACCGGCCCGGAGCAGCTGCTCCTTCATGTCTTCCGACTGCTGCCGCGCCAGGAGGAGCAGGCGCCGGTTGACGGCGCCGAGGTTGACCGCCACCTCGGGGCGCACGGCGCGCCCGGATTCGGTGCGGCTGAAGAACTGAACGCCGAGGTCGGCGGCCTCCCCCACCGAGGTCGCCGCTTCGGCGGTGGCGATGAGACTCTTCGAGGGGACGACATCGGTGAGCACCGCCGAACCGCCCACTCCCGCGCGTTCGACGAGGGTCACTTCGGCGCCCAGCTGTGCACCGGTCAACGCGGCCTCGTAGCCCCCGGGGCCGCCTCCGAGTACCGCGAGCCGATGGGTGCGTTCGAACTCGTAGGCCATGCGACCCATTCTCGCGCTTTTGAGCACGGGCCGCCGACCTACTCCGCCCCGGCGCCGCCCCCGAAATAGGATGGCGGGATGCCGACGACGCCAGCCCCGAACCCGCTTGACGAGCCCACCGCCGATCCGTTCGCGATCGCCGCCCAGGCCGCGCAGCAGCTCGCGGATGCCACGGGCGTGCCGCGACACGACATCGCCCTGACCCTGGGCAGCGGGTGGGGCCAGGCCGCCGACCTGATCGGCGAGACCACCCACACCGTGCCGGCGACCGAGATCGTGGGATTCAGCGCGTCGAAGGTGGCCGGGCACTCGGGTACCTTGCGCAGCATCCTGCTGCCGGACGGTCGGCGCGCCCTCGTCATCGGCGCGCGGACGCACTTCTACGAAGGTCACGGCGTGCGCCGCGTGGTGCATTCGGTGCGCACCGCCGCGGCCGCGGGCGCGACGACGATGATCCTCACCAACGGCGCAGGCGGAATCAAGGACACCTGGCGGCCCGGTCAGCCGGTACTGATCAGCGACCACATCAACCTGACGGCGAACTCGCCCCTCGAGGGAGCGACCTTCGTCGATCTCACCGATCTGTACTCTCACCGCCTGCGCGAGGTGGCCCGTTCGGTCGCACCCGATCTGGACGAGGGCGTATACGTGCAGTTCCGCGGCCCGCATTACGAAACCCCCGCCGAGGTGCAGATGGCGAAGACGATCGGCGGCCACATCGTGGGGATGTCGACGGCGCTCGAGGCGATCGCGGCACGGGAGGCGGGCATGGAGATCCTCGGTCTCTCGCTGATCACCAACCTGGCCGCCGGCATCTCGAAGGAGAAGCTGTCGCACGCCGAGGTCATCCAAGCCGGCAAGGATGCCGAGGCGGTGCTCGGCGGCCTGCTCGCGCGCATCGTGGAGAAGCTGTGACCACGCCCGCGACCCCGCTCGATGCCGCCATCGCCCTGGCCCGCGCCTGGATGGCACAGGACCCCGACCCGGCGACACGTGCCGAACTCGACGCGCTCGTGGCGCGTGCCGACGCCGGCGAGGATGCGGCGATCGCGGATCTCAGCTCCCGCTTCTCGGGCCGCCTCGACTTCGGCACCGCGGGCCTGCGCGGCGAACTCGGTGCCGGCCCGACCCGCATGAACCGTGTGCTCGTCGCCCAGGCCGCGGCCGGACTCGCCGCATTCCTGCTGACCCGCGAACCGAACCCGTCGGTCGTGATCGGATATGACGGCCGCCACAACTCGGCGATCTTCGCACGCGACACCGCCGAGATCATGCACGCCGCCGGCGTGCAGGCGACGCTGCTGCCGCGCCTGCTGCCCACCCCGGTGCTGGCGTTCGCGGTGCGCTTCTTCGCCGCCTCGGCCGGGGTGATGGTGACCGCGTCGCACAACCCGGCGGCGGACAACGGCTACAAGGTCTATCTGGGTGGCGGCGACGGCGGCTCGCAGATTGTGCCGCCGGCCGACGCCGAGATCCAGGCCGCCATTCTCGACGTCGCCCGCGGGTCGATCGCCGACCTGCCGCGCTCGACAGCATTCGCGACCGCCGGCGATGACGTGGTCGATGCGTACATCACCGCGACCGCGGCGGTCGCGCGGCCCGGTGCCCCGGCATCCGCGCTGCGCTACGTCTACACCCCCATGCACGGAGTGGGGCTCGAGACCGCGCGGGCGGTCTTCGCCGACGCCGGCTTCCCGGATATGCACGTCGTCGCGGAGCAGGCGCATCCCGACCCCGACTTCCCCACCGTCGCGTTCCCGAACCCCGAAGAACCCGGCGCCATGGATCTCGCTCTGGCTCTCGCGGCCGATGTCGACGCCGATCTCGTCATCGCCAACGACCCCGATGCCGACCGCGTCGCGGTGGGCGTGCGCGAGTCCGCGGGCTGGCGGCGCCTGACCGGCAACGAGGTGGGCTGGCTGCTCGGCTGGCGCGCCGCGCGGATGGCTGCGGACGGCGGCGCCGGGTCGGCGGGAACGCTGGCCTGCTCGCTGGTGTCGTCGCCCGCCCTCGGGGCCGTGGCCGCCGCATCCGGCCTGAACTGGGTCGAGACCCTCACCGGGTTCAAGTGGATCTCGCGGGCGCCGGGCCTGGTCTTCGGCTACGAGGAGGCGCTGGGCTACCTGGTCGACCCGCAGAAGGTGCGCGACAAGGACGGCATCTCGGCCGCCGTCGCGGTGCTCGAACTCTTCGCCGAGCTGAAGGCGCAGGGCATCTCGTATGAGCAGCACCTGGCCTCCTTCGCCGAGCAGTTCGGGGGGTACGCGTCGTCGCAGATCTCGATCCGCGTCGCCGACCTCTCGATCATCCCCGCCACGATGTCGCGGCTGCGGGCGAGTCCGCCGACTGTGGTGAACGGGCTCGCCGTGGAGGCTTTGGAGGACTTCATGGAGGGACGCGACGGCTTCCCGCCGAACGACATCCTGCGCCTGCGCTTCGCCGGCGGCCGCGTCATCGTCCGGCCCTCGGGCACCGAGCCCAAGCTCAAGTGCTACCTCGATGCCTGGTCGACGGATGGCACGGCGGCCGAGCGACTCGCTGCGGCCGAGCAGCGGGTCGCCGCACTCGACGCCGGCATGCGGGAGCTGCTGGGCTAGTACCTACTCGAGGGCGCGACGCAGCTTGTCGCTCAACTCCTCGGTATCGAAGTAGTTCTCCACAATCACGACGTCGGCGAACGTGTGGCCGATCGCGTTCAGGAACTCTGGACCCGTGAGGATCACCTGGGCATCATCGGATTCGGCGGCGAGCGAATCGAGGTCGCACGCGACCACCGTCGCCTCGATGCCCAGGCGGTTCAGCACACGTTCGGCGTTCACTTTCAGAATGCCGCTGGTGCCGATGCCGGCTCCGCAGATCGCGACGATCTTCATGCCGCGCTCACGCCGCGTCCATCGGCTCGGAGGGGTAGCCGGCGGGCGCGCCCAGAATCCGGCGCACCTCGTCAGGGGTTGCGGCGGCGGCGAGACGTTCGACGGCGTCGGAGTCGTTGAACACGTTCGCCAGGGCGGCCACCACCGACAGGTGGGTGGCGAAGCCGGCGGCAAGCCCCAGCACCACCCGCACCGGGTCGTTGTAGGGGTGGCCGAACGACACCGGCGTAGCCAGGGTCACGACCGAGAGGCCGTCGGCCAGGACCTCCGGTCCGGGCCGGGCGTGCGCAAGGGCGAGACCGGGTGCGATGACGACGTAGGGCCCGTGCTCGTCGATCATGCGGATCATCTCGTCGGCATAGGCCGGCTGAGCCGCGCCCGTGCGCGCCAGCGCCGCGCCCGCCAGGGTGACGGCCGCACGCCAGTCGGCGGCGTGCGCGCCAAGCTGCACGCCGTCGTCCGGGAGCGGGGGCAGGGTGGTCACGCCGCGCCGAACCCCGCGGTGATGCGCTCGATCAGCTCCTGGCGGTCTTCCAAGGGCAGGAAGGCGGCCTCGGCCGCATTCAGCTGGAAGGCGAGCACGTCGTCGGCGTCGTACCCGAAGGTGTCGGCCAGGATGCCGATCTCCTTCGTCAGATCGGTCGCGCTCATCAGACGGTTGTCGGTGTTCACCGTCACGCGGAAGCCCAACTGGTACAGCATGTCGAAAGGGTGGTCGGCCATCGTGTCGCCCCAGGCCGCGAAAGCCCCGGTCTGCAGGTTCGAGCTGGGGCTGCACTCGAGGGTGACGCCGCGGTCCTTCACCCACTGGGCCAGACGACCCAGCGTGACGTACTGGGCGTCATCGTCCTCGCCCTCGACCGCGATGTCCTCGGCGATCCGCACCCCGTGGCCGAGGCGCAGGGCCCGACCGTCGATGAGGGCACCCCGGATGCTGTCGAGCCCGTCCGCTTCGCCGGCATGCACCGTGGTCGGGAACCACTCGTTCGCGAGCAGGTCGAACGCCGCCTGCTGTCCGGACGCCGGGAAGCCGGCCTCGGGGCCGGCGATGTCGAAGCCGACCACGCCCCGATCCCGGTGGCGCAGCGCCAGCTCGGCGATCTCGGTGCCGTGCGAGATGTGGCGCATAGCGCTCACCAGCTGGCCGATCCGGATGTCGTGGCCGCTCGTGCGCGCCGCATCGACCGCCTGGTCGATGCCCTCCTGCACCGCCTCGACCGCGTCGTCGAGAGTCAGACCGCGGCTGAGGTGCTGCTCGGGCGCCCAGCGGATTTCGCCGTACACGACGCCATCCGCCACCAGATCCTCGACGAAGTCGCGCGCGACCCGGGTGAGGCCCTCGCGGGTCTGCATCACGGAGAGGGTGACGTCGAAGGTTTTGAGGTACTCGACGAGCGAGCCACTGTCGGATTTCTCAGCGAACCAGCTGGCCAGCTGCGCGCCATCCGCGGCAGGAAGCTCGATGCCCAGCGGCTCGGCGAGCTCGATGATGGTCTGCGGACGCAGTCCGCCGTCGAGGTGGTCGTGCAAAGAAACCTTGGGCAGGTCGCGGATCGGCACCGGACTCCCCGGAAGTGCGGCTGCGGTGTCGCTCATGCGCCCAATCTATCGGGCTGGCATTGCCTAGGCTGAGAGCATGCCCCGCAAGATCATCCTCGACTGCGACCCCGGCCACGACGACGCCGTCGCGCTGCTGCTCGCTCACGGAAACCCCGACATCGAGCTCGTCGGCGTGACCACGGTGATGGGCAACCAGACACTCGACAAGGTGACCCGAAACGCCCTCTCGGTGGCACGCGTCGCCGGCATGACCGGCGTGCCGTTCGCACGAGGGGCGGCGCGCCCGCTCGTGCGCGAAGTGGAGACCGCGGAAAGCATCCACGGCGACTCGGGCCTCGACGGGCCGGTGCTGCCCGAGCCGACGATCGAGCTCGACCCGCGCCCGGCCGCACAGTTCCTGATCGACACGATCATGGCATCCGAGCCGGGCGAGATCACTCTCGTCGCCACGGGTGCACTGACCAACCTCGCCCTCGCCGCCCGACTTGAGCCCCGCATCGTTCCGCGCGTGCGCGAGGTCGTCCTGATGGGCGGCGGCGCCCACGTGGGCAACTGGAGCCCGGTCGCCGAGTTCAACATCGTCATCGACCCCGAGGCCGCAGCCATCGTCTTCAACGAGGCGTGGACCGTGACCATGGTCGGCCTCGACCTGACCCACCAGGCGCTCGCGACCCCCGAGGTGATCGCGGCGATCCAGGCGGTCGGCACGGGCCCGGCGAAGTTCGTCGACGAGCTGATGGTGTTCTTCGCCGAGAGCTACAAAGACGCCCAGGGGTTCGACTACCCGCCGGTCCACGACCCGTGCGCGGTCGCGTACGTGATCGACCCGACCCTCATGCGTACCGTACGCGCACCGATCGACATCGAACTCACGGGCGGGCTGACGCTCGGCATGACGGTGGTCGACCTGCGCGAGCCGGCCGGACCCGACGTGACCACCCAGGTCGCCTTCGACCTCGACCACGCCCGGTTCTGGGCGCTCGTGGTCGACGCGCTCGAGCGCATCGGCGACCCTGCCGAGTGAGCAGTGCCCCGTCGCGGCCTCCTCAGCCGGCGATACGGCCCTGGATGAGCGCTCCGCCGTTCTCGACGGCGTCCCCGACGTCGCCGATCGCATAGGCGCCGTCCAGCGCCTCGAGCGCACGCTCGAACCGCTCCGGCTCGTCCGTTCCCAGCGTGAAGAGAGCTTGCCCCTTCGTGACCGGGTCGCCGGGCTTCACATGCAGCTCGATGCCGGCGGAATGATGCACCGGGTCCTCCTTGCGTGCCCGGCCCGCCCCGAGACGCCAGGCGGAGATGCCGAACGGCAGCGCCTCCTGCTTCACGAGGATTCCGTCGCGATCGGCGGTGACCACGTGGGTCTCTGTCGGGGTCGGCAGCGGGGCATCCGGATCGCCGCCCTGGGCCGAGATCATCGCGCGCCAGGTGTCCATCGCCTGACCTCCGGCGAGGTGCCCCTCGACATCCGCGTCGGGAATACCGGCCAGGTCGAGCATTTCGCGCGCCAACGCCAGGGTCAGTTCCACCACATCCGCCGGCCCGCCGCCCGCCAGCACCTCGACCGATTCACGCACCTCGTTCGCGTTGCCGATCGCGCGGCCGAGCGGCACGTTCATGTTGGTCAGCAGAGCTCGCGTCGCGACAGCGGAGTCGTTGCCCAGCGCCACCATCGTCTCGGCCAGTTCGCGCGACCGCGCCGGATCCTGCATGAACGCGCCCGAGCCGAACTTGACGTCGAGCACGAGCGCGGCGGTGCCTTCGGCGATCTTCTTGGACATGATCGACGACGCGATCAGCGGGATCGCCTCCACCGTGCCGGTGATGTCACGCAGGGCGTAGAGCTTCTTGTCGGCCGGCGCCAGACCGGAGCCGGCAGCGCAGATCACCGCGCCCACGCTCTCCAGCTGCGCCATGAACTCCTCGTTCGACAGCGCCGCGCGCCAGCCGGGGATCGATTCCAGTTTGTCGAGCGTGCCGCCGGTGTGCCCCAGCCCGCGACCCGACAACTGCGGCACGGCCACGCCGAACGAGGCCACCAGCGGCGCAAGAGGAAGGGTGATCTTGTCGCCCACACCCCCGGTGGAGTGCTTGTCGGTCGTGCGCTTCGACAGCCCCGAGAAGTCGAGCCGCTCGCCCGAGGCGATCATCGCCTGCGTGAGATCGCGGATCTCGTCGCGCGACATCCCGCGCAGGAAAATCGCCATCGTCATCGCCGACATCTGCTCGTCGGCCACGTACCCGCGGGTGTACGCGTCGACCAGCCACGCGATCTGCGGCGTCGACAGCGCGCCGCCGTCGCGCTTGGTGCGGATCAGATCGACGACATCGAAGTCCTCAACCATTCGCGTACTCCTGCAGGGTGCGCGGGCCGAACGCGTCGGGGATCACCTCGTCGATGGTCTTGATGCCTGAGACCGTCTCGAGCAGCATGCCCCCGGCCGAATGCTCGAACAGCAACTGCCGGCACCGGCCGCAGGGCATCAGCGCATTACCGTGCCCGTCGACGCAGGTGAACGCGACCAGCTTGCCGCCACCGGTCATGTGCAACGCCGAGACCAGCGAGCACTCCGCGCACAGGGTCAGTCCGTACGACGCGTTCTCGACGTTCGCGCCGGTGAGGACGCGCCCGTCGTCGACGATCGCCGCCACCCCGACCGGGAAGTGCGAGTACGGAACATAGGCGTGCGTGAGGGCCTCGCGGGCGCGTTCGCGCAGCGACTCCCAGTCGATGTCGGCCATGGTGTCTCCGATCGCCTCCTCAGGACTTGACGTACGGTTTGCCGTCCGCCGCGGGTGGGCGCGAGGTGCCGACCAGCCCGGCGACGGCGAAGATCGTCACCAGGTAGGGCAGCATCAGCATGAACTCGCTCGGCACCGGCGAGCCGATGATGCCCAGCACGCTCTGCAGGTTGGTGGCGAAACCGAACAGCAGCGCCGCGAGGGTGGCCCGCAACGGATGCCATTGGCCGAAGATCACCGCCGCCAGGGCGATGAAGCCCAGGCCGTTGGTCATGTCCTTGTTGAAGGAACTGACCGCGTCGAGCGTGAAGTACGCACCGCCGAGACCGGCGACCGAGCCCGCCAGCGCCACCGTCCAGAAACGGGTGCGGTTGACGTTGATGCCGACCGTGTCGGCCGCGGTGGGGTGCTCGCCCACGGCGCGCACGCGCAGACCCCAGCGGGTCTTGTACAGCCCGAACCAGACCAGGAACACCGCGATGTACATCAGGTACACGATGATCGTCTGCCGGAAGAACACCGGCCCGATGATCGGGATCTGCGACAGCAGCGGGATGTCGAGCGACGGGAAGCGCTCGGTCGAGTTGAACTGCGGAGCGTTCGAGGTCAGCACCTGCGAATACAGGAAGCTCGTCAGCCCCGACACCAGCACGTTCAGCACGACACCGACGATCACCTGCTCGACGAGGTAGCGGATCGCGAAGGTGGCCAGCACGAACGCGACCAGAACGCTGCCCGCCATCGCGGCGATCAGACCCACCCAGGGGCTGTGCGTGACCGACCCGACGAATGCGGCCGAGAAGGCGCCCAGCAGCAACTGACCCTCGATCGCCACGTTGACGACGCCGACGCGCTCGCCGATCACGCCGCCCAGGGCGCCGAAGATGATCGGCGTGCTGAGCGCCAGCGCCCCGACCAGCAGTCCGGGCACCGGGATGGCGCGCTGTCCGGCAGCCGCCCAGGCCAAGAAGCCGAGCAGGAACAGCACGCCGAACACGGTGATCAGCCACAGCGGCACCTTGCCGGTGCGGCCACGCGCCGAATACAGGTGCGCGATCACCGCGAGCGCGACCAGGAGCACCGCGATCACGATGACCACCGCGGTCGCCGGGAACACCAGCTGCGGGATCTGGAAGAAGTCGGCCGTGGTGGACAGCCCGAACGTGCTGTCACCCGACCGCGGTGCCAGGAACGCCAGAACGAGTGCCACGAGGGCGAAGACATCCATCGCAATCGGCGCCTTCAGGTCGCGCCGGATCGCGGTCTCGCGGACGATCGGGGCGGATGCCGGGGTCGTCGTGGTCACTTGGTCACCTCCGCGGCCGAGCGGCCGGCTCGTCGCAGTCGGGGCAGGGTCCCGGGCGTCGGCAGCCGGAACACGGTGCGCACCAGCGGCGGAGCCGCGATCAGCAGCACGATCACCGACTGGACCACGAGGATGATGTCGATCGGGACACCCTGCGACGCCTGCATCGTGTACCCGCCGGCCTTGAGAGCGCCGAACAGGATGCCGCTGAAGAACACGCCCCAGGGCCGGGAACGGCCGAGCAGGGCGACGGTGATCGCGTCGAACCCGATGCCGGCGTCGATACCCGACGCGAAGCCGCTGGTGGTGTTGCCGAGCACCTGCGACGCACCGGCCAGACCGATCAGCCCGCCCGACATCAGCATCGCGAAGATGTAGACCAACTTCACGTCGATGCCCGCCACACGCGCGGCGCGCGGGTTCTCGCCCACGGCGCGGAAGCGGAATCCGATGGCCGAGCGGTTGAGGATGTACCAGACGAAGATCGTGGCGAGGATCGCCAGGATGAAGCCGAAGTGCAGCCGGTAGGACCCGACGCCGAGCAGGTCGCTCAGGGTCGGCATGACCGCCGTGTCGAGAGCGGGCGGCGACTTGGGGTTGTTGGAACCCGGCGCCTGGAGCGCGCCGGGGGTGCGCAGCAGGAAGCTGATCAGGTACAGCGCGACGTAGTTCAGCATGATCGTCACGATGACCTCGTGCGCACCGGTGCGCGCCTTCAGCAGACCGGCGAGCCCGGCCCAGAGGGCACCGCCGACGATCGCTCCCACGACGCAGACCAGCATGTGCAGGAAGAACGGCATCGGGAAGGACCAGCTGATCCAGCCGGCCACGGCGGCGGCGACCAGGATCTGCCCGCGGCCACCGATGTTGAACATGCCGACGCGGAACGCCAGCGCGACACCCAGGCCGGCCGCGATCAGCGGCGTGGCGAAGGTCAGCGTCTCGGTCAGCGGCTTGATCTGGTCGATGAAGCTGTCGCGCTTCCAGTTGAAGATCGAGCCCTGGAACAGCGACGCGTAGGCGCCGCCGACCGCGTTGCCGATCGCCGCGAGCGTGTCGCCGGGCCGGCTGAAGAAGTAGGCGGACTTGGCCTGAACCTCGGGGTCGGTGAGCACGATCAGGATCGCGCCGACGATGAGCGCCAGCACCACCGCCAGCACCGACACGACGGCGTTGCCGCCGATGATGTCGCGGATGACCCGGTTCGCGACCGGTGCCTCTGCGGGCTCCGGCGCCGCAGGCGTCTGGCCCGGCTCGATGGTCTCCGGCTGCTGACCCTTGCGCGGCAGCTCTGCCTCGGCTTTCGTCTTCGCCTTCTTCGGCGTCTCGTCGGTCACGCTGCCACTCCCTCGGGGACCTCGCCGGCCATCATCAGGCCGAGCACGTCGCGGGGCGTGTCGCCGGGCACGATGCCGACGATGCCGCCGCGGTACATGACCGCGATGCGGTCGGCGAGCGCGACGACCTCGTCGAGCTCGGTCGACACCACCACGACCGGGGTGCCGGCGTCGCGGGCCGCGACGATGCGGGTGTGCACGAACTCGATCGATCCGACGTCGAGGCCGCGGGTGGGCTGAGCGGCGACGAGCAGACGCAGGTCACGGCTGAGCTCGCGTGCCAGCACCACCTTCTGCTGGTTGCCGCCCGAGAGCCGCCCGGCGTGCGTGCCGATGCTCTGCGCGCGGATGTCGAACTCGACCCGCTTCTCTTCGGCGAACTTCGCCAGGTCGTCGAGCTGCAGGGTGCCGGCCTTGACGAACGGCGCACCACCCGAACGGTCGAGCATGAGGTTCTCGGCGATCGTGAACTCGGCGATCAGGCCGTCCTCGGTGCGGTCCTCGGGCACGAAGCCGACCCCGGCATCCAGAACCCGGCGCGTGCTGTGGCCGACCAGTTCGTCGCCGTCGAGGCGGATGCTGCCCTCGATGTGCGCCTGAAGGCCCATGATCGCCTCGGTCAGCTCGGTCTGCCCGTTGCCCTGGACTCCCGCGATCGCGAGGATCTCGCCGCGGTGCACCTGGAACGACACGTGCGAGACGACGTACTGGCTGCGCGCGTCGATGACCGACAGGTCTTCGACGACCAGCGCGGGTTCGCCCGGCTTGGCGGGCGCCTTGTCGATCATCAGCTCGACCGCACGGCCGACCATCATCGACGCCATCTCGGCGTTGGTGTCGGTGGGCTTGGCGTCGCCGACGACCTTGCCCAGCCGGATCACGGTGATCTTGTCGGCGACCTCGCGCACCTCGCGCAGCTTGTGGGTGATGAAGACGATGGCGGTGCCCTCGTCGCGCAGCTGACGCATGATCGCCATCAGCTCGTCGGTCTCTTGCGGGGTGAGCACCGCGGTCGGCTCGTCGAAGACGAGCACCTTGGCGTCACGCGACAGCGCCTTAATGATCTCGACCCGCTGCTGCACGCCGACCGGCAGGTCTTCGATCAGCGCGTCGGGGTCGAGGTCGAAGCCGAACCGCTCGGAGATCTCGCGCACCTTCGTGCGCGCCGCGTCGAGGTCGAGCCGCCCGCCGAACTTGGTGGGCTCGTGGCCGAGCATGACGTTCTCGGCGACCGTGAAAACGGGGATGAGCATGAAGTGCTGGTGCACCATGCCGATGCCGGCATTCATCGCGTCGCCAGGGCCCGCGAAGTGCTGGACGACGTCGTCGAGCAGGATCTCTCCCTCATCGGCCTGGTACAGGCCGTAGAGCACGTTCATGAGGGTGGACTTGCCGGCACCGTTCTCGCCGAGGAGGCAATGGATCTCACCGGGCTCGACGATGAGGTCGATGTGATCGTTTGCGACGAGGGTGCCGAACCGCTTCGTGATGCCACGCAGTTCGAGCTTCATTGGATCAATCTATGTGGTGGTCGGGAACAGGGAAAGTTGCGCCGAGTGCGCAGATGAGCACGGAGAGCGTGCCCGTGCAAGCGGAGGGGGAGACCGGCGACGCCGGCCTCCCCCCATCGCGTGCTACCGGATTACTGACCCGGCGTGGACGGCGAGGTGACCTCGACCTCGCCCGAGATGATCTTCGCCTTCAGGTCGTCGAGCTCACCCTGGAGCCCGGCGTCGACCTTCGACTCGAAGTCGTGGAACGGCGCGAGACCGACACCACCGTTCTCGAGCGTGCCCACGTACGGGGTGTTGTCGAAGTCGCCGCCGGCGGCAGCCACGACCACGTCGTGGACACCCGCGTCGACACCCTTCATGACCGAGGTGAGGAGCAGGTCCTGCACGGTCGGGTCAGTGTTGTAGACGTCGGCGTCGACACCGATCAGGGCGATGTCGCCGCCCTTGTCGCGGATCGCCTCAGCGGCCGACTGGTAGATAGGGCCACCGACGGGCAGCAGCACGTCGGCGTTCTGGTCGAGCAGGCCCTGGGCCGCGGTCTTGGCCTCGACACCGGCGGCGAAGCCACCGGTGAAGGTGCCGGTCTGCGACGCCTTGTCCCAGCCGATCGCCTGGACGTCGGTGCCCTTGACCTCGTTGTAGTAGGCCACGCCGTCGACGAAGCCGTCCATGAAGATCGTCACCGGCGGGATCTGGATGCCGCCGAAGGTGCCGACGACGCCCGTCTTGGAGTAGCTGGCGGCTGCGTAGCCGGCCAGGAACGCCGCCTGAGCGGTGTCGAACAGGATCGGCTTGCCGTTCTCGACATCCGGCTTGCCGTCGTTGTTGGCGTCGAGGCCATCGTCGACGATGGCGAACTCGATGTCGGGGTTGTTCGCGGCGGCCTCGTTGGTCGCGGCCGACAGCAGGAAGCCGACGGTCACGATCAGGTTGCAGCCCTCGCTGATCTCGGCCTCGATGTTCGGCGCGAAGTCGTCTTCACTGGCCGACTCGACCGACTTGGTCTTGCCGCCGATCTCCTTGGCCGCAGCCTCGAGGCCCTTCAGGCCCAGCTCGTTGAACGAGTGGTCGTCGAAACCACCCGAGTCGGAGACCATGCACGACAGGAAGTCGCTGGTGGGCGCCTCGGTCGCGTCGCCGCCCGGGGCGGCGGCGCAGCCCGTGAGCACGAGCGCGCTGGCGCCGATCGTTGCGAGGCCGGCGAGCGCGGCCTTGCGGGAAGTGAATCTCACTGTGTCCTCCAAGTTCACGCAGCGGCAGGATGCCGCGCGAATTGGCTACACGTTACCCAATGTGACGCGCACTACCGAGTGACGAACGTCCTCCGCCGCAGAAGCGTTACAAATGCGCGCCTACCGGGAAATGAATCCGAAATGTTGCAGCGCGACGCCGACTCAGAGCACTTCGTTGCGTCCGCTGAGCTTCAGGGCGTCGACCACGCTCTTCACGCGCTGCGCGTTCTCTTTCGTCGTCACCAGCAGCGCGTCGTCGGTATCGACCACCACGATGTCGTGCACTCCGATCAGCGAGATGATCCGGCTGGTCTGGCTGACGACGATGCCGCTCGAGGCGTCCGCGAGCACGCGAGCGTTCGGTCCGACGATCGCCAGGTCGGAGGCGCGGCCGCCGGATTGCAGCTTGGCGATCGCGGCGAAGTCGCCGACGTCGTCCCAGTCGAAGTCTCCGGGGACGACCGCCAGATGCCCGGCGGCGGCCGCCGGTTCGGCGACCGAGTAGTCGATCGCGATCTTGCGCAACTGGGGCCAGATCCGGTCGACGGCCGGACCACGCGTCGCCGGGTCGTCCCAGGCGGCGGCCAGTTCTTCCAGTCCGGCGACGAGAGCAGGCTCGGAATCGCGCATCTGGTCCAGCAGCCGGTCGGCGCGGGCGATGAACATGCCGCCGTTCCAGAGGTGCTGACCGTCCTCGACATAGCGCTGCGCGGTCGCCAGGTCGGGCTTCTCGACGAAGCTGCGCACCTGCCGCGCGTCGGGCGCTCCTGCCACCTCGATCGGGTCGCCGCAGTCGATGTACCCGAACCCGATCGCAGGCTCGGTCGGCGTGATGCCGATCGCGACGATGTATCCCGCGTCGGCCGCGGCGACCGCCTGTCGCACCGCACGGGCGAAGCCGCGCTGGTCGCCGATCACATGGTCGGCCGCGAACGAGCCGATGATGACATCCGGTTCGCGGCGCGCCAGGATGGCGGCGGCCAGGCCGATCGCGGCCGACGAATCCTTGGGCTCGCTCTCGAGAACGACGTTCTTATCGGCCAGTTCGGGAAGTTGATCCTCGACCGCCGCACGATGCGCCCGCCCGGTGACGACCATGATCCGCTGCTCCCCCGAGAGCGGGGCCAGCCGGTTCCAGGTCGCGCGCAGCAAGGTGGTGCCCGAGCCGGTGAGGTCGTGCAGGAACTTCGGCGCGTCCGCCCGTGAGAGCGGCCAGAGGCGCGATCCGACGCCGCCGGCCGGGATGACGCTGTAGAAGCGATCGAGCCGTGCGTTCTCGCTCATTCCGCCAGCCTACGGGGCGCGGCCCCCGCATCCGCTGGTATCTCGATATCGAGACAACTCAGGCGAGCCTAACCTGCGCCGCCCTCGGACCCGGTCATAGACTGCAGTAGTCCAGTTGACGAACGACCGACGTGCCACCGCGGCGATCGTGAACGGAGTCGAAAAGGAGCACCGTGTCGAGCCAAGCCGCACGATCCGGAGCCGTGACCGCGGCGAAGATCCGTGCCCCCAAGCGTCCGGCAGGAACGCTGTACCGCGGGCGTGAAGGAATGTGGTCCTGGGTGCTGCACCGCATCACCGGCACCGCGATCTTCTTCTTCCTGCTGGTGCACATCCTCGACACGTCGCTGATCCGGCTGGATCCCGAGGCGTACAACGCCGTGATCAACACGTACAAGACGCCCATCATGGGCCTCGGCGAGCTCGCCCTGGTCGCCGCGATCGGCCTGCACGCCCTCAACGGCCTGCGCATCATCGCCATCGACTTCACCTCCTGGGGCGTGCGCCACCAGCGCCTGATGTTCTGGATCGCGATCGGCCTGTGGGTCGTCCTGATGATCGGCTTCGCCCCGCGTCACCTCATGCACGTGTTCGGAGGCGAGTGATGACCACCGAGACCATCCAGCCGCCGCGGTCCGCCGCACGCGCCCGGCGCGGCACCAACTGGGAGAAGTGGGGCTGGATCTACATGCGCTTCTCAGGCGTGCTGCTGGTCGTGCTGATCTTCGGGCACCTGCTGGTGAACCTGTTCCTCGGGCAGGGCGTCAGCGCCATCGACTTCGCGTTCGTGGCCGGCAAGCTCGCCAACCCGTTCTGGATCGTGTGGGACACGCTGCTGCTCTGGCTGGCGCTCATCCACGGAGCCAACGGCATGCGCACCCTCACCAACGACTACGCGCACGGCAAGCTCCGTGTCGTGCTGCTGGTTCTGCTCGCCGGCGCGACCGTCGTCCTGCTCGTCCTGGGCACGCTCGTGCTCACCACCTTCGACCCCTGCATCGGTGAGCCGACCGGCGCCCTCGTGGAGATCTGCAAGTAAGCATGGAGTTCACAGACGGAGACGTCATCGACGGCGTCCGCTACCACCAGTTCGATGTCGTGATCGTGGGGGCCGGCGGCGCCGGCATGCGCGCCGCGATCGAAGCCGGTCCCAGGGCCCGCACGGCGGTCATCACCAAGCTCTACCCCACCCGCTCGCACACCGGCGCGGCGCAGGGCGGCATGGCCGCGGCGCTCGCCAACGTCGAGGAGGACTCCTGGGAGTGGCACACCTTCGACACGGTGAAGGGCGGCGACTACCTGGTCGACCAGGACGCGGCCGAGATCCTGGCGAAGGAGGCGATCGACGCCGTCCTCGACCTCGAGAACATGGGACTGCCGTTCAACCGCACCCCCGACGGCAAGATCGACCAGCGCCGCTTCGGCGGCCACACCCGCGACCACGGCAAGGCGCCCGTGCGCCGGGCCTGCTATGCCGCGGACCGCACCGGGCACATGATCCTGCAGACGCTGTTCCAGAACTGCGTGAAGCTCGGGGTCAACTTCTTCAACGAGTTCTACGCCCTGGACGTCGTGATGACCAAAGTCAAGGGCGTCGACCAGCCCTCCGGAGTCGTGGCCTACGAACTCGCCACCGGTGAGATCCACGTCTTCCAGGCCAAGGCGATCGTGTTCGCCACCGGCGGCTTCGGCAAGATCTACAAGACCACCTCCAACGCGCACACCCTCACCGGTGACGGCGTGGGCATCATCTGGCGCAAGGGCCTGCCGCTGGAGGACATGGAGTTCTTCCAGTTCCACCCGACCGGTCTCGCCGGCCTCGGCATCCTGCTGACCGAGGGCGCCCGCGGCGAGGGCGCCATCCTGCGCAACGCCTCGGGCGAGCGGTTCATGGAACGCTACGCGCCGACCATCAAAGACCTGGCGCCGCGCGACATCGTCAGCCGCTGCATGGTGCAGGAGGTCGCGGAGGGTCGCGGCGCCGGTCCGCACAAGGACTACGTGCTGCTGGACTGCACCCACCTCGGCGCCGAGGTGCTCGAGACGAAGCTGCCCGACATCACCGAGTTCGCCCGCACCTACCTCGGCGTCGACCCGGTGTACGAGCCGGTGCCGGTCATGCCCACCGCGCACTACGCGATGGGCGGAATCCCGACCAACGTCAAGGCCGAGGTGCTGCGCGACAACGACACCGTCGTGCCGGGGCTCTACGCCGCCGGCGAGTGCGCCTGCGTCAGCGTGCACGGCTCCAACCGACTGGGCACCAACTCGCTGCTCGACATCAACGTGTTCGGCAAGCGCGCCGGCAACAACGCGGTCGAGTACGCCAAGACGGCCGAGTTCACCCCGCTGCCCGACGACCCGGCAGGTTTCGTGAAGGGCCTCGTCGAGCAGCTGCGCAACTCCGACGGCACCGAGCGGATCGCGGCGCTGCGCAAAGAGCTGCAGGACGAGATGGACCGCAACGCCCAGGTGTTCCGCACCGACGAGTCGCTCGAGAAGGTGACCCAGACGATCCACTCGCTGCGCGAGCGGTACCGCAACGTCGGCATCCACGACAAGGGCAACCGGTTCAACACCGATCTGCTCGAAGCCATCGAGCTCGGCTTCCTGCTCGACCTCGCCGAGGTGGTCGTGTACTCCGCCCGCAACCGCAAAGAGAGCCGCGGCGGGCACATGCGTGACGACTACCCGCAGCGCGACGACGACAACTACATGAAGCACACCATGGCGTACCTGACGGGCGACCCCCACTCGGCCGACGCCGCCGACCACATCACGCTCGGCTGGAAGCCGGTCGTGATCACCAACTACCAGCCGATGGAACGGAAGTACTGAACGTGGCCGTTGTGACGGAAGAGCCCGGCAACCCCTCGGTCGAGGCCGGCATCCAGGCGTTCACGGTGACCCTCATCATCCGCCGGTTCGATCCCGAGACGATGTCCGAGCCGGTGTGGAAGGACTACGACGTCGAGCTGTACCCGACCGACCGGGTGCTCGACGCGCTGCACAAGATCAAGTGGGAGCAGGACGGCTCGCTCACCTTCCGCCGCAGCTGCGCCCACGGCATCTGCGGCTCGGACGCCATGCGCATCAACGGCCGCAACCGCCTGGCCTGCAAGACGCTGATCAAAGACCTCGACATCTCGCAGCCGATCTACGTCGAGGCGATCAAGGGTCTGCCGCTGGAGAAGGACCTCATCGTCGACATGGAGCCCTTCTTCGAGTCGTACCGGCAGATCCAGCCGTTCCTGATCGCCGACTCGAAGCCGAAGGACGGCAAGGAGCGCATCCAGTCGGTCGCCCAGCGCGCCATCTTCGACGACACCACCAAGTGCATCCTGTGCGCCGCGTGCACGTCGTCGTGCCCGGTGTTCTGGACCGACGGCCAGTACTTCGGCCCGGCCGCGATCGTCAACGCGCACCGGTTCATCTTCGACAGCCGCGACGAGGGCTCCCAGGTGCGTCTCGACATCCTCAACGACAAAGAGGGTGTGTGGCGCTGCCGCACCACCTTCAACTGCTCCGAGGCCTGCCCGCGCGGCATCCAGGTCACCAAGGCCATCGCCGAGGTGAAGAACGCGATCCTGCAGGGGCGCCCGTCTCTGCCGGAGGGGCTCCCCGTCGCCTGACCCCGGCGCCGGCACCCGGCGCCCGAACACGAGGGAGCCCGGCGCCGCAGCGGCTGGGATCGCTACGGCACCGGGCCGGTACCTCCACATGATGGGACGTCGAGTGAAGGGGGCTCTGATGAGCCTCACCAGAAGAGACGGGGTACACCCGCGTCTATGACGCGGGTTCTGGGGCGGATTCTGACCCGATTTCGGGGGACAGCTGCGGCAGAGAGCGCGGCTGCGCGGACCGCGCGGCTCAGCCGACGGCGATGATGGGCAACCCGCCCGAGGACGACGAGATCGTCAGCGGCTTGAGGATCTGCAGCACCCCGTTGATCAGCCCGCCGAGCAGGCTCTGGTCGACCGTCTGCACCAGCGACAGGCCGCCGACCGTCTCGGGGATCCCGCCGGCGCTGATCGAGTAGGTGCCGTTCGAAGCGACCGTGGTCGTCGCGTAGACGGTGCCGGCCGCCTGCAGGGACACGCTCGCGCCCGGAGTACCGGTTCCCGATGCCGAGACTGTCAGCACAACCGGCTGCTGCACGACCTCGGTGACGTCGGTGACCGTGCCGCCCACGGCATCCGCCACACCGTCGACGACGTCACCGACCGTATCGGTGACGCCGTTCACCACGTTGCCGACGGTACCGCCGCCCGACGCCGTGCCGCCGCCCGACGCCGTGCCGCCGCTGCCCGACGCACCGTCGGAGGAGTCGCTCGGAATGTCGGTGGGGCTCGGTCCGATCGGGCCGGGGCCGCCGCTGTCGGTGTCGACATCGCCATCCGGATCCTCGGCAGCCACCACCGTCGCCGGAGTGTTCGGCTCCGCCTGCGGGATCGTGCCCACCGCAACACCGCTCGCGAGCACCGCAGCGACCGCCAGACCGCCGATGACGGCGCTGGTGCCCACCGCCCCACCGAGCGAGAACGCGCCGGCAAGAGCGCTGCCGGCCGCCGCCCCTCCCGTGGCCACCGCTTCGACCGACTGCGGCATCGCCGGGATGAACTCGGCGGCCGACGCACTCGCCGGGGTCGCCAACTGCGACAGCAGAGTGCCTCCCGCGATCCCGCCGAGCAGCAGCGGCAGCATCACCATCGCCAGGTGCGAGCCGACCTCCTCGACTTCGTCGGCGACGATGGTGCACTTGGCACAGGTCTCGAGGTGCTCTGCGAGCCGGGCCTCGTCACGCGTGCTCAGCCCGTCGCGGGTGTGCTCGCCGATGCGCGACATCGCCCACTGGCACTCGCCCGAGGCGGATGCGTCGGTGATGTGCGCCTGCAGCCACGCCTTGCGCAGACCCTCGCGCGCCCGGTAGGAGAGGGCGGCGACGCTGTTGGCCGAGATGCCCATGATCGGGGCGACCTCGTGCGGGTCCATCCCCTCGACCTCGGTGTACCAGAGCACCGTCTGCCAGCGCTCGGGCAACCCGCGGAAGGCTCGCGCCGTCAGAGTGCGGTCGAGGGCGTACGCGGCAGGGTCCTCGGGAATGCGTTCGTCTTCGAAGTCTTCGATCACGTCGACCTGGACATCGTGCGACGATGCCGCGCCCCAGGTGCTGGCGAGGTTGCGGATCGTCGTATAGAGGTAGGGGCGGAACGCTCCGGTGGGCCCGCCGCCCGCCAGAACACGTTGAAAGATGCGCGCATACGCCTCGGAGACGAGGTCATCGGCATCGATGCTCGTGAACTGACGGGCGACGCGAGCGGCGGGGCGGAAGTGACGGCGCCAGAGCTCCGCAAAAGCGCTCGTATCCCCCGATCGAGCGCTGTCGATCAGTTCCGCGTCCGAAGTGGTCGGCTTCGGGTCCGAACCGCTCATCCCCCTGATCCATTCCGGGCCTCTCTATCCCTGTGAATGGAGGAATGCCCCGGCGACCCCCGTCGTCGGTAACGCTCCTCGTAGGAAGAGACCGGCCCTTTCCTCCACTATGACGTGAGGATTCGCCCGCATCGTCCCCCCCGTTCGGGGGTCAGTGAGGCTCATGGGCGGCCAGGATCGGCGGTCGGGCGAGGCTCCGGATGCGGTGGCGGGGTCGGGTGCTCCGGGTGCGCGGGCGCCGAGGGGCGCGCGCTGCTCGACGGCACCGGCTGCGGCGGAGCGGGTGTGACGGGGGGCGTCGGGTGCACCGGGTGATCGTCTCCCGCTCGCCCCGGAGTCGTGCCGGCCGGCTGCGTGGCCGACCACGAGTCGTCGTGCGGGGTCGCGGTCGACGAGACCGACGGCGGGAATCCGGAGAGCAGACCCCCGGCTACGTCCCCGAAGGGCGAGTGCGGGGCCGCGGCGGCGGCTGCACCTCCTGCGAGCACCGTCGCACCGGCGACCAGCGCCACGACCACGTGCCGACGGCGCCGGCTCGGCCGAACTGCCATCAGCCGGGCGACGGCGGGGCTGGGCAGGGGCTCCCCGGCCACCGCGTCGTCCTGCAGACGGGTCAGCAGGACGCGCAGTTCGGGGTCGTGCCCGAGACCGCTCTCGGCCAGCAGCGCGTCGATCTGATCGTGGTCACGCTGGTGCATCTTCGTTCTCCTTCTCGTGGAGCGCCATCCGAAGCCTCTCGAGCGCCCTGCGCTGCAATTGTTTGATCGCGCCCTCGCTGCGACCCATGATCTCGGCGGTCGCAGCGATCGGCAGCCCGGCGATGACCCGCAACGCGATCACCTCTCGGTACTCGTCCGGGAGGGCGCGCACCAGGTCGAGCGCACCGCGCTCGCCGGTGATCGCGACGGCGTGATCCTCTGCGGATGCCGCGGTACGGGTATCGACGGACACGTCGTACGGACGCAGGTCGGGTCGGCGCGCCCGGTCGCGGTAGTCGTCGACCAGCCGGGCGTGGGCGATGCTGAACAGCAGCGCCCGTTCCCCCGCGGCACCGCCCGTCACCCGCTCGGAGCGAGCGTAGAACGCCAGGAACACCTCCTGGGTCATCGCCTCCGGGTCATCGGCTCCCCGCGCCCGCAGGTATCCGAGCACCCGTGCGGCGTTGTCGCGATAGACGTCGGTGAAGAGCTCGCTCCGGGTGCGCGCGGATGAGGAGCCGTCGCCCATAGGCGGCTGCTCCTCATCCGCGACAGCACTCACTTGCCGTGGTGCTCCGTGGGTGCGTGGCCGGTGCTCTGCCCGGCGTCGTCGGGGCGACCGGCGTGATCCGGCGCGCTGGGGTGCTCCTGCTGCCCCGCGTGCTCGTCGGCGGCCGAGCCGGGCGCCGCCGGAGCGCCGTGCTCGTCAGCGTGCGCGTTGCCGCGCGCCGCGCCGATCGCGTCCACGACCAGCTGGCAGAAGGCGTCCGGGCCGTCCTCGCCGGCAGCGGTACGCAGGGCCTGGCCGGGAACGGAGTTCTCGGGAAGACCGCCCGCCAGGTAGGCGGTGCACAGACCGAACGCGGCAGGTCCGCTCAGATCGGGGCCCTGAGTCGACTCCGACGGGTCCGGTGTTCCGGTGGGGTCGGGGGTCTCGGCCTCATCCGTCGGCGACGGAACGGGCATCGCGACCGAGTGGTCCGGCGTCGGCAGCGCCCCGGCGGCAGAGGCGACGACAGCGCCCCCTCCCCCCAGTGCGGCGAGGGCCAGAGCGGCGACGGCGACCTTGCTTCCGACAAGGCTGGAAATGAGAGGCATGCGGTTGATCCCTTCGATGATCACGGGAACGGTTGTGCGTTCCATGAAGGACATCGATCCGGGGGCCGCTGAGGTTACGCGGCGGCTGCCGCCTCCCGCGCGCCGGATGCCGTGGTGGCGGCGAGCGCAGCCGTCGCCTTGGCGCGCGCCTGCTCGAGCGTGACCGTCGCCAGCTCCGCCCGCACGTCGGCCAGGGCGGCCGGCGTCATCGACAGGGTGGTGGCGCCCAGCCCCACGAGGACGACGGCGAGTTGCGGGTCGGCGGCCGCCTCGCCGCAGATCCCGACCGGCTTGCCGGCCGCGGCGCCGGCCTCGCCCAGCAGCTTCACCAGCCGCAGCACCGCCGGGTGCCACGGGTCCTGGTAGGCCGCCACGGTGCCCAGCATGCGATCGGCGGCGAGGGTGTACTGGGTGAGGTCGTTGGTGCCGATGCTGACGAAGTCGGCGATCGCGGCGACCTGGTCGGCGACCACCGCGAGTGACGGCACCTCGGCCATGACACCGACCGTGTGCAGCCCGAGCTGCCTGCCGTAGTCCACGAACCATTCGGTTTCGGCGGCATCGGCGACCATCGGTGCCATCACCCAGAGGTCGGCGTCGGTCTCGTCCTGCGCGTTCTTCAGCGCCTGCAACTGATCGTGCAGGATCTCGGTCTTCGCCCGCAGCGCCCGCAGGCCCCGCAGCCCGAGCGCCGGGTTCTCCTCATGCGCGTCGTTGAGGAAGCTGAGGGGCTTGTCGGCGCCGGCGTCGAGCGCCCGCACAACCACCTTCTTGCCGGGGAAGTGCGTCAGCAGCTCGATGTACTGCGCCTGCTGGTCCTCGACCGACGGGGCGGTCGAGGAATCGAGGAACAGGAACTCGGTGCGGAACAGCCCGACACCCTCGGCACCGAGCTCAACCGCGGCCGCGGCGTCCTTCGGCGAGCCCAGGTTCGCCAGCAGCGGCACCTTCGTCCCGTCGGCGAGCGCACCGTCGGTGATCGGGGCGGCGGCCTGTGCGGCCCGTTCGGCGATGCGCCGCTCGGCCTCGGCGAGGTCCGCGTCGGAAGGGTCGACGGTGACGATGCCGGACGCGGCATCGAGGATCACGCGCGTGCCCTCGGCGACCACGGCATCCGCCCCCACCCCGACGATCGCGGGGATCGACTTGGCGCGCGCGAGGATGGCGGTGTGACTGGTCGGCCCGCCGTCACGGGTGATCAGGCCGAGCACCTTCGTCAGGTCGAGCAGCGCCGTGTCGGCGGGGGCGAGGTCGCGGGCGATCAGGATGAACGGCGTGCCCGATTCGGGGACGCCCGGCACCGGGACGCCGCGCAGCGCTGCGATGATGCGCTGCGACACGTCGGCCAGGTCGGCGGCACGCTCGGCCATGTACCCGCCGAGTGCCGTGAGCTGCTCCTGGAAGGAGCGGAACGCCTCGAACACCGCGCGCTCGCCGGTGCTGCCCGCGTCGATGCGCGCGGCGACATCGTCAGCGAGCATCGGGTCCTGCGCCATCTGTATCGCGGCCTCGATCACCTCACGCCCGGCGCCGTCGGCGCGCCCAGCCCGCTCCTGCAGGTCGGCCGCGGCACTGGTGACCGCCGCCTGGACCGCCGCCTTCTCGGCCACCGCGTCGCCACCGTGCTTCTGCTCGGCCGGCTCCGGAAGCGGCTCGGGCATGGTCAGCACCGGACCGACCGCGACACCGCGGCCCACCCCGACTCCGTGCAGCTGCATCTCGTGCGTCCTCTCGACAGGGCTTGTCAACGCCTCGGGCGAGTCTAGCCAGGTTGCATAGGGTGGCTTCATGACCGAGACGGCCCCCTCAGTGCCCGCCCGGTTCGCCGCGCGAGTGAAGCACCTGATCGCCCGCGTACAGAAACTGAAGCCGGTGCGGGTGTGGACGCACTACGGATCGCGGCGAGGTCCGATCCTCGCCGCGGGCCTGGCCTACCAGGCACTGTTCTCGGTGTTCGCCGGCCTGTGGGCCGCGTTCTCGCTGGCAGGACTGATCATCGGGGCGAACCTCGGGCTGCGCGAGGCGCTCATCCGGGTGATCAGCACGTCCGTGCCGGGGCTCATCGATCGCGGCGACGGTGGAGCGATCGACCCCGCAGACCTGTTCTCGGCTGCGGTGCTCGGCTGGACGGGTGCGCTCGCCGTCGCGGTGTCGCTGTTCACCTCGGTCGCCTGGCTCGGCTCCGCACGCGACGCGGTGCGCGACATCGCCGAACTCGCCGCCCCGCCCACCAACTTCCTGCTGCTCAAGCTGAAAGACCTCGGCCTCGCCGTCGGGTTCGGCCTCGCACTCGTCGTGTCGGCGGTGCTCTCGGCGGGCAGCACGGCGGCGCTGACCTTCCTGCTCGGCCTGATCGACGTGCACGACGGGTCCCCCGCGGCACTCGTGGCGACCCGGATCCTCGGTCTGACGCTGGCATACGGGCTCGACCTCGTGCTGCTGGCGGCGCTGTACCGCATTCTCGCCGGCGTGCCGATCCCCGCGCGACCGCTCTGGCAGGGCGCAGCCCTCGGGGCGCTCGCGCTGGGGGTGCTGAAGGTGCTCGGATCACTGCTGCTCGGGGGCGCCTCGAACAACCCGCTGATCGCCTCGTTCGCCGTCATCGTCGGTCTGCTCATCTGGTTCAACCTGGCCTGCCAGGTGATCCTGGCCTGCGCCGCGTGGGTCGTCGTGAGCGCGAGCGACGCGGGTGTTCCGCTGGATCCGATCGGCGAACGCGACCGGCGCCAGGCCGAGCTGCGGCTGCGGCTGGAGATCGAGGAGCAGGTGCGCGCCGAGTATGAGGCACAGCTTCCGCGCGCGGTGCGCTGGCTGGTGCGCCGGCGGCGGCGCTGACGTTGGCGGCGCTGACGTCGGGGGCGCTGACTAGGTTCGAAGGGTGACTCGCCTTCGCATCGCCACGGCCAACGTCAACGGCATCCGTGCCGCCTACCGGCGCGGCATGGACGCCTGGCTCGCGAGCCGCGAGGTCGACATCCTCGCGCTGCAAGAGGTGCGGGCCGAGACCGACGACCTGGTCGCGCTGCTCGGCGAGGGGTGGGATGTGGTGCACGACGCCGCGAGCGCGAAAGGGCGCGCTGGGGTCGCCATCGCATCGAGGCATCGCACCACCGCGATCCACCGGGTGGCGATCGGCGCCGACGATTTCGACAGCGCGGGCCGCTGGCTCGAGGCCGACTACGAGGTCGGCGGGGTGGCGTTCACGGTGGTGTCGGCGTACGTCCACTCCGGCGAAGACGGCACGCCCAAGCAGCTCGACAAGTACCGGCTGCTCGACGGCATGACCGAGCGCCTCACCGAACTGGGTGCCGGTCGCGCCGTGGTGGTGGGCGACCTCAACGTCGGGCATCGCACGCTCGACATCAAGAACTGGAAGGGCAACGTCAAGCGCGCCGGGTTCCTGCCCGAGGAGCGCGCGTACTTCGACCGCTGGCTCGGCGCCGAGGACGACCCGCGGTACAACGCCGGCGCGGGACTCGGCTGGGTCGACCTGGGGCGGCGGTTCGCCGGCGAGGTGCCCGGTCCGTACACCTGGTGGTCGTGGCGCGGCAAGTCGTTCGACATCGACAGCGGATGGCGCATCGACTACCAGCTCGCCTCGCCGACCATGGCATCCGCCGCCACCGCGTACGCGGTCGACCGCGCACCCAGCTATGCCGAGCGCTGGAGCGACCACGCGCCCGTCGTGGTGGATTACTCCCTCTAATCTGGAAGGCATGTCCCAACCGCGCCTGTTCTCGGGCATGCAGCCCTCGGCCGACTCGCTCCACGCGGGCAACTACATCGGGGCGCTGCTGCAGTGGAAGCAGCTGCAGACCGAGTACGACGCGGTGTTCTGCGTCGTCGACCTGCACGCGATCACCGTGCCGCAGGATCCGGCCAAGCTGCGCGAGGCGACCCGGCGCACCGCCGCCCAGTACATCGCGGCGGGCATCGACCCGGCCAGCTCGATCCTGTTCGTGCAGTCGCACGTGTCGGCGCACGCCGAACTGGCGTGGGTGCTGAACACCCTGACCGGGTTCGGCGAGGCGGCGCGCATGACGCAGTTCAAAGACAAGTCGGCCAAGCAGGGCGCCGACTCCACGAGCGTCGGGCTGTTCACCTACCCGATCCTGCAGGCCGCCGATGTGCTGCTCTACGACGCCGTCATCGTGCCCGTCGGCGAGGATCAGCGCCAGCACATCGAGCTGACCCGCGACCTCGGCCAGCGCTTCAACTCGCGCTTCGGCGAGACGGTCACCATCCCCCAGGTGTCGATCCTCAAAGAGACGGCGAAGATCTACGACCTGCAGAACCCGACGGCGAAGATGTCGAAGTCGGCCGACAACGAGAAGGGCACCATCTGGCTGCTCGACGAACCCTCGGTGACGGCCAAGAAGATCCGCTCGGCGGTGACCGACACCGACGGTTCGGTGCGCTTCGACCCCGAAGGCAAGCCGGGGGTGTCCAACCTGCTGACCCTGCTCTCCACGCTCGGCGGCGGCAGCATCCCGGCGCTCGAGAGCGAATTCGCCGGCCGCGGCTACGGCGACCTCAAGAGCGCGACCGCGGATGCCGTGGTCGCCGCATTCGGCCCAGTGCGTGAGCGGGCGCTCGAGCTGCTGGCCGACCCGGCCGAGCTGGACCGGGTGCTCGCCGGCAATGCGGAGCGGGCCGAAGCGATCGCCCAGGCGACCCTGGCGCGCGTGTACGACGCCGTCGGCTTCCTGCGCCGTGGCTGAGGTCGTCCTCTTCGACCTCGACGACACGCTCTTCGCGCACCGGGAGTCGGTGGAGGCCGGCATCGCGGCGCACCGCACGACGCTCGGCGGAGCACTGGCGGCCGCCGACCACGCCGCCGAGTTCGCCCGCTGGAACGAGCTGGAAGAGCTGCACTACCACCGCTACCTCAGCGGAGAACTCGACTTCCTGCAGCAGCGCAGGGAACGGGCGCGCGGGTTCGTGGCACCGCACGGCTTCAGCCTCGACGACGATGCGGCGGATGCCTGGTTCGACGCCTACCTGGTGCACTACCGGGCCACCTGGGCGCTGCACGACGACGTGCTGCCCTGCCTGGCGGCGCTGCGGCCGGCGCGGGTCGGCGTCATCACCAACGGGCAGCTCGACTTCCAGCAGGCGAAGATCGACGGGACGGGCCTGGGTGCGCACCTCGAGCACGTGATCGCCAGCGGCGAGGTGGGTGTCTCCAAACCCGACCCGCGCATCTTCGCGATCGCGTGCGAGATGTTCGGGGTCTCGGCCGACGAGGCGGTCTACGTGGGCGACCGGCTGCATACGGATGCGATCGGCGCCGCACGCTCCGGACTTCTCGGGGTGTGGCTCGACCGGCGGGATGCTGCCTCGCCCACCGAACGGGCCGAGGCCGCCGCGGAAGGCGTGCCCGTCATCCGCACCCTCGCGCAGCTGCCCGCCCTGCTCGCCTGACCCGGCGCTTCTCAGGAGAAGTCGACGGTTTTCAGCCGGGAGCGCGCTCGCGCCGCGATTCTTCCTGAGTTGCGGATGCGACGGTGAGTCTCGACGGTAGCAACGATCGCATGGGCGACGGATTCCAACTCGTAGATCACCTGCGCGTATCGGAAGCGCAGCACGACCAGACCCCGGCGGGCGAGAGCGGCGTCACGCCGACGATCGCGAGTGGTGGTCTTCTCGTCGTGGAAGCCATCCCCATCTGTCTCAACCACGACCCAGTCCTCGACGAGCAGATCGACCCGGGCATCTCGCCCGAACCTGACCTGGCTGCGCACGTGCAGCCCTAGCTCGATCAGGAGCACGCGGACGATCGACTCGAGTCCTGATTCGGCGGCCGAATCGGCGAGGTCCATCATCCTGCGCTGTCGTGCGGTCACCCTGGACCGGATTGACGCGAACTCGGCCCGGCCGATGACCCTCAGATGCAGGATGCTGTCGAGCGACGCGACGGCCATCCGCGGGGGAAGGCAATGCAGGGCCGCCTCGACGGCCTCGCTCGGGGATACATGCTGGGGAGACGAACCCCGGTCGGGGCGAGGCGTGGACCAGTGCCGACGCACACCCGCCATGTCGGGCAGACGCGCCGCGTTCGGTGGCACCGCAACGTGCACGAGATCGTCAGCGAACACCCACACGCCGAGGCGCCGGAGCTCCGAGACGCAGGTCAGCCGTCCGCCTGCACGCACCGCCCGCTGCAGGGCCGGGTCGGCATCCGGAGTGCAATACAGGCCGCGACGCAACCGGAGCAGCATGCCGGTCGCCACCGCGCGAGTGATCGCCTCGCCCGAGTAGCCCTGTCGCTCGAGCTCGCGGCGAGTCAACCACGGCATCCGCTCATGCTCAGGGGTGTGGTTCGCCCCAGGTGCGCTCTTGCGGTCCGCCGTGGAGAGCCGCGGCCGGCACCAGGTGGGGAGGAGCCGTCGGCACTTCTCAGGTGCGGCCCGGCAGAACAGCACGATCTTGGCCGGTTCGCCCTGGTTTACCTGAGAACTGCCGCACCGGGGTGGGCCGGGTGGCCGTGCCGCACGGGAATAGCCCACACACCCCTGCGTTGTACGATGTGAACCACGAAGCACGTGCTCCGGGGGCGGTGAAATTCCGCGCCGGCGGTGACAGTCCGCGAACCCCGTCCGCAAGGGCGGGGCCGATCCGGTGTAATTCCGGGACCGACGGTGAAAGTCCGGATGGGAGGAAGCACGAGGCGACCGCATGCGCGGGCGCCCGCCTCCCGGCACCCCGGAACACCCGACACAGGGACATCCGGATGACCGAACGCTACGAGCACGCGATGCGCCGTGCACTCGAGCTCGCGTCGCAGGGACCTGTCACGGGCGGCAACCCGCAGGTCGGTGCCGTTCTGCTCGACGCCGACGGGCGCACCGTCGCCGAGGGCTGGCACCGCGGTGTGGGCAGCCCGCACGCCGAGGTCGACGCGCTGACCAAGGTCGCCGATGCGCGCGGCCTCACCGCCGTCGTCAGCCTCGAGCCCTGCAACCACTACGGTCACACCGGCCCATGCAGCGTCGCCCTCATCGAGGCCGGCGTCACCCGCGTCGTGTACGCCGTCGCCGACCCCGGCCACGAGTCGGCGGGCGGTGCGGAGCGGCTGCGCGGCGCCGGCGTCGAGGTGGTCTCCGGGGTGCTCGCGGACGAGGCGGAGCGGTTCCTGCACATCTGGCTGACCAGCGCACGGCGGCAGCGCCCGTGGGTGACGGTGAAGTGGGCGGCGAGCCTCGACGGGCGCGTCGCGGCCTCAGACGGCTCGAGCCAGTGGATCACCGGCACCGCCGCACGCCAGCGGGTGCACGAGCAGCGGGCCGCGAGCGACGCGATCCTGACCGGCACGGGCACGGTGCTCGCCGACGACCCGTCGCTGACAGCGCGGGGGGATGCGGGCGAGCTGATGCCGCATCAGCCGGTTCCGGTGGTCGTGGGTGAGCGCGCGATCCCGACGGACGCGCAACTGCGGCGGCACCCGGCCGGGATCATCGAGACCCGCAGCCGCGACCTCGCCGCCGTGCTGTCCGACCTCGACTCCCGCGCCATCCGGCGGGTGTTCGTGGAGGCGGGGCCGACGCTCGTGACCGAGCTGGTGCGCCAGGGGCTCGCGGACGAGTTCGCGGTGTACCTGGCGCCGATGCTGCTCGGGGGCGACCGGCTGGCGATCGGGGACCTGGGGATCACGACGCTCGCCCAGGGGCGGCGGCTGACCGTGACCGGCGTGGAGCGGCTCGGGGATGACGTGCTCGTCACGGCCGTGAGCGAGGCGGGCGGGGTCTCGATACGGCCTGCGGCCTACTCGACCGACGAGAAGGAGAGCTAGATGTTCACCGGGATCATCGAGGAGCGCGGCGAGGTGGTGGCGCTCGACCGCACCGGCGACGCCGCGCGGATCACCGTGCGGGCGCCGCTCGCGGCGTCGGACGCGAAGCACGGCGACTCGATCTCGGTCGGCGGCGTGTGCCTGACGGTCGTCGACCAGGGCACCGACTGGTTCACCGCGGATGTGATGGGCGTCACCCTGCAGATGAGCACGCTGGGCGAGCGCTCGCCCGGCGACCTCGTCGACATCGAGCGCGCCGCCCAGGTGGGCGACCGGCTCGGCGGCCACATCGTGCAGGGCCACATCGACGGCACCAGCCGGGTGCTGAGCGTCACCCCGCAGGAGGGCTGGACCGTGGTGCGGTTCAGCCTCGACCCCGAGCACGCACCCCTGGTGGCCCGCAAGGGGTCGATCGCCGTGGACGGGGTGAGCCTGACGGTGAGCGCCGTCGACCGCGACTGGTTCGAGGTGTCGCTCATCCCCGAGACCCTGAGCGCCACGACGCTCGGAACCCTGACACCGGGTGACCGGGTCAACATCGAGACCGACATCCTGGCGCGCCATGTGCTGCGGCTGGCGGAGATGGGCTTCGGCCCGATCGAGGAGAAGAAATGAGCCTGGCAGAGATCCCCGTGGCCCTCGAGGCGCTGCGCGCGGGACGGCCGATCATCGTCGCCGACGATGAGGGTCGCGAGAACGAGGGCGACGTGATCATCGCCGCCGAGCTCGCGTCCCAGGAGACGGTGGCCTGGATGGTGCGCGTCACCTCCGGCTACCTCTGCGCGCCGATGACCAACGAGCTCGCCGACCGGCTCGAGCTGCCCCTGATGGTCACGGACAGCCAGGACTGGCGCGGCACGGCGTACACGGTCAGCGTGGATGCGGCCGACCGGCTGAGCACCGGCATCAGCGCCGGCGACCGGGCCCACACCCTGCGGGTGCTGGCCAACCCGGCGTCGACCGCGAAGAGCCTGATCCGCCCGGGCCACATCCTGCCGCTGCGTGCGGTCGACGGGGGCGTGCGCGAGCGCGACGGCCACACCGAGGCCGCGGTCGACCTGATGAAGCTGGCGGGTCTCAACCCGGTGGCGGCGATCGGCGAGATCGTCGACGAGACGGGCGAGATGATGCGTCTGCCCGGCCTCATCGCGATGGGCGAGCGTGACAACGTGCCGGTGATCACCATCGAGGCGCTCATCCGCTTCATGGAGGAGCGCAAGTGCGAGGCCGACCCCACCGCCGAGGTGGAGGTGCCCGAGTTCGAGCGGGTCAGCTTCGAGGTCGAGACCAACGTGCCGACCGAGCACGGCACCTTCCGGGTGCGCGCCTACCGCGACCGCTCGACCGGGGCCGATCACGTCGCCTGGATCAAGGGCGAGCCGACGGACGGCGCACTGATCCGCGTGCACTCCGAGTGCCTGACGGGTGAGGCGTTCGGTTCGCAGAAGTGCGAGTGCGGCCCGCAGCTGCAGTCGGCGCTGGACACGATCAACGCCGAGGGCGGCATCGTCATCTACCTGCGCGGGCAGGAAGGTCGCGGCATCGGCCTGATCAACAAGCTGAAGGCGTACCGCCTGCAGGAGCAGGGCTACGACACCCTCGACGCGAACCTGCGCCTGGGTCTGCCCGCCGATGCCCGCGATTACGGAGCGGCGACCGGCATCCTGAAGGATCTGGGCGTCTCGCGGGTGCGCCTGCTGAGCAACAACCCGGAGAAGGCGCGCCAGCTCGAGGAGCGGGGCGTGACCGTCACCGAGCTGGTGCCGCTGGTGGTCGGCGTCGGCATCTTCAACGAAGGCTATCTGGACGCCAAGCGCGACCGGATGGGCCACACCCTCCCCACCCACGAGGCGCTGAACGAGGCGCTGCAGTCCGCGATCGAAGGGAACTCATGAGCGGCACAGGTCAGCCGAGCGCCGAGGCGCTCAGCCTGGACACCGACGGAACCGGCCTGCGGGTCACGGTGGTGTCGGGCCTCTGGCACACCCGCATCTCGGAGGGCCTGCTCGCCGGCGCCCGCCGGGTGCTCGACGCGTCGGGCGCCGAGGTGACGCTGGTGCAGGTGCCGGGCAGCTTCGAGCTGCCGGTCGCCGCGAAGGCGGCGCTCGAGGCGGGGGCGGATGCCGTGGTCGCCCTGGGCGTGATCGTGCGCGGCGAGACCCCGCATTTCGATTACGTCGCCGCCGCCGCCACCGACGGACTCACCCGGGTGGCGCTCGACACCGGCAAACCGGTCGGTTTCGGTGTGCTCACGCTCGACGACGAGCAGCAGGGGCTCGACCGGGCGGGGCTGCCGGAGTCGAAGGAGGACGTCGGCGGGCGTGCCGCCGAGGCGGCCCTCGCGATGGTGCACGTGCTGCGAGGCATTCGGCCCTGAGGCCGTATCGCCCGGGACGCGACCTGACCTAAGGTCGTGTCCATGAGGCGCCTCGCTGTTGCCACCGCGCTTGCCGCGACCGCTGGGCTGCTCGCCGGATGCGCGGGCCCCACGGCCGCGACGAAGAGCGTCGACCTGATCTACCAGGTGGAGTTCTCGCAGTCCCAGGCGGTGCTCGGTTTCGACGACAGCACGTACTCCTTCACCGAGGGCGACGACGCGCTGACGTCGTTCATTCAGCTGCTGCGGGACCACGACGTCGAGCCGTGGACCTACCGCACCCCCGACACCTCGGGTTGCGCCGGCGGCATCACCACCACGGTGCACGTGATGTATCACGGCGCCGGCGACGATGACATGACGATCGATGGGTGCGCCGCCGAACCCGGCGGCTTCGAGGCCGATGCGACCGCGTTCTTCTCGCAGTACCGTGAGGCGCATCACGCACAGAGCGGCTTCGCGAATTCCGACATCGTCGCGCTCACCTTCTCGCAGGACCAGGCGATCCTGGACTTCGACAACTCCGAGCACACGCAGGACAACCCGCAGCAGGTGGCACGGTTCGTGCAGCTCCTTGACGCGTCGGGGGTGGTGTGGTCTGAGGGTGTCCCCGACGATCTGAGCGGCATCCCGTGCCCCGGATCGATCACGACGCACATCACCGCTGTCTACGCCGGCACGGATGTCGTGGTCGGCCCGGTCGATGTCGGCGGCTGCTCCGACATCGCGTTCGTCGACGAGGTCACGGCCCTGTTCTCGGAGTGGCGGACCTCGTCATGAGACGCCTGATGGCCGTGGTCACCGCATCAGGAGCGCTGGCTGTGGTGCTCACCGGGTGCATCTTCTATCCGGGGCAGCACATGGGCCCGGCCGACCGCTCTGCCGAGAACATCGGCGGGGTGCGGTTCTGGCAGACGCAGGCGGTGCCGGGGTTCGACTCGTCGGAGTACACACTGAGCGACGATCAGGTCGACCGGTTTCGCGACCTGCTGATCGCGCACGACATCGACCCCGGCGATTACCGCACCCCGCAGAACGAGGGCTGCACCGGCGGGGTGACGACCCGCGCGCAATTGTGGTTCCACATGGGTGGCGACAAGGAGATGATCATCGACGGGTGCGCCGCACCGGACGGCTCGTTCGAGCAGGAGGCCACCGACTTCTTCTCGGCCATCCGCACCGGCTCGGCCGGCTGACCGAACGACCGCCCGCGCCGACCTAATCCAGGAACAGCGCCCGCAGCCGCCGGGTCGTGAAGGCGAGCCCCAGCACGACCATCACCAGGTAGTAGAGCAGGTGTACGAGCATCGCCGGCCCGAGCACCCCGGTGGTGAGCCCGCGGACCAGTTCGACCCCGTGCCAGAGCGGCAGCGCCTGGATGACCCACTGCACCGGCGCCGGGTAGACGCTGATCGGGTAGAACGTCGCCGACAGCAGGAACATCGGCAGCAGGAAGAACTGGATCCAGTCCATCTGCTGGAAGGTCTTCAGGTAACTGGTGATGCCCATGCCGAGGCTGGCGAACCCGAACGCGATGAGCAGCACGGCGGGAAGCGCCAGCACCGCCGTCCAGGCCAGGTTGAGCCCGGCCGCCTGCATCACGAGGAGAAACCCGAGCCCGTACGCACCGCCCCGCAGCAGTGCGAGGGAGATCTCGCCGAGGGCCACATCGAGCGGCCCGAGGCTGGTGGCCAGCATGCCCTGGTAGAGCTTGCCGAAGTTCATCTTGAAGAACACGTTCCAGGTGGAGTCGTAGATCGCCCCGTTCATGGCCGAGACGGCCAGCAGCGCCGGTGCGATGTACGCGGCGTACGGGATCTCGTTGCCCGCGGCATCCTGAACCGATCCGATGTACGCCCCGAGCCCCACCCCCAGCGACAGCAGGTAGAAGATCGGCTCGACGAATCCGGTCAGCACCACCACCCAGTTGGTGCTCTTGGTCGCCAGCAGCCCCCGGCCGACGACCGACCGGGCGTTGCCGGCGTACAGGGCGCCGACGCCGCGGGGTTCGCGCACCCGCGCGGGAGTGACCTGCCCCACGCTCACTTGTCGAGCCTCTTCGTCGCGATGCGCACCGACAGCCTCCAGCCGCCGATGGCGAGAGCCAGCAGGTAGACCACGTGGGCGACGGTCAGCCAGATCGGCTCGGTGGCCCCGTAGGTGAACTGCCGGCCGAGTTCGGTGCCGTGCCAGATCGGAGAGAGCCAGCCGATCCACTGCAGGAACACCGGCAACTGATCGAGCGGGAACATGGTGCCGCTGAACAACGTCAGCGGCAGCACGACGACCCGGCCGATCACGGCGAACTGCCCGCGGTCTTCGGTGATCGACGCGGCGTAGGCCATGATCGGCGTGCCCAGGGCCAGGCCGGCGAGGATCGAGGTGAGGATGACGCCCGGTCCGGCGGGCGAGGGCACGGCGCCGAACACCGCCATCACGATGAAGTAGATGACGGCGGGGATCGCCATGCGCAGCATGACGAAGAGCACGATGCCGTCGATGATCTGCCGTCCGCTGAGCGGGGCGGAGTTCATGCCGATGAAGGTCGGGTTCCATTTGAAGCCGAGCATGATCGGGTAGGTGAACTCCATCGCCGCGATGCCGACGACCGACATGCAGATCAGGGCGGGCGCCACGAAGGTCAGGTAGGGAACCCCGTCGACCTGGCCGGCGTTGGCGTCGACCAAGGTGCCGATGCCGATGCCGAACGCGAAGAGGTAGATGAAGGGGGTGCCCACGGCCGTGGCGATGAGCGAGCTGCGGTAGTTGCGCATGACGCGCAGCTGGTGCTCGAAGACGTACAGCGCGCCGAGCCGCCGCACCTTGGCGGCGTCGACCTCGACCGGCGTGACCGACGTGCTCATTCGATCAGGCTCCGGCCGGTGAGACGCAGGAAGACGTCTTCGAGCGACGAGCGACGCACCAGGCTGGTAAGCGGTTGCAGGCCGCGCCGGGTGACCTCGACCAGCGCCGCCTCGCCGTCGTCGGCGTAGACGAGCACCCGGTCGGGCAGCACCTCGAGCCGGTCGCCGACGCCGGCCAGCTTCGCCGCGGCACCCTCGTTCTGGTCGGAGCCGAACCGCACCTCGAGCACCTCGCGCGTCGAGTACTGCCGGATGAGCGCCGCGGGCGCCCCCTCGGCCATGATCGCGCCCTTGTCGACCACGACCAGCCGGTCGCAGAGCTGCTCGGCCTCGTCCATGTAATGCGTGGTGAGCACCAGCGTGGTGCCCCGCTCTTTGAGCCGGAACAGCCGGTCCCACAGGATGTGGCGCGCCTGCGGGTCGAGCCCGGTCGTGGGCTCGTCGAGCAGCAGGATGCGGGGGTCGTTGATGAGCGCCCGCGCGATGGTGAGGCGGCGCTTCATGCCGCCGGAGAGGTCGTCGACCTTGGCGGTGGCGCGGTCGGAGAGCTGGGCGAACTCGAGCAGCTCGTCGGCGCGGGTGCGCAGGAAGGATCGGGGGAGCCCGAAGTAGCGGCCGTAGACGATGAGGTTCTCGCGCACCCGCAGCTCGGTGTCGAGGTTGTCGGCCTGCGGCACGACCCCCAGGCGCGATCGGATCTCAGGACCGTGGTGGTCGGGGTCAAGACCGAGGATGCTGAGCGTGCCGCTGGTGCGTGTGGATACGGCCCCGATCATGCGCATGGTCGTCGACTTGCCGGCGCCGTTGGGACCGAGCAGACCGAAGGATTCGCCGGGCGCCACCTCGAACGAGATGCTGTCGACGGCGGCGGTCTCGCCGTACTTCTTGACGAGGTCTGCGGCGACGATCACGGCTTCTGGCACCGGGTCAGCTTACGATTCCTCACCGACATCCGTCGCCGTTGTCAACCTGAGTTGACGCTCATCCGGGCGTCAACTACGGTTGACAACATGGACGTCGGAGAGATTCACACGCTCGCTGCGAGCGCCGGGTCCGACGACCCGATCGAGGCCCTCCGCGCGATCGACCGGCTGCGGCGCGAACTCGACCGGGTCGAGGCCGTCGCCGTGCGGCGCGCGCGCAACGCCAACGCATCCTGGCAACTCATCGCACTGGCCCTCGGCGTCAGCCGGCAGGCCGTGCACAAGAAATACGGAAGACGATGACCACCACAGACACCCCCCGCCGCCGCGGCTTCGGTCGCGCCCCGAAAGACGACGGGCCGCGCGGCACGTTCCGCCAGCTGCTGCCCTACCTGACCGAGCACCGCCCGGTGCTCGTGGTCGTCGTCGTGCTCAGCCTGGCCAGCGCGGCCGCCTCGCTGGCCCAGCCGCTGCTGGTCAGCCAGGTGATCGGGGTCGTGCAGAGCGGCAAGCCGCTCGGCGCCCTGGTCTGGCTGATCGTGGGACTCGTGGTGGCATCCGGCCTGCTCAGCGGCCTGCAGCATTACCTGCTGCAGCGCACCGGAACCTCGGTGGTGCTGTCGGCGCGGCGGCGGCTCGTGGGCCGGCTGCTGCGGCTGCCGATCGCCGAGTTCGACCAGCGGCGCACCGGCGACCTGGTGTCGCGCGTCGGGTCGGACACCACGCTGCTCTACGCCGTCATCACCCAGGGACTCGTCGACGCGATCGGCGGTGCCGTGGTGTTCGTCGGCGCGCTCATCGCGATGCTGGTCATCGACCCGGTGCTGCTCGGTCTCACCGTTGCCGTGATCGGTGTGTCGATCGTCACCGTCGTGCTGCTCTCGGGGCGGGTGCGCCGAGCGAGCAAAGAGCAGCAGGAGAAGGTGGGCGACCTGGCCGCCGCCGTCGAGCGCGTCATCGGGGCGATCCGCACCGTACGCGCCGCGAACGCCACCGAGCGCGAACTCGAAACCGTCGAGGCCGACGCGCGCGGCGCCTGGCGTGCCGGCATCAAGGTGGCCAAGGTGTCGGCGCTGATCGTGCCGATCGCCGGGATCGCACTGCAGATCTCGCTGCTGGTGGTGCTCGGGGTCGGCGGCTACCGGGTCGCCAGCGGCGTCATCACGGTGGCGAGCCTGGTGGCGTTCATCCTGTTCCTGTTCATGTTGATCGCGCCGCTGGGGTCGGCGTTCGGAGCGATCACGTCGGTCAACCAGGCGCTCGGGGCGCTCGGGCGCATCGAGGAGATCAACGCGATCCCGAGCGAGGACGAGGGCGATGCGGCCATCGAGCCGGCCGCACCGGTCACCACGACCGCCGCGATCTCGTTCGACGAGGTGCGCTTCCGCTACCCCGAGACCGCTCACAAGACCGAGCGCGAGAAACTGATCGCCGCCGAACTCGGCGAGGACGAGGTGGCGCCGGCCGACCGCGAGGTGCTGAAGGGCGTGTCGTTCGAGGTGCCGCGCGGCTCGCGCGTGGCGCTCGTCGGCCCGTCGGGCGCCGGTAAGAGCACGATCCTGTCGCTCATCGAGCGCTTCTACGACCCGACCGGCGGGGTCGTGCGGGTGGGCGGCGCCGACGTGCGCGGCATCCCGCGCGAGGAGTTGCGCGCCCAGATCGGCTACGTCGAACAGGACGCCCCGGTGCTCGCCGGGTCGCTGCGCCAGAACCTGACGCTGGCGAAGCCCGACGCCACCGACGAGCAGTGCATCCGCGTGCTGCGGTCGGTGAACCTCGGCGAGGTGCTCGATCGCGATCCGGCGGGGCTGGATGCGGCGGTCGGCGAGGAGGGCGTCATGCTCTCCGGCGGCGAGCGTCAGCGTCTCGCGATCGCGCGCGCCCTGCTGGCCGCTCCCCCGATCCTGCTGCTCGACGAGGCGACCGCCTCGCTCGACGGCGTCAACGAGCAGTTGCTGCGCGACGCGATCGACACCGTCGCCGCCGACCGCACCCTGCTGGTCATCGCGCACCGGCTCTCGACCGTGGTCGACAGCGACCGGATCATCGTGCTCGACCACGGTGCCGTGGTGGGCGTGGGGACGCACTCCGAGCTGGTGGCGAGCACCCCGCTCTACCGCGAGCTGGCGCGGCACCAGCTGCTGGTCTGAGTCAGTAGCTGAAGAACGCCCGCAGCTCGTCGGTCGCGTCGAGCGGTAGCACGTGCGCGACGTACTGGTCGGGGCGCACGACGACGATCGCACCCTCGGCGGCCACCCCGCGTTCGGCGAAGATGTCGCGCTCGGGGTCGATCGCGAACACGTTCTCGTCGTCGAACAGCTCGAACCGGCCCACCTGCGGGCGGAACACCGGCGGCACGGCCTGCAGGTCGACCTCGGTGTAGGGCCGCGGCAGGATCAGCTTCACGTCGAACCACTCGGCGGGGCCGGGCAGCTCGAACCCTGCCGAGTCGCCGAAGACGTAGATGCGCCAGCGCCCATCCGCCACGGCGAGGTGCCCGAGATGCTGCGCGGTCGCGTCGCACACCCGCACCACGGGTGCCGAGTGGAAGCGCTTGCCGATGGGGAACCCGGTGGCCAGGTGCTGGTGCTGCGCCTCGCCGACGATCATCGACGGCGCGTACTGCGTCATGAACCCGGCGGGGAACTCGGAGGTGCGCCGGTAGAAGTCTTCGAGGTAGCCCGGTTCGGGCAGGTCCTCGGGCCGGGTGGCCATCAGGGTCGACCACTCGCGGTCGAAGTCGATGAGGTCCTGCGCGATCACCTGCCGCTCGGCGGAGTAGGTGGCCAGCAGTGACTCGGGGGCCCGACCGTCGAGCACGTGCCCGAGCTTCCAGCCGAGGTTCCAGCCGTCCTGCATCGACACGTTCATGCCCTGGCCGGCCTTGGCGCTGTGGGTGTGGCAGGCATCCCCGGCGATGAACACCCGCGGGTCGTCGCCGTCGTCGAAGCGTGAGGTGAGCCGGTGGCCGACCTCGTAGACGCTGCTCCACGCGACATGCCGTACGTCGAGCGTGTAGGGCGCGAGGATCCGGTTCGCCCGTTCGATCACCTCGTCGACCGACGTGCCGCGCACCTCGGGCCGGGCTTCGCCCAGGTCGACGTACATGCGGAACAGGTGCCCGCCCTCGCGCGGGATGAGCAGGATCTGCCCGGCCTCGTGCGATTGGATCGCCGCTTTCAGCCGGATGTCGGGGAAGTCGGTCACGGCCAGCACGTCCATGACGCCCCAGGCGTGGTTCGCCTGGTCGCCGTCGAGGCTCAGCCCCATCGACTGCCGCACGCGGCTGCGCGCGCCGTCGGCCCCGACGAGGTACTTGGCGCGGATGGTGCGCGGCACACCGTCGCCCTCCCCCGTGGTGCCGACGAGGTGCACCCGCAGCGGATGCTCGGTGTCATCGGTGACCTCGTAGCCGGCGTACTCCCAGCCGTAGTCGGGACGCATCCGGGTGGGCGCATGCTCCATGAACTCGGCGAAGTAGTCCAGCACCCGCGCCTGGTTGACGAGCAGGTGCGGGAACTCGCTCACCCCGTGCGGGTCGTCGGGGGCGCGCGAGGTGCGCACGATGCGCTCGGGCTGGTCGGGGTCGGGCTTCCAGAACACCATCTCGGTCTGCACGAAGGCCTCTTCGACGATGCGGTCGGCGAACCCGAACGCCTGGAAGGTTTCGACGCTGCGCGCCTGGATGCCGTCGGCCTGGCCGATCTCGAGCCGGCCGCCGCGCCGGTCGATGATGCGGGTCACGACCGTGGGGAATCGGGACAGCTGCGCGGCGGCGACCATGCCGGCCGGGCCTGCACCCACGATGAGCACGTCGACCAGGTCGGGCAGGTCGTCGGGCCGGTCGATGCCGGTGCCGGCGGCGGGCAGGATGCGGGGGTCGCCCGTGACGTAGCCGTCGTAGTGGAACTGCACCCTCGACCTCACTTCATCGTGCCCGTTGCGCGTCGAGTCGGATCGTATATCATTTCGCATATCGCGGACAAGACGGCCGCGCACCGACGACGGACGAGGGAGTCATGGAGCGTCCCGGCAAGGTCATCGCCCTGCACCTCAACTACCCCTCGCGCATCGCGCAGCGCGGGCGCACCCCCGAGCAGCCGTCGTACTTCCTGAAGCCCTCCACCTCGGTCGCGGCCTCCGGCGACACGATCGAGCGTCCCTCCGGCACCGAACTGCTGGCCTTCGAGGGCGAGGTGGCGCTGATCATCGGCCGCACCACCCGCCGCGTCTCGCCCGCCGACGGCTGGGCCGCCGTCTCGGGCGTCACCGCCGCGAACGACTTCGGCGTCTACGACCTGCGCTGGGCCGACAAGGGCAGCAACCTGCGCTCGAAGGGCGGCGACGGGTTCACCCCGCTCGGGCCCGAGGTGATCGAGGCGGCGGATGTCGACCCGGCTTCGCTGCGGATCCGCACCTGGGTGAACGGCGAGCTGGTGCAGGAGGACACCACCGCCGAGCTGGTCTTCCCCTTCGGACGGCTCGTGGCCGACCTGTCGCAGCTCATCACCCTCGAACCGGGTGACGTGATCCTCACCGGCACGCCGGCCGGGTCGAGCGTCGTCGTCCCCGGCGACACGGTCGAGGTCGAAGTCGACGTGCCGGGCGGACCCTCGACCGGGCGGCTCGTGACACCGGTGATCGAGGGCACTGTGCCCCTCGGCGACTACGGCGCGGGCCCGCGGGTGACCGACGAACAGCGGATCGACGCCTGGGGCAGCGCGGAGGCGGCCGGGCTCGCGGCGGCCGGCGCGGATGCGGACGGCGGGCTCGACGACGGGCTCCGGGCGATGCTGGCGAGCGTCGGCACCGCCACCCTGAGCGCCCAGCTGCGGCAGCGGGGATACGACGCGGTGTCGATCGACGGTCTCCGGGCGAGCCGACCGGGGTCGCGGATGGTGGGGCGCGCCCGCACCCTGCGGTTCATCCCGTTCCGGCCCGACCTGGCCGAGACCCACGGCACCGGGTTCACCGCCCAGAAACGCGCGTTCGACACCCTGGAGCCCGGCGAGGTGCTGGTCATCGAGGCGCGCGGCGAGACCGGCACGGGCACGGTGGGCGACATCCTGGCACTGCGCGCGCAGACCCGGGGAGCCGCCGGGATCGTGACCGACGGCGGCATCCGCGACTTCGCCCAGGTGGCCGCGCTCGGCATCCCGAGCTTCTCGGCAGGGCCGCACCCCGCCGTGCTCGGGCGACGGCACGTGCCCTGGGAGACCGACGTCACGATCGCCTGCGGCGGCGCCGCCGTGCAACCGGGCGACATCATGGTCGGCGACGACGACGGGGTGCTCGTCATTCCGCCGGCGCTGGTACGCGAGGTCGCCGAGGCCGCCGTCGAGCAGGAGCGCCAGGAGCGCTTCATCACCGAGCAGGTGGCCGCCGGCGCGAGCGTCGACGGGCTCTACCCGATGAACGCGTCGTGGCGCGCCCGGTACGCGGAGTGGGACGGATGACCGACACCCTCGCCCCCAGCAAGTCGCAGCAGGCGTACGACTGGATCAAGGAGCGCATCGACGACGGCCGCTACGTCTCCGGCTTCCGCCTGGTGCTCGGGCCGATCGCCCGCGAGCTCGGCACCAGTGTCGTGCCGGTGCGCGAGGCGATCCGGCGGCTCGAAGCCGAGGGGCTCGTGACCTTCGAGCACAACGTGGGCGCGCAGGTCGCGCTGGTGCGCGAAGAGGAATACGTCATCACGATGCAGACCCTCAGCATCGTCGAGGGAGCGGCGACCGCCCTGGCGGCACCGCACGTCACCGCCGACGACATCGCACGTGCCCGCGCCATCAACGCCCGCATGATCGACCTGCTGCAGCACTTCGACCCGGTGCGATTCACGCAGCTGAACCTCGACTTCCACTCGGTGCTGTTCGAGCGCTGCCCGAACCCGCACCTCGTCGACCTCGTGCACCGCGGCTGGGCGCGCCTGCGGCTGCTGCGCGAGTCGACCTTCAGCTTCGTGCCCGGCCGGGCGCAGGGCTCGGTCGATGAGCACGAGCACCTGCTCGCCCTCATCGAACAGGGCGCCGACCCCCTCGAGATCGAGCTGGCCGCACGCCACCACCGCACCACGACCATGGACGCCTACCTGGCATCCCGCCACCACTGAGAGAGCGAGACGATGCGCTTCCGCAGCACCCCGCACCAGATCCGCGGCTCGATCGTGCCGCTCATGACACCGTTCACCCCGGATGGCGCCGTCGACCACGAGTCGCTGGCGAACCTGGTCGAGTGGCAGCTCGCTCAGGGCACCCACGGCATCTCGATCGGCGGGTCGACCGGCGAGCCGGGCGCCCAGTCGGTGGAGGAGCGGATCGCCGCGATCCGCACCGTCACCGAGGTGGTCGCCGACCGCGTCCCCGTCGTCGCCGGCACCGGCACCGCCCAGCTGCACGAGACGCTCGAGCTCACCGCCGCCGCCCGCAACCTCGGCATCGACGCCTCGCTGATCATCACCCCGTACTACGCCCGGCCCACACAGGAGGCGCTGTACGTCTGGTACTCGACCGTCGCGGCCGAGTACCCCGACCTGCCGATCGTGGCGTACAACGTGCCCTCGCGCACCGCCGTCGACATCGCCCCCGAGACGGTGGCGCGACTCTGGCGCGACGTCGACAACTTCGTCGGCGTGAAGGAGACGACGAAAGACTTCGAGCACTTCAGTCGCGTGCTGCAGCTGTGCGGGCCCGAGCTGATCGTCTGGTCGGGCATCGAGCTGCTCTGCCTGCCGCTGCTCGCGCTCGGCGGGGCGGGCTTCCTCAGCGCGACTTCGAACATCGCCCCCGCCGCGCACGCGCGCATGTTCGAGCTGTGGGAGTCGGGTGACCAGCAGGCGGCGCGCGAGATCCACTACGGGCTGCATCCGCTCGTCGACCTGCTGTTCGTCGAGACCAACCCGGCGCCCGGCAAGTGGGTGCTCGAGCAGCGCGGACTCGTCCGCTCGGGCTATGTGCGGCCGCCGCTGATTACACCGACGGATGCCGGGCTTACGAAGATCCGCCAGTACCTGCACGAGGGCGAGGCCTACCTCTCCCCCGTGGAGCCGCAGTACGAGATCGGAAGGCGCTGACCGCATGACGCACCACATCCCCGCGGGGCTGCCCGACCGCATCCGGCACTACATCGACGGCGCGTTCACCGACAGCGCCGATGGCGGCACGTTCGAGGTGCTCGACCCGGTGACCAACGAGCCCTACACGACGGCGGCGGCCGGCACGAAGGCCGACATCGACCGCGCCGTCGAGGCCGCCACCCGTGCGTTCCGCGAGGGCCCGTGGCCGCGGATGAAGCCCCGCGAGCGCGCCCGCGTGCTCAACCGCATCGCGGATGCCGTCGAGGCGCGCGACGCGGAACTGGCCGAATGGGAGACCTTCGACACCGGCTTGCCGATCACGCAGGCACTCGGGCAGGCGCAGCGTGCGGCCGAGAACTTCCGGTTCTTCGCCGACCTGATCGTGGCGCAAGCCGACGACGCATACCAGGTGCCGGGTGCGCAGCTGAACTACGTCAACCGCAAACCGGTCGGCGTCGCCGGGCTGATCACCCCGTGGAACACGCCGTTCATGCTGGAGTCGTGGAAGCTCGCCCCCGCCCTGGCGTCGGGCTGCACCGTCGTGCTGAAGCCGGCCGAGTTCACGCCGCTGTCGGCGTCGCTCTGGGCGGGCATCTTCGAGGACGCGGGGCTTCCGACGGGCGTGTTCAACCTGGTCAACGGCCTCGGTGAGGAGGCAGGCGATGCGCTGGTGAAGCATCCGGGCGTGCCGCTCATCTCGTTCACGGGAGAATCCTCGACCGGCCAGCTGATCTTCGCCAACGCCGCTCCGATGCTGAAGGGCCTGTCGATGGAGCTCGGCGGCAAGAGCCCCGCTGTGGTGTTCGCCGACGCCGACCTCGACGCCGCGATCGACTCGACCCTGTTCGGGGTGTTCTCGCTGAACGGTGAGCGCTGCACCGCCGGCTCGCGCATCCTGGTCGAACGCGCCGTGTACGACGAGTTCTGCACCCGGTACGCCGAGCGGGCCGCCCGGATCGTCGTCGGCGACCCGCATGACCCGGCGACCGAGGTCGGGTCGCTCGTGCACCCGGAGCACTACGCCAAAGTCATGTCGTACGTCGAACTCGGCAAGACCGAGGGCCGGCTGCTCGCCGGGGGCGGGCGGCCCGACGGCCTCGACACCGGCAACTACGTCGCGCCGACCGTGTTCGCCGACGTGCCCCCGACGGCCCGCATCTTCCAGGAGGAGATCTTCGGCCCGGTGGTCTGCATCACCCCGTTCGACACCGACGCCGAGGCGCTCGACCTCGCCAACGGCGTGAAGTACGGGCTGGCCGCCTACCTCTGGACCAGCGACCTGAAACGGGCGCACACCTTCGCCCAGAGCGTCGAGGCGGGCATGGTGTGGCTCAACTCGCACAACGTGCGCGACCTGCGCACCCCGTTCGGCGGGGTGAAGGCCTCGGGCCTCGGCCACGAGGGCGGCTACCGCTCGATCGACTTCTACACCGACCAGCAGGCCGTGCACATCACGCTCGGCCCCGTCCACACCCCGAAGTTCGGGGCGAGCACCGCCGGAGCCGCATCATGACCGCACCCTTTGACATCCTGCGCTGCGCGTACGCCGAGCTCGTCGTCACCGACCTGGCCGCGTCGCGCGCCTTCTACGTCGACGTGCTCGGCCTCACCGTCACCTACGAAGACGACGACGTCATCTGCCTGCGCACGCTCGAAGAGTTCATCCACCACAACCTGGTGCTGCGGAACGGCCCGGTGGCGGCCGCCGCGGCACTCGCGTTCCGGGTGCGCACCCCTGACGACGTCGACCGCGCGCAGGCGTACTACGAGAGCATCGGATGCCGCACCGAGCGCCGCACGCAGGGTTTCGTTCCCGGGGTGGGCGACGCGGTGCGCGTGACGGATCCGCTGGGCTTCCCGTACGAGTTCTTCCACGACGTGCAGCACGCGGAGCGCCTCGCCTGGCGCTACGACCTGCACACCCCCGGGGCGCTGGTGCGGCTCGACCACTTCAACCAGGTCACGCCCGATGTGCCCGCCGGAGTCGCGTACCTCGAGAGCGTCGGGTTCCGCGTGACCGAAGACATCGAAGACTCCGACGGCGTCGTCTACGCCGCGTGGATGCACCGCAAGGGCACCGTGCACGACACCGCCCTCACCGGCGGAACGGGCCCCCGGCTGCACCACATCGCGTTCGCCACGCACGAGAAGCACAACATCATCGCCATCTGCGACAAGCTCGGCGCGCTGCGACTCTCGGACCGCATCGAACGCGGGCCGGGCCGGCACGGGGTCTCGAACGCGTTCTACCTGTACATCCTCGACCCCGACGGTCACCGGGTGGAGATCTACACCCAGGACTACTACACCGGCGACCCCGACAACCCGGTGGTGCGGTGGGATGTGCACGACAACCAGCGCCGCGACTGGTGGGGCAACCCGGTGGTGCCATCGTGGTACACGGAGGCCTCGCTCGTGCTCGACCTCGACGGCCGGCCGATGCCGGTCACCGAGCGCGCGGAGCCGTCAGAGGCGGCGGTCACGATCGGCGCCGACGGCTTCTCCTACACCCGCGCCGGCGACACCGACCGCGGGTTCAAGCTGGGCAACCAGGTCTAGGGCAACCAGGTCTAGAAGAACACCTGCAGCGCGAACGCGACGGCCAGCGCCGCGGCGCCGAGCACCGCGAGACCCATCAGCAGGTACGAGAACATCAGCGGTCTCCACTCGTCACGACATCCGCACCGGCGGATGCCAGTTCGGTCAGGGCAGCCGCAGACGACTCCGGCGCGACCCCGGCGACGAGGTCGGTGAGCACGCGCACGTGGCGCCCGGCGGCGATGGCGTCGAGGGCCGAAGCACGCACGCAGTAGTCGGTCGCGATGCCGACCACGTCGACATCGGTGACCCCCAGCTCGGCGAGGGCCTCGGCGAAACCGGCCCCCGCATCCGTGGTGCCCTCGAAGATCGAGTACGCCGGCTTGCCCTGGCCCTTGCGCACATGCACGTCGATGAGGGTCGTGTCGAGAGCCGGGTGGTACTCGGCGCCGGGGGTGCCGGCGACGCAGTGCCGCGGCCAGGTGTCGACGAAGTCGGGCTCGGTGCCGGGGGCGGCGAAGTGGCCACCGTTGAGGTTGTCGCCGTCGTGCCAGTCACGCGAAGCGAACACGACGTCGTAGGTGTCGGGATTCGCCCGCAGGTACTCGGTCACCCCCGCCGCGACCGCCGCGCCGCCGTCGACGCCGAGCGCACCGCCCTCAGTGAAGTCGTTCTGCACGTCGATCACGAACAGGGCGCGGGTCATCCTGGTGCTCCTAGAAGTTGGCGAGGTTGTTGCCGCACTTGTACACACCGGTGGCCAGGGTGTCGAGTGCCTCCTTGGCATTGTCCTTGATGCCGCCGCCGATCGCGTAGAACGCGAAGGTCAGCCTGGTGCCGTCCTTCGCGGTCATGAACCCCGACAGCGTGTACGCGATGTCGATCCATCCCGTCTTGGCGGTCAGGTTGCCGCGCAGCACGGCGTTGTCGCCGGTGAACCGGCTGGCGAGCGTGCCCGACTTGCCGGCGACCGGCAGGGCGTCGCGCACCAGATCGAGGTTCTCGGCGCCGGTTTCGACGCGGATCATGAACATCGCCATCGTCGTCGCCGGGACGCCGTTCTTCTCGCTGAGGCCCGAGCCGTCACGGATGACCAGCTTGGCCAAGGTCTCGGGGTCGTCGGGGAACAGCTCGCTCGGGATCGCCTGCTGCAGCGACGCGGCGCTGCCGTCGAGCCCGAGGCTGATCGACACGATGCGGGCCAGCATCTCGGCCAGGGTGTTGTCGCTGTTCAGCAGCATCTGCTTGATCAGCACCCGCACCGGCTGCGACTTGACCTGGGCCAGCTTCGTGCCGCCCGCAGCCGTGCCGGTGCTGATCGCCACGTCGTCGGCGACGATGCCGTTGCCGTCCGCGTCGCGCAGCGCCTGCAGGAACGCTTTGCCGGCGCGGCCGATCGGGTCGGTGCTGCGCGGGCTCGTCTGACGGGTCGGATCGGCGCGGTCGCCGTCGACCTGCAACGCGGTCACCTCGGAGTGATAGCCGATGGTCTGCTCGGACCGCTTCCAGGTCGAGTCCCACTTGTCCGAGGGGTTCCAGTAGCTCGCGTCGAGAATGAGGCTGGTGATCTGCTGACCCGGGTTGTCCTGGCTGAACTTCGCCAGGGTCGCAGCCGCCAGGGTGCTCAGCTTGGGTGCGCCGGTGTACACGCTCTCGGTGCCCGGCGGCATGGCGCTGAGGGTCGCGTCACCGCGTCCGACGAGCACGATGCTGCCGGCCTGGCTGCCCTGGATCACCGACGTGGTGATCTGGTAGTCGGCCCCGAGCGCGAGCACGGCGGCCGAGGCGGTGAACACCTTCAGCACGCTGCCGGTCGGCTCCAGCGACGACGCGTGGTAGCGCAGCAGGGATTCACCGGTGTCGGCGTTGACGACGGCGGCGGCGAGCGACGGGAAGCGCGGGTCCTTCTCGAGCTTGCTGACCGAGCAGGTGCGCAGGATGGCGTCGGTCGGCTGTGCGCTCGGCTGCGGACGCGGCGGCAGCGGCGTCTCGCTCGGGGCGGGCGCGGCGGCCGGGGTCGAGCCGTAGGCGACCCCGGCGAACACGGCACCGGTGCCGAGCAGCACGAAGGCGATGGCGAGCGCCGAGAACAGCCAGGCCCGCGGATGCTTGCGCAGCAACTCACCGAGACCCCCGCCGGTGCGCGGCTGGGCCGGCTCGCCGGCGATCACGTCGCGGCGCGAGAGGGGAGGCTCGTCGGTCACCTCGCCATGATAGGCGAGGGCACCTGGGGCGGGCCTGCGCGGCTATCGCTCGCCGGGGTAGGTCAGGCCGATCTGCCGGCGCACCTCGTCGAGGGTCTCGATGATCGCGACCGTCTGCGCCGACGGCAGAACGTCGCTGTCGAGAGCACCCGCGGCGACCAGCGACTCGAGTTCGGCCGCCTGGAACTGCATGCCGCGCCCCTCCACCCGGCTCTCGTACGCCTCAAGCACACTGCCGTCCGGGGCCACCACCCGGAAGCTCGTCGGGGTGTACCAGACGCCGTCGACCTCGATACGCGCCTCGGTCCCGAGGATCACCGCGCGGTTGGGCCCCGCGGTGTCGAGGGCGCACTGCAGCACCGCCTGCTGGCCGCCGTCGTAGCCGAGGATCATCGCCGTCTGCCGGTCGACGCCCGTCACCGGGGTCGGCGAGGAGTGCGCCTGCACGCTCGCCGGGGCGCCGAACAGGTCCCAGGCGAACGACACCGGGTAGATGCCCAGGTCGAGCAGCGCCCCTCCGCCGAGGTCGGGGTTCTGGATGCGGTGCGCTGGGTCGGCGGGCAGCTTCTGCGTGTGGTCGGCGATCAGGGTGCGCACGTCGCCCAGGGTGCCGGCGGCGATGATCTCGCGGATGCGCACCATGTGCGGCAGCCAGCGAGTCCACATCGCCTCGAGCGCCACCAGCCCGCGCTCGTGTGCCAGGTCGACGACGCTGCGGGCCTCGCCGGCGTTCACGGTGAAGGCCTTCTCGACCAGCACGTGCTTGCCGGCGTTCAGGGCGAGGATCGCATCGGCGGCGTGCATCGGGTGCGGAGTGGCGACGTAGATCACGTCGACGTCGGGGTCGGCGACGAGGGCCTCGTAGCTGCCGTGCGCCTGCGGGATGCCGTGCGCGGCGGCGAAGGCGTCGGCCCGCTCCTGCGTGCGCGACCCGACCGCCGTGACGGGCGAACCGAGCACCTTCAGGTCTTTTGTCTGCTCCTCGGCGATCCAGCCCGTTCCCAGAATGCCCCAGCGCAGATGCTCCGTCATGAGAGCGAGCCTAAGCCGTGCAGGAAGGACCGGGCGCGCGGGCTGAGAGCCGCGCGCCCGGAACCGGGCGACCTAGCAGCCGGCCCAGCGGGCGGCCGCGCGGGTGAAGTCGTACGGCTCGTTCGGGATGCCGCCGTGCGTCATCGCGAAGTAGATGCAGACACTCGTGGTGCTGCCGGTGTAGGTCGGCTTGTAGAGGGCGGTGCGGTGCGCCGTGGAGTCCCACCATTTGATGGCCACCGTGGTTCCGGTGTTGCTCATGCCGCCCGCCAGGTTGCCGTCGCACCCCACGGAGGGCAGCCCATCACTGCGCTGCGTGCCGATGTGGCCCCAGGCCGACGACGGATCGAGCGACGGGTCCTCCGCCATCCAGAACAGCCGCGCCTCCATGCAGGAGTCGTAGCGGAAGTTGCCCAGCGGCACCGGCTTCAGGCAGTTCGCCGCACGCTTGGCGTTGTAGGCGTACGCGAACGTGACCAGATCATCGGTGGTGGTGCCGTGCACCCCCAGCGGCGACAGCTTCGACGGGGCGCTTCCCACGGCGCCGGTGGCCGCGTTGACGCAACCGTACGACGGCGTCTCCACCGCATCGCGGCGCTCAGCGGTCAGGTCGATCGCGGTGGGCGGCTTGGGATCGGGCGGCGCGTCGGTGGTCGGCGTCTTCGTCACCGGGGGCGGCGGGGCCACGAGGGCGATGGATGCGGTGGCCGCCTGCCCGGTCAGCGCGCCGGGTGCCGCGACCGCGATCGCACCCCCCGCGACCGGAATCGCGAGCGCGACGATCGCCGCTCCCACGAGCCCCCACGTCAACCGTCGCTTCACGGTTTGATCCCCCCAGATCACCGGCTCGACCCGGGCCCCCGCCCGTCACCGTGCTCGCAAGTTACGCCCGGCGCGCAGCGGCGATCAATCCCCCGAACGGGGAAAACAGCCGTTCAGCCCCCGGATTGGGGGTGCCGCGCGGCAATAGGCTCGCAGTGCCATGACCGTGTTCGATTTCTTCGCCGTCGGAGCCCTGCCGCGGCCCGCCGTCACCGCCGCCGAGGCCCTCGCCCAGGCCCGTGCCACCTGGGGCGTCGACGGCGCGGTGACCGAGCTCGGCAGCAACCAGGACCGCAACTTCCTCATCTCCTCGGCCTCCGGGCCGGTGCTGGTGAAGTACGCCAACGAGGCGTTCGGGGCCGCCGAGCTGGAAGCCCAGGGGCTCGCGGCCGATGCGGTGGCTGCCGCCGGGCTGCGGGCTCCGCGCACCCTCGGCGTCGACGGGCGGATGCGGCTGCTGAGCTTCGTCGAGGGCACCCCGCTCTCGGGCGCCGAGGTCGACCCCGCCGCGCTCGGGGCGCTGTCGGCCCGCGTCGCGCTCGCCCTGCGCGACCTCGAGCACCCCGGCTTCGCACAGCGCACTCAGTGGAACCTGCAGGACGCAGCCGGGGTGATCGAGCTGCTGCTTCCGCACGTGCCCGCCTCGCGCCGCGACGAGGTGCGGCGGGTCGCCGCCGAGGCCCTCGCCCGGCTGGATCCGGTGCGCGCCGACCTGCGCCGCCAGGTGATCCACGGGGACCTCACCGACGACAACGCGGTCCTCTCCCCCGCCGGCGAGCTCGACGGCGTCATCGACTTCGGCGACGTCGCCACCAGCTGGACCGTCGCCGAACTCGCCGTCACCTGCACCGCGATCCTCCACCGGTTCCCCGACGAACCGCTGCGGGTGCTCGACACCATCGCCGCATTCCACGAGCTGCTGCCCCTCACCGACGCCGAACTCGACGCTCTCTGGCCGCTTGTGCAACTGCGCACCGCCGTGCTGGTCGTCAGCGGCGAGCACCAGGTCGCACTCGAACACGACAACGCCTACGCCGCCGGCAACCGGGCACACGAATGGCGCGCGTTCCGCGAGGCTGCGGCGCGGTCGGCGGATGAGGTGCGGACTCTGCTGGCATGGCGGCTCGAGCGCGGGTCGGGTGGGTCGGGTGCGGCGGGTGTGGGCGCTGGTGGGGTCACAGGGTCCCGCATGCTCGACGCCCGGCTACGGCAGGTGGACCTGTCGACCACCTCCGACCTGCTCGACGCGGGGGTGTGGCTCGACGACGATATCGAACGCCGGCTGCTGGCCGCCGGCACCGCCACCGGGTGGGGCGACGCCCGGCTGACGCGGGCGCAGCCGCTGCGGCGGCGAGGTGCTGCGACCGTGGCGCTGGGAGTCGAGGTCGCACTGGAGGCCGCGGAGGTGCTGCGGGCGCCCGAAGCGGGCACGGTGCGCCACGCGGACGGAGCCGTCGTGCTGGAGGGCGCATCCGGGGAGATGTGGGCGACCGGGCTCGACGCGATCGCAGCGGAAGGACCCGTGGACGCCGGAGCCGCGCTCGGGACTGTGCCGCCGCATCCGGCCACCCTGCACCTGCAATGGTCACGGGCGCGCGGGCACCGGCCGCCCGCGTTCGCGTCACCCGCCGACGCCGCCGTCTGGAAACAGGTGTGCCCCGACCCCACCGCCCTGCTCGGCCTGGAACCGGTCGCCCCCGCCCCCACCGCCGCCGACGTGCTCGCACGGCGCGATGCCGCGTTCGCCACCGTGCAAGAGCACTACTACGCGCACCCGCCGCGCATCGAGCGGGGCTGGCGCGAGCACCTGATCGACACCGACGGCCAGGTGTACCTCGACATGGTCAACAATGTGGCGACCACCGGGCACGGGCATCCGCGGCTGACCGCGGCGGTGGCGCGGCAGTGGGCGCGGCTGAACACCAACTCGCGGTTCCACTACGCGGCCGTCGCCGAGTTCAGCGAACGCCTGGCGGCTCTCGCGCCCGACGGGCTCGACGCGGTGTTTCTGGTGAACAGCGGCAGCGAGGCCGTCGACCTGGCGCTGCGGCTCGCGCAGGTGGCCACCGGGCGGCCGCAGATCGCCGCGATGCGCGAGGCGTACCACGGCTGGACCATCGGGTCGGATGCGGTGTCGTCGTCGCTCGGCGACAACCCGCGGGCGCTCGAGACGCGGCCCGGCTGGGTGCGGCTCGTCGACCCGCCGCACCGGGTGCCGATGGCGGAGTCGCTGGCATCGCTCGACGCGGCGCTGGGCCCCGACACCGCCGGCTTCATCGCCGAGGCGATCTTCGGCAACGGCGGCGGCGTGCTGCTGCCCGACGGGTTCCTGGCCGCGGCGTATCAGCGGGTGCGCGCGGCCGGCGGCGTGTGCATCGCGGATGAGGTGCAGGTCGGGTACGGACGCCTCGGCGCACACTTCTGGGGCTTCGAACAGCAGGGGGTCGTGCCCGACATCATCACGATCGCAAAGGCGATGGGCAACGGGCAGCCGCTCGGTGCGGTGATCACCACCCGCACGATCGCCGACGCGTTCGCCGCCGAAGGGTCGATGTTCTCCTCCGCCGGCGGCAGCCCCGTGTCGTGTGTGGTCGGAATGACGGTGCTCGACATCATGCGCGACGAAGGGCTGGTCGAGAACGCGCGAGCGGTCGGCGCGCACCTACGTTAACGGTTGCTCGCCCTCGGCTACCCGGTGCACGGCATGGGGCTCTACCTGGGGCTCGAACTGCCCTCCGGCGCCATCGCCGCAGCGGTCTGCGCGGCGCTGCTCGACGAGGGCGTCATCATGCAGCCCACCGGCGACGACAAGAACGTGCTGAAGATCAAGCCGCCGATGGTGATCCGCCGCGACAGCGCCGACTACTTCGTCGACGCGCTCGAACGGGTGCTCGCCCGCTGATACGCCTGGGCGAGGGCGCGGGTGCGCGCCTCTGCGCGGTCGCGGGCCACACCGGCGCCCCAGACGTGATGGTCGCCGACGGTGCAGCGCACATACGTGGTGACGGATGCGGTGGTGCCGTCCCAGTCGTGCAGCTCGACATCCGGGGCGGAGATCTCGATCCCGGCCCGGCGGAGCTCCTTATGCAAGGCTTCGACGTCGGGGGTCTCGGTGAGCTGGTCGGGGTCGGGAAGCAGTTCTCCGTCGTAGATCGCCGGCCAGGCATGGGTGTTCGTCATTGCACACTCCTCACGTCTTGTGGACATGACTCTCGTTGGCGCCCGCTTGTGGCGGACGCTTCGAGACTACGCCCCAGAGGAGAAGGGAAGAAGGTGGAGCCACCTGTGGGAATCGAACCCACGACCTATTCATTACGAGTGAATCGCTCTGCCAACTGAGCTAAGGCGGCGTGCTGGTCGGCGCTGGGGCGCGACCGGCCCTGGAAAGCATAACCGAATCAGCGCAGCGCGTTCTGCTGGGTCAGCACCTTGGGCAGCAGGTCGAACGAGGCCTCCAGCTGCGCGACGAGATCGCCGCGGTCGCCGTTGCCATCCATCCACGCCAGCCAGGCGTGACGCAGGGTCGACACGGCGATGAAGGCCAGCATCCGCGCCCGGCTCTGCAGTTCGCGGCGGTCCTGGGCGAGCGCCGGATCTTCGGCGGCGAGCCGGCGCGCGACCAGCTCGGTGATGTCGTGCTCGAACTGGTGCATCGCCGCCCAGCGCCGGGCACTCAGTGCCGGGTACTGCTTGGTGATGCTGCGCCGCAGTAGGGTGAGCTCCTGGTCGGCGAGCGCGGGGCCGGCGACCGCCTCGAACAGCCGGCCGATGGCGGGCAGGATCGGTCCGCGGTCGGCGAGGAACTCGGCCTGCGTCTGCTCGTCGGGCAGCGACGGCAGGTCGCCGATCAGCGCCTCCTCCTTCGACGGGAAGTAGTTGAAGAAGGTGCGGGGCGACACGTCTGCGACGCGGGCGATCTCGTCGATCGTCGCGGCATCCAGACCTTTGTCGCGCACCACCTCGACGGCGGCGATCAGGATGGCGCGCCGGGTGGCGATGCGCTTGCGCTCACGCAGGCCAGGAGTCTCGTCGACCTCGGGGGCAGCCATGCTCCTATTGTTGCATGGACTGCAAATTTGCGGTCAGCAGTCCGGGTCCTTCGCAGGCACGGTCCCGTCGATGAAGTAGTTGTCCACGGTGTCGTCGACGCAGCGGTTCGACTTGTTGTACGCGGTGTGACCTTCGCCGGTGTAGGTGACGAGGTGCCCGTTCTCGAGCTCGGCCGCGAGCGCCTTCGCCCACACGTACGGGGTGGCGGGGTCGTTGGTGGTGCCGATCACCAGGATGTCGGCGGAGCCGGCCGCGGTGATCGGCTGGCGGTCGCGCGAGGGCGGGAACGGCCACTTGGCGCACGTGGTGCCGCCGTAGGCCATCCACGGCCCGAACACCGGAGCGGCCTGGGCCAGCTGCTTCGCCTCCGCCCGCATGGTGGCCACGTCGGAGTCGCCCTCGTAGTCGAGGCAGTTGATCGCCAGGAACGCCTCGGTGGAGTTGGTGGCGTAGCTGCCGTCGGGGTTGCGGTCGTTGTAGCTGTCGGCCAGCAGGAACGCCGTCTGCGTCTCGCCGCTCGTGACCTCCTGGAACAGCTGGTCGAGGTAGGGCCAGTTCTCTTGGCTGTACAGCGGCAGGATCGTCGCGGCGAACATGGCGTTCACGCCGAGCTGCCGCGGGTCGCCGGGGTCGGAGTTGGGCAGCGGGCTGACCGACAGCGACTGGAAGATGCCGGCGATGCGGCTCATGCCGCTGTCGACGTTGCGGAACGGGCAGCCCTGCCGCTGCACGCAATCGGTCAGGTAGGCACGCAGTGCGCTGTCGAACCCTTTCGCCTGGGTCTCGGTCACCTCGAAGTCGGTGGTGGCCGGGTCGAGCGCGCCGTCGAGTACGAGGCGCCCGGTCTTCTTCGGGTAGAGCTCGGCGTAGGTGGCGCCGAGGAACGTGCCGTACGAGTACCCCAGGTAGTTCAGCTTCTCGTCACCGAGCACCGCGCGCAGCAGGTCGAGGTCGCGGGCGGCGCTCACCGTGTCGACGTATTGCAGCGCCGGCCCGGTGTACTTCAGGCAGTTCTCGCCGAACTGCTGGTTGGAGGCCTCGACCTCGGCGATCCACGCGTCGGTGCCGGGCGTGCCGGTCACGATGTCGTAGTTGAAGTGGTCGAGGTATTCGGCGTCACCGGGCGCGTAGCAGGTGATGGGGGTCGAGCGGCCGACCCCGCGGGGGTCGAACCCGACGATGTCGAAGTTCTGCTGCAGCCGCTGGCTGGTGGCGTAGTCGACGCTGTCCAGGATGAAGTCGTAGCCCGAACCGCCGGGGCCACCGGGGTTCACCAGCAGCGAGCCCTTCTTGCTGCCGGTGGCGGGCTGACGCACCAGGGCCAGTTCGATGCTGTCGGCGGCCGGGTCGTCCCAGTTCATCGGCGCTGTCGCCGTGGTGCACTGCATGCCGTTGCCGCAGGTCGACCACACCAGCACCTGCGAGTAGTACGGCTGCAGGTCGGCGGCGACCTGCTCACCGGTCGGGGTGGAGGTCTTCTCGGGCTGCGGCGGAAGGAACATCTGCAGGCAGCCGCTCAGCGTCACGCTGAGCACGGCGGCGACGGCGATCACACCGGCCAGGCGTCGGGTTCTCATGAACGCTCCTTGTCTCGGACGGCGCTGATCAGCATGGCCTCCAGCGCGAGGGCGGGTGCCACGTTGCCGTCGATGCGCTCGCGTGCGGTTGCGATCGCATCCAGCGTTTCGAGGGTGCGCGTGGGCGTGCTTTGCGCCGCCGCCTGCTCGAGCTGGGCGTAGATGGCGAGGTTCACCGGTTCGGTGGCGACACCGAGTTGCAGCAGCAGGATGTCGCGGTAGAGCGACATGAGGTCGATGAGGATGCGGTCGATCCCGTCGCGCAGGCTGCGGGTCGCGCGCCGCTTCTGGTCTTCGTCGAGCGCTTTCAGCTGGGCGCGCAGCGCGGGCGGCACCGCACCGCCCGGTTCGATGCCGAGGGAGCGCAGCGCACGGTCGCGCTCTTCGGCGTCGTGTTCGTCGGTGAACGCTTTGGCGTCGTCGCCGGCGAGGGCGAGCAGTTCGGCGGCGGCGAGCACCGCACCGGACACGCTGCGGATGCCGAGCGCGAGTTCGAGGGTGCGTCGCCGCCGCTCGCGGGCCTGCTCGTTCGTCGCCAGCCGGTGCGCCATCCCGATGTGCGATTGCGCCTCGCGCGCTGCCGTCGTCGCCTCGGGCAGGCTGATGCCGTCGCGACGGGAGATGAGCTCGGCGACCTCGTCGACGCGCGGCACCCGCAGCCGCACGCTGCGCACGCGGGAGCGGATGGTGGGGATGAGGTCGGCTTCGCTGGGTGCGCAGAGGATCCACACGGTGCGCGGCGGCGGCTCTTCGAGGGCCTTCAGCAGCACGTTGGAGGTGCGCTCGGTCATACGGTCGGCGTCTTCGATCACCATCACCCGGTACCGCCCGACGGAGGGCGAGTACTGGCTGGTGGCGACCAGCTGCCGCACCTCGTCGATGGTGATGGTGACGCGGTCGGTGCTCAGGATGCCGAGGTCGGGGTGGGTGCGCGCCTGCACCTGGGCCTCGGTGGCGGCTTCGTCGCCGGGGCGGGCGATGAGGGCGGCGGCGAACGCGTAGGCGAGGATCGAGCGCCCCGATCCGGGCGGCCCGGTGATCAGCCAGGAGTGGGTGAGGCCTGCCTCATCCGCGGCGGCGTCGCGCATGATGGCGATCGCTTCTGCCTGACCGGTCAGGTCGTCCCAGCTCACGGGGTCGAATCTATCCGAGCAGGTCTGACACGCGGGTGCGGATGCGGTCGGCCAGCTCGTCGACGGGAAGGGTGGCGTCGAGCACGAGGAAGCGTTCGGGCTCGGTGGCGGCGAGGTCGAGGTAGGCGGCGCGGACGCGGGCGTGGAAGGCGTCGCCTTCGGCTTCGAGCCGGTCGTAGCGGGTGCGGGATTCGTCGAGCCGTACGCGGCCGATGCTTTCGTCGAGGTCGAGCAGCACGGTGAGGTGCGGCAGCAGCCCTTCGGTGGCCCAGAGGCTGAGGTCGCGGATCTCGCGGGGGTCGAGCACGCGCCCGGCGCCCTGGTAGGCGACGGAGGAGTCGAGGTAGCGGTCTTGGATGACGATGTCGCCGCGTTCGAGCGCGGGGCGCACGACGGTGGCGATGTTGTGGGCGCGGTCGGCGGCGTAGAGCAGCGCTTCGGCGCGGGGTGCGATGTGCCCGCGGAAGTGCAGCACGGTTTCGCGCACCTGCAGGCCCATCTCGGTGCCGCCGGGTTCGCGGGAGTGCACGACGGTGCGCCCCTGGGCGGTGAGCCACTCGGTGAGCAGGGCCGACTGGGTCGATTTGCCCGAGCCGTCGCCGCCTTCGAGGGTCAGGAAAAGTCCGGGGCCGGTGGGGCCCGGCGTGCTCGGCTGGGGCACGCGCTCAGCGCCTCTTGGCGGGGGCGCGCTTTGCCTTCGGCTTGGCGGGGCCCTTGGCGCGCTTCTCGGCGAGCAGTTCGACGGCGCGGTCGAAGTCGATCGAGTCGACGTCGTCGCCGCGCGGGATGGTGGCGTTGGTGATCCCGTCGGTGACGTACGGCCCGAAGCGGCCGTCGCGCACGCGGATCGGTTTGCCGCTGACCGGGTCGGCGTCGAACTCTTTCAGCGCGCTGCTGGGTCGGCGGGCACCGTATTTGGGTTGCGCGAAGATCTCGAGGGCGCCGGGCAGGTCGATGGTGAAGATCTGCTCTTCGCCCTCGAGCGACCGGCTGTCGGTGCCCTTCTTGATGTAGGGCCCGTAGCGGCCGTTCTGCGCGGTGATGTCTTCGCCCGACTCGGGGTCTTGGCCGACGACCCGGGGCAGGTCGAGCAGCTTGATCGCTGTCTCGAGGTCGACGGTGGCCGGGTCCATGCTTTTGAACAGGGATGCGGTGCGCGGCTTGACCGCGGGCGCCTTCTTGGCGGCGGCCTTCTTCTTCGGTTTCGGCTCGACGATTTCGCCGGTGGCGGGGTCGACGGCGACACCGGGGTCGTTCTCGTCGACCTTCAGCACGACCGCTTCGGGCTCGGGCTCGAGTTCGGTGACGTAGGGGCCGTAGCGGCCGTCCTTGGCGACGATCATCTTGCCGGTCGCCGGGTTGACGCCCAGTTCGCGGTCGCTGCTGACGGGGGCGTCGATCAGCTCGCGCGCCTTGGCCGGAGTCAGTTCGTCGGGCGCCAGTTCGGCCGGAACGTTCACCCGCCGCGGAGTCTCACCGCCATCCGGATCGGGCACCTCGAGGTAGGGCCCGTACCGGCCGATGCGCAGCGTGACGCCGTCGGCGATGCGGATCGAGTTGATGTCGCGGGCGTCGATCTCGCCGAGGTTGTCGACGACGGTGCGCAGCCCGCGGTGCTTGTCGCCGCCGAAGTACCACTGGTTGAGCCAGTCGACCCGGTCGGCTTCACCGCCGGCGATGCGGTCGAGGTCGTCTTCCATCTCGGCGGTGAAGTCGTATTCGACGAGGTCGCCGAAGTGCTCTTCGAGCAGCCGCACCACACTGAACGCGATCCAGTTCGGCACGAGCGCGGTACCGCGCGGGGTGACGTAGCCGCGGTCGATGATGGTGGAGATGATGCTGGCGTAGGTGGAGGGTCGCCCGATGCCGAGTTCTTCGAGGGTCTTGACCAGGCTCGCTTCGGTGTAGCGCGGCGGCGGGGTGGTCTCGTGGCCCTTGGCCTCGAGGGCGCCGAGGTCGAGCACCTGGCCGACGGTGAGCGGCGGCAGCGAGCGGTTCTCGTCGGCGCCGCCGGCGTCCTGCTCGTTGCGCTGCTCGTCCTGTCCCTCTTCATAGGCGGCCAGGAACCCGCGGAACGTGATCACGGTGCCCGAGGCGGTGAACTCCGCTGTGCCGTGCTCGGGCGTGGCTGCACTGATCGTCACGGAGGCGGTTGACCCGCGCGCGTCGGCCATCTGCGATGCGACGGTGCGCTTCCAGATGAGGTCGTACAGCTTGAACTCGTTGCCGCGCAGCACGTTGCTGAGTTCGCTCGGGGTGCGGAACGTCTCACCCGAGGGGCGGATCGCTTCGTGCGCCTCTTGAGCGTTCTTGGACTTGCCGCTGTAGAGGCGCGGCTTCTCGGGCACCGACTCGGCGCCGTACAGCCGGGCGGCCTGGCTGCGCGCCGCGCTGATCGCCTGCTGCGAGAGCGTCGGCGAGTCGGTGCGCATATAGGTGATGTAGCCGTTTTCGTAGAGGCCCTGCGCGACGCTCATGGTCTGGCGTGCCGAGAAGCGCAGCTTGCGCGCCGCCTCCTGCTGCAGCGTCGACGTGGTGAACGGTGCGGCGGGTCGACGCGTGTACGGCTTGGTCTCGAGGTTGCTGACCGTGAAGGAGGTCTGCGGCAGGCGCAGCGCGTCGGCGAGCGCCTCGGCTTTCGTCTCGTCGAGGGCGACGACATCGCCGGTCAACTGCCCGCGATCGTTGTAGTCGCGGCCGCTGGCCACGCGCTTGCCGTCGAGCCGGGCGATCTTCGACTCGAAGGGGTTGCCTTCTGCCCCGGCCTGCGGTGCGAGCTGAGCGGTGAGGTCCCAGTACGCGGCCGGGACGAAGGCCAGGCGCTCGCGTTCGCGGTCGACGACCAGGCGGGTGGCGGCGGACTGCACGCGTCCGGCTGACAGGCCGGGCCCGACCTTGCGCCAGAGCACGGGCGAGATCTCGTAGCCGTAGAGCCGGTCGAGGATGCGCCGGGTCTCTTGCGCGTCGACCAGGGCGGTGTCGAGTTCGCGCGGATTGTTGCGGGCGGCCTCGATCGCGTCTTTGGTGATCTCGTGGAAGACCATGCGCTTCACGGGCACCTTGGGTTTCAGCACCTCGAGCAGGTGCCAGGCGATGGCCTCGCCTTCGCGGTCTTCATCGGTTGCGAGGTAGAGCTCGTCGGCGTCTTTGAGGGCCTTCTTCAAATCGGAGACGGTGCGCTTCTTCTCGTCGCTGACGACGTAATAAGGAAGGAACCCCTTTTCGACGTCGATCGAGAACTTGCCCAGCGAGCCCTTCTTGAGCTCGGGGGGCAGATTCTTCGGCTCGATCAGGTCGCGGATGTGCCCCACGGATGCCTGCACCTCATAGCCGTCGCCGAGGTACTGCGCGATCGTCTTGGCCTTCGCAGGCGACTCGACGATCACGAGCCGGCGCTTCGCCGGTGCTGCGCTGTCGGGCACGTCACTCCTTCTCTATATCCGGGGCCACCATACACAGTGCTCCCTGGTGCTGCTCGCGAGGCTCCCCCGCTGCTCGCCGCGCGTCACGGCGGCGGTCCTGCCGTCGAACGGGCACTGACCGGCACCGGCCCCACGCGGGCGGACACCTCGACGGTGGCGATCAGTCCGTCGATCCCGCACTCGGTGAGCGACGCACCGGCAGCCTGCACGACGAGGGCTGCACCCTCGCACGGGGGCATGGCGATCGCTCCGGAGGCACCGTCGGCGGCGGCCAGAGCCGCCGCATCCGCCGCCCCGATGATGCGCTGCCGCACGGTCAGCGCAGACCCGAGGCCGATCGACGCGACGCCCACCGCCACCGTCGCCCCCACGAGCGCGAGAGCGAGTACACCGCCCGCCCCGCGGTCATCGCCCTGGCGGATCACCGCCCGCCGCCCAGGGCGCACGCCGACGCGGCGACGTTGACACCAAGCCGCGCCGACGGGCCACGACCCGACACCCGCACCGTGGCGCAGACCAGGTCGCTGCGCGCGGAGCGGGTCACCCGGGCTCCGGGGAGCTGTCGAGCGAGGTGCCCGGCCACTACCGCGCCGCTCTCGCCGCGAGCCCACGAGCGCGCGGCGTCGGCCGCTGCATCCTGAGCCCGCAGCTGCAGGCCGGCGAGCTGAACGCCGCTGAGCAGCACGGCGAGCACCAGCATCACCGCCGGCATGGCGACCGCGAACTCGGCCGCCACGCTGCCGCGTTCGTCGCGAACGCTCATCCCGCCACGGTCAAGGCGGTGCGGACGAGCCCGGTGAGGATGGCCTGCACCTCACCCGATTTGAGGATCACGACCAGCAGACCGGCGAAGCCCACGGCGGCCATGATCGTGATCGCGTACTCCGCGGTGGCGGCGCCGTCGTCGCGCCGGAGGTATGAGATGAACCCGCGCATGGGGTCGTCCTCTCTTATCGATGGGTTCGGCACGACCTCTTCAGTTTCACCGTGCTCGCGCTGCATGCAGAGGGACAACGGCGGATGGGTGGAGGGGATCACACCGGCAGGGCGGTGGAGGACAGGATGGCGATCCCCGTCGGCACGACGCCCAGCAGCACGAATGCGGGCAGGATGCAGACCCCGAGTGGCAGCAGCAGGCGCGATTCGAGCCGCGCGGCGCGCGACGCGGCGTCGGCACGGGCCCGGCGCCGCTGCTCGTCGGCCTCCGCCCGAAGCAGGGCGACGGCGGGAACACCGGCCGCGGAGGCGAACCCGAGAACCTCGTCCACCTCCTGCGACCGGAGGTCCAGCCCCGCGAGCGCACCGGATGCCGCGACCGACCGCGCGGCGCGGTCGATCGAGGTGCCGCCGGAGAGCGCCGTGGCCGTGAGGTCGAGCGCGATGCCCGGCGTCGCGTCCTGCGTGCGCGCCCATCGGATGAGACCGCGGTTCCAGCGCACGCCGAGGGCGATGAGTCCACCGCCGCTGACCAGGCAGGCGATCCCGGGCACCGTGACGAAGACCGCCGCCACATCGAACCCCAGGATCACCCCCAGCAGCAGACCGACCAGGGGCAGCGCGAGCACGATGCGGCTGGTGGCGACAGGCCCGGCCAGCGCCGTGTCGACCTCGCGCGCCGACTGGGCGAGGTCGCGCAGCACATCCGCGGTGCGGTGGAGAGTAGGAGCCAGGGCCGCCCCGGTCTCGGTGGCGACCGACCAGATCGCCGCGACAACGCTCCAGGCCGACCGCTCCTCCGGGGGCGCCGAGCCGGCCACGGCGGCGAGGCGCGCCGGAAGATCCTGCGCCGATTCGAGCTCGTCGGCGATCGCCGGCACCCCAGAACTCGCGGCAGCGTGCCGCCAGGCGGATGCCGCGGGGATCCCCGCACCCGTGAGCACGGCGAGCCGCTGCACGACTCCGGCCACGTGCTCAACACCGCCCACCCGCGACGCCCCGCTCATTCGGTCACCTCCAGTCGGCCGAACGGATCGAGCACGAGGCGCCCCACCGCCGCGAGCCGGCGCACCCCGCCGGCACGTTCGACGTGCAGCACCGCGTCGATCGCGCTGACCGTCTGACGGGTCACGGCGTCCATGCTCATTCCAGCCAGCGCCCCGAGTGCCTCGAGCCGCGCCGGCACGTCGGCCAGCGAGTTGGCGTGCAGGGTGCCGGCGCCGCCGTCGTGCCCGGTGTTCAGGGCCGCCAGCAATTCGCGCAGTTCGGGGCCGCGACACTCGCCGACGACCAGACGATCGGGCCGCATGCGCAGCGACTCGCGCACGAGTCGGTCGAGCCCGATCCCCCCCGCTCCGTCGAGATTCGCCTGCCGCGCTTCGAGCGCGACCACGTGCGGGTGGTCGATGCGCAGTTCGGCGACGTCTTCGACGACGATGATGCGTTCGGATGCCGGGGCGGCCGACAGCAGCGCCCCGAGCAGTGTGGTCTTGCCGCTTCCCCCCGCGCCGGTGACCAGCAGATTGGCGCGGCGCGCAACGAGTTCACGCACCGCAGCCGCACCCGCACCCGCACCCGCGGACGCGAAGAATCCCGCCGCCTCGAGCTCGTCGAGCGAGAGCGGGCGGCGACGCGGCAGCCGAATCGACAGCACCGCTCCTCCGGGCGAGATCGGCGGCAGCACCGCGTGCACCCGCATCCCGTCACCCAGCCGCACATCGACCGCCGGCGTCGCCTCGTCGACATGACGCTCACCCGCGGAGATGAGGCGGGTTGCGAGGTCACGTGCCTCCGCGGCCGGGACCACCACGCCGGCAGCCTCGGCGCCGGCGCCGCGGTCGACCCACACCGCGCCGCCGGGATTCACGAAGACATCGGTCACCGCCGGGTCGCGCACGTACGCCGCCAGCACCCCGAAGACCGCATCGCCCGGTTCACCCCGGCCCACCGCCCCGGCGGCAGCGCCGTCCACGGGGTCCACCGCCCGACGCGCCACGAACTCAGCCACCCGGCCAGCGTGCCGCGCGGATGCGCGCCGGCCACGGCATCCGCCCGCATCTGTGCACAGCCGCGGCTGTGCACGACCAGAGCGGGCCGTTAACGAGAGGGGCGGCGCCCATTGGGGGGAACGGGCGCCGCCACAGCAACGCTGGATTGGGGGGAATCACGGCGCTGCGAACCGAGCGCAAGGCCCGGCTACCCAGAGTGTACTCCAAAAGGGGGACCCCGCAACGGGCAATGCGCGCGCGTCACTCGGGCCCTTAACCCGCTCCATTAGGATCGACGCACACCATCGACAATCACTCGCGACCACCCAGGCTCGGCCGCGGATCGACACAAGGATGCTGACGTCCATGACATCGATTGACAGCCTGCTGCACGAGGACCGCCGGTTCCCCCCGGCCCCCGAGTTCGCGAAGAACGCGATCGCCCGGCCCGAGCTCTACGAGCGGGCGACGGCCGACCGGCTCGGCTTCTGGGCCGACCAGGCGCGCGAGCTGCTGCACTGGCACACCCCGTTCACACAGACCCTCGACTGGAGCGAGGCGCCTTTCGCGAAGTGGTTCGCCGACGGCGAGCTGAACGTGGCCTACAACTGCCTCGACCGTCATGTCGAGGCCGGCAACGGCGACCGGGTCGCGATCCACTGGGAGGGCGAGCCCGGCGACACCCGCACCATCACCTACGCCGAGCTCACTGCCGACGTGAAGCGCGCCGCCAACGCCCTCGCCGCTCTGGGTGTGACCCGCGGCGACCGCATCGCGATTTACCTGCCGATGATCCCGGAGGCCGTGGTCGCCATGCTCGCGATCGCCCGGCTGGGCGCGATCCACTCGGTCGTCTTCGGCGGCTTCAGCGCAGACTCGCTGCGGGCGCGCATCGACGACGCCGAGGCCAAGCTGGTCATCACCGCGGACGGCGGCTGGCGCAAGGGGCGCGTGTTCCCGCTGAAGGACACGGTGGATGCCGCGGTCGCCGGAGCAGACAGCGTCGAGCATGTGCTCGTGGTGAAGCGCGGCGAGAACGACGTGGCGTGGCACGACGAGCGCGACATCTGGTGGCACGAGGCGGTCGCCGCCGCGGACCCGGAGCACGAGGCGCAGCCGTTCGAGGCCGAGAACCCCCTGTTCATCCTGTACACCTCGGGCACGACGGGTCGGCCGAAGGGCATCCTGCACACCAGCGGCGGCTACCTCACCCAGGCGGCGTTCACCCACCGCAACGTGTTCGACCTGCACCCCGAGACCGACGTGTACTGGTGCTCGGCCGACGTCGGCTGGATCACCGGCCACAGCTACGTCGTCTACGGCCCCCTCGCCAACGGCGCCACGCAGGTGATGTACGAGGGCACACCCGACACCCCGCACCCCGGCCGCTGGTGGGAGCTCATCGAGAAGTACAAGGTCTCGATCTTCTACACGGCCCCCACCGCCATCCGCTCGTTCATGAAGGTGGGGCGCCAGGAGCCCGACCGGTTCGACCTCTCGAGCATCCGCGTGCTCGGCAGTGTGGGTGAGCCGATCAACCCCGAAGCGTGGATCTGGTACCGCGACGTGATCGGTGGCGGCACCGCGCCGATCGTCGACACCTGGTGGCAGACCGAGACCGGTGCCATCATGGTCAGCCCGCTGCCCGGCATCACGAGCACGAAACCGGGCAGCGCGCAGGTGCCTCTGCCGGGCATCACGATCGACGTGGTCAACGACGACGGCACCCCGGTACCCCACGGGTCGGGCGGGCTGCTCGTCATCACCGAGCCGTGGCCGTCGATGCTGCGCGGCATCTGGGGCGACCCCGACCGCTACATCGAGACCTATTGGGAGAAGTTCGGCGACCGCTACTTCGCCGGCGACGGCGCCCGGCTCGACGACGACGGCGACCTCTGGCTGCTCGGCCGCGTCGACGACGTGATGAACGTTTCGGGTCACCGCCTGTCGACCGCCGAGATCGAGTCGGCGCTGGTGTCGCATCCGATCGTCGCCGAGTCGGCCGTCATCGGCGCGAACGACGAGACCACCGGGCAGGCGGTCGTGGCGTTCGTGATCCTGCGGGCCGACCAGGCCGAGGCGCAGTCGAACGAGGAGGCCGCGACGATCCTGCGCGGACACGTCGCCACCGCGATCGGTGCGATCGCCCGACCGCGTCAGGTGTTCATCGTGACCGAGCTGCCCAAGACCCGGTCGGGCAAGATCATGCGACGGCTGCTGCGCGACGTGGCCGAGGGCCGCGGCGTCGGCGACACCACGACCCTGGCCGACACGACCGTGATGGACGCGATCGCGAACAAGCTCACGGGCGGGGCGAGCGACTGACCTCGGCGACCCGGTAGGCGTCGATCAGGTCGGCCACTCCCCCGTGCCAGGCGGGTCCGTGGCCGGGGATCACCCAGTCGACGTCGAGGTCGGCGATGCGCGCGAGCGACGCCGACGCCTCGGCCTGGTCGTCGGTGAACGGAGCGGGCTGCGGCCCCTGCTCGGCCGTCAGCACACTGCGGGTCGTCAGCGCATCGCCGACGAACACGGCGCGCACCGCGGGCACGTGGAGGGCGATGCTGCCCGGCGAGTGGCCGGGCATCGCGATGACGCGCGGCGCGCCGGGCAGATCGAGCACGTTGCCGTCATCGACGGCGCTGACCTCCCGGAGGGCAGGCGTGCGCACCCCGCCCTTCCCGATGGCGTAGGCGAAGAACTGCAGCATCGGCCCGAACCTGCGCGGGTCGGCCGGTGTCGACGGGGGTTTCTCGCCCTGGGCGCGCGCGGCATCCGCCCGGCCCACATAGACGGGGATGCCCAGCTCAGCGCGCAGCCGCTCTGCGAAACCGGTGTGGTCGCTGTCGCCGTGGGTGAGCACGATGCCTTTGACGTCGGAGAGGCTGCGCCCGGCGGCGACGAGTTCGCGCCGCAGGTCGCGGTAGTGACCGGGAAGCCCGGCGTCGATGACGGTGACGCCGTCATCGGTGACGATGAGATGGATGGCGATCAGGTCGTTGCCTGCGCGGCGGAGTCCGGGGGCGAGTTGCATGATGGCTATGATACTTAGCTATCGAGAGGAGCGCAAGAATGCCCACACCCGCACGCACCGACCGGGCCGCCATCGTGGAAGCCGGCCGGCTGATCGTCGAATCATCAGGCCTCGAGGGGCTCACCATGCAGGCGGTGGCCGAGCGCGTCGGGGTGCGGGCGCCGTCGCTCTATAAACACGTGCGCGACCGGCGCGAACTCATCGCCCTCGTCGTCGGCGCCACCCTCGACGACCTCGCTGGACGACTCGTGGCGACCACGTCCGAGCCCGACCCCCGAGCGCGCCTGGTGCTGCAGGCCACCGAACTCCGCCGGTTCGCGCACCAGCACCCGGCCGGGTTCTCGCTGGTGTTCGCCCTGCACGATGCACCCCGGCCCGAGCCCGAGACCGCGGCGCGCGCGGTCTCACCTGTTCTGGATGCGGTGGCCGAGCTGGTGGGCGCCGAGCACGCCCTCGACGGCGCGCGGCTGGTCACCGCGTGGGCGAACGGGTTCCTCAGCATGGAGCTCGGCGGCGCGTTCCGGCTCGGGCCCGGGGTGGACGAGGCCTGGGAGTGGGGCCTGCACCGCATCATCGCGGCGCTCAGCGATCGCGGTTAGGCGAACTCCAGCACCAGTTCGACCTCGACCGGGGCATCGAGCGGCAGCACCGCGACCCCGACCGCGCTGCGGGCATGCTGCCCCGCGTCGCCGAACACCTGCCCCAGCAGTTCCGACGCGCCGTTCATGACGGCGGGCTGGCCGGTGAACGCCGGGTCGGATGCCACGAACCCGACGACCTTGACCACGCGCGTCACGCGATCCAGGCTCCCGATCACGCTGGACGCCGCCGCGAGGGCGTTGAGGGCGCAGGTGCGCGCGAGGTCCGCCGCGGTCTCAGCCGTGACATCCGCCCCCACCTTGCCGGTGACCGGCAGCGATCCGTCGACGAACGGCAGCTGGCCGGCGGTGTAGACGAGGTTGCCGGTGACGACGGCGGGAACATAGGCGGCGACGGGCTTGGCGAGCGCCGGAAGGGTGAGCCCCAGTTCTGCCAGGCGGGCCTCGACGCTCATTCGGCACCCTTTTCGCGCTTGAGGTAGGCGACCAGTCCGCCCTCGGGGCCGGTGACGACCTGCACCAATTCCCAGCCCTGCTCGCCCCAGTTGTTGAGGATCTGAGCCGTGTTGTGGATCATCAGCGGGGTCGTCAGGTATTCCCAAGTTTTCATCGTTTAGGGGCGTCCGTTCAGGTTGGCGCGGGAGGGCATCGTCTACCCTGTACCCTATGCCCCGCCCCAAAAACTCGGTCAGCAGTCTGTTCGCTGCCATCTTCGGCACCGTCGGATTCAGCGTTCTCGCCGGAGTGCTCAGCACCGTCATGGTCGCGCCGGCGATCGCCCTGACCGGCATCACGGCGAACAACACGATCGGCATCTTCGAATCGCTGCCCGAGTACATCGTGCTCAACGCGGGTCACCAGCAGAACGAGATCGTCGCGATCGACAAGAACGGCAACCAGTACCCCATCGCCACGATCTTCGACCAGAACCGCGAAGAGGTCGACCTCGACCAGATGAGCGACTACCTGAAGTGGGCAGCGATCGCCGGCGAGGACCGCCGCTTCCGCGACCATGGCGGCGTGGACGTGCCCTCGGTGCTGCGCGCGGCACTCGGCGGCGGCTCCGCGGGCGGCGCCTCGACGCTAACCATGCAGACGGTGCGCAACATCCTCATCCAGGAGGCGCTGAACCAGACCAATCCCGACGGATCGGCGGTCAGCGACGAGAAGATCAAGGCCGACATCGCCAAGGCGCAGGCGCCCACCATCGACCGCAAGCTCAAAGAGATGAAGCTCGCGATCGGGCTCGAGAAGCGCTACTCCAAAGACGAGATCCTGCAGGCCTACCTCAACATCGCCGGCTTCGGCGGCAACACCTACGGGGTGCAGGCGGCGGCGCTGCAGTACTTCTCCAAGAACGCATCCGATCTGACGGTGGCCGAGTCGGCGTCGCTGATCGCGATCGTGCAGTACCCGAACGAGCGCGACCTGCAGACGCCCGACAACTACGCCGCCAACCAGGCCCGGCGCGACGTCATCATCAAGTCGATGTACGCCGAGGGCTACATCACCCAGGCAGAGCGCGACGAAGCCCTCGCCACACCCGTGGACGAGAACTTCGTACACCCCTCCGCCACCAACAGCGGATGCCTGGGAGCCAGGAAGTACTTCGCGTTCCCCTGCGACTACGTCGAGAACAGCATCTTCGAGCTCGAGGCACTCGGCTCCACCCCCGAGGAGCGCCAGGCGAACTGGAAGAAGGGTGGCTACACGGTCGTCACGTCGATCAACCCGTCACTGCAGGCCACCGCGACCAAGATCGCCCAGCAGTACGCGCCCAAGAACGAGACGCGCTTCCAGCTGGGTGCCGCCATCACCTCCGTGCAGGTCAACACGGGCCGCATCCTGGTGATGACCCAGAACAAGGACTACAACAACACGCTGCAGGGCGGCGGGAAAACCGCCACCGCTGTCAACTTCTCGGCCGACATCAAGCACGGCGGGTCGGTCGGCTTCCAGCCCGGTTCGACATATAAGCCGTATGTGCTGCTCGCGTTCCTCGACTCGGGCGGCGGACTGAACGAGTCGTTCAACGCCTCGACCCTCGAGGTCAACCAGGCCAAGTTCGCCGACAGCTGCGGCGGCCCCTGGGGCGGCAAGTTCAAGTACAAGAACGACTCCGGCGAGAAGGGCTCGTACACCGTCATGCGCGGTACCGCGGGCTCGGTCAACTCCGTCTTCGTGCAGATGGCCAGCAAGGTCGACCAGTGCAAGATCAAGAAGCTGGCCGAGTCGATCGGCGTGCACAACGCCAACGGCTCCGAGCTCTCGACCCGCCCCTCGTGTGCGATCGGTGGCTGCGAGAACAACATCGCCCCGGTGACCGCCGCGGCCGCCTTCGCGGCGATCGCCAACCAGGGCGTGTTCTGCTCGCCGATCATCGTCGACAAGGTCATCGACCGCGACGGCAACGTGCTCCCCGGCCAGAACGCGCAGTGCGGTCAGTCGGCGGTCTCGCCGGCGGTGGCCAACACGGCGGCGTACGCCATGGCGGGCGTGTTCACCAACGGTACGGCGAACGCGTCGAACCCGCACGATGGCACCACCTACATCGGCAAGACGGGTACCACCGACAACGCGATCCACGTCTGGCTGGTCGGCTCGTCGACCAAGGTGTCGACCGCGGTGTGGGTCGGCAACATCAAGGGCCAGCAGTCGCTGCGGCAGATCTCGGTGAGCGGGATGCAGGCGGCGCTCCTGCGGCACGCGATCTTCAAACCGATGGCCCTCGCGGTCGACGCGTTCTACCCCGGTGGCGCCTTCCCGCCGCCGGACCCGGCGATGCTGAAGGGCAGCGGCGCGATCGTGCCCGACGTCAGCGGCCAGACGCAGGAGCAGGCGAAGTCGGCGATCGAACTGGCCGAGCTCAACTACCAGAAGGGCCCGAAGGTCGACTCCGATCTGCCGGCCGGCACGGTGGTGCGCACCAGCCCCGCTGCGGGCGAGTCGGTGCCGAAGGGCACCACGATCGTGGCGTACGTCAGCAACGGCCTTGCCGAAGCCCTGCCGGATGTGACCGGCCAGGATGTGCAGTCGGCGAAGAACGACCTGAACAACGCCGGCTGGAGCAACGTGGTCGGGTCGTGTGACACCAACCCGACACCGTCGCCGCCGGATCTGACCGTCTACTCGATGGACCCGGCTCCGGGGTCTGTGGTCAACAAGTCCACGGTGATCACGTTGCACTACTACGGCGTCCCCACCTGTCCGGTCAATTGACGAAGACAGGCCGGGCGGCCGCGGCGACCCTCACAGGCATCGCGGCCGCGGGGGTGGCGGCGTTCGCCTGGGGCACGCTGGTCGAGCGCAACCGCTTCACGGTGCGGCACGAGATCGTGCCCGTGCTCGAGCCGGGCGCGCGCCCGCTGACGGTGCTGCACCTGAGCGACCTGCACATGGCTCCGTGGCAGACCGCCAAGCAGGACTTCGTGCGCTCGCTCGCCCGCTACGAACCCGACCTCGTCATCGACACCGGTGACAACCTGGGCCACGTCGACGGCAACTCCGGGGTCGAGCGCGCCCTCGAACCGTTCGCCGGTGTTCCGGGCGTGTTCGTGCACGGCTCGAACGACTACTTCGGTCCGGTGTTCAAGAACCCGTTCCGGTATTTCGTCACCCTCGAAGACACCCGCAAGGGCCGAAGGCCCGACCTCGACACCGCGGGACTCGAACGCTTCTTCACCGACGATCTCGGGTGGCTGTCGCTGAACAACACCGCCCGAGCCCTGGAGATCAAGGGCACCCGCATCGAACTGTTCGGCACGAACGACGCGCACCGCGACTGGGACCGGCTCGACCTGCTTCCCGGCGCGATCGAAACGGTTCGCGAGAACGTGACGTGGAGCGACGACTCCGGCGACGAGGTGCTCGCGCTCGGTGTGACCCATGCGCCGTATCGCCGGGTGCTCGACGACTTCGTCAACCAGGGCGCCGACATCGTGTTCGCCGGACACACCCACGGGGGCCAGGTCCGCATCCCCGGAATGCGCGACGCGCTGGTGACCAACTGCGACATCCCCGCCGACCAGGCGCAAGGCATGACCCGCTGGCGCACCGGCACGCACCACGCGTATCTGGAGGTCTCGGCGGGTCTCGGCACCTCCATCTACGCGCCCGTGCGGTTCGCGTGCCCGCCGGAGGCCGTGGTGCTGACCCTGGTGCCGCGCAGCGAGTAGCGGGCAGGTAACCGGGCCCGCGGTGCCGGGGGCCTCGCGGATCGGGTATCCTGTTTCAGTTGCCTTCGGGCGACAGCGGGGTATGGCGCAGCTTGGTAGCGCGCGTCGTTCGGGACGACGAGGCCGCAGGTTCAAATCCTGTTACCCCGACCACAGCGGTGGTCCGACTTACGTGAAGTCCGCGTCGGGCCCTGACCGGTACGAGAAGTCGAGCTTCGGCCGCCAGCCGCGGTTCAGCACGCCACCCGACTCCTCGAGGTAGCACTGGCCGCAGAGCGACTCGTAGGACACTTCGGCGTCACCATCGATCGCCACCTGGTTGCCGTCGAACACGAACTGCCCGTTGACCACGCGCGCGTTGAACACGGCTTTGCGCCCGCAGCGGCAGATGGTCTTCAGCTCCTCCAGCGAATGGGCGATCTCGAGAAGCCGGCGCGAGCCGGGGAACGCCACAGTCTGGAAGTCGGTGCGGATGCCGTAGGCGAGCACCGGCACATCCTCGTTGATCGCGATGCGCAGCAGGTCGTCGACCTGCCCCTCCCCCAGGAACTGCGCCTCGTCGACGAGCAGGCAGCTGACATCCCGCCCGGTGCGCCGGATGGTGTTCTCGCGCTCCCGCGTGAACGCGGCGTAGATGTCCTCATCCGGGCCGACCGTGAAGTCGACGTTGCGGGTGATGCCGAGGCGCGACACGATCGCGTTGTCGCCCTTCGAGTCGATGGCGGGCTTCGCGAGCAGCACCTGCTGCCCGCGCTCCTCGTAGTTGAACGCGGCCTGCAGCAGCGCGGTGCTCTTGCCGGAGTTCATCGCCCCGTAGCGGAAGTACAGCTTGGCCATTACTCCAGATAACCATCTTCAGCGGCGCGGCGGATGAGTTCGGACTTCTTACCAGCAGGCCGGTCGACTTTCGCGTATTTCTCGCGCACCCGGCGCAGGTACGTCTTCGCCGTCTCGTATTGCACGTTCATGCGTTCGGCCACCTCGGCGGTGCTGAAGCCCGACGCGTAGAGCCGCAGCGCCTCTTCTTCGCCGGGGCTGAGGCGTGGCTTGATCTGGGGCAGAGCACCGGTCGGCAGCGGACGCCAGGCGCGGTGGGCGCCCGCATCCGCCTCCATCCCCATCACCTGTCGCGCGGCATCCATCACGGATGCCATCGGCAGCGCCTTCGAGACGAAATCGGCGGCACCCGCGGCCAGCGCGCGATCGCGGGCCTCCTTGGTGTCGATGCTGGACAGCACGATCACCCGAGCACCCGCGGCACGGCAGGTGCGCACCCGGGCCTCGATCGACACCGGCTCTTTCAGCTGGAAGTCGATGAACACCAGATCGGTGGGGAACGCCGGGCTGTGCACCAGCTGCAGCCACGTCGGCGCCATCAGCACGACCTCGAAGTCGGGCGCATGTGACGTGATCCAGCTGCCCAGACTGTCGAGCAGCACCTCGTGGTCGTCGAGGATCGCCAGACGCACCGGAGCGGTGCGCGCGGCCACCTCACCGGCGATGCTCATGCCCATACCCTATTGGGCCGAGTGCGGGTGGGGGATACGGCACGCATCCTCGCTCTCAGAACAGGGTCGGCTGGATGCCGGCGGCGGCATGTGCGGGCAGCTCGGCCGCGATCAGCGCGGCCCCCGCCACATCGGCACCCTGAGCCCCGCGCCGTGCCCCGTCGATGGCACCGGCTCGCACCACCCCCGTCGCCGGATCGATGCGCGGCTGACGTTCGAGATGGTGGCGACGCAGCAGCGGGCGGATCCGCGCGGCCAGCCACGCCCGGTACTCCTTCGCGGCGTAACTCCCGGTGCCGAACACCTCCCGGTATCGCGGTACCAGCTCGCGATGCTCGCGCTCGAGCCACGCCCAGTACCACTCGCGCGCACCCGGCCGCAGGTGCAGCGCGCTGTACGCGACCGAGTCGGCCCCGGCATCCGCGATCTGCGACAGCGCCCGGTCGAGGTGCGCGATCGAATCGGTGAGGTACGGCAGCACCGGCATGAGGAACACCGACACGTTCAGGCCTGCCTCTTTCACGGCGCGGATCGTCGCCAACCGCGCCTCAGTGGTCGGCGCACCGGGCTCGACCTGCTCGCGCAACGCATCGTCGAACACGTCGATCGTCATCGCGACGTCGACCGGCACCAGCTCGGCCGCCGCCTGCAGCAGCGGCAGGTCGCGGCGCAGCAGCGTGCCCTTGGTGAGGATGCTGAACGGGGTATCCGACGCGGCCAGCGCCGCGATGATGCCGGGCATCAGCCGGTACCGGCCCTCGGCGCGCTGATACGGGTCGGTGTTGGTGCCGAGAGCCACCGGATGCCGCCCCCAGCTCGGGCGCGCCAGCTCTTTCGCCAGCACCTCGGCCACGTTCACCTTCACCACGATCTGGGTATCGAAGTCGCGCCCGGAATCGAGGTCGAGGTATTCGTGAGTTTTCCGCGCAAAACAGAATACGCATTGGTGAAGACAGCCCCTGTAGGGGTTGATCGTCCAGCCGAACGGCAGCGCGTTCGACGACCCCGGGACGTGGTTCAGCGCGCTCTTGGCCAGCACCTCGTGAAAGGTGATGCCGGCGAACTCGGGTGTCTGCACCGACCGCACCAGGTCGTGACGGGTGGCCAGCCCGGGGAGCGCGTCCGCATCCGCCGCGTCGATCTGCTGGCCACCCCACCTCACCCAGACATTCGAACATACGTTCGAGGCAGGGTCAAGCCGCGACGCCCTCCGTGAGCAGCAGAGTCTGCGCCGACCACCGCCGGTGCAACCAGCGGTCGTGAGAGGCGACCACCACGGCACCCGGATAGCTGCCCAGCGCCTCCTCCAGTTCGGTCGCGAGGGTCAGCGACAGGTGGTTCGTCGGCTCGTCGAGCAGGAACACGTGCGGCGGCCGCGCGATGATCAACGCCAGTGCGGTGCGTCGCTGCTGACCGATCGAGAGCCGCCCGACCGGGCGGTCGAGGTCACGCTCGGCGAGCAGCCCGAGGCTCGCCAGCGGCAGCACCTCGGCGCGGCGCTCCCCCACGGCTCGGGTGTACAGCGCCCGCGGAGTCGCCGCGGCATCCGCCCACCGCACGTCCTGGTCGAGCAGCGCCACCCGCAGACCCGTGCGGCGCGTCACCCGGCCGCCGTCGGGGCCGAACCGGCCGGCGAGCAGGCCGAGCAGCGTCGACTTGCCCGCCCCGTTCGGGCCGGTGACGAGCAACCGGGCATCGGGGGCGATGCGCAGCGCGTCGAGCCGCAACCGGTCACCGACGCGCGCGTTCTCGACCGACAGCAGGGGTTCGTCATCGTCGAGCAGGTGCGATCCGCGCGGGATGCCGCCGAACGCGAGCAGGGGCGCAGGCTCGTCGACGCGGCCGGCCCGCAGCTCCTGCAGACGCCCCTCGGCGTTGCGCACCCGACGGCTCACCTGCCGGTCGACGTTCGCGCCCTTGAACGCGTGGATGAACTTATCGTTGTCGCGCGGCCCGCGTCCGGGAGCCACGCTGCGCGCGGTGACCGCGATCGCGTGCTCGAGGTGCTCGGCCCGCCTCTGCTCGGAGGCGTACTGCGCCTCCCAGCGTGCCCGCTCCGCCGCCTTCTCGGCCAGATACTGCGAATAGCTGCCGCCGAACCGGGTCGCCCCCGACCGCGACGGGTCGATGTCGATCAACCCCGTCGCGACCTCGTCGAGGAAGGCCCGGTCGTGGCTGGCGAACACCACCGCACCCCGCCAGTCGCGCAGCCGCCGCACCAGGAACTCGACCGCGGAGTCGTCGAGATGGTTCGTCGGCTCGTCGAGCAGCAGCGCCTCCGGCTGGCTCAGCAGCAGCGCCGCGAGCGCCACGCGACTGCGCTGACCGCCCGAGATCTCGCCGATCGGCCGGTCGAGCGGCAGCGAGCCGACACCGAGCCCCGCGAGCAGCTCGTCGCGGCGGGCGTCGAGACTCCAGAGACCGGCCGCCTCGGCGGCCTCCAGCGCGGCGGCATAGCGATCCGCTGCCGACGGGTCATCGCCCGCGAGCGCCGCCGCGGCATCCGACAGCGTCGACTCGATCGCACGCACGTGCGCCGTGGCGGCCTGAATGACCGCCCGAATCGACGTTGTGGGAGCAGCCGCGACCTCCTGGGTCAGCAGAGCCGTGCGCTCGGGGCGTTCGATGACCCCCGCGTCGGCGACCTCGACGCCTGCCAGCAGACGCAGCAGCGTCGACTTGCCGGCGCCGTTCTCGCCGAGCAGGCCGATGCGCTGCCCAGCGCTCACGGTCAGGGACAGGTCGGTCAGGATGCTGCGGTCGCCATAGGCGTGCGAGACGCCGTCCGCGCGCAGCACAGAAAGGGAAGGGGTACGCAAGAGAGAGGAGTCCTGTTCTCGGAAGGAGACACCTCGCCGGGTGCAGCCGCGGACGCGAGGAGGGCAGGACTCAAGAGATCACGAAGAGGGACGTTAGCACATGGGGTTTCGATACGCCGCTGCGCGGCTACTCAACCGGCGGGAGAGCTGCGCGGCTACTCAACCGGCGACAGGGCCAGCGTCTTCGCGGTGCGCGCCAGCGTCGCCTTCGCCTCGGACATGTTGCCCGCCAGCTGGGTGCCGTAGCTCGGGATCATGCGCTTCAGTTCGGGCTCCCACGCGGGCAGCCGCTCGGGGAAGCACTTCGCCAGCACATCCAGCATGATCGGCACCGCCGTCGAGGCACCCGGAGACGCCCCCAGCAGCCCCGCGATCGACCCGTCCGCCGATGCCACCACCTCGGTGCCGAACTGGATCATCGCTTTGCCGTTCACGCGCTTCATGATCTGCACGCGCTGCCCCGCGGTGATGAGCCGCCAGTCGCGACGCTGGGCGCGCGGAGCGAACTGCTGCAGCGCCCGGTGCCGCTTCGACGCGGTCGACAGCACCTCGGTCACCAGATACCAGACCAGCGACAGGTTCGTCAGACCGGCACCGATGAAGGTGAGCAGGTTGTGCCAGCGCAGCGCCGCGAACAGGTCCAGATACGAACCGGTCTTCAGGTACTTGGTCGAGAACCCCGCATACGGGCCGAACAGAAGGCTCGGCGCGCCGTCGACCACACGGGTGTCGAGGTGCGGCACCGACATCGGGGGCGACCCGACCGCGGCCTTGCCGTACACCTTCGCCTGATGCTGGGCCACCAGCTTCGGGTTGTCGCTGCGCAGGAACTGCCCGCTGATCGGGAACCCGCCGTAGCCGCGGATCTCTTTGATGCCCGACCGCTGCAGCAGGTTCAGCGCGGCACCGCCCGCACCGACGAAGACGTACTTCGCGTCGGCCTGCACCGGGGTGCCCCCGACCTCGTGGCGCATCTTGATGCGCCAGCTGCCGTCGGAACGCTGCTTCAGCGACGTGACCCGGTGCTCGAGCCGCAGGTCGACGCCGTCCTTCAGCAGCCCGTCGAGCAGCAGGCGGGTGAGCGACCCGAAGTCGACATCGGTTCCCGCGGCGATGCGGGTCGCCGCGATCGGCTGGGCCTTCTTGCGCCCCGGGATCAGCAGCGGCGCCCACGAGCGGATCACCGACGCGTCTTCGCTGTACTCCAGCCCCGCGAACAGCGGGTGGTCCTTCAGCGCCTCGTAGCGCTTCTTGAGGTAGGCGACGTTGTCCTCGCCCCACACGAAGCTCATATGCGGCACCGGGTTGATGAAGTGCTGAGGCTCGGGCAGCATGCCCTGGCTGACCAGGAACGACCAGAACTGCCGCGACACCTGGAACTGCTCGTTGACCTTCACCGCGCTGGAGATGTCGATCGTGCCGTCGGGGCGTTCGGGCGTGTAGTTCAGCTCGCACAGGGCCGAGTGGCCGGTGCCGGCGTTGTTCCACGGGTTCGAGCTCTCGAGGGCGACATCGCCCAGCTTCTCGAAGATGGCGATCGTCCAGGTCGGCTCGAGCTGGTGCAGCAGCGACGCGAGGGTCGCGCTCATGATCCCGCCGCCGATCATGGCGACGTCTAGGGGCGCAGTCACGGTTTCGATTCTAGGCGGGCGTTCGGGGCGGGGCTGGGGCGAGCGCCTCGAGCGGATGCGAAGATCACCGGTTCTTGCACCTACAGACCCAGCGCGGTGAGCTCGGCATCCATGTGGGTGGCGAGCTGCGCGTACCCGGCGTCGTTCGGGTGGAGCCCGTCCGACGCCATCCACTCCGGATGCCCCTCCAGCCACCGCGATGCCCCGGAGATCCAGTCGGCCCCCACCGCATCCGCCTCGTCATGCACCCACCCGATGATGACCTCCACCGACTCGGGTCGCCGGTCGGTGTACCAGAACGGTTCGACGACCACGATCCGCGCGCCGGTGGCCGCCAGCCGCGCCAGGTCTCCGGCGATCGCGTCGCGGATCTGCCGGTCGGGCACCCGGGCGTAGCTGAAGTTGTCGTTCAGTCCCATGGTGACGATCACGATGTCGGGGCGCTGGTCGATGATCAGTTGCGGCAGGTCGAGGTCGCGGCGGTTGTTCACGAACCCGAGACCGTTGACGCTGGGGTTGAACTCGTTCCAGCCACGCTTCTGGCACACGATCGTCGACCAGCGCTTCTCGCGCGCCGAGGCGCCGGTGCCCAGGGTGTACGAGTCGCCGTAGAAGCCGACCAGGGGCGCATCGGGATCGGTGGATGCCGGCTCGACATCCGGCACCAACCCGAAACCCTCCGTCGCCGACGGGTCGGGGGACGAGCCCGAGCCCGCGCCCGCGACGGGGGCGCAGCCGGCCATCAGCGCGACAGCGGCGACGAGCGCGAGGCCCCAACGCATCCGGGTCATGGCAGTCATTCGGCGCGCACCGGCCAGCGGTTGCCTGCGACGTAGGCTCGGAGCATGACCCGCCGGCGCCGCATCGTGCTGCTCGCCGGTGCCGCCGTGCTCGTGCTGGCCGGAGCACTCGTCGTCGGCTACCTGCCGTCCCGGGTCGACGGGGGCGTCGAACCGGCGGTGCGCCGCGTGCTCGCCTTCCTGCAGCGGCTCGGGGCGCCCGGCTGGGTCGACTACGACCTCGCCGATTTCGTGGCCAACATCGGCTTCTTCGTGCCGATCGGGCTGGTCGCCGCGCTGCTGCTGCCGTGGCGGATGTGGTGGCTGGCGATCCCTGCCGGCGCGCTGCTGTCGGGGGCGCTCGAATTCGGGCAGTACCTCTTCCTGCCCGAGCGGTACGCCAGCTGGAGCGACGTGCTCGCCAACTCCCTCGGCGCGCTCACCGGCGCGCTGATCGGGGCGGCGATCCGCGCCGCCCGCCACGTCAGGCGACCGGAAGCCGCGCCGCCGCCAGCTCGGCCAGCTGCACCGCGTTGAGCGCGGCACCCTTGCGCAGGTTGTCGTTCGAGATGAACAACGCCAGCCCCCGGTTGCCGGGAACGCCCTCGTCCTGACGGATGCGGCCCACGAAACTCGGGTCGGAACCGGCGGCATCGAGCGGCGTCGGAACATCCATCAGCGACACGCCCGCCGCATCCGCGAGGAGTTCGCGTGCCCGCTCCGGGGTGAGCTCGCGCGCGAACTCGGCGTTGATGCTCAGCGAGTGACCGGTGAACACGGGAACCCGCACGCAGGTGCCGCTGACCCGCAGGTCGGGCAGCTCGAGGATCTTGCGACTCTCGTTGCGCAGCTTCTTCTCCTCGTCGGTCTCGCCGAGGCCGTCGTCGACGATGGAGCCCGCCAGCGGGATCACGTTGAACGCGATGTTCTTCGGGAACTTCTGCGGCGCCGGCATGCTCACCGCGTGGCCGTCGTGCACCAGGCCCATCGCATCGCCGCTCTCGACGGCCGCTTCGGCCTGAGCCAGCAGCTCCTCACCGCCCGCGAGCCCGGCGCCGGAGACCGCCTGATAGGTCGAGACGATCAGCCGCTCGAGCCCCGCCTCGGCGTCGAGCACCTTCAGCACCGGCATCGCAGCCATCGTGGTGCAGTTCGGGTTCGCGACGATGCCCTTGCGCGCCTCATCGAGGGCGTGCGGGTTGACCTCGCTGACCACCAGGGGCACATCCGGGTCCATGCGCCAGGCGCTGGAGTTGTCGATCACGAGCACGCCCGCCGCGGCGAACCGTGGCGCCTGCACGCGCGACATGGTGGCCCCGGCGGAGAAGATCGCCACATCGAGCCCGGTCGGGTCGGCCGTCTCGGCGTCCTCGACCACGATCTGCTGACCGCGCCACGGGAGGGTGCTGCCGGCGCTCCGCGAGCTGGCGAAGTAGCGGATCTCGGCCACCGGGAAGTCGCGCTCGTCGAGGAGCCGGCGCACCACGGCACCGACCTGGCCGGTGGCGCCCACGACGCCGATACGGATGCCCGGTGTCTGCGGGTCGGGGGAAGTCATACCCGGAATGGTACCGGCGCGGGCACCGCGTTACCGGCGGTGCGGCTGCCAACCCGCGTCGAACTACCGCCCGGTACCGGCGTGGACGACGGCATCCAGCTCGCCGTCGAGCCCGAACGCGGTGTGCACGATGCGCATCGCCTCCTGCAGGGAATCGGCCCGGGTGACGACCGAGATGCGGATCTCGGAGGTGGAGATCATCTCGATGTTGATCCCCGCATCCGACAGCGCCCGGAACAGCTGCGCCGACACGCCCGCCGAGGTGCGCATGCCGGCACCGACGACCGCGAGCTTGCCGATCTGGTCGTCGTACTGCAGCGACTCGAAGCCGACATTGCCCTGCTCGGAACGCAGGGCCTGCAGCACCTTCTCGCCCTCCGCCTTGGGGAGGGTGAACGAGATGTCGGTGCGGCCGGTCGACGCGACCGACACGTTCTGCACGATCATGTCGATGTTGGCCCCGGTCTTGGCCACGATGGTGAAGATGTCGGCCGCCTTGCCGGGGATGTCGGGCACACCCACGACCGTGATCTTGGCCTCGTTGAGGTCGCCCGCCACCCCGGTGATGATCGGCTCTTCCACGGTTCTCTCCTTGTCGTAGGCGTCGACGACCCAGGTGCCCTCGTTGTTGTTGAACGACGACCGCACGTGCAGTGTCACCCCGTGCCGGCGCGCGTACTCGACGGCGCGGATGTACAGCACCTTCGCGCCCGCCGCGGCCAGCTCGAGCATCTCTTCGCTCGTGACGACATCGATCTTGTGCGCCTTCGGCACCACGCGAGGGTCGGCGGTGAAGACACCGTCGACGTCGGTGTAGATCTCGCACACGTCGGCGCCGAGCGCGGCGGCGAGTGCGACGGCCGTGGTGTCGGAGCCCCCGCGCCCGAGGGTGGTGATGTCCATCGAGTCGCGGTTGAACCCCTGGAAGCCGGCGACGATGACCACCGCGCCCTCATCCAGCGCTTCACGAAGCCGCACCGGGGTCACCTCGACGATGCGCGCGGAACCGTGCCGCGCATCCGTGATCATGCCCGCCTGGCTGCCGGTGTACGACCGGGCCTCGACGCCCATGTCTTTGATCGCCATCGCCAGCAGCGCCATCGAGATGCGCTCGCCGGTGGTGAGCAGCATGTCGAGCTCACGGGCGTCGGGAATCGGCGACACCTCGTGGGCGAGGTCGAGCAGTTCGTCGGTGGTGTCGCCCATCGCGCTGACCGCCACGACCACGTCGTTTCCGGCCTTGCGGGTCTCGACGATCCGCTTCGCGACGCGCTTGATGCTCTCCGCATCCGCGACGCTCGACCCCCCGTACTTCTGCACGATGAGGCTCACGGCATCATTCTATTGGCCGGATACTGTGGCCCTGTGCGCAGGCGAGTGACGGTCATGACGGGGCTGGTTCTCGCGCTCGGGGCGGCCGTGTTCGCCGTGGCGGGGTGCACGGCGACCGAGCCGCCGGATGCCGCGGGCGCGGCGCAGGTGCGGCTGCCGCCGTCGGGGGCGGGCTTCGACTACCAGCTCGGCGGCGCGTACGACCCGCCGGCGGGCGCTCAGGTGATCGCCCGCGACAGCACCGACAACCCGGTGTCGAGCGGGTACGGCATCTGTTACGTGAACGGCTTCCAGACGCAGCCAGGCGAGAGCGCGCACTGGCTCGACGAGCACCCGGATCTCGTGCTGCGCGACGCGTCCGGCGCACCGCTGGCCGACCCGGGCTGGCCCGACGAATACCTGCTCGACACCTCCACCGACGAGACCCGGATGCAGATCGCCGCCCTGCTCGGCACGGTGGTGGCGAGCTGCGCCACCAGCGGGTACGACGCGGTGGAGATCGACAACCTCGACTCGTTCACCCGGTCAGCTGGCGCGCTCACCATCGCGGACAACATCGACCTCGCGGCCCGGTACGCCGAGGTCGCCCACTCGCTCGGGCTGGCGATCGCGCAGAAGAACGGTGCCGGAGACTCGGCCCGGTACCGCGACGAGGTCGGCTTCGACTTCGTGGTCAGCGAGCAGTGCATGCGCTACGACGAATGCGCCGACTACCTCGACGCCTACGACGGGCTCGTCTTCGACATCGAGTACGACGGCGCCGACGCGTTCGCCGCGTATTGCGCCGACGGGGGGCATCCCGCGTCGATGATCCGACGCGACCACGACCTGGCGACGCCCGCCGCACCCGACTACGTCTACGAAACCTGCTGAAGGAAGCCTTCGACGTAGTCCGCGGTGTCCTCCCAGCCCTCCACCGCATGGGTGGGGATGCCGAGTGCGACCACCGGGAAGTCGTTTCCGTCGGGATCGAGCCGGTCGCCGACGAAGACCATCTCATCGAAACCGATGCCGGTCAGCTCAGCCAGCTTCCGCATCCCGTACGCCTTGTCGATGCCGCGCCGGGTGATGTCGATGCTCGTCGACCCGCCGGAACGCACCTCGAGATCGGCCAGATGCGGCTGCACGGCCGCGCGCAGCGTGTTCTTCTTCTCGCCGGTCGGATCCCACGCCTTCTTCGCGTCGACCGGCGCGGACTGGCCCAGAGCCGAGAAGGTGATCTGCGATCCGCGATCCTCGAGGATGGGGCCCCAGGTGTCGCTCTCCCACAGCCCCAGCCGCCGCGCCTCGCTCTCGACCGCGTCGAGGGCTGCCCGCTTCTGCTCGTCGGTGAGGTTCTCGGCGTACTGCTGCTGCCACGCGCCGTCGCGGAACAGGTAGTACTGGGTGCCGCAGGTCGGCATCAGGTGCATGCGGGTGAGGGCGTCGGGGTGGTCGAGCGGCAGGTTGGCGATCAGCTGCGACTGGAACTGCCCGAACTGGCCGCCGGAGATCACGCACACTTCGGCGACGCCGAGCAGGCGCACCAGCAGATCGGCCATGCGCGGCGTGATCGCCGTCTTCGACGGAGCCAGCGTGTCGTCGAGGTCGAAGGCGACCAGGCGAAAATTTCCCACGGTGTCAGTCTGCCAGGTGTGCGGGTGAGGGTGCGGCGTGGGGCGGTCTGTTCTACGCCTCGACGACGCGGCGGCCCTCGAAAGCGCGACCCAGCGTGACCTCGTCGGCGTACTCCAGGTCACCTCCGACCGGAAGCCCGGAGGCGAGACGGGTGACCCGCAGACCCGGCTGCACCAGCAACCGGGTGAGGTAGGTGGCGGTCGCCTCACCCTCGAGGTTCGGGTCGGTGGCGATGATCACCTCGGTCACGGTCGCATCGGCCAGACGCTGCACCAGTTGGGCGAACCGCAGATCATCGGGCCCGATGCCGTCGATCGGGCTCAACGCGCCGCCGAGCACGTGGTAGAGCCCACGGAACTCGCGGGTGCGCTCGATGGCCGCCACATCCTTGGCCTCTTCGACGACGCAGATGACGTTCTGCGCGCGACGCGGATCGCTGCAGATCGAGCACACCTCGGACTCGGTGACGTTGCCGCAAATGGAGCAGAACCGCACCTTGTCGCGCACCTCGGCGAGCAACTCGGCAAGTCGGGTGGTGTCGAAGCTCTGGGTGGTGAGGATGTGGAACGCGATCCGTTGCGCCGACTTCGGGCCGATGCCCGGCAGGCGGCCGAGTTCGTCGATGAGCTCTTGAACGATGCCCTCGTACACGGGCTACTGCTCTTCCGGAAGGGGAACGGCACGATCGCGCGGTGCCAGCGAGGTCTCTTCGATAAAGCTGGCGTTCAACAGCTCGCGCACGACGGCCTCGCCGTATCGCGAGGGCCCTGCGGATGCCGCGGCCGCCGGCTTCGCTGCCGTCGCCTCCGCGGGCGGTTGCGTCGCAGCACCCGGGATCTCGGCGACATTCCACCCGGAGTCGGGAGCCGGCTTGGGCTCGGGCTCGGGAGCAGGCTTGGGCTGGGGCTCGGGCGAGGCCGACTCCGGCTCGGGCGAGGCCGGCTCGGGCTCCGGCTCGGGCGAGGCCGACTCCGGCTCTGGCGAGTCCGGCTTGGGTTCGGGCTCGTCGGGCTCCGGCTCGGCCGCCACGGGGGGCGCATCGCGCGGCGCGGCCTGCTCGGGCAGCTCGGCCGGAGCGGGAGCGCCCGGTTCGACCCGCGGCAGGAACTTGACCCGCACCCCGAGCACCTCGAGGATCGCGGCCCGCAACTGCTCGCTGACGCTCTGCCCGGGCGCGGAGCCGGGCGCCGGGCGGAAACTCGCGACGTCGCTCTCGTTCGAGAACTGCAGGGTCAGCACCTCGCCGTCGAAGGCGTGCACCGTGGTCGTCGCGACCACCGACCAGGGACGACGGCCGTGCGCCTTCTGCATCACCTCGAGCACCTCGGGCCAGGCGTCACGCAACTGGGACGCCGTCACCGGCTTGAGCGGACGATCCGGGGCGTCAGACTCGGCCGCCTCCGCCACAGCGGCCGGCGCCTCGGCCTTCGCCACAGCAGCCGGAGCCTCCGGAGTCACCTCGGCGTGCGGCGCCTTACGGCGCGGCTCCTCCCGCGGTGCAGCGACCACCTCATCCGAGACCCCGACCCGCCGCTCCAGACGCTCGACCCGCGCGAGCGCACCACGGTCGGAATCGTCGGCTGCAGGAACCAGCAGCCGCGCCACCATCAGTTCCAGATGCAGACGCGGCGAGGTCGCACCCGTCATCTCGGTCAGGGCGGTGTTCACCACATCGGCCGCACGCGACAGTTGGGCCGCACCGAACGCCTGCGCCTGCGCGGCCATGTGATCCAGCTCGTCCTGCGGAACACCCCGCATCACCGACGCCGCAGCATCTCGCGTCGCCGCGACCACGATCAGGTCACGCAACCGCTCGAGCAGGTCTTCGACGAAACGCCTCGGGTCCTGCCCGGTCTGCACGACCCGGTCGACGGCCGCGAACGCCGCCGCCGCATCCATCGCACCCACCGCGTCGACGACCTCGTCGAGCAGCGCGCCGTGGGTGTAGCCGAGCAGAGCGACCGCGCGCTCGTACTCGACCGTGTCGTCGTCGCTGCCGGCGATCAGCTGATCCAGCAGCGACAGGGTGTCACGCACCGACCCGCCGCCGGCCCGCACCACCAGAGGCAGCACACCGGGCGCGACGGTGACGTGCTCGCTCTCGCACAACTGCTGCACGTAGTCGAGCATCTGCGCCGGCGGCACCAGCCGGAAGGGGTAGTGATGCGTACGCGAGCGGATGGTCGAGATGACCTTCTCGGGCTCGGTGGTCGCGAAGATGAACTTCACATGCTCGGGCGGCTCTTCGACGATCTTCAGCAGTGCGTTGAAACCGCCCGAGGTGACCATGTGCGCCTCGTCGACGATGAAGATCTTGTAGCGGTCCCGCGCCGGCGCGAACACGGCACGCTCGCGCAGGTCGCGCGCATCGTCGACGCCGCCGTGCGATGCCGCATCGATCTCCACCACATCCAGCGACCCGCCGCCGTCGCGAGCGAGTTCACGACACGACGGGCAGACACCGCACGGGGTGTCGGTGGGCCCCTCGGCGCAGTTCAGGCATCGGGCGAGGATGCGCGCGCTGGTGGTCTTGCCGCACCCGCGCGGGCCGGAGAACAGGTACGCGTGATTGACCCGGTCGGTACGCAACGCCGTGCGCAGCGGGTCGGTCACCTGAGACTGACCGATGAGCTCGGCGAAGGTCTCGGGCCGGTAGCGGCGGTAGAGGGCGGTGACCACATAGAGAGAGTAGTCGCCGCCGGTGACCCTGGGCTGGGACGGCCGAACGCCCTGTAGACTCTCCCCCGGCTCTCCGCGTGGCGCCATCCAGGCCAACTCCCCCAGGGCAGAAATGCAGCAAGGGTAACCCGGCTCTGGCGGGTGCGCGGAGGGTCCTTCAGGAGGATTCGCCTAGTGGCCTATGGCGCACGCTTGGAAAGCGTGTTGGGTGAAAGCCCTCGGGGGTTCGAATCCCCCATCCTCCGCACACACCAGCAGTCCGCAGCACCAGAACACACCATCGGCCGTCCGGAAGCCACATCCGGAAGAGGGGGCAAGGTGAGCACCACCGCTCTGGTGACCGTGCGCCCGCGCCGGTCGCTGATCATGACGGGGTTCCTCTCCATCGCGGTCGCCATGGTGCCCGTCTTCGGGGTGCTGTACTGGTTCTCGATCGAGCACCACAGCTGGCCGGCCGTGCTGATCGTGCATGTGCTCGTCACCCTGCTCGGCATCGTCATCGGCATCCGCCAGTTGATGGTGCATTCGGCCGTGACCGATGACGAGCTGATCGGCAACGGCATCTTCACGCCGATGGTGCGGGTGCCGCTGTCGCAGATCGCCAGCGTCGACCTGGTCGAGACCTATGTCGGTCAGACCCCCGAGTCGGTGACCCAGCTGCTGGTTCGCGATGCGGGCGGGCGACGGCTGTTCCGGATGCGGGGCAATTTCTATCCCGACGGCGCGCTGGAGAGCATCGCCGCCGCGCTCCCGGTAACGGCCGAGGTCGTGTCGGAGCCGATCTCCGTCGCCGAGTTCTTCCGCGCCTACCCCGGAAGCGCCTACTGGTTCGAACGTCGGCCCGTGCTGCGGTTCGCCGTGTTCGTGGCGGCACTGGGGATCGCCCTGGTCATCGCCGCCTGGGTGATGACGATCCTCGGAATGCCGGTCGGCTTCGCGTCCTGACGCGACTCAGCACCTGACGCGACTCAGCACCTGACGCGACTCAGCGACTGCGGCCGAACAGCTTGCCGACCAGCACCCGGGCGATCTTGACGCCGGCGTTCACCGTCTGCTTCCGCAGCCGCTCGGCTTCGCGCTCCTGCCGACGCGCCTCCGCCGCCGCTTCGCGCTCCCGCCCCTTCTGCTCCGCCGCGCTCTCGCGAGCCTGACGCTCGGCATCCTTCATCGCCTGCTTCTGCATCGCGTCGAGCTCACGCGCCTGCTGCTCGGCCTGCTGCTTCGCCGCGAGCGCCGCCTGCGCCTGGGACTGCTGCTCGGTCAGCACCACATTGGCGGTCGCTGCGGGGACCGCGGTCGTCTGGTACTTCGCCAGCAGCGGCGACGCGGCCACGGCCGCCGCGATCTGCTCATCGGGCGTCGGATCCATCGACCCCTGCGGGGCACGCAACCGCGTCCACGCCACCGGCGACGGCGCGCCCTTCTCGTTCATCACCGTCACGATCGCCTCACCGATCCCGAGGGTGGTGAGCACCTCGCCCAGGTCGTAGTCCGAGATCGGGTAGGTGCTGACCGTCGCCTTCAGCGCCTTCGCGTCATCGGGGGTGTGCGCACGCAGCTGGTGCTGCACCCGTGACCCGAGCTGTGCCAGCACATCACCCGGGACGTCCTTCGGCGTCTGGGTGACGAAGAAGATGCCGACCCCGCGCGACCGGATGAGACGCACCACCTGGGTGATCGTCGCCTGGAAATCCTTCGACGCATCCTTGAACAGCAGGTGCGCCTCATCGAAGAAGAAGACCAGCTTCGGCTTGTCGGTGTCGCCCACCTCGGGCAGCGTCTCGTAGAGCCGAGACAAGAGCCACATGAGGAAGGTGGAGAACAGTTCCGGCTTGCCGAGCACACTGCGCACCCCGAGGAGGCTCACCACCCCGCGGTCTCCGGTCACCCGAAAGAAGTCGTTCACGTCGATCTCGGGGGTTCCGAAGAACACATCGGCACCCTGATCGGCGAACGTGATCAACTCGCGCAGGATCACTCCGACGGTCGCCTTCGACAGGCCGCCGAGCTCGGTGAGCTCTGCCTTGCCCTCGTCGCTCACCAGGTAGTTGAGCACCGCCCGCAGATCCTGCAGGGTGATCAGCTCGAGACCCTTGCTGTCGGCGTAGTGGAACACCAGGCCGAGACTGGACTCCTGCGTCTGGTTGAGCCCCAGCACCTTGCTGAGCATGAGGGGACCGAACGTCTTCACCGACGCGCGGATCGGAACGCCCTGCCCCATCCCGCCGAGCGAGTAGTACTCGGTGGGGCTGGCCTGCGGCGTCCAGTCCTGGCCGATGCTGCGGGTGCGCGCCAGCAGCTTGTCGTTGCCGCTGCCGGGGCTCGCGATCCCCGACAGGTCGCCTTTGATGTCGGCGGCGAACACCGGCACCCCGGCAGCGCTCAGCTGCTCGGCCAGCACCTGCAGGGTCTTGGTCTTGCCGGTACCGGTGGCGCCGGCGACGAGACCGTGGCGGTTGACCATCGCGATCGGGATGCGCACCTGCGCCTCGGGGATCGCCTCACCGTTGACGAGCGCGCCCATGTCGAGAGCCGGGGCGTCGAAGGCGTAGCCGGCCTCGATGGCGGCCACCGCGTCCGCACCGAGTGGCCCGACGACCGGCGCTGCAGGCTCGGCGGATGCCGTGGCCGGCTGCTGCGCGGCGGCCTGCGCCTGCTGCGCAGCCGACTCGGCCGCGGCGAGGGCCGCCTGCGCGTCTTCGAGAGCCTTCTTGGCGGCGGCGACCTGCTCTTCAGCTTCCGTCATGGGCGTCAGCCTATTCGGCGCGTACCCGACGCGGTGGTCGCTCGTCGCTCACCTTGGCGGCGAACAACGCCCAGACGAGCACCGCCACCGCAGCGCCGAGCAGGATGCCACCGACCGTGTCGGTGACCCAGTGAGCGCCGAGGTAGGTGCGGCTGAGGGCCATCAGCACGACATAGACGGCACCGGCGGCGGCGATCCAGCTGCGACGCAGCAGAAGCGCCAGCAGCACGACGAGGGTCGCGGCGTTCGCGGTGTGCCCCGACGGGAACGACGGCGAATCCAGCGGCAGCAGGATCTGCTCGGGACGCGCACGCCCGAACAGCGCCTTCAGCAGCTGCACCAGACCCGAGCTCACCGCGCAGCCGAGGATGAACGCCGACGCGGCCCAGGGGCGCCGCGCGATCAGGAACGCGACCGCGGTGCCCACCGGCACCACCAGCACGGCGAACCAGCCGCCGCCGATGAAGTCGAAGACGCGCGCCGGGACCTCCCAGAACGGGGAGCGGTGCTCGACGATCTCCTCCATCCACTCGGCGTCGAGACCCTCGGGGTTGAGGGTGCGCAGGGTCACCAGCAGACCGAGCCCGACGGCGAGGAGGAGGGCGACACCGGCGGCGACAGCGGCCAGTCGGCGCGGGGAGCGTTCGATACGCAGGAGGCGGTCGTCGGCGCGAGGGGGCACCGGAACAGCGTACGCGGCGCGTCACCCCGCCATCGGAACCACCCGCCAGGTCGGATGCAGGGCCCGCGTGTGGGTGACGATCCGGGTCTGCCCGGTGAGCTGCACCGACTGGCTGAGCGCGATGTCACCGCTCGAGCGACCGAAACCGAGAACCAGTTCGCCGGGTTCGACGACGCGCTGCAGGTCCACCCCGGTGAACGAGGCGAGGTCGGCCGGCACCTGCACGGTCAGGCGCGCGGCGGCCCCGGCATCCAGGGGCACCCTGGCGAAGCCGATCAGCCGCTGCACCGGACGCACCACGGACGCCAGCGGGTCGTGCAGATAGAGCTGCACGACATCCGCCCCCGCACGATCACCCGCATTGCGCACGGTGAGCGACAGTTCGGCCGTGCCGTCGGTCGCGAACTGCAGGGTCGTCGCGGACAGGTCGGACCACTCGAAAGCGGTGTAGCTGAGCCCGTGACCGAACGGGTAGGCGGCCCCGGGGTCGATGCTCGACACCGTGCTGGACTGCCCGAGGGGGGCGACCAGATAGGTCGAGGGCTGAGCCCCCGGTGAGCGGGGGATGCTCACCGGAAGCCGTCCCGACGGGTTCACCGCACCGCTCAGCACCCGGGCGATCGCCGCAGCACCCTCCTCGCCGGGGAAGAAGGTCTGCACGATCGCGGCCGCCTCCGTCACCGCGCGCCCGAGTGCGTACGGCCGACCCGACAGCAGCACCAGCACCGTCGGGGTGGCCGCATCGAGCAGGGCATCGAGCAGCTGCTGCTGCGCACCCGGCAGGTCCAGCGACGCGACATCGCACCCCTCGCCACTGGTGCCGCGACCGAACAGCCCCGCACGATCGCCGAGAGCCAGCACGACGACATCGCTGTCGGCGGCGAGCGCCACCGCATCGGCGATGCCGTCGGTCTCGCCCCCGTCGATCGAGGTTCCGGCGGCGTGCACCACCTCTGCTTCGGGGAACTCGGCCCGCACCGCCTGCAGCAGCGTGGGCAGCTCGATGCCGAGCCCCGCCTCCGGATGGTGCACCCCGATATGCGCCGGGAACGAGTAGCACCCCAGCAGTGCCGCCCAGGTGTCGGCGTTCGGCCCGATCACCGCGACCCGACCGGGTGCCGTCAGCGGCAGCAGGCCGTCGTTCGCGACCAGCACGACCGCCTGCTCGGCGATCTCGCGAGCCAAGCTGCGATTCTGCGGCGGATCGAGGTCGACGGTGCCGCGCAGCGCCTCGGGCTGGTCGAGATCGGCGCCGCGCAGCACCGGCGGCACCGGGTCCCACATCGGGTCCAGCAGCCCGAGCTCGTGCTTCTGCCGCAGCACCCGCGTCAGCGCGCGGTCGAGCAGCGCTTCGTCGACCAGACCGTCGCGCACCGCGGCCAGCAGCGGCTCGCCGAAGGTGTGCACGGTGGGCAGCTCGACATCGATCCCCGCCTGCAGGGCCAGCGCAGCCGCCTCGCCCCAGCTGCCGGCGACACCGTGCAACATCTTCAGGAACGCGATCGCGAAGTAGTCGGCCACGACGGTTCCGGTGAAACCCCAGGTGTCGCGCAGCAACCCGGTCAGCAGCGCCGCATCCGCCGCCGCCGGAATACCGTCGGTGTCGGTGTACGCGTTCATCACCGACCGTGCTCCGCCGTCGCGCAGCGCGTGCTCGAACGGAGGCAGCAGCACATCCGCCACCTCGCGCGGCCCGGCAGACACCGGCGCCAGGTTGCGTCCACCACGCGACGCCGAGTAGCCGACGAAATGCTTCAGCGTCGCCACGATCCCGGCCGACTCGAGCCCCCGCACATAGGCGGCGCCGATCGTGCCCACCAGGTACGGGTCCTCGCCGATGGTCTCCTCCACGCGGCCCCACCGCGCATCGCGCACCACATCGAGCACCGGAGCCAGCCCCTGATGCACCCCCACCGAGGCCATATCGGCACCGATGCGCGCCGCCATCCGCTCGATCAGGTGCGGGTCGAAGGTGGCGCCCCACGACACCGGCACCGGGTAGGCGGTCGCGCCCCAGGCGGCGAAGCCGGCCAGGCACTCCTCGTGAGCGAGCGCCGGGATGCCGTGGGTGCCCTCCGCGATGATCCGCTGCTGGGTGCGCGCCAGCGACAGCGCCCCGAGCGCCGGATCCACCGGCGCGGTGCCGAACGGGCGCGTCAGCTGCCCGAGCCCGCGCGGAAGCAGGTGGTCGAGGTCGGCGTTCTCGTCGACGAAGTCGTTCTGGTGCGGGGCGACCTCGCCGCCCTCGCCCGATGCGCCCACCCACACCCCGTAGAGCTGCGCGATCTTCTCCTCGAGGGTGAGCCGCGCGATCAGGCCGGCCACGGCATCCGGTGCCCCCATCAGCCCTTCACCGCCCCGGTGAGACCACCGACGATGCGACGCTGCGCGATCGTGAAGAACAGGATCGCCGGCAGGGCGGCGATGCTCGTGAACGCCAGCACGGCCGCGGTGTCTTGCGAGTACGCCGTCGCGAAGTACTGCACCCCGAGCGGCAGCGTCGCGGTCTTGGGGTTGCCGAGGATCAGCAGCGGCAGCAGGTACGCGTTCCAGCTCGCCACGAAGGCGAGCACGCCGACGGTGACGAGTCCCGGGCCGGACAACGGCAGCAGGATGCGCCAGAAGAAGCCGAGGCGGCTGGCGCCGTCGATCATCGCGGCGTCCTCCAGCTCGGCCGGGATGCCGCGCAGGAACGGCACCAGGATGATGATCGTCGTCGGCAGCTGGAAGGCGATCTGCGGGATCGCCACCCCGGCCAACGTGCTGAGCAGTCCCAGGTTCTTGAGCATCACGAACAGCGGCACGATCGCCACCGACAGCGGGAACAGCAGCCCGGCGGTGAACAGCGAGAAGACCGCCTCGCGCCCGCGGAAGCTGTAGCGCGCGATCACGAACGCCGCCATCACGCCGAGCATCACGACGCCGGCGGTCGTGACGAGCGCCACGATCGAGCTGTTCAGCGCCTGCTGCCAGAACGCGGGCGATCCGAGCACCTGGCCGTACTTGTCCCACACCCACGGGTCGGGGAACCCGGCCGGGTCGGCGTTGATCTGCGCGGTGGTGCGGAACCCGCCGATCACGACATAGATCACCGGCGCGATCGTCACCGCCACCGCGAGCAGGGCGACGAAGTAGACCGCGGGCTGGCTGAGGCGCCTCACGAGACACCCCGGGTGAGCGAGGCGCCGAAGTCGCGGCGCAGGATGAAGCGCTGGTACAGCAGCGCGAAGATCAGCGAAACGATGAACAGGATCACCGCGACGGCGCTGCCGTACCCCAACTGCGAGCGCTGGAAGCCGTACTGCACCATGTAGGTCGCCATCGTGGTCGTCGCGTTCACCGGTCCGCCGCCGGTGAGGATCCACACCATGTCGAACAGCTGCAGTGAGCCGATGATCGACAGGAACGCCCAGATGCGGATGGTGGGGCCGAGCAGCGGAATGGTGATGTGCCGCTGGGTCTGCCACCAGGTGGCTCCGTCGATCTGAGCCGCCTCGGACAACTCGTCGGGCACGCCCTGCAGCCCGGCGAGGAACAGGATGATCGCGAAGCCCAGGTATTTCCAGCAGAGCACGAAGAACAGCGTCCAGAAGACCACGTTCTGGTCGGCGAGCCAGAGCTGCACCACGCCGCCGAGGCCCATGCCCTGCAGCACCCCGTCGACCGGCCCGTCGGGCTGCAGCAGCAGCTTCCAGGCCAGACCCGCGATCACCTCGCTGAGCACGTAGGGCACGAAGATCAGCAGCCGGATGATGGTGCGGCCCCGCAGCGGACGGTTCAGCAACAGGGCGACCCCGATGGCGATCGGCCCCTGGATGAGCAGCGAGAGCCCGACGATCGCCAGGTTGTGACCGATGGCTCCCTGGAACACCGGGTCGGCGAGCGCACGCGCGTAGTTGTCGAAGCCGATGAACCGGTCGAGGGCGCTCAGCCCGTTCCAGTTGAAGAAGCTGTAGACGGCGGCGAGGCCCACCGGCAGCAGCACGAACGTCAGATAGACGACGAGTGCGGGTGCCAGGAACCCGATGATCAGGGCCCGGCCCCTGCGCCGCGAACGACGCAGGGGCCGGGTGAGGGGTGCAGCGGTCATGACTCAGAGGGTCGCAGCCGCGTCTTCCATCGACTTCACGATGTCGTCCGGCGTTCCCTTGCCTCCGAAGAGGGCGACGATGCCGTCGTTCATCGCACCGCCGACCGTGGGGCCGTAGGCGGTGTCGAGCCAGAGCTGCACGTAGGAGGCGCTGTGCAGACCGGCGAGCACCTGCTGCAGGTTGGGGTCGGCGATGCTGCTCTCCGAGCCCTTCACGACCGGCAGGCCGGCACCCGACTCGCCGAACTTGCTCTGCACCTCGACGCTGTCGATGTACTTCAGCAGTTCGACGCACTCCTTGGGCGCCCAGGCGGCACAGGAGAAGCCGTCGCCGCCGCCGAGGGCCGCCGTCGGGTCGCCCTGCGCTCCCTCGATTCCGGGGAAGTTGAACCAGCCGAGGAAGTCGGGCGCTTTCGCCTCGCCGCCGTTCTCGTCGGCGAGGATGCCGCCCATCACACCCGGATCCCAGTGACCCATGAGTTCCATGGCGGCCTTGCCGGTGGCCAGCAGACCGGCCGAACTGCCCGCACCCTGCTGCGCGCTGGTGGCCAGGTAGCCGTCGTTGAAGGGCTTCGAGTCGATGAACTGCTGCAGCAGTTCGCCGGCCTTGACGAAGCAGCCGTCGGAGAAGTCGTAGTCGGACTGCGCCTTCTGCAGCACCGCGGGCGAGCACGACTTCAGCGCGAAGTTGTACCAGTAGTGCGCCGCCGGCCACTTGTCGCCCGCGCCGACCGCGATCGGGGTGATGCCGGCGGTCTTCAGCTTGTCGATGTCGCCGTAGAGCTCGTCGAGCGTCGTCGGCGGGGTGTCGATGCCGGCCTGTGCGAAGAGATCCTTGTTGTACCAGAAGCCTTCGATGCCGAACTGGAACGGCAGCCCGTAGGTCTTGCCCTGGTACTGCCAGGGTGCTGCGGTGCCACCGATGGCATCGAGCTCGTCCGTCACGTCATCGGTGATGTCCATCACGTATCCGGCCTCGACCTGGGACGCCAGCTCGCCGGCTCCCCACTGCTGGTAGAGGTCGACGCCGCTGCCGGAGCGCAGCGCGTTGGGGATCAGGGTGCGCTGCAGTTCTTCGTTCTGGTACGCCTCGACCTTGACGGTCACGTTGGGGTGGCTCTTCTCGAAGTCACGTGCGACGCCGTCCCAGAGCGAGAGCAGGGGGTCGGCGGTGCCGTTGTGCCACCAGGTGATGGTGACCTTGCCGTCGCCGCCGCCCTGGGATCCCGAGCAGCCGGCGAGGGCACCGACCGCGAGCGTCACGGCCGCACTGACCGCGACGAGCTTGCTGCGTCTGTTCATCATCGAACACCTCTCGAAAGTTTCGACATCGGAGTCGAAATGTATTGGGTGGGCCGATGTTCGCAGGTTCGTCATTTGGTGTCAAGAGCAACAAAAGATCCCATGGGAGCGCGGCCATGTTCGCGCGGCGCGCTGGACAGCATCCAGATACGACCGATAGTTTCGAGCCATGCCCCGAAACTCCGCGCCCGAACGCGTCACCCTGGCCCGCATCGCCGAGGACGCCGGCGTCTCGCTCTCCACCATCTCGAAGGTGCTGAACGGGCGACCGGACGTGTCCACGGCGACGCGTTCCCGCGTCGAGGCCCTGCTCGAGCAACAGGGCTACCTGCGCCGGGGCACCGCGGCCGCCAGCCCCACCCGACTCGTCGAACTGGTCTTCCACGAGCTCGACGCAGCCTGGTCGATGGAGATCATCCGCGGCGTCGAAGACATCGCCGCCGAACACGGGCTGAGTGTCGTGCTCACCCAGAGCGGAGACCGGCACTCCCCCGCCGCCGACTGGGTCGAAGGGGTGCTGCGCCGCCGGCCCGTCGGGGTGGTCCTGGTGTTCTCCGACCTCCCCGCCGAATACCGGGCCGCGCTGCGCTCACGGCTCATCCCCTTCGTCATCATCGACCCCGCGGGCGACCCCTCCCCCGACGTGCCGTCGGTCGGGTCGGCGAACTGGTCGGGCGGTCTGATGGCCACCCGGCACCTGATCGAGCTCGGGCACCGCCGGATCGCCGCGATCACCGGCCCGACCGACATGATGTGCTCGCACGCGCGGATCGACGGGTTCCGGTCGGCGATGACCGCTGCCGGACTCGACATCCGCTCCGACTGGATCCGGTTCGGCGACTTCCACACCTCGGGAGGGCTGCAGCACGGGCGCGAGCTGCTCTCGCAACCCGACCGCCCCACCGCCATCTTCGCCGGCAGCGACCTGCAGGCGCTCGGCGTCATGGAAGCGGTGCGCGAGCTCGGTCTGCGCGTGCCCGACGACCTGTCGCTCGTCGGCTACGACGACATCCCGCTCGCGAAATGGGTGAGCCCGCGGCTCACCACCATCCGCCAGCCGCTGCGGCGCATGGCC